>CAMFHP010000131.1 GCA_945952225.1 uncultured Myxococcaceae bacterium
AGGCGCCGCAATCGTTCGGGGCGCGCTCAGGGAACTGTCGGGGTCCGCCGTAAGGAAGAGGCAGAGACCAGCCTATGGGTACCTCACGCAGTCGCATCCCGGGAGCATCCGCCGCGCAGTCGCGGCGCAAGGTGGCCGTGCGCGTGGAGATGCAAGGAGAACTCGGATGAGCGCGGATTCAGCCCCCTCGTCGGCCGTGCCGACCCTGTTCCCTCGGGAGCTGCAGCGCGTCGGCAAGTTCGACTTCCTCATGCGGCTCGGACAGGGCGGCATGGCGACGGTCTACCTCGCGCGGACGGTCAGCACGGGCGGCTTTCAACGGCTGGTCGCGATCAAGCTCATGCACCAGTTCCTCGGTGCTGATGAGCAGTTCGTCGAGATGTTCCTCGACGAGGCGCGCGTCGCCGCGAACATCCGTCACCCCAACGTGGTGTCGATCGTCGACCTCGGGTCCGACGCCGACCACCTCTACATGGTGATGGACTACGTCGAGGGCGACACGCTCGCGGCGGTCGAGGGCACGGCCGCGAAGCTCGGTCGCGCGATCCCCCTCGGCGTCGTGCTGCGCATCATCCTCGACGCGCTCGCCGGCCTCGATGCGGCGCACGAGCTCAAGACCCCCGACGGCGTCGACCTCAAGGTCGTGCACCGCGACGTGAGCCCGCAGAACATCCTCGTGGGCGTCGACGGCGCCGCGCGGCTGACCGATTTCGGCATCGCGCGCGCCGAGCAGCGCATCGCCTCGACCCGCACGGGCATGCTCAAGGGCAAGGCGCCCTTCATGGCCCCGGAGCAGTTCGAGGGGCGCCCCGTCGACCGACGCGCCGACGTCTTCGCGATGGGCGTCACGCTCTGGGAGGCCGTCGCGCTGCGCCGCCTCTTCCCCGGCCGCGAGAGCTACGAGCAGGCCGTGCGGAACGCGCGCGCGCCCTACCGTCGCCTCCGCGAGATTCTCCCCACGGTGCCCGAGAGCCTCGACGCGATCGTGCGCAAGGCCCTCGCCCACGACCCCAACGACCGCTACCCCACCGCGGCCGCCTTCGCCGATGCGCTGGAGGCCGAGTTCCGCTCGATCCTCGCGTCGCATCGTCAGGTGGGCGCGTTCATGTCCGCGGTCGCCTCGGAGAAGATCCAGCGCGAGCGCGACGCCGTGCGCAAGGCGCCGAAGCCCCAGGAAGACACGGGCACCCGCAACGCCCGCTCGCCGCGCAGCACGGCCTTCGGACTGCGCCGCCCCGACAGCCCCATCTCGGCCTCGGCGATGCGCGCGTTCGATTCGCGTCCGCCCGAGAAGATCCCGTCGATTCCGCCCGCGAACGACACGCGACACGACGACGACGACCCCGAGGTGGCCGCGGCGCTCCTCGCCCTGCAGGAGATGCCCGATGGCTTCGGCGCCGACCTGCCTGCGCGCCGCTCGTCGCCGCACGATGAGATGGGCCTGCCGCGCCCCGTGGCCCGCCACGACGAACACCTCCCGGCCCTCACGCGCCACACGCCCACGCGCGCCGCGAGCCATCCCGTGCGCCGTGCGCGCTCGTCGACGCTGCTCGGTCAGGGCTCGTCGGGGGCCCGCAACAGCCCTCCGCCGCGCCTTCGGAGCACGGTCACGGGCGCCGAGATGGTCGCCCTCGCCCGTCAGGCCACGCCGCAGCCGCGCGCGCCCATCGCGCCGCCGCCCGCAACCTCGGAGCTCGAGGTCGAGCTCCCTCGCCCGCGCAAGCCCGCGAGTGCGCGTTCGCTGCTCGCTCCGCCGCGTCCGCCGTCGGCCGCGCCCAACGGGATGATCGAGCCCACGGCCCTCGACCTCCCCGCGGTCACGCCGCGTCCGCACGCGCCTTCCGCGCAGACCTCGATGCAGGCCGCGCCGGTGCCGCACACGCCCGTGCCCTCGACGCCCGCAGGATCGCCCTCGTCGACGCTCACGCGCGGCCTCGGACAGGGCTACGCCGACTCGACCATCGAGTTCGACCTGGTGAACGCGCGACGACGCGAGCCCGGCGACGCCAAGAACTCGCTGAACCCGCACCTGCCGCTCACGAACCCGTCGCGTCCCGTGGACCGCGTTCGCACCGACGTGCGCAAGCCCGCGACGCCCTCGCTCCAGGCGCCGCAGGCTCCGACGGAGATCGCTCCGCCCACGGTGTCGGGACGGCCCATGAACGTCGCGCGCTTCCCCTCGCTGGTGCCGTCTCCGCGGGCGAGCGTGTTCAACAACCGCTGGGTGTCGGGCGCCGTCGTGGCGGCCGTGCTCGGGGTGGTGATCTTCGTGCTGACGCGCGGGCTCTGACGCTCAGTCCGCGGTGCCCACGGGCCACAAGCGACGGAAGCCCACGGCCATCACCCCGCCGTCATCGCGCGCGACCAGCGCGCCGAAGCGGCACTTCTCGAACAGCAACCCCTCGGCGATGGCGCCGCCGCCCGCGTCGTAGCGCACGCGGGTGTCGCGCTCCATCGCGCAGAAGCGCCGCGCATCCGAGGAGGCGCGGATCATCTCGTCGGAGACCTCGCGCGTCGCGGTGTCGATGGCGATGACGTGTTCGCGCTTGACCCGTCGTACGAGCGTGTCGCCGAGCCACACGTCGACGTCGACCTCGGTCTGGTGAAGCACCACGCCGATCACCGGAAGGCCCGCGGCGCCGGGCACTTCTACAAGTCGCCCACCGTACGCCGCTGCCGCCGCGGGGCCGCCCAGTCGGGCGCGCGCCCGTTCGAGCTGGAGACGCCCGGCGTCGGAGCCGCGCGTGGCGCGTTGCAGGTCGGCGAGGAGCGGGAGCGTGCGCTTCATGGCGCGCGATTGTGGTGGCACACGCGTTTGGACGGAAGCGCCCTGCGCGCGCTGCCGTTCAGCGGAGCGCGAAGCCCAGCGCGAAGGCCGCGATGGCGAGGGCCGCGAGGGCGGCGATCACTTCGAGCGTTCCCCAGGCGCGACGCGAGGGCGCGGTCTGCGGCGGGGCCTGAAGCGGACGCCACTGCACAGGGTCGGGAACCGCGTCGGGCTCGACATCGTCGTCGTCGATCACGTCGATGGTCGAGAGCGCGCTCGAAGGCGACGACGGCGACGACGGGCGCACGGGCGAGGGCACCTCGTAGCGATCGAGCGGAAGCTCACGGGTGACCGACTCGTCGTGGAGGTCTTCGCGCGGCACGAACTTCGGAAAGAACGCGTCGTGGTCGGCTGCGGCGTCGTGGGCCTCATGCGGCGCGCGTCGGCGCTGCGGCACGAGCGGAATGGGCTCGTAGATCGACACTTCGGCCGTGTCGAGCGTCGCATGGAGGTAGTCGAGCGGCTCGCGCGAGGCGCGCGGCGGGGGCGCAGGCGTGAACGTGCGTCGGGCCGTGGCGCGCAGGGCCTCGTGTTCGCGTTCGAGCTTCTCACGGGCCACCGCGGCGATGAGCGATCCCACCTCGCGCGAGGTGGCGAGGTGCGGACCGAACTGCGACTCGATCGCGTCGGCGAAGGCTGCCGCGTTGGGAAAGCGGTCGCGCGCATCGTGGGCGAGCGCGCGGCGGCAGATGTCGTCGAGGGCCGGCGGGAGCGCGCGGTAGAAATCGCGCAGCGGACGGTACGGCGGACGGGCGTTGAGCCGCGCCTGCTCGTAGGTCGTGCGACCGGGAAAGAGACGCCGCAGCGCGAGGGTCTCCCAGAGGGTCACCCCCATCGCGAAGACGTCGGCGCGGCGGTCGAGCTCGGCGGCTTCGAGCTGCTCCGGGGGCATGTACGAGAGCTTGCCCTTGAGCATCCCGACGGAGGTGGCGACGAGGCGTCCGCGCGCACGGGCGACGCCAAAGTCCGTGAGCCGCGCGGTGCCGTCGATGCCGAGGAGGATGTTCTGCGGGGTCACGTCGCGGTGCACGACGTTGAGCAGCTCACCGCGGTCATCACGGAGCTCGTGCGCCGCGTGGAGGCCCGACAGCACCTCGACGGCCACGCGCAGCACGATGGGCAGGGGAACGCCGCGCCCCAGCGAGATGGCCGTCGCCTGCACGGCCGCGAGGGTGTCGCCCTCGACGTAGTCCATCACGTTGTAGAGCAGGCCGTCTTCGAGCCCGAGGTCGAGGATGGTCACCACGTTCGGGTGATGGATGTTCGCCGCGACACGCGCCTCGTGGAGGAACATGTCGGTGAAGCCCTGGTCTTCGGCCAGGTGCGGATGGAGCACCTTCACCGCCGCGAGGCGTTCGAAGCCCGCGTCGTTGTGCATGCTCCCGAGGGCGCGGGCCAGGTACACGTTGGCCATGCCCCCGCCGCCGATGCGCGTCACGATCGCATAGCGCCCCACACGCGACGGAACCGTCGCGTCAGCCCTTCGTCGGTCGCGGTTCCTGGGCCCTTCGAGCGTCATGGTGAGCGGCGCAGCGCGCCACGCCTCGGGGCCATCATCGTACCTGCGCTCTGCGGCGTCTACCGCGTCTGACAGGGGTCGCAGTTCTCGTCGTCGCGCCGCGCGCATCACGTCGCCCGCTCGTCACCGAGCCACGCCCGCAGCCGCTCTCCATCGGGAACGCCCACCAGCACCGCCTCGCACGCCTCGCCGGTCGGCGGTCCGTCGTAGGGCCGCACCACCACACGCCCCTCTTCGCGCACCACGATCACCCGCACCGCGGTGGTCACCCGCCACGGCTCACGCTCCCCCGCGCTCCGCGCAGGCGCCCCCGAAGGACGCATCGTCGCCGACACCAGCGCAGGAAACTCCGATGGCATCGTGAGCCGCGACTGCGAGTCATCGCCTGCCATCGGCACCACGGCCTCGGGCGACTGCGACACCGCCGCAGGACGTGTCGACGCAGGCACCGCCGCGATGGCCGCCACGAGCTTCGAGAGTTCCACCGCGCGCGCGTCGAGGCCCGCGTCGAAGGCCTCGTCGACCGCCTTGCGCAGCCACTTCACGGCCTCGGCGTGCTCGCCGCGCGCCCACATCGACGCGCCCACTTCGAGCGCCGTCACCACGGCATCGGGATCGTTCTGCTCGGGGCGCGGAAGGGTCGTCATGGCGATGCGCGCGACCCTAGCGCCGCAGCCCTCGCGATGCGTAGTTTCCGTCGGTCGTTGACGGCACCGCGGCATCGCTGCGATGGGTCGCGGGTGATCCCTCGTGACGCGCTCGCGAACCTCGTGGCCCCCGCGCTCGCCCTCGCGCCGATGGTGTTCCGCCTCGTGCACGCGTTCGCGCAGCACCGCCGCCCGGAACCCGATCCCGCCGCGGTGATCTGGGCCGAACGCTCGCCGTGGCTCGAAGAGACCATGGTGACAGGGTATGTCCTCCTCGCGGGGATGATCTTCGCGGCGCCGCTCCTCCTGCGCGGCGGCGATCGGGCGTCGCGCGTGTTCGCAGCGTGCCTCGCGCTCGGTGCGACGGGAGCGCTCCTGCGATGAGCGGCGTCGGCGCGATGTTCGTGGGTTCCCTCGCCTCGCTCACGCTCTCTGTGTGGAACGCGCGGAGGCCCTCGTCGCGCGCGGCCATCGGGGCGCTCGCGTTCGCGCTCGCGGGCATCGCGTGGGCGGTGCTCACACGGCGAACCTGGGAGGTCGACGTGCGGCGCACGGCGTGGGTGATCGATGCGGCGCGCGGTCAGTGGGTCGAGCGCGCCCACGCGTGGCTCGTGGCCTCGTTCGCGCTCCTCGCGGCGTGCGGTGCACGGGCAACGGGAAGCGCGCCCCTCCGCGCGTGGTGGTGGGGCGCGCCCGCGGTGCTGGCCGTCGCGGCGGTGCTCGCGCTCGGCGTGTCGCGCTGACCGTCACGCCTCGGCGGCGGCGGAGCTCCGGTTCGTGGAGGGCTGCGCGGGGGTTCCGCTCGCCGCGAGTCGCACGGCCTCGCGGAGGCGCCCGAAGAGGCCCTGGTTGGCGAGCAGCGCCTCGCGGCACTTCTCGCGTCCGTTGCCGAGGTGCGAGCCCGCGTAGGTGAGGTGCGAGCCCGAGCGCTCGATCACGCCGCGGTCGACGCCCGCGTCGAGCACCTCGGAGACCGCGTCGATGCCCGCGCCGTAGCGCACGTCGAACTCGGCCTCGCGAAAGGGCGGCGCGAGCTTGTTCTTCACCACCTTCACGCGGGTGCGCGAGCCCTGCACCTCGTCGCCCGACTTGAGCGATCCGACGCGCCGCACGTCGAGGCGCACCGAGGCGTAGAACTTCAGCGCGTTGCCGCCCGTGGTGGTCTCGGGGTTGCCGAACATCACCCCGATCTTCATGCGGAGCTGGTTGATGAACATCACGCACGTGCCGCTGCGATGCGCCGCCGCCGTGAGCTTGCGGAGCGCCTGCGACATGAGCCGCGCCTGGAGCCCCACGTGCTGGTCGCCCATCTCGCCCTCGATCTCGGCCTTCGGCACCAGGGCCGCCACGGAGTCGACGACGATGAGGTCCACCGCGCCCGAGCGCACGAGCGCGTCGGCGATCTCGAGCGCCTGCTCGCCCGTGTCGGGCTGCGAGATCAGCAGCTCCTGGAGGTTCACCCCGAGCGACTTCGCGTACGCCGTGTCGAGCGCGTGCTCCGCGTCGATGAAGGCCGCCACGCCGCCGCCGCGCTGCACCTCGGCGATCGCGTGGAGCGTGAGCGTGGTCTTGCCCGAGCTCTCGGGGCCGTAGACCTCCACGATGCGCCCGCGGGGATAGCCTCCGATGCCCAGCGCCGCGTCGAGCGCGAGGGAGCCCGAGGGGATCACCGCCTGCGCCTCGCGCGTCGACTCATCACCGAGGGTCATCACCGTGCCCTTGCCGAACTGCTTCTCCAACGCGCTGATCGCCGTGCGAACCGAACGGAGCTTCTCTGAGATCGTCATCGCCTGTGCCTCTGTGCCTTTCTGGATCGCGCCTCGTCGCGCGTCGCGGAAGAGGCCCTTCTCACGGCCCGTGCCGCCGCACAGAAACACCTATTTGCAAGACGTTTCGACGGGTCCGGGTGGCAGCGTCAGGGGGTGGCGGGGGGTGGCGGAGGGGTGGCGGAGGGGTGGCGGGCCGCCAGGTGAGAACGGATGCCCGCGTGCGCAAACGCTACGCGTACGGGGGCGCGCAACGGGTGTATAGATCCACGCCGTGCCGATGAACGAATCGAAGGGCCGGATCCTCATCGTCGACGACGAGGCGAACGCGCGCGCCGCGCTGTCCGAGATTCTCCGCGAGGAGGGCTACGAGACCGAGACCGCGGCCGACGGGTTCAAGGCCCTCGGCAAGATCGGCTCCTTCGGTCCCGACCTCATTCTCACCGACCTCAAGATGCCGGGCCTCGACGGCATCGGGCTGCTCAAGGAGTCGCGCAGCGCCTCGCCCACCTCGGTGGTCGTGGTGATGACCGCGTTCGGCACCATCGACTCGGCGGTCGAGGCCATCAAGGCCGGCGCGGAGAACTACCTCACCAAGCCCCTCGACCCGGTGACCCTCGTCGCCGTCGTCGAGCGCGCGATGGAGAAATCGAAGCTCCTCGAAGAGACCGCGTTGCTGCGCGACCGGCTCCGCGAGCGCAACGCCTTCGGACACATCATCGGCGAGCACGCGTCGATGAAGGCCCTGCTCGACACGGTGTCGCAGGTGGGCCCGAGCCGTTCGAGCGTGCTCATCGTGGGCGAGTCGGGCACGGGCAAGGAGCTCATCGCCGCCGCCCTCCACCGCGCCTCGCCGCGCGCCGCGCAGCCCTTCGTGCGGCTCAACTGCGCCGCCCTCGCGGAGTCGCTGTTGGAGAGCGAGCTCTTCGGTCACGAGCGCGGAGCCTTCACCGGCGCCGTGGGACGCCGCGAGGGGCGCTTTCGTCAGGCCGACGGGGGCACGCTCTTTCTCGACGAGGTGAGCGAGATTCCCCTCGCCACGCAGGTGAAGCTCCTGCGCTTTCTGCAGGAGCGCGAGTTCGAACGGGTGGGCGGCAACGAGACCCTCAAGGTCGACGTGCGCATCATCGCGGCCACCAACGTCGACCTCGAAGAGCGCGTGCGACGCGGGCTCTTTCGCGAAGACCTCTTCTATCGCCTCAACGTCATCCGTCTTGAGATCCCGTCGCTGCGCAACCGACGCACCGACATTCCGCTGCTCGCGGCCTTCTTCCTCAAGCGCTACTCGCAGGAGAACGGCAAGAGCATCTCGGGCTTCACCGAAGAGGCCCTCCAGCGGCTCATGAACTACGCGTGGCCCGGCAACGTGCGCGAGCTCGAACACGCCATCGAGCGCGGCGTGGTGCTCGCGCGCAACGACCGCGTGGAGGCCGACAACCTCCCGCCGGCCCTCGCGCCCGCGCCGGGACAGCGCGGCCACAAGCCCACCGACACGCGTCCGCCGGTGCCCGGATCGACGATCGCCGACCTCGAACGGCACGCCATTCTCGAGACCCTCAAGGCCGTGAGCGGCAGCACCTCGAAGGCCGCGCGCATCCTCGGAATCTCGCCGCGCAAGATCCAGTACAAGCTCCACGAGTACGGGCACGCGGGCGGGGCTGCGTCGCTGGTGCAGCCCTCCGACGACGAGTGATCGACGCGCTCAGCGCGTGGGGCAGCGCGGGCGCAGCGCGGTGGTGAGCACCGAGTCGAAGGCGTGCGCCGAGGGCGTGCCGTGGCAGCCGTTGCAGCCGCCGCCGCCCGCGCCGCTGTACATGTCGGCGCCGGGGTTCACGCCGCGTCCGGTGATCACCGGCGTGCCCGTGGGCGTGAGCCCGAGGGTGAAGAGTTCCCAGCCCGCGGCGGGGTTGCTGTCGTAGCTGCCGCCGCGCTTCACCATCGCGAAGAGTTCCCACTGCGTGCGGTCGTCGGTGATCTGCACCTCCTTCACGAGGATGGTGCCCACGGGCCACGCGCAACCGCTGGGAACGGGGTTGTTCGCGTAGACCACGGCGTGCCCCGCGGGGTGTCCGCCGACGGCGATGTTGCCCACGTCGAGGGACGTCCACGTGCGGTACGGCGCGAAGTTCTGTTGAAACGCCACGAAGGTGCCGGGCTCGGCGGTCGTGTCGTCGCCGCAGCCGCCGAGGGCCAGCGAGAGCGTGAGCGCGCATGCGAGCGAGAGGGCCGCGCGGATCACATCAGCCTCGCGATGCCGAGGGCGTCACCCGCGGCGTTCATGAGCGACACGATCGAGTCGGCGTTGGCGGGGTTCGCGTCGGCGTGGAGCACGGTGAAGAGTCGGCCGTAGGGCGTGGCGAGGTGCTCGGCGCTCGGGGCGTCGGGGTTCCACCCTTCGGGCACGCGCGGGAGCGCGTCGGAGCCCACGGCGTTGTAGGCCTCGGTGAGCGCCGTGAAGCGCGCGTCGATGCGCGCGATGAGCGCCTGCTGACCGCGCTCAATGAGCCACGGACGGAACGCATCGAACGTGCGCTTCGCGCCTTCGAGGTTGGCGCGCATGTCGTAGAGGGTCGACGCGGCGTAGCGCGATTCCTCTTCGGCGGTGGCGGCCTTGGTGAGCTTCTCGGCCTGCTCTTCGACGGAGCCCACGACGCCGCGGTACGCCGCCGCCGCGTCGAGCGCGAGGGGACCGAACTGCTGCTGAAGGCTCTCGGCGTCGCGCACGAGGCGCCCCATGAGCTCGTCGCGAAACGCCGTCGCCTGCGCCGCGTTCGCGGGGAACGCCGGTGCCACGTAGCCCGCGCCCGCCGCGCGCTGCTCGTACGTGGTCACGTACGACGGCACCTCGTTGGACCACAGCACGCGCTCCACCGCGTGCATGCCCGTCACGCCTTCACCGTCGAAGAGGTTCGCGTCGGTGTGCGTGGGGAGCTCGGCGAGAAAGCCCTCGTAGCGCTCGTCCATCGAGACGTCGAGGTCGGGAAAGAGCAGCGCGATGGCGCCCTCGACGTGCTCGTAGGCGCGGCGCGCGCGCTTCCACGCGGTGCGCATGCGGGTGAGCGATTGCGCGTCGGCGGTGGCGTTCCACCCGTCGGCGTCGGGGGCGGGCGCGGCGGCGCGGAGCTCGCGCACGGCGGCGGTGAGCTCGGCGAGGTCGGCGGCGATGGCGTTCTTCGTGGTCGCGATGGCCTGCGTCTGCGCATCGACGGGCGTGTCGGAACCGCAGCCCACAAGGGCGATGGAGGTGACGAGCGCGAAGAGTCGGAGGTGCTTCATGGTGCTTCGCTTCACGCGCTCAGAGGGCGCGCACGTAGTCGAGGAGGAGGGTCTGATCGGCGGCGGAGAGGGCCGTGTAGGCGTCGACCGAGGGCGAGGCTTCGGAGCCGTTGCTGCGGTGCGCGCGGATCGCCGCGTCGAGCGTGCGCACACGTCCGTCGTGGAGGAAGTTGCGGAGGAAGCGCACGCCCACGAGCGGTGCCGTGCGCCAGTCGCGGGGGCCCGCAGGTCCGTCGGTCACGCCGTCGGCGAGGCCCTCGCCCATGTCGTGCAGCAGCAGATCGGTGAACACCTCGGCGCGCGTGTTCGCCATCGCGCGCAGCGGAAAGTCCGCGGTGGTGGCCATCGAGGGCGTGTGACAGCTCGCGCATCCCACGCGGGCGAAGAGGGCCGCGCCGCGCGGGTCGAGGCCCGTGCGCACCGGCGCCGCGAGCGTGCGCACGTACGCCGCCGTGTCTTCGACCTGCTCCATCGTGAGGTCGACGCCGGGGTGCGCGTCGTCGGTGAGCCCGTCGGGGTTGGCGAGCTCCATGGGACGCATCGGCGACGTGAGCCCCATGTCGCCCTGAAACGCGTTGGCCGTGAAATCGAGCAGCGTCGCCACGGTGGCCTTGAGCCCGAAGCGCCCGATGCGACCCTCGGCGAGGCGCGCGACGCGACCGTGCACGGCGCCGCCCGACGCGGCCTGCTCCGCGGCCACGCGCTCGATCTCGCGGGCGTCGACGGCCTCCATCCACCCGCGTGCGAACACCGCGGGACCGAAGCGCTGCGACACGCGCAGGGCGCTGTTGCCTTCGAAGGGAACCCACCCCTGCGTGGCCGGCGTCACGAACTGCTCGCGCACCATCGAGCCGAAGCGCAGCGGGCTCTGATCGCGTGCGGGGGTGAACCCGTCGGCCTCGACGAGCGCCATGCGCCGCACGATGCCCGGCCCCTTTCCGTCGCCCTCGTGGCAGTTCGCACATGCGGGCCGCACGAACAGCGGACCGAGCCCCTGCTGCTCGCGGAACACCTGGCTGAACACGCCGTCGCCGCGGTCGAACTGGAGCTGCTGCGCCTCGGTGAGCTGCCCGATGGGCTGCCCCGGACGGTCATCGCTGCGGAGCACGTACGAGGGCGCGGAGGGGTCGTCGGCGCAGGCCGCGAGGGTCGCGCCGAGGGCACAAACGAGAACGATTCTCACAATCGCGATCGGGTACACCGGCGCGAGGTGCTTGTCAACGGGGGGCTCCCGCGCACGTGCACGAAATGCCTTGCAGACAGGCGATTCGTGACGTCCGGAGTGACTGTGAGGGTGGGACGAAGGGAGCGGACGGGCGGACGGGAGGCGGGATCAGGCCGCGCGTTCGGCGGCCTCGGCGAGGGCGAGGGAGATGCGCTCCCCGACCACGTCGAGCACGACCACGCGGAGGGTCATGCCCACGGCGAAGCGCGCGGTGCTGTCTCCCTCGCGGAGCGTGCTGCGATGCAGGAGCCCGCAGCAGCCGCGGAACCACACGAACACGCCGTACTCCATCACGCCCTCGACGCGTCCTTCGTCGACGGTGCCGGGCTCGACGCGGCCCGCGGGCGATTCGTGGGCGGGGCGCACCTTGCGGAGACGCACCGTGCGGCGCGCGGAATCGACCGCGCAGAGGTTCGCCTCGATGGGGTCGCCGACGCGCATCCACGGGTTGCCCGAGGGCACGAAGACCGGAACCCCGAGGTCGATGAGGTACCCGTCGGGCTGCACGGCGGTGATGGTTCCGCGCACAGCGCGGTCGTGCTGCATCGACTCGGTGAGGTGCTGCCAGACGGTGTCTCCGCGGGCCTCGGGCACCATCGAGGGCGTGACCGCGTCGTCGTCGTCGTCGTCGTCGAGGGACTCGTTGGCGGGCGTCATCGCGCGCATCTGACACTCGAGCGCGTCGCGCCGCGGCGAGTCGGGGTCGAGGGCGATGAGCCCGCGGGCGATGCGCGTCCATCGCGGGTTGCCCACGTTGCGATCGAGCCACGCCCACGCCTCGGGGAGTACCTCACGGGGCACACCTTCGAGGTCGACGAGGCGCCGCAGCACGCGGGCCGTCGCGCGGTCGAAGCGAGGATCCCGGTGCGCGAGGAACCAACGTGCGCCGAGGGCCGCGAGCTCGCGCTGCTCGGTCACCGTGAGCGAGGGCGCGCACTCCTGGCAGAGGCTCGTCCAGAGGGCCGCCCAACGGCCGCCGTCGCCGTCGCGCAGCCAACGCCACGCGAGGGGCACCACACGCGCCGCGAGCTCGCTGAGCCCGCGCCGCTGCGACTGCCGCACGACGCGAACCCACACGCGCACCCACGGGATCGTGAGCTCGTGATCCGCGAGCCACCGCGCGCCCGCGCTGAGCAGCGCGCGCACCTCGTCATCGCCGAGACCGAGCGCGTCGCGGGCCCGCAGCATCGCCTGCCACACGCCGCCCCAGCGCGCGTGGCCCGTGTTCGCCCGCAGCCACCGGAAGCCCGCGCGGCGCAGCACCTTCACGTCGGTCCGCGTCGCGTCGCCCATCACGTGCTCGATGATCGGCGCCCACACGTCGGGCCAGCGCGTGCCGTGCGAGTGCTCGTCGAGCCACTGCGTGGCGACGCCCACAAGCGCGTCGCGCATCGTGCTGTCGAGTAAGCCCCCGTGACCGCGCCAGTGCGACTCCCACTGCACCGCCCACTCGTCGCGCGAGGCGCTGCGCAGCGCCCCCACCCTCTCGATCGTCTCGGCTTCCATCGCGTCGTCCTCCCGCTGCGGTCTCGCAGCACGCACCGGTGCCTTGCGGTGAGCACGCGTCCTCCGTCGTGCCTCGCCGCGCGCAAGGAGCATCGACCGCTCCCCGCGCGTCACCTGAGAGGTTCATGCACCCGCGGGGTGGTGCTTGACCACGGGTAGGCCGCACGGTGGCGCCATACGGGTCAACCCGCATGTCCGCCGATCAGACACCGCGGGGAAATGCCCTACTGGCCGACGCGTTCGAGCAGCACCACACCACGCGCACCGTGCGGGGCGCTGCCCGTCACGAGCACCCGGTGCCCCGAGGGCGCACCGCGCGCGAAGGACTCCAGCGCGAAGGTCACGGCGGTGGGCATCACCGCGGCGCCGAGGTCACCGAGCTGCGGCGCGAGAAAGATCAGCTCGCCCTGCGGAGACATCCGATGGGCGGCGGCGCGGGGCCACGCGAGCTGGAACTCCTGCACGCGGTCGGGCTCCGGGGTCATGTCGCTGATCCACACGTCGAGGGGGCGCGTGCGGTGGTCGAGTCCTTCGGTCGCTGCGACGGCCGCGCGCGAGAGCCCGAGGCCCATCATGGGCACGTCGTTCTCGACGGTGGCCACCTCGGTGTTGGTCGCCGCGGCGACGATGCGCGCGCGCGGGGTCCATCGGTTCGCGCGGGCCACGTCGCGGGGCGCCACCACGAGCAGCGAGGCCCCCTCACCCGGAATCGCGGCCTCGATGTTTCCCTCGTCGAAGATGCGCCGCGCGTCGAGCAGGGCCTCGACCCACGCGGGGTCGTAGGGCGTGTCGAGTCCCATCACGAGCCCCACGTCGAGGCGCCCGAGGGCCATGGCTTCACCGAGCTCGCGCAGCGCATACGCGAGCGACGCGTGCCCGAGGGTGATCGCGCGGATCCACGGAGGACGGGCGCCGCGCGAGGCCTGAAGCTCCGTGAGCCGCGCGCCGAGCTCGCGTTCGAGGATGCGACGCTGCTGGGGCCAGGTCGCGCCGCCTCCATCGGTCATGCGCTCGGGGAGGCACAGCACGAGGGCCACGCGCGCCTCGGGGGCCAGCGTGTCGAGCGTGGGCGCGGCCTCGTCGAGAAGACGCAACCCGAGCGGAGTGAGCCGCTCGACGCCCACCGACTGCGGATGCAGCGTGCGCAGCGTGGCCATCGAGAGCCGCGTGCCCTTCGCGCCGCAGAACGGAGACTCGCTGAAGGCCGTGAGCTCGGCGCGCAGAAAGGCCCAGAGCTGCCACGCGTCGAGGGCCAGCGCGTTGACCGACCACGCGCCCGCGACCACGAGGTCGGGCGCGCCGTCGACGTTGAAGCGGGTGACCTCGGCGCTCACGCGATCCTCGTCTTCTCGTGCACCTGGAGGGCCTCGATCTCGTGGGCGCGGCGGGGCATCGCGATGGCCGCGCGCCAGGTGAGCTCCACGCGCCGCGCGTTGGGGAGCACGAGCACGGTGTCGAGCGCGGCGGGCGTCTCGACGAGGCGACCGCGCACCTTCGCGCCGGCGAAGAAGTGCAGCCGCGGAAGTTCGAAGGAGAGCGGTCCCTCGGCGCACATGTTCTGCACGAGCACGGGCTCACCGCCGCGGAGGTATCCGTCGACGACCATGCCGGGCGGCGCGCACTGTTCGAAGCGCGCGTCGTAGTCCGCGGGCAGGAGGGGCATGCGCTCGCGCATCCAGAACTCGTCGATGGTGCCCGTGTACTGACGCCGCGGAAGCCAGTGTCGGCCGATGGGCGCGAGGCCCGCGGGGGTCGGTCGGCTGCGGTGGCTCTCGATGAGATCGTCGGGGTCTTCGACCTGCGGAACGAGCGCTCCTTCGAGCGTGTCGGGGTCGCGCACGAGGCCGCGTCCCGCGGGGTTGCGGGCCTCTTCGAGGGGCGCGCGAGGATCGGTGAAATCAGCGCCGCCCCACGCGTTCTCCCAGCGCACGGCGACGGACTCGAAGGGCGCGGGCTCCGAGGGCACCATGCCCAGCGCGCCGCGGTACCACACGCGCGGACCGAACACGCGCAGCACGCGCTGGAGGTTGGCCACGCGCACGGTCACGTCGAGCTCGGTCTGCTTCGCGCGGTACGCCGACATGGCCTCGCCCACCACGAGCACGTCGGTCGCGGGCTTGCGGATGCACACGTCACAGGGCAATCGCGTGGTGCTCGTCTCCGGCGCGTCGGGCTCCCACGGAACGTCGACGGGCTGCACCTCGGCATCGCCCAGACGCCGCACCGCACCCCGCCGATCGACGTGAAACGACTCCTTCACGATGAGCACCGCGAGCACGGTGCCATCGAGCCCGAACTGGGGCACCGCGAGCACGGCGGCGCTCGTTCCCTTGCGAAGATCGGGGAGCTTCATCGCAGTCCTTCCACCACGGCCCACGGGTCGTCGTCGCGGGGCGGCACCGACGCGCGCCACGCCTCGATCTGCGCGCTCTGTTGTGTGAGAAATCGCCACGCGTCGAAGGGCAAACGTCGCCCCGTACGGCACACGAGCTCCATCGCCGCCCAGCGCCGATCGCGCGGCCGCGAGGTCTTCGCCGCGAGCACACGCACCCCATCGCCCACACGCCATCGCCGACCGAAGCGCCAACGATGTGCGCCGTCGGCGCGTGCCTCGAAACGCGCCCACCACGCGCGCCACAACGACGCGTCGATCGAGAGCGACTCGGGCCGCTCGGGGAGCTCGTCGTCGGTCCACACCGCGTCGCCGAAGGGCTCGCCCTCGAAGGGAAGGTCGGGGTCGGGATCGTCGTCGGCGAGGGCCGCGCCCGTGATGCGCCACAGCGACTCGGCGGCGGCCACCTGCGCGGCCTTGTCGTCGCCCTCCAGCGCCGCGAACAACACCCCCACGCTCGCGCGATGGCCGTACCACCCGAGCGCCTCGCAGCGCCCCGCCGTGAGCGGTCCGTCGCCGTGAAGCACCGCGAGCCCGTCGCGTCCGCAGCCGATCGCCACGTGCATCGCCGCGTCGCCCGCATCGGGATCGCCCCCGAGCACGCGCGTCACCGACCACTGCGCGGCGAGTCCGCTCCCTCGCGTCGCGAGCGCATCGAGGGCCGCGCGCAACACCGCGGGATGTTCGTGCGAGAGCCTCTTTGCGAGCAGCGATTCGGGCACCGCGTCGGGCGAGACCGCGAGCGCGTCGAGGGCCGCGCACACCACCGCGGGATCGTCGTCGTCGAGGTGCGCCGCGAGCGTATCCGCGGAGAGCGCCTGACGCCGACCGAGGGCCGTGAGGGCCACCGCGCGTCGACCGGACTGCGCGTCGGAGAGCCACGGCGTGAGGTGCATCACCACCGCGGGATGCGGCGCGTGGGTGAACGCGTCGGCGAGCGCGTCGCGGAGCTCGGGTTCGTCGACAGGCGTGACCCGCGCCACGCGCATCGACTGGTCGATGGCGTCGTCGCCCGCGAGGCACGCGAAGAAGAGCACCGTGGCCCAGGTGAGCTCGGGGTCGGGCACGGGGCGCTCTTCGAGGAGCCGCACGAGCCACGGGACCACCGCGTCGCCGCACGCCGCGAGCGCGTCAAGGCGCGTGAGGAGCCGGGCCTCGGTGCGCGGACACCACCACGATTCGAAGCCCATGGGACGCCGCGCGAGACCGAAGGCGCCGAGGTCTTCGAGGCATCCGCGGGCGCGTTCGAAGAGGAGGTCCATCGCGGTGAGGCGCTCGCCAAACGCACGCTCGGCGGCGCGCTCGGGGTCGAAGGGCGCGGGCGGCTCCTTCGGCGCGGGAGGAACCTCGGTGGCGCGGTCATCGTCCTCGGGCGCATCGAGGGCCACGAGCAACGCGCGGGTCTTCGCCGCGAGGGCGTCGAGGTCGGGCACCACCGTGGGCTCCTCGGGCGGCGCCTCGCGGGGTTTCGGCTCGCGCTCGGGCACGGGAATCATCGGCCGCAGCACGTCGCGCGTCGGATCGAGCACGCGGGGAACACCGAGCGTGGCAGGCACCGCGGGCCGCTCCTGCGAGGCGCGCGGGAGCCACGGCCCCGGACGCATCACGGGCATCGGCGCCACGAGCACGAGCTGCATCGCCCGCGCGACCTGTGCCATCAGCGCATCGAGCGCCTCGTCATCGACAGCGGGCTCCTGCAACTGCCCGAGCACCCCGCGCAGCTCCTCGACGGCCTGCGCGCGCGCCTCGCGGAAGCCCTGCGCGTCGTCGAGCGACGCGAGCGCGCTGTAGACGTGTTGCAGCGCCAGCGACACGGCCTCGACCACATCGCCGCCGCGCAGCCCCTCGACCGCGAGCTCGCGGCACTGCGCCATCGCGTCGTCGAGCAGCGCGCGGGCCGCCACGATCTCGGGTTGCTCTCCCACGTCCACGCTCATCGTCGCTCCACCAGCCCCAGGTACCGCGCCGCGCTCCAGAGGGCCGCGGTCGAGTCCGCGGTCATGCACCAGAGCCATCCCTCGCACCAGGGGTCTTCGCGCCACCGCGAGGGATCACCCCGCAGCGCCTCGTTCACCGCCGTCACCACCCCATTGCACGGCGCGAACACGTCGACCACCGACTTGTTCGTCTCGACCTCACCCGCCGCCACCGCCGCGTAGAGCCGCACGCCCACGGGCGGAGGACGCACGGCCGTCACCACCGCGTTCGCGCGCGTCACGAGCCACGGCGTGGCCCCCACGCGCACGGTGCCATCGGGCTCACGCCGCGCCCACACGTGGTCGGGGGTGTAGCCGCGCGCGTCGTCGGGGATCACCGCGCGCACGCTCGCATCCCGAGAGGAGCGCGGGCACACTCGCGCGCGCCATGTCGATGCGACGACCGATGCCCCCGGCGCCCAGGGTGTACCGCGACGACCCCGAGCTCACGGTGCTGCGCGTGGTGCAGGGCGTGACGCTCTACCTCGCCGAACCGATGGAGTGGGCCCGCGGGCTCGTGCAGCAGGTGTTTCAGAGCTTCGTGGCCTACGCGCCCGAGGGCACCCTTCGCTGGTTCGCGTCGTCGGTGATCGACGGATGGCAGCCCCTCTCGCAGGGTGATCTCGCGCGCGTCGGCGCCGAGCTCGACCTGCCGTGGCACCTCGCGCGGCTCCGTCATCCCGTGCGCATCCGCGTGGGCGATGCGCCGGGCGCGGGGTCGTGGCGCTTTCACTACCGCGAGCTCGACCCCGAGCGCGGCGGCAGCGCGGGATGGTTGCAACTCCACACACCCTTCGACGCGCCCACCGACGACCTGCTCGCGCGGTGCCTCGAACTCGCCAACACGGGCCCCTTCACCCACGGCGTCGCAGGCTATCACGCCGCGTGGAACCTCCGCGATCGCGCGACGAGCTTCGCCGATGCGCTCGCGTGGTGCCGACGGTACGCGGGGCTGCACCTCGACGACCCCGACACCGCGTGCGTCCACGCCGCGAAGCACCTCACGGCCACCGACTGGATCACCCTCGTGGGCGACCGCCTCCTCGCCGCGCAGCCCGACCTCGCCGCGGCCCTCGACCACGCGGAGTGGACCGGCGCCGTTCGCATGCTCCGCGCGCGTCACGGACGCCTCGTGATCGCGGGCGAGCGCCCCTCGCTCGGCGACCGCAACACCCTCGCGCTGCCCAACGAGTACGCCGAGGTGGCCACCGCGCTCTCTCCGTGGCTCGCACCGACGATGGCGCCCTTCGCGACGTGGCCCACGAAGCCCGACGAGAGCGCCGCGTGGCGCCTCCGCCTCGTCGAGCCCGCCGCGTGGGAACAGGCCATCACCGACGAGTGAACGCGTCGCGGCGCTCACATCGAGTTGCCGAAGCCCGGGTTGCCCGTGATCGACACGGGCGCACCTTCGAAGAGCACCATCACCGCGGGCACGGGCAGGGGCCACGCGTGACCGCCCGTCGTGAACGAGGTGATGTCCTTCTGCGTGCCGGGCTCGTCGCCCGTGATCTTCTTCACCTTGCCCTTGGCGTTGAGCACCTTGCGGCCGCCGATCTTGGTCTTCTCCGTACCCGGATCGAGCTGCGACGACGTGCCCGTGATCGGGTACGGCATGGGCAGCGGCGAGGGCGCGGCGGGCGTGATGCACATGTTCGGCGCCATGGGCACGACGTTGTGGCCCGACTCTTCGCACACGACGTCCATCTTCAGCGCGGTGACGCTCATCGCGGTGGCTCCCTCAGTTGATCCGCACGTTGCGACCGAGCACCTTGAGCAGCTCGCGCGCGCGGCTCACGACGCGCTCGCCGAAGGTCTCGACGTCGGCGCCCTTCACCTGCACGAAGGCCGCGCGGGTGCGCAGCATGGCCTCCTCCGCGGCGGTCACCACGAAGCGCGTCACGTCGAGCTGCACCGACCCGTCGCGCGCCACGGTCACCGGACGCGCCGTGGTCAGCGTGCCCGCGATCACGGCATCGCCCGCGAGGTCGAGCACCACGCGCGCGCCCTCGCGATGGGCCGCATCGAGGAGCGCCGGATCCACCGCGGGATCGCGCTGCGCCATGAGCGTCTGGGCCCCCACGCGCACGCGCCAGCGGTCGTCGTCGAGCTTCGTGTCGAGCGTCGCGAGGGCCATCGCGCCCGCGGTCGGCGCGAGCTTCGGCGCGCGCGCAGTCATCCGTCGTACCGTTCCCATCTGAACCTCCGTCTCTGTGTGCGCGCTCAGCCGGGGCTGATGTCGCTCGGGTCGAGCTTGAGGCTCCCCGACGCCTGGATCGTCACGTTGAGCCCCTTGATCTGCACGCCGCTCGAATCGATCACCACCTCGCTGAGCCCGCACTTCAGCGTGATCGAGTCGCTGCCGCGGCCCTTGAATTTCGGCGCGTTCACCGCCGCGGCGCCCTTCGCGTTGAGCCCGTGCGAGCCGCCGATCTTCTGCCGCAGCGAGCCCGCCACGTTCGTCGCGTAGGCCGCCATCGCGCTGATCGTGAGCCCCTGCGACACGTTCACCATGTACACCGCGACGGCCTCGGTCTTCGAAGCGCCGGTCTCTTCGCTGCGCCCGCCGCCCACGAGTTCGAGCCGCGCGCCGCCCACGGTGTCGCTCGCGTTGCCGCCGACCGTCACCTCGACGTTCGCGATGGAGTTGATCACCGCGAGCGCGCCGATCTTCTCGGTCACGTCGCCGCCGACCACCGTGGCCCAGGTGCCCGATCCGCCGCCACCACCGCCGCCACCACCGCCGCCACCGCCGCCGCCGCCACCGCCGCCACCGCCGCCACCGCCACCACCGCCACCACCACCGCCCGCATTGGGACCGGTGAGGCCCGCGGCGTTGAGCGCGCCGCTCGCGATGGCGCCCGCGAGGCCCGAGGCCATGACCGTCGGGTCGGGGATCGTCGCGGGAGAGTTCGACGCAGCCGCCGCGGAGCCCTCCACGGGACGCGCAGGGGCCCCGGGGGCGCTCGCGTTGGCGAGGCCCAGCGCGCCCGTCGGATCGGGGCCGAGGAGGCCCGCGTGGGGGCCGAGAAAGGGCGCTGCGGGACCCGCGGCCTGACGTGCGGCGCCGATCGCGGGCGCGAGGGGACCGAGCAGCGCGCCCTGCGCACGAGACGCGGCGGCGGCGCCGGCGGCCTGCGCGGCGGCGATGGCCTGCGAGCGGATCACCTGGAGCACCGCGTCGGCGGGCGAGCCCACCTGGAGCATCTCCATTCCGCCCACGTCGAGGGTGAAGCTGCCCGCGACGGAGTCGCTCGTGTCGGCGCTGACCTTCACGGTGCGGTTCGCGCCCACGCGCACGGTCTCGCTGCCGCCCACACGCGCGGCGTCGTCGCCGAGCACCGCGGTGCTGTCGTTGCCGCCCACGTCGACGGCCTGGTTCACACCGACGCTGTGCCCCTCGACGTTCACGGTCTTCGCCGACTTGTTGTTCGCCGCGTGGAGGTTGATGTCGCGGTGGCCGTTGACCGCGATCTCCTGCGCGTTGGCCGAGTCGTCGAGGCGCACCTCGTTGACGCCCGCAGCGCCCGGCGAGCTGTTGGATTTG
>CAMFHP010000132.1 GCA_945952225.1 uncultured Myxococcaceae bacterium
TCCGGCGCGGCAACACACCCTTGCCCGGGGTGACGCGTTCTTCGCGGAACCCCGGTACCAATCAGAACCCCATCGGCCCCGATGCGCTCCGCGCGCTACCCGCGGCGGCTCGTGTCGAACGCGCCTTCGCCGTACGTGCGCTGGAGCAGCTTCGTGAGCAGCGGCGAGCGCGTCCATCCGCGCGTGACGGCCACGGTCATCGCGTCTTGAATCACGCCGCGCACCGTCGCCGTGCCGTCGATCTCGCGGCGCATCCTGCGGGCGTGGCCGCGCACCACGGCCTCGTCGGCCTCGCCCTTCGACGCGATCAGCGCTTCGGCCGCGAGCACGCCCGAGTGGAGCGCCTGCCAGATGCCTTCGCCGCTCAACGGGTCCACGTGGCGTCCGGCGTCGCCCACCGTGAGCAGGCCCGGAACGCCCGCGGGCGCGCGCAGGTCGCTCAACGGGAGCTGCCAGGTGCGCACGTCGCCGACGAGTTCCGCGTGTGCGAAGCGGTCGCGGTGGCGCGCCATGAACGCGTCGAGCGCCTTCGCGAGCGTCACGCCCGTGCGGCGGTACCCGTCGACGCGCTGGTACACCCCGATGTTTCGCACGCCCTCGACCGCGGGAAAGATCCATCCGTAGCCGTCGGGCAGCTCGGGTTCGAGAAAGTGCTCGTTGCAGTCGTCGGGCGTCGGACCGGGCACGTGGCGCACGTACGCCGTCGCCGACACCGCGAGCGTGCGTCCCCGCGGGCGCTCGGCCTTCAAGAGCGGCCATGCGATGGAGCCCGGTCCGTCGGCGGCGATCACCGCGCGGGCGAGGTGCGTCTCGCGGTCGTCGCGCACGCCCACCACGCGGGCTCCGTCGAGCACGGCCTCGCGCACGTTCACGCCCTCGCACACCGTCGCGCCCGAGGCCCGCAGCGCGTCGACGAGCATCGCGTCGAGGGGGAGCCTCCCCACGATCACACCCGCGTGCGCCGAGTCGTCGCGCAGCACCTCGTGGCCGCCCGAGAACACCACCCGCGACCGACGGAACATCGCGTGCGGACACGCATCGAGCGCCGCACCCGCACCGAGCGAACGCACGTACGACACGGCCCGCGACGAGAGCGCGTCGCCGCAGGTCTTGGGGCGCGGAAAGCGCGCGCGGTCGAGCACGGTCACGCGGAATCCCGCGCGGGCGAGGGTGATGCCGGCGGCGCATCCGGCGGGGCCGGCGCCCACCACGAGCACGTCGGGGCGAGGGGAGGAGCTCACACCCCGAGGCTCTAACACACGCGCTCCGCGAGCGGGTCAGCGCGCGCGCACGAAGCCGCCGTGAAAGCCCAGCGGGAGGGGGATCGGCGCCACGGCGCGTCCCACTTCGAGGAGCGTGCGCGCATCGAGGATCGCCAGCGTCGCGCGCTCGCCATCGGTGCCCACGGTGAGCACCACGCCGTCGCCCTCGTCGGTCGACCCAGGACGCGCCACGAACACGGGCTCTCCCCAGGTGTGAACGCCGTCGGCGAAGCGCGCGGTCTCGCTCCCCTGAAGGTCGATGCGCAGCACACACGACGCGCCCGACTGCGGGTCGGCGCCCCACACAAAGCGCCTGGAAACACCGGGCGTGCGCGCGTCGATGATCGGAAACTCGAAGGGCTCCGCGGCGAGGGGAGAGACCTCGGCGGCGCTGCGTCCGGGGCGCACGCGAAAGCGCGTGGCCGTCGCGCCGAGCGAGGGGAGCGCGCGCGTGAGGGCCTCGGTGCGCAGCGCGTCGACGATCGAGGGATCGCGGTACACCAGCGCGTCGAGCACGAGGTCGTCGCCATCGTCGAAGGCATCGATGACGTGGAACACGAAGCCCGTCGGGGCCTCGACCTCGCGCGTGGGTCCGCCGCGGCGATCGAGGATCACGAGTCGCGTGGGCGCGCCGCCGTCCCAGCGGAAGTGGTCGACGTAGCCGCGGTTCGACGCGAGCATCGCCAGCGGAAGCACCGTGAACGGATGCGCCACGAGCACCACGGAGCGCTTCGTCACGCCGAACGAGTGCACGTAGGGAACGCGCGGCGTGTACCAGCGCGCGAGCTCGGTGCGACCCACGTCGTCGTGCTCCACCGCGGCCAGGTACGAGCGCCCCACGAGCTGCGTGCACACGTCCACGGCGCGCTTCGTCGTGCGGTCGAAGACCGGGTGCGCGGTCATCAACAGCGGGCCGAGAGAGTCACGCCACGCGTGCGTTCCGGTGACGGCGAGCGTGCGCGGATCGACGAGGAGCTGCGTGGGCGTTTCGGTGAGCGCCACGAGCCCGTCGCCGCGGGGCACGATGTTGACGTTGGTGTTGTCCGAGGTCTCGGGCACGAGGCTCCGAAGGCGCTGCGCCCACGAGCGCTGCGTGGGAGTCGCGAAGGTCGCGATGTCGTTGCGACCCGCCGCGAGACGGCGCGCGATGGTGCTCTCGACGTCGCGGTGACGGAGCGTGACGCCCGTGTCGGTGAGGTCGAAGGCGAAGAGCATCCCGAGGGCGTCGAACCAGTGCGCCGCGCGCCACGCGCCCACCTCGAAGCGCGCCGGGGCCGTGCGCACGAGCGCGCCGCGGAGCCACGGCGGGAGCGTTCCCGAGACGGTGCAGGTTTGGGTGCCCTGCGTCGCCGCGGGCGCGCGAAGGCCCGCGGGCAGCGCGAGGGCGGCGCTCACGCGACGACCGCGGCGGTGTGCGTGATCGAGACCGTGGGCTGGAGCATCTTCGCGACGGAGCAGTACTTCTCCATCGAGAGCTTCACCGCGCGTTCGAGCTTGTGCGCATCGACGGGACCGGTGGCTTCGAAGTGCAGCGCGATGTCGGTGTACACCGCAGGAACCGCATCGGCGCGCGTGCCGCGCACGGTCACCGTGAGGTCGGCGAGGGGCTCCTTCTGCTGCTTCTCAAGAATGTGCAGCACGTCGAGGGCGCTGCACCCCGCGAGGCCCATGAGCACCATCTCCATGGGACGCACGCCTTCGCCCTGGCCGCCGAGGTCGGGCGGTCCATCGATCAGGGCCTTCTGGCCCGTGGCGTTGGTGGCTTCGAAGAGGGCGCCGCGCACGCGGGCGATCTTCACATCGACGGTCTTCGCGCCTGCCATCTGCGCACTCAGCCCTTCTTGCCGAACAGGTTGCTGGAGAGATACCGATCGCCGCGGTCACAGAGAATCACCGCCACCACGGCGCCCGCGTCGAGGGTGCGCGCGAGCTCGATGGCGGCCCAGGTGGCGCCGCCCGCGCTCACGCCCACGAACACCCCGGCATCGAGGGCGAGGCGACGCATGGTCTCTTCGGCCTCGGTCTGCCCCACGTCGATGAGCCGGTCGACGCGCGAGGGCTCGTAGATCTTCGGGAGGTACTCCACGGGCCAGCGGCGGATGCCCGGGATCTTCGCGCCATCCTTGGGCTGCACGCCCACGATCTGCACCGCGGGGTTCTGCTCCTTGAGGTAGCGCGAGCAGCCCATGATCGTGCCCGTGGTGCCCATCGACGAGACGAAGTGCGTGAGCGTGCCCTTCGTGTCGCGCCAGAGCTCGGGGCCGGTGCTCTCGTAGTGGGCCGTCCAGTTGTCGGGGTTCGAGAACTGGTCGAGCATGACGTGGGTGCCCTCGGCGACACGGGCGCGCGCGTAGTCGATGCACGACTCCATGCCCCCGGCCGCGGGCGTGAGGATCACCCGCGCGCCGTAGGCCTCCATGGTCTGCACGCGCTCCGCGGTGGAGTTCTCGGGCATCACCAGGTCGATCTCGACGTTGTAGGCGCGGGCCATCATCGCGAGGGCGATGCCGGTGTTGCCGCTCGTGGGCTCGATGAGCCGCGCGCCCTTCGGGATGGTGCCGCGCTCCACGGCGTTCTTGATCATCCACTTCGCGGGGCGGTCTTTCACCGAGCCCGCGGGGTTGTTGCCTTCGAGCTTGCCGAAGAGCGTGACGCCCGGCCGCGCGACGAGGGCCGAGAGGTCGACGAGCGGCGTGTTTCCGATGAGGTCGGCGATGTTCATGGGCGGTACTGCTGGAGGGTCTCGACCAGGGATTCAGGCAGCGAGAGCGTCGCGTCAAGCCCGTCGCGGCGCGCGTAGAAGCCCGCGCCTTCACCAGACCCGAAACGATCGCCCACCACGATGCGGAGCACCTGCTGTCCGGCGTCTCCATCGCCCGCGGCCTCGATCACCAGCGCGGGCGTGGCGAGACGCGCTTCGGGCGGCGGCGGGCCGTAGCCGAAGACACGCACCGCGGTCGATCCCGCGAGCGCGTTGAGGATTCCATCGATCTGCGCGGCGTCGGCGGTGGCGCCGGACTCGGTGCGCCAGCGCTCTCCCTCACGGAGCAGCACCACGCGCGAGGGCGTCGGCCCACCGCGGGTGAGCGTGAGCCGCGTGACGGCTTCACGCACGAGACGGAGCGCGCCGCGGTCGACGTGGGGCGTCGTCGCGAGGTCGAAGAGCGCGCGCGGGGCGACGAACACGCCGGGCCGTCCCTCGATGGTCGCGTAGACCCCGCCGCCCGGAGCGCTCGCGCCGAGGAGCACGGTGTAGCCGCGCACGCGTCCGCCCGCGTCGACGCCGCCGTCTCCGTCGCTCGACGGCGTTCCCTCGAAGCGTGCGACGAGGCGCGCGCGCGGGGCTGCGAGTCCGAACGCGGGCTGCACCGTCGTCGACACCCAGCGGTCGGCGGTGAGCGTCGCGAGGTTGTGCGCGAGGTCGGTGAGCAGCGCGGGGTCGGCGGCGATCTCGACGGGCCGCGAGAGGCGCATCACGCCGTTCACGCGCGAGACCTCTTCGTGGAGCGTTCCCGCGTCGATCACGAGCGCGGTGAGCTGCTCGTCGCGCTCGTCGAGCACCGTGCGCGGACGGAAGCGAATGGCCTCGACCTGGAGCGTCTCTGCCGCGGAGGGAGCGAAGCGCATCACGGCCGCCTCGTCGTCGCGGCTCACGGAGAGGCCCGTCGCGTCGAGCGCGCCCACGTGGATGCGCTCCACCCCTTCGACGCCCGTGCGCGAGACCGAGATGGTGCGTCGCGGCGGGAGGAGCCCCTGCGCGGCCCGCACGTCGCCATCGAGTCGCGCCGCGGTGCTGAGGTCGTGGAGCGCCGTGAGCCACGCTTCGATGGCCTCGACGTCGACGGGCCACGGCGAGTGCTCCGCGCGCCAGGTGGTGTTGTCGCGGCGGATCACCAGGTCGGCGCCGCCGTCGCCCGCGCCGGTCACGCGCACCTCGGAGACCTCATCGGTGCGGGCCGAGAGCACGTGGTCATCGCGGAAGGTCTCGGGCGCCGCGCGGAACCCGTCGGCGAAGGTGCGTCCCACGCAGACCACGGTGCCCGTTCCTTCGCGCACGGCGGTGTACTCGTCGTCGTGGCCGGGGCACGCGCCTCCGACGCGCACGGTGACGGGCTCGGCGCCCGAGGCGCGATGGAGCTCGATGCGCACGGCGGGCGACGCGAGGCCGTAGCGGGCGAGGGCGGCCTCGTCGGCGTCATCGGCGAGCACGCGCGTCGCGCGGAAATCACGGAGCTCGGAGGTCACGGCCTCGACGGCGCTGCGCGAGGCGCGCCCCACGGGCGGGGCGGTCATCGACCACACGGGGCCGCGGCGTTCGAGCACGCGCGTGGCGTTGTTCACGGTGAACGCGATGCGGTCCACCCGATCGAGGTCGACCTCGGCGATCTTGCGGTCGCGGAACTCCACCGCCGCGCGGTCGAAGGGCTGCGCGAAGCTGCGTGGAAGCACCAGCGCGCGGGCGCTCTCGTCGCGTCCTCCGACGGCCGCGGAGGCGAGCACGTAGACGGCATCCTCCTGCTCGACGTTGCCGCCGAGGGAGAAGCGCGCGGTGACCTCGCGGCCCTCGTGCACGGTGACGCTCGCGCGCGGACGATCGAGCCCGAAGCGCTGCCGCGAAGCCGTGTCGAGGTCGCCGAGGGAGCGCACGGACTCGGCGCCTTCGATCTCCGAGAGGAGCCGTTCGGCTTCGAGCGTGTCGGCGGGCCTGCGGTGACCGTTGGAGACCACGAACCACGCGTCGCGGTCGCGTTCGAGCGAGTAGGTGCCCGACGAGTGCGCGATCACGATGCGGTCGACGCGCTCGCGATGGAACGCGCGGAACACGTTCTGGCGCCGCGCTTCGAGTTCGTCGGTGGTGGCGCGCCGCTGATCCCACGCGATGAAGCCCGCGGCGCCGAGCACGAGCGCGGCGAGCGAGAGCGTGGTGCGGTAGCGCGCGATGCCCGTGGCCCTCATGCCGACCTCCGCGTGCGCCAGACGGCCACGCCCACAAGGGCCGCCGCCAGCGGAACGAGCAGGATCACGTACAGCCCGATCTGCCGCAGGTCGCGCGGATTCACGAGCAGCGCCGCGCGCGAGATCGGGCGCGACGGGATGTTCACCAGCTCGCGCCGCGCGGTGATCCAGCCCGCGACGGCCTCGGCGAAGACTGCGTTGGACACCGTCGCCCGCGCGGCCGGGGCGAAGTACCCGTCTTCGAGCATGAGCGACGTGCCCACCACCACGAGACGTCCGCCGGGCATCTCGGGCGAGCGTCGCGCCGCACCGGGCACCTCACCCGCCATCGCGATGTGAATGGGCCCCTGCACGTCGGCGCCGTCCTTCTGCGGGCCGCGCTGTCCGAGCTCGCGGATGCTCGTCTCGCCCCACGCGCCCGGCGTGGTCTGGAGCAGCGATGCGGGCACGGTCTCGGCGCCCTCGGCGCGCGTCACGGGCCGCACGAGCTCGACCACCATCGACGATCCGCGGAGCTCGCGGGTGATCTCGTGGTCGTTCCAGGTGTCGGCGCGGAACTGGGCCTGCGAGGCCTCGCGCATGAGGTGCTGCGGATCGGACTCGATGGTCGCCGCCGCGGGGAGGCTCATGCCCGCGAGGCGCACGACCCGTTCGAGCCCCGTGGGTGCGACCTGGCCTTCGAGCACCACGAGGTCGATGAAGAGGGCCACGTTGCCGCCCGCGCGGAGGTAGCGCTCGACGGCCTGCGCATCTTCATCGGGCCACGCGCGCTGGGGCCCCGCGATGATGAGCGCATCGCAGTCGGAGGGAACGCCGTTGCGGCCGTGCACCTCGACCTCGCGCACCTGAAAGTTGTGGTGCCGGAGGTCTTCGGCGAAGCCCGCGCCGCCGTGGTCGCCCTGCGCGATGGGCATCTCGGCGTGGCCCTGCGCGAAGCACAGCTTCGTGGCCTCGGCGCGGTCGACGTGGAGCAGCGCTTCGCTCACCGCGCGCTCGACGGTGATCTGCGCGTTGAGCACGCGCGAGAGGCCCTGCTCGTCGCCGGGCTCGGCCTGACCGAGCTCGCGGAGCGTCTCGCGGGTGACCTCCCAGTGGCGGCTCCCCTGCGCGACGAGGAGGCCCGCGGTCGAGATGGTGCGGTCGCCCTCGCGGCTCTGGAGCGTCTGGAGGTGGAACCGCTGCGCGAGGCCGATGAAGCGATCGCGCTGCCGGTCGGGATCGAGCACGTGCACGGTCACCCGCGGCGACTCGGCGGCGTAGCGCTCGACGAGTCCGTTCACGTCGGCGAACTGCTCCTCGCTCGCGGCCATGAGCACCCAGATGTCGGTGGGCGCGCGGAGTCCGCGGGCGATCTCGCGCGAGCGCGACGAGAGGGTGAAGCGCCGCTCGCTGGTGAAATCCCAGCGGTGAAAATGCCGGGCGGCGATGTAGTTCACCTCGCCGAAGAGGATCAGCGAGAGCAACGCCACCGCGGGGCCGCGGAGAAAGCGGTCGAGCGTCGAGGTGCGGGCGGTCGGGAGCTCGGTGTCGGCCACGGCTCAGGCCTCCCTGCGCGCGGCGAGGGCGCGCACCGTCAGCGAGAGCGAGAGCACCGCGACGGAGCCGTAATAGACCACCTGACGCGTGTCGAGCATGCCGACGGCGAAGCGCTCCATGTGCTCCCAGAGGTTCACGTACGAGAAGAACCGGAGCTGCGACTCCTCGGTGAAGATGTACCGACCGAGGCCCAGCGCGAACATCGCCCCGCCGATGACGCCGAACGACCCCACGAAGGCCGTCACCTGCGAGGTCGCCACCGCCGACGCGAGGAGCCCGACGCCCACGAACGCGCCGCCCACGAGCATCACGCCCGTGTAGGCGCACGCGAGCGCGCCCCAGTCGACGGATCCGTAGCGCCGCACGACGAGGGCGTAGAGCAGCGTCGGGAGCCACAGCGATGCGTAGAGCGTCATGGCGCCGCCGAACTTCGCGAGCACCACCGAGAGGTTGCTCACGGGCGCGGTGAAGAGCGTCTCCGCGGTGCGCGAGCGCCACTCCTCGGCGAAGGAGCGCATGGTCGTCGCGGGGCAGAAGATCATCAGCGTGAGCACCGAGAGGATCGTGCTGCCGAAGAAGAGCTGCAGCGGACCGCGCGTGCCCGAGATGGTCGGGTTCGACGCCACGAGGTCCATGAAGAAGTAGAAGACCACCCCGTTGAAGAGGAGGAACGACACCATCACCACGTACGCGAGCGGCGAGTAGAACGTGCTCACCAGCTCACGCTTGTAGATGGCCCACGCGCTTCTCATTTCGCCTCCGCGCCCGCGGGCTTCTCGGCCGCCGCGGGCTCCACGGTCGTGAGGTCGTGAAAGACGTGTTCGAGCGAGCGGCCCTTTGGCGACACCTCGCGCACGCCCATGCCCGCGGCCACGCAGCGCGCCACGAGGTCTTCGACGGACGTTCCCTCCGCGGCCCGAACGTCGGCGCGCACGAGGCCCGCTTCGAAGCTCGCGCGCACCACGGTGATGCCCTCGGCGTTCTTCGCGACGGCCGTGAGCGCGGCGGTGGCGTCGTCGAGCCAGCGGGCCTCGTCGGGCTTCTTCACCGTGAGCACGAGGGAGACGTCGCGCGCGGCGCCATCGAGCTCGGCGCGCACGGTGTCGAGGGGCCCCGCGGTGGCGATGCGTCCGCGGTGGATGATCACCACGTGCGAGCACACCGCTTCGACCTCGGAGAGGATGTGCGTCGAGAGGAAGATCGTGTGCTCGCGCCCGAGCGTTCGGAGCACCTCGCGGAAGCGCAGGATCTGGTTCGGGTCGAGGCCCTCGGTGGGCTCGTCGAGAATGAGCAGCGGCGGTGACGCGACGACCGCATCGGCGAGGCCCACGCGCTGTTTGTAGCCCTTCGAGAGCTCTCCCAGGAGGCGCCGCGCGACGTCGGCCACGTCGGCGAGCTCCATCGCGCGCTGCACGGCCTCCTTGCGGCGTGTGGTGACGCCCTTCAGCTCGGCGCGGAAGTGCAGGTACTCCTCGACGCGCATCTCGGGGTACACGGGAAAGGTCTCGGGCATGTACCCGATGAGCCGACGGGCCTCGTCGGGGGCCTCGACGATGTCGTGACCGGCCACGCGGGCCGTGCCCGACGACGGCGGGAGAAAGCCCGAGAGCATTTTGAGCGTGGTGCTCTTGCCCGCGCCGTTGGGGCCGAGAAAGCCCACGATCTGCCCCTTCGGGACCGTGAACGTGAGGTCGTCGACGGCGACGCGGGGACCGAAGCGTCGGGTGAGGTGTTCGGCGTGGATCACGGTCGGGCGTGTGGCTCTATCGGGAACCGAACACGCGGTCAAGCGCGTCCACTTTGCGGCAGAAGCCCGAAAAACAAGCTGCAAAGTGGCGACGGTGCGCCCGCGGGAGCGATGCCTCGCGCATGGGAATCATGGCGCTGGTGCTCGTGGTGGGGCTCATCGGATCGGACCTCGTGGGCGTGCTCGAACGCCTCAAGGACCGCTGACAGACAAGACCGTCAAGGGCTGCGAGGCGGGGATGACACCCTTCGCAGCGATCATGTCGCAGAACGGTGAATGCGCGGGGGGGCGACCCGCACCGTAGCGGTTGCAGACCCCGAAGCGCGTCGGCGTCCTGAATGGGCCGTCGCCGGAACGGCAACCGACATGATCATGGTAGCGTCGAACGCCCCCCCGTTGGGCATCCTCGTGAGCGCAGACGACGACACGCATCCGCCGTACGTGGCGCGCGCCCGGGCGGGCGACGCGCGCGCGTTTCAAGAGCTGTATCGCAACCACCGCCGCGACGTGGCGAGGCTCGTGGCGAGGCTTCTGGGCCCGCGCACCGACGCCGAGGACGTCATCCAGGAGGTGTTCATCCAGGTGTTCCGGTCGCTGGTGAGCTTCCGCGGTGAATCGCGGTTCAGCACCTGGCTCCACCGGGTCACGGTGAACGTCACCCTGATGCACATCCGCGCGGCGCGGAGCCGTCCGGCGCTGGGCACGGAGCTCACGCACGAACCTCCGGCGCCCGACGAGCACTCGCCCATCGAGGGCGCGGCCCGCAACGAGCGCATGCGCGCCCTCTACAAGATCCTCGACACGCTCAGCGAGAAGAAGCGGGCGGTGTTCATCCTCCACGACCTCGAAGGCACGCAGGCCAACCAGATCGCGACCATGCTTGAGATTCCGGTGCTGACCGTTCGCACGCGCCTCTTCTACGCACGGAAAGAGGTCTACGCGGCGATGGCCAGCGACCCCACGCTCGAACCGATCGCGCGCGAACTCCAGGGCGCCGCGGCCGCTTCGGAAGGTGATGCGCTGTGAACCATCCGCTTCCCGACGAGCTCTTCGAAGCCGCCCGCACCAACGACCGCGCCCGCTACGCCGCGCACCTCGACGCCTGCGCCGACTGTCGCGCCGCGTGGGGACGCCTCCGCGCGGGCTCGCTCCTTCTCGACGAGGCCGCCGACGAGGCGCCCGCCGTCGACGACTTCGACTGGTCGCGCATCGACGCCGCGGTGAACGCCGAGGCCGAGCGCGTGGCCGCCGACATCCGCAGCGGACGCCTCCGCGCGCCGCGCCCGTGGAAGACCTGGGTCGCGACGGGTGTGGCCTTCGCCGCGGCGGCCTCTGCGGTCGCGTACGTCAAGAGCCACTCGACGACGCCCACCGTCGACGTGGTGGCCCATCGTGAGGGGCCTTCGCAGACGGCGCCCGATCACGGAACGCCCTCGCAGACGGCGCCCGACACCCGTGCACGCTTCGACGGTGCGGTGCTCCTCGCGGCGGGCGGCGCGAACGTGACGGTGAACGGCGCGGCCACGCCCCTCGCGGGCGCTGCGCAGGTGACCGAAGGTGCGCGCATCACCACGGGCGAGCGCGGACGCGCGGTGCTCGCGGTGCAGCCCTCGGTGACGCTCGATGTGAGGCCGGGCACCGAGGTGTCGCTCCCGACGATGCGCGAGGGCGGTGTCGACGTGGCGCTCGCGCAGGGGGAGGTCCTCGTCGATCGTGAGGGCGACGCGGGCGCGGTGACGCTCCACGCGGGCCGCTGGAACGTGACGGCGCAGGGCGATGTGCTCGCCCGCACCGAGGCCCACGTGGTGCGTGTGGTGGTGCTCGCGGGGCGCGCGTCCGTCGAGAACGGCGGCGCGGCGATGCAGTACACCGGGCCCGTGGTGATCGAGCTGCCCGACGAGGGCGCGGCCCGCACGGTGGAGTCTCCCGCGACGGATCCGTTGCGTCTCGACCTGTCGCTCCTCGGCGCGACGGGCACGCGCGTGATGCTTCCGCCCCTCGATCCGTCGGCGACCTTCTCGGTGCGCGATCACGGCGCGCTGCCCGGTGCGCTCGAAGCGATGCGTCTGGCCTCGCCCGTGCGCATCGAGGCCCGCTTCGGCGGCCGTGTGATGCAGCTCGACCTGGGCAACGGCGCGAACCCCCAGTGGCGCGCGGTGACGGCGGTGGCGTCGGCGCAGCCCGTGGCCCGTCGCACGGCCGCGCAGCCCGCACAGCCCGCGGCGCTGCCCACGTCGGCGATCCAGTCGCCGCAGGGGCGCGACCTCACGCAGGCCGAGGTGAACGCCTACTCGCGCCTCGCCGCGGGGCGCTTCTCGCACTGCATCTCGACGTGCCGCGAGCAGAACCGCTGCGCGCAGGAGATCACCGGCGACCTCGTGCTCGAAGTGAACGCGCTGGGCGTGCCGAGCCTCGCGTCGGTGGCCCACGGCGCCGAGGGCGCGCGCACCTGCCTCGAAGGCGAGACCTCGCGCATGCGCTTCCCCGCGACGGGCGGAGACTTCCCCTTCCACATTCGCGTTCGCTGAGCGGGCGGAGGGCGATCGGCGGGGCTCAGCCGCCGGTCGCCAGCTTCACGAAGTTCGTCAGCACCTTCGCGCCCTCGACCTCGTCGCGCACGGCGGCGTGCATCGTGTCGGGGCACATCCCTTCGGCGCGGATCACCTCGGCGCGCGAGCGCACGTAGCCCCGCATGATGGGGGCCGTGACCTCGGGGTGAAACTGCACGCCCCACGCGTGGCGCCCGATGCGAAACGCCTGGCAATCATCGCGTCCGCTCGATGCGAGCACGCGGGCCTGCGGCGGCGGTTCGAGCACGGTGTCGCGGTGCGTGGCGTGGGCGGTGAACTCCGTCGAGAGGCCGTGAAAGAGGGCGTCGCCGCGTCCGCCTTCGTTGAGCTTCACGGTGATGGTGCCCATCTCGCGACCGCGGGGGTTGCGCGTCACGCGTCCGCCGAAGGTCTGCGCGAGGAGCTGGTGGCCGAAGCACACGCCGAGCGTCGGGAGCTCGCGCGCGGTGACGGCCTCGCGCACCACGCGCTGGAGAGGTTCGATCCACGGGTGCGGTTCGAACACGGCGTGCGGCGAGCCCGAGATCACCACGGCCTGCACGCCGTCGAGCACCGCGGGCCCCACCGCGTCGGTGCGCGGGTCGAGCACGCGGAACTCCACCGCTGGATCGATCGCCACGCGGAACCACTGCACGAAGCACCCGTGGGTCTCGACCACCGAGGGTTCGGGGTCACCACAACGGACGACGAGGCAACGGGCGCGGGGAGCGGACACGGCGCAGACCTCCTTCTTCTCGGCACATGGGCGAAGTGCGCGCCGAAGGCAACCATTTGTCGCGCGGTGCACGCCCGCGAGACATCGGGTAGAAGCGTCGCCCTCTCGTGCGCGCCCTCGCAGCCACCACGCTCGCCGCCGCGTGCTGCGTGCTCGGTTCACCCGCCGCCGCGCAGGAGGAGAGCGCCACCGTGCGCGGTCAACGCGTCGCCGCCGACCGCCGTCGCATCGAGTCGTCGCCGCGCCCCGCGACCTCGCTGGATCTTCGCGCGCGCGGCCCCCTCGCCGAGAGCGTCGCCGATCTGCTCGACGAAGCGCCCGGCGTTCACGTTCGACGCACGGGCGACGGGTTCTCGCCGCAGTCGCTCACGCTGCGCGGCGCGCCGGGATCGCACCTCACCGTGGCCCTCGACGGCGTGGTGCTCAACGACGCGGCGTCCGATGGCGTCGACCTCGCGCTGCTCCCGCCCGCGCTCCTCGAACGCGCGGATGTGTACCGCGGCAGCGCCCCCGTGCGTCTCGGCACCGCGAGCCTCGCAGGCGCGGTGGAGCTCATCACCCGACGCCCCGACCCCGGCCTCACGACGTCACTCTCGATGGGCGCGGGGAGCTTCGGCGCGCGTCGCCTCGCAGCCCTCGCGAGCCTTCGCGCGGGACGCACCGAGGCCCTCGTCGCGCTGGGCGCACGCGGCACCGACGGGACGTTCACCTACTACGACGACGGCGGCGCAGCGCGGCTGCCGGGCACCTTCACGCTGCGGCGCAACGCGTGGGCCGACGCCATCGACCTCCTCGCGCGCGTGTGCCGACGCGACGACCGCGGACGCGCGGGGCCGTGCCTCCTGACCCTCGCAGGATGGCGTTCGCGCGGTGTTCCCGGGCCCGGATCGCTCCCCACCGACGGACCGTATGCGAGCCAGCGGCGCGCCCTCACACGACTCTCGTGGCCCCTCTACGGTGATGCGTGGCGCGGTGAGCTCTGGTCCGCCGTGATCGTGCGCGATGACCTCTTCGACAACACGGGCCGCGTCACGCTCTTCAACAGCGCGCCCTACGTCGCCCGCTCGACCACGGCCTCGATGGAGCTCGGCGCCACGCTCTCGCGCCCCCTCGGACCGCTGCGCCTCGAACCCACCGCGCGCCTGCGCCACGAGCGCTTCGGCGGCGGCCAGACCCTCGATGGCGACCTCTCGGCCACGCGCACGGCGCTCCTCGCGGGCTACGAGCTCTCCGCGGGAACTCCTCGCTGGCAGCTCACGCACGGCGCCGCCCTCGAAGCCCTCGCCGACCGCGCGGCCACCACCTCCGACCTGCGCCTCCCATGGACGCTCTCCCTCGGCGCCCGATGGTCTCCCGTCGACGCGCTCACGATTCGCGCGCACGCCGCGTGGGCCCGTCGCGCCCCCACGCTGCCCGAGCTCTACGGCGACCGCGGCACCGTGCGCGGCAACCCCTCGCTGCGCCCCGAGACAGGCTGGAACTTCGACCTCGGCGCCGTCTACACCCGCGAGACCGGCCCGATCCGCGCGCGCTTCGAAGTGTCGGGCTATGTCCGTCGCGTCGACGACGTGATCGCGCTCGTGCAGGTGAACCGCACGCGCTTCGAAGCGCGCAACCTGGTGGCGTCGCGGGTGCTCGGCGTCGAGGCGCAGGCGCGTCTCGCGTGGCGTGATCGCGCGAGTGTCACGGTGTCGGCGGCGCTCCTCGACGCGCGCATCCTCGACGCGTCGGGAACGCTCGGCGCGCGGGTGCCCGGTGTGCCGTGGAGCGACCTCTCGGCCCTCGCGAGCGTGTCGTTCGAGCCCGCACGTGCGGGGCGCATCACCGTGGGCGCGGGGCTCTCGTACGTGGGACTCGCGTACCTCGACGAGTCGAACACCGCGGCGTATGCGTCACCCGCGCGCACCCTCGTGAACGCCTCGCTCGCGTGGAGCCCGTCGTTCCTCCGCGCGCTCACGCTCTCGCTCGACGCGACGAACCTCCTCGACCTGCGCACCGCGCCGCGTCCGCTGCCCGATGGCACCTCGGTCACCGCCGCCGTGCAGGACTTTCTCGGCTACCCTCTGCCCGGCCGCGCGCTCTTCGCGTCGCTCACCCTCACGAACCGCCCATGACCCGACGCTCCCTCGCACTCGCCGCGCTGCTCTGCGCAGGCTGCGGCGCCGACCCGACGCCCCCGACGCAGTCCTGCGCGCACTTCGCCACCGCAGCGCTCACCGCCACCATGGCGCCCGCGCGCCTCGTCGTGACGGGGGTCTCTCCGCGCTACGACGCGGGCCGTCTGTTCTCGGTCTCGCTCGAGGATTTCTCCGTGCGCGACCTGCCCATCGAGGCCACCGGCGACACGGTGGCGCGCGCGCTCGGTCCCTTCGTGGCGCTGCTCCATCGCGCGATCGGCGACCAGGACAACCTCACGCTCTACGACCCCGCCGACGGGCGCGTGTGTCAGGTCGCGCTGCTCACCGACGCCGAACGCACGGCCGCACCGACGCGTCCGCTCATCAACGCGCACGACGTGGTGGCCCTCGACGCGCGCACGCTCCTCGTGGCCCGCTACAACCTCGATGCGCTCGCCGTCGTCGACGTGGCCTCGGCGCGCGTCACCCGCACCGTCGACCTCACGCCCTTCGTTGGAACAGCGCCGCACGCCTACCCCGACGCCCTGCGCCGCGTGGGCGATGAGGTGTGGGTGACGCTCCAGCGCGACAACGATCCGTTGCGCGCGAACCCCACGCAGCCCGGGCTCGTCGTGCGCCTCGACGCCACCACACTCGCCGTACGCGCCGCGGTCGCGCTCACCCATCCGAACCCCTACGGCCCGCTCGTTCCGACGACCGACGGACGCGCGCTGCTCGTGAGCACCTTCGGCTCGTACAACACCCTCGGCGACGGCGCGGTGGAGCGCATCGAGATCGCCACGGGCGCGGTCTCCGACGTGGTCGACGAGCGCGCGGTGAACGGCAACATCGACGCGGTGGCGGTGCTCGACGCGACGCACCTCGCGCTGCGCGTCTCCGCCGAACGCCAGGGAACGTCGGCCCTCGATGACCTGCGCGTGCTCCGCTTCGACACCGAGACCCGCACCGCGCAGACGCTCCTGCGCGCGGGCACGTGGGGCGCGGCGGCGCCGGTGGTGGTGGGCGAGCGTGTGGTGATCGCAGATCCGGGGGAGGGCTACGCGCGCACGAACGCGGGCCTGCGCGTCTTCGGCCGCGATGGAACCGAACTGCGCGCGCGGGTCTCGATCGCGCCCTCGCTGCTGCCGTACGACGTTCAGCCCGCGCGCTGATCGCGCCCTCCGCGCGGCCCTCAAGTTCCCGCACCCGCGCACCGATGGAACCCATCGGAATGCGGACGTCGCTGCGCACATCCCTGTGCCTCTCGCTGCTGCTCTGCGCGCCCCTCGCGGCGGCGCAGTCGGAGCAGCGGCTCGCGACGGGCGACACCGTGCGCTGGCACCGCTCGCGCGTTCCCTTCGTCGTCGACGCGTCGATGTACGAGGGAGCCTCGATCCGCGAGCCCGCGCGCCTCGTCGACGAGTCCGCCGCGGCGTGGTTTGGCAACGGACACGTGCCGCGCTTCGAGGTCACCGACGGCGCCCTCGGCGAGCCGGGCTACGACCCGCGCCGCGACGACAACGTCAGCGGCATCGCCCTGTACCGAAGCCATTTTCCGCAGCGCTTCGACCGCGCGGTGCTCGCCCTCACGCTCCTCACGCGCAACAGCGCCACGGGCGAGATCGTCGATGCAGACATCATCATCGACGCCGAGCGCAACCGCTTCGCCGAGCTCTCGGGCCCCGAGCTTCTCGGCGTGTTCGGCGCGCCCAACGACTACCGCAACGTGATCACCCACGAGTTCGGCCACGTGCTCGGACTCGTCGAAGACCCCGATCACCCCGAGTCGACGATGTACCCGTCCTCTCCGCCGGGAGAGGTCACCAAGCGCGCGCTCTCGCCCGTCGACCGCGCCTCCGCCGCGCGGGCCTACGCCGCGGCCCCGACCCTCGTCGAAGACTTCGTGGGCGGCTGCGGTGGTGCTGCGCGTGTGGCCCCTCGCGCGGGCACGCACGGCGCGCTGGCCCTCTCGCTCGTGGGACTCTCGGCGGTCGTGCTCCTCGCGCGACGACGCCGCGCGCAGGTCGTGTTCTTCGGCCTCTCCGCCGTGGGACTCGCCCTCGCCGCACCCGCGCCGTCACCCGTCGACACGGGCCTCGTGCTCTCGTCGCGCTGCCTCCGCGTGGGCGGTGTGCTCGTCACCCGCGCCCGCGTACAGACCGACCACGGGGTGCTCTCCGTGGAGCGTGTGGGCGGGCGCCTCGACGGCTTCGAACAGCGCGTGCTCGATGCGCCCTCGGGCACGGCGCTCACGCCCGGCGCGCGCGTCGAGCTACGGTGACTCGGGCGCGTCGGCGCGCATCGCACGGGCCCGCATCATGAGCGCCCCCACGAGCACGGCGGCGGTCGCGCGGGTCGATGCGGTGACGCCCTCGATGCGCAGCGCGCCGTGGGTGACCGTACCGCGGGGGCCCTGAAAAACAGGCGTTCCCGCGTCGTCGATGCGCAGCGATTCTCCGTCGTGGGAGAGCGCGCCGTCGTCGGTGAGCGCGGCCTCGTGGTCGGCGCCGTCGAAGCGCACGCGGCCGTCGCGCACCTCGGCGAGCACACGTCCGTCGAGGGCCACGAGTCGGTCGTTGGAGAGGCGGGCCCAGGGCGCTCCCTGGAGCGAGACGTTGCCCTGCGCGTCGAGGGTGAGCGCGGCCACGTCGCGCTCGGTGAAGCGCAGCGGAGACACCGTGAGCCGCGGGGCCGCGGCGGGGGGGGCGGCGCGTTCGGGCGCGGTGTCGTGGGCGACGGCGGTGACCGTGGTCGGAGGCGGCGCGGTGCGCGCGCAGCCCATCGGGGCCAGCGTGAGGGGCGCGAGGAGCGCGAGGGCGCGGCGGAGCTCCGTCATGGGGAGCGGAGGTCTATCGCGGGAGGTGGGCGGCTGCGAAGAGGGCGCGCGTGCGTTGTCCCCGAAAGCACTTTGACCCCAGGTTCGCGGCCGTGGTAGTGGGGCGCCGCCGCAAGGCGGACGAAGATGTCTTCCAGGCGCTTCCACCGCTCGACGCGAAGTTCACGCAGCCCCCGTACGCAACGCCTCCCCAAGGAATCGTTACGATGCCCGACCCCGCCCTCGGACGAATCACTCAGGTCATCGGCCCCGTCATCGACGTGGAGTTCCCGCCCGGCGCCGTCCCGCCGATCTACTCCGCGCTGAAGGTCACGAACAAGTCGATCAGCGACGAGCCCTGGAACCTCCTCGTCGAGGTGGCCCAGCACCTCGGTGAGAACACCGTCCGCGCGATCGCCATGGACAGCACCGACGGCCTCGTGCGCGGGCAGGAAGTGCAGCCCACCGCGGCCCCGATCATGGTGCCCGTGGGCGAGGCGACCCTCGGCCGCATTCTCAACGTCGTGGGTCAGCCCGTCGACGAGCGCGGCCCCGTCAACGCGAAGAAGTTCCTCCCGATCCACCGCGAGCCCCCGGCCTTCACCGAGCAGGGCACGAAGGAAGAAGTCTTCGTCACGGGCATCAAGGTCATCGACCTCCTCGCGCCCTACCGTAAGGGCGGCAAGATCGGCCTCTTCGGCGGCGCCGGCGTGGGCAAGACCGTGCTCATCCAGGAGCTCATCAACAACGTCGCCAAGAAGCACGGCGGCGTGTCGGTGTTCGCCGGCGTGGGCGAGCGCACCCGTGAAGGCAACGACCTCTGGGTGGAGATGACCGAGTCGAAGCTCGAGACGGGCGACTCCGTGATCTCGAAGACCGCGCTGATCTTCGGCCAGATGAACGAGCCCCCCGGGGCGCGCGCCCGCGTGGCCCTCTCGGCGCTCACCGTGGCCGAGAGCTTCCGCGACGACCAGAACCAGGACGTGCTCCTGTTCATCGACAACATCTTCCGCTTCACGCAGGCGGGTTCGGAAGTGTCGGCGCTCCTCGGCCGCATCCCGAGCGCCGTGGGGTACCAGCCCACGCTCTCGACGGAGATGGGCGCCCTCCAGGAGCGCATCACCTCGACGAAGACCGGCTCGGTGACCTCGGTGCAGGCCGTGTACGTGCCCGCCGACGACCTCACCGACCCGGCGCCCGCGACGACCTTTGCCCACCTCGACGCCACGACGGTGCTCTCGCGCGCCATCTCCGAGAAGGGCATCTACCCCGCGGTGGACCCGCTCGACTCGACGTCGCGCATGCTCCAGCCCGGCGTGGTCGGCGAGCGTCACTACCGCATCGCCCGCGGCGTGCAGGAGACCCTGCAGAAGTACAAGTCGCTCCAGGACATCATCGCCATTCTCGGCATGGATGAACTCTCGGAAGACGACAAGCGCACCGTGGCCCGCGCGCGCCGCCTGGAGCGCTTCCTCTCGCAGCCCTTCTTCGTCGCCCAGCAGTTCACGGGCCTCGAAGGCAAGTTCGTGGAGCTCAACGACACGCTCGCCTCGTTCGAGGAGATCCTCGCGGGCAAGCTCGACGACCTCCCCGAGCAGGCGTTCTACCTCGTGGGCAACATCGACGAAGTGAAGGCCAAGGCGGCCCAGCTCGCCAAGGCCTGATCGCACCACCGCAAGGGACCGAGACACCGCAATGGCAACCAACGAGCTCGCGACGGCCTCCCGCAGCGGCCTGCTCACCCTGTCGGTGGTGACGCCGACCGGGTCCGCCGTCTCTGCCGAGACCGACCAGATCGAGGCGCCGAGCGTGCGCGGCGAGTTCGGCGTGCTGCCGGGCCACCGTCCGCTCCTCGCGGCGCTCCGCGCGGGCGTCGTGCGCTACCGCACCGCGGGCAAGACGCACGCGCTCGCCGTGGGCCCCGGCTTCGCCGAGGTCTCGCCCGAGAGCGTGACCGTGCTCACCGACCGCTGCGTCGAGTCGACCTCCGTCGACACCGCCGCCGCGCGCGTGGCCCTCGACGCGGCCCAGAAGCGCATGGACGCGCTCCAGGGTCCGCTCGAAGGCACCGAGTTCGAAGAGCTGCAGCGCGAAGTCGAGTGGCAGACCGCCCTCCTCGACGCCGCACGCGGCTGATCGACTCGCCCATCCCCGACGCCCTCGCGACGGCGCGCGTTCCCCTCACCGGGAGCCGCGCCGTTCGCGTTGGTACGGTGCCGTAACAACCCTCGTCACACCCCACGGAAACACCGTTCGCAGCGGCACTTCCGCGATCGTTCGGTACCGAACCATCGCGCAGCGCAGACGGTGGGTCGTGCGATCAGAAGGGCGCGTCGGGCAGCGTCGGCGTCGGCGCGCCCGTCGGGGCGACCGCTTCGTCACGGCGACGACGGCGACGACGACGGCCTGCGTCTCCATCGCTCGCGGCATCTTCAGCGACCGCGCTCGCATCGACCGCCGCGTCGTGGGTCTCCGTGGTCGCGTCGGCGGCATCGTCGACGGAGGACCCATCGGTCACGCTCGCATCCACGGCCGCATCTTCAGCGACCGCGCTCGCATCGACCGCGGTCACGTCGTCGGGCGCCACGATGGCCGCGGCTTCGACGGTCGCGTCGACGGCGTTGACGGGCAGCGGCGCGAGGTCGTTGCCTGCATCCACCGCGCTCACGGGCGGCGTCGGCGCGGGCACGAGGATGTTCTCGTTGGGGCGCGAGAAGAAGCCCGTGAGGTACAGCGTGAGCAACGCGCCGAGGGCCATCGCCACGAGCAGCGCGAGCGCGATGAGAAGCCGCGTGCGGAACTGCGATCCCGAGGGTGCGGGCGCGGGCGGAGGCGTCGGGAGGGCAGCCACCGGCGCGGCGACGGCGAGGGCCGCGGGCGGGGCCACGGCGGGCGGTGCGACGG
>CAMFHP010000133.1 GCA_945952225.1 uncultured Myxococcaceae bacterium
GAGATTGCCTCTTGTCTCGTGGGCTCGGAGATGTGTATAAGAGACAGGTCGAGGGCCGCGCCCACGGTGGCCGGGTCACCGAGCGCGCCGAGGCACACCCACGCGGCCACGCGGTGCGCGGTGACGCCCACGGTGGCCCGCGCGAGGAGCACGGTGACCGCACCCGTCACGGCACGGAGCGCGTCGAGGAGCTGGGCCGCGGCGCTTCCCCGCGCCTGGAGCACGCGCGCGCAGGCGAGCGTCGCGGCGATGGCGGTGCGTCGTTGTGGCGAGACCACGGCGCCCGCGACCCGCGCGAGCGAGCGCGCATCGCGCTGTCGTGCGAGCGCGCGCACCGCGTGAACGCCGCACACGGGATCGTCGACGAGGGCCGCGACCTCGGACCACGCGGTGACCGTCTCCCGCGCTTCGAACGCGAGCAGCGCCGCGAGGCGCACCACGGGGTCACGGTGGGCCACGGCGACGGCAAGGGCTTCGAGCGCAGCGCCGTCGGCGATCGCGCCGAGGGCCTCGGCGGCGGCGGCGGGAATGTTTCCGTCGGCGTCATCGAGGAGCGCGCGCAGGGGCGCCACGCAGCTCACATCGGCCCCTTCGAGGAGCGCTTCGATGAGAAAGCGTCGCGACGGATCGCGGCTCGCGACGAGGCGCGCGAGCACGGCGGGATGCGCGGGCGCGCCCACGTTGCGCAGCGCTTCGAGGGCGGCGTTGCGGGCGAGCACATCGACGCCCTCGACCGCGTCGAGCAGGGGCTCCACCGCGCGCGCCGGGTCGCGCATGCGGGCCAGCGCGAGGGCTGCCTCCCGTCGCACGCGCCAGCTCGGGTCACGGAGCAACGCGAGGAGCGCGTCGAGGTGCTCTTCGATCGCCGCGGGCGGCAGCGCAGCGAGCGCGTGGCACCGCGCGAGGTCGGGCGACACCGTCGACATCGCGCCGCGTGCGTCGTCGGTCACGGCGCCCCCTCCGCGGTGTGCGTGTGCGCCCGGCGTGAACCGATGGAGCGCAGCGCGTCGCACGCCTCGGGCGTCATTCCCACGTTCATGCCACGAAACGCCGTGAATCCGCGAGCGAAAGCACACGCCCCACGGCGCCGAAGTGGGCGCCCGGTTCAGCGCGGAACCACGATCGACACGCGCGTGAAGCGACCGGGCTCGGAGTCGAGGGAGACCGTTCCACCCATGGCGTCGACGGCGGCGCGCACCGCATCGAGGCCGACGCCGCGACCCCGCGCTTCGGTGGTGTCGGACGCCGTCGAGAAGCCCGCACGGAGCAGCAGCGCGCGCGCCCCGGCGGCGTCACAGCGCACGGCCTCGTCACCCGTGAGCGCGCCCACGGCGACGGCCCGCGCGAGCACGGCCTGCGGATCGATGCCCGCGCCGTCATCGTCGAGCTCCACACGCAACGCGCCGGGGCCCCGCGACACACGGAGCGTGAGCGTTCCCTCGGGAGGTTTTCTCCGCGTCGCGCGCACGTCGGCGGGCTCGATGCCGTGCTCCACCGCGTTGCGCACCAGGTGAACGAGCAGCGCCGCGAGCGCGTCGGCCACGGCGAGATCCACGGGGGTGTCGGCGCCGCGCACCACGAGCCGCACGGGGCGCTTCGCGTGCTCCGACGCGGCGCGCACCGCGAGATGGACGCGCCCCACCACCCGCGCGAAGGGCTGCTGCCGCAGGGCCTCGACGTCGACCCCGACGCCCTCGACGCACGCCCGAAGCGCGCGCAACGACTCGCGCAGCGCGGCGTCTCCCGTTGTCACCGCGCGCACCTCGACGGCCGCCCACGCGCGCATCAGGGCCTCGCGATGGGCCGCGAGGGCGTCGAGGTCGCGCACCCGCACGCGTACCGTCTCGTCGTCGCTGCGCGCATCGGATGACACCGTCGGCGCGCGCACCTCGGCGAGCGAGCGACCGTCACGTGCGAGCATCGCGCGAAGCGTCGCCTCGGGCTCGGCCGACGCGAAGAGCAGTGACACGTGGAGCCCACCCCCATCGTCGGTGAGCGCGCCCGGTGCGAGCACGATGCACTCGCCCACACGCGATGCATCTTCGCGGAGCGCCGCGGTCTCGACGTCGAGCGCGTCGAGGTGCGCGATCGACGAGAGGCGCCACAGCCCGCGCCCCGCTGCGCACGCGAGGTCGAGGCGTCGCGCGGCGGAGGCGTCGAGGAGCCTTCGCTCGTCGTCGGCGATGGGCGGTGCGACGCCGCCCGCGAGCGCGTGCAGCAACGCGTCGGCGTGGGCGCGGAGCTCGGCAGATGCGACGTCGTCGAGGTGTCCGCGGCCGCGGTGGGCGTCGTCGAGCGCGTCCTCGAAGGCGTGCGCGCGGGAGGCGACCGCGTGGTGTCCCGCGGTGGAGGCGAGGGCCTTGAGCGTGTGCGCCGCGCGGTACAGCGCATCGATCGGAGGACGCGGACGTGCGAGCAGCGACTGGAGCTCCCGGGCGCGCAGCGCGGCCTCGTCGAGCAGGGCGCGCGCGTCGTCGCGGGGGTCGGTGGGCACCGTCACGCAGCGCTGCGGTGCGCGCGGATCGAGTCGAGGAGCGACGACGACGAGAAGGGCTTGGTGACGTACCCGTTCGCGCCGAGGGCCATGGCCTGCGAGCGGTCTTCGTCGCGGTCTTCGGAGGTCACGATGACCACGGTGAGCGACGCGCACGCGGGCAGCCGACGCGTGAAGGCCAGCACCTCGAGGCCCGAGAGATCGGGGAGGTTCACGTCGAGGAGCACCAGCGAGAACCCGCCGCGCGGAAGGTGGCGCAACGCCTCTGCGCCCGACGCGGCCTCGACGACCTCCTCGACGCCATCGCCCTCCAGCGTGGCGCGCATGTACGCGCGCATCGCGGGGGAATCGTCCACCACCAGGATCCGCTCCACGGCGCGACAGTACCGCGCCTCGGGTCGGCAACAGAAGGGGGATGCGCGTGACGGTTCGTGCGCAGTCGCGCGGCGGTCAGGTGACCGCGCGGGGGATGCTCGCGCGCGTCGCGAAGGGGCTGTGCGGCGCACACATCGGACACACGCAGAGCCGACGGAGATAGCGGAACGAGTAGATCCCCGAGGCGTGTCCGTCGCCCCAGGTGAGCTGGAGCGCGTAGGAGCCCACCTCTTCGATCCCGTCGATCACGCTGTTGCCCCCGGGGAGGAACTTGATCTCCCCCGAGTGGCCCTGACACGCCGCGCACGGGCAGTACGCGCGCAACATCTCGTTGGGGAGCACACCGACGTGGCCGTCGGCCCAGTCGATCTCCATGGTGTCGGCGCCCACGGGGGCGCGCACGGCGCGCGGTGAGTACCGCCTCGGATCGTCGTTCACGGTTCAACCTCCCGGGCGCGCAAACGCCCGCTGCACCACGTCGGGCCACGGCGCGCACACGGCCGTCGTCGCCCCCATTGCCTGCACGGCCCTCGCGCCGAGCGCACACCCCACGGCGAGCGCGTCGCGCCACAGGTCGCGGTCTTCGCGCTGCTGCGTCCAGGGCCTTCCGTCGCGTTCGAGCCGCGCGAGCACGCCCGCGATGAACGCGTCGCCCGCGCCCGTCGCGTCGACCACCTGCGCCTCGGAGAGCGCCTCCGCCGGGCACGCGAGGTCTCCGCCCTGCACCCGCGCCACGGCCCCGCGCTCGGCGAGCGTGAGCACACACAGCGCGCCCGGCGCGAGCGCGTCGAGCGCGTCGAGCGTGGGGGCGCACCCGAGGGCCGCGAGGTCTTCTTCGCTGGCCTTCACGAGCGCGGCGCCGTCGAGCGTGGCGCGCACCGCGGCGACCATCGCGTCACGGTCGGACCAGAGGTGCGGACGCACGTTGAGATCCACCGCGCGGGGCACGGCGCGGGCGTCGGCCTCGCGCACGATGTGTCGAAACGCCGTCGCGATGGGCTCGGCCACGAGGGCGCTGGTGCCCGTGAGCATCCACGTCGCGCCGTCGAGCGGATGCGGGCTCATCGCGTCGAGATGCGCGGGCGTGAGCGCGTGGTCGGCGGTGTGCGTGCGGTAGAACAGGAACGACCGTGATCCATCGGTTCCCACGCGCACGAAGGTGACCGCCGTGCGGTTCGCGACGCGCGGCATGAAGCGCGTGTCGACGCCCGCCTCGTCGAGCACGCGCACCACCCGTCGGCCGTGTCCGTCGGTGCCCACGGCGCCCACGAAGCGCGTCGGCGCACCGAGGCGCGCGCAGACGATGGCCACGTTGGCGAGGGCCCCGCCCGTGTGGGGAACGAAGTGTTCGGCATCGTCGACCGAGGCCCCGCGCGGGTGCGCGAAGAGGTCGAGGAGGGCCTCGCCGAAGGAGACGATCATCCCGGCGCTCCCGCGGGCGCGGGGGGCGCTGCGGCGGGGTCGAGGGGCGGCGGATCTTCACGGCGCGAGAGGCCCACGAGGTAGATCTCGATGCTCTCCTTGCGGCTCGCTTCGGGCTTGAGCACCCGCACGGTCTCGTAGCGCGTGCGGAGCATCGCGCGCGTCGCGTCGAAGCCCTCGCCCTGAAAGATCTTCGCCACGAAGGTTCCGCCCTTCTTGAGCGACGCGTCGGCGATCACGATGGCGCGCTCGACGAGTTCGACGCTGCGAAACACGTCGGAGTCGCGCACGCCCGACGTGTGCGGCGCCATGTCAGACACCACGGCGTCGAAGGGCCCGAGGCGCGCGATGTCGGACACGGGGCACGCGAGGATGTCGATCTCCTGCGCGTGCACGTGCTTCGGCGCGGCGAAGCGCAGGGGGTTGAGGTCGAGGGCGACGACGTGGCCGCGCGCGCCGACCTTGTTGGCGAGGTACTGCGTCCAGCTCCCGGGCGCCGCCCCGAGGTCGAGCACACGGAGGCCCGGCCGCGTGAGGCGGATGCGTCGGTCGATCTCTTCGAGCTTGTAGACGGAGCGCGCGAGATAGCCCTCTTTGTGGGCCTTCGCGGTGAACGGGTCGGGCTTGTTGCCGGGCTTCACGGCGGGAGGGAGAGGCAGTTCGCGCGGTGCGGGGCGCGCACGCGGCAGCACCCCGCCGGGCGATCAGGCCTTGGGGCTGCGCTTGACCGCGCCGCGCACGGTCACGATGCCGTTGTCGCCGCCGGGGGCCGAGCCCTCGATGAGCACGAGGTTCTCGTCGGCGAGCACCTTCACGACCTTGATGTTCTGCACGGTCGAGCGCTTCGCGCCGAGGTGACCGGGCATGCGCACGCCGGGGAGGGTGCGGCCGGGGGTCATGTTCGTACCGATCGAGCCGCCGTGACGGAAGTACTCGTGGGTACCGTGCGTGCTGACGAAGCCCGCGAAGTGGTGGCGCTTGATGACGCCCGCGAAGCCGCGGCCCTTGCTGGTGCCGGTCACGTCGACGAACTGGCCTTCCTTGAAGACGTCGGCGACGGTGATGGTCTGGCCGACCTCGAAGCGCGCCGCCACGTCGGCCGGGAGACGAAGCTCCTTCAGCGTGCGGGGGAACACCTCGACGTCCTTGCCCTTCTTGCCCTTGACGGTGCGGGCGGCGACGCCGGACTTCTCGAAGTACCCGCGGGTGGGCTTGTCGGTGAGGCGCGCGGGCTTCTCGCCGAACGCGACCTGGAGCGCCACGTAGCCGTCGTTCTCGACGGTGCGCTTGCGAACCACGAGGCAGGGCCCGGCTTCGATCACCGTCACGCGGGCAACGTTGCCGTTCGCGTCGAAGACCTGCGTACAACCGAGCTTCTTGCCGATGAGACCGAGATTGCTATTCATTGCTGCCTCAGGATGGGAGGGCCGCGGATATTACGGAGACTCGTCTGCGCGTCAAGCGCCCTTCGACGCTTCCCCCGACCGCGGTGCACCCGGTGTCGACAGAACGTCTGGAGCTCTGATCCCACGGCGTAGCGACAAATTCTTGACCGCCGCGCGGCCATCGGGCGGCGCCGACCACGTCCCGTGGTGACGGTGTCGGGCGCGGTGAAGTACCCTCTCTCGCCCTCCGAGGGAAGAGCGCATTGAACGACCCGACCGCGCGACCGCCGAACACCCCCGAGACCGTCGGCCCCTGGCGCCTCGTGCGGGTCCTCGGCGTGGGGGGCATGGGCGAGGTCTACGAAGCCGTCCACACCCAGCTCGGGCTGCGCGCGGCGATCAAGACGCTCAAGCCCGCGCTCGCGGCCAACGCGGTCATCGCGCAGCGCTTTCACCGCGAGGCCGTGGTCTCGGCGCGCGTGCGACACCCCAACGCCGTGGCCGTCTACGACGTGATCGCCTCGCGCGCAGGCGCCGCCCTGGTGATGGAGTACCTCGACGGCGAGACCCTCAAAGACCGCTTCGACCGCGAGGGCGTGCTCGCACCGTCCGCGGCCGTCGACCTGCTGCTCCCCGTCGCGAGCGCCGTGGCCGCCGCGCACGAGGAGGGCGTCGTGCACCGCGACCTCAAGCCCTCGAACCTCTTTCTCGCCCGCGAACGCACCGGGCTCATCACCCCCAAGGTGCTCGATTTCGGGCTCTCGTGGGCCGCCGACGACGAGCGCCACAAAGAGGACATCACGCGCTCCGGCGTGGTGCTCGGCACGCTGCTCTACATGGCCCCGGAGCAGGTTCGCAACGCGCGCCAGGCGAGCGCCTTCAGCGACCAGTACGCGCTCGGCGTGATCCTCTATCAGCTCGTGACGGGAGCGCGGCCGTTCCTGCGCGAGACGCAGTTCGAGATGATGAACGCCGTGGTGGCCGGCACGCACGCGCCACCCCGCACACTCCGCCCGGAGCTCCCTGCGGAACTCGACGCGGTGATCGAGCGCGCGATGCACGTCGACCCCGCGCAGCGCTTCCCCTCGGTGCACGCCTTCGCGCGCGCCGTGCTGCCCTTCGCGAGCCCGCACGTGCAGGCCCTCTGGGCGCCCGTCTTCGAGGTGCGCGCGCCCGCCGTCGCGCCTGTCTCGTCACTCCCCGCCGTGCCCGCACCCGTCACCTGGGAGCGCACCGAACACGTCGAGACGCCGCCCGTCACGCCGTGGCTCGCGCGCTCTCCGTCGCGTGCGCTGGTGCTCGGTGGCGCTGCGTGCGTGCTCTCGCTCGCGCTGGGCATCGCGATCGGCGCGTCGTCGTCGCCCCCTGCCCCCGCGGCCCACACCGCGGACGCGCACATGCCCGACCCGCACGTCGGCGACACGCACGCGACCGATGCGCACGCGCAGCCCGCGCCCGTCGTCGCCGCGCCCGTCGCGCCCCCTGCCACGTCGTCACCGACGCCGACGCCTGCGCGTCCGCCCGTGGTGCAGCAGCTCCGCGTCGACCCTGCCGTGCTCGTCGCCGCGCCGCCTGCGCCCTCCGATGCGGGCGTGTATGTGCCGCACTACTCGCGGCCGCAGTTCCTCGATCGGATGCAGCAGCAGCAGGTGCTCGCCGTGCCCGACGCGGGCGTGCGGCGCCGTCACTGACGCGCGAGGATCGTCTTCGTCCGCGTGACGAGCTGCAGGTCGCGGTGAAACCCGAGGCGCTGATCGGCCGCGAGCACGAGCGCGTAGAGCTCGACGATGGCCTCGCGCGCGGCGACGACCACGGTGTCGTTCGTGGGGTAGACGAGGTTCCACTCCGAGGCGAGGCGGTGCTTGAACCACTCGCGCTGCGTGGGGTCGCTGAGCTGCGGATCCTCAGCAGCGCGCGGCGTCGTGAGCATGAGGTAGAAGCGCAGGCGCTCGTCGTTGCGAATGCGCTCGTCGCTCGTGGGTGGGGCCGTCGCGTTGATCTGCTGCGTGGTGAAGGCCGTGAGGTCGCGGTACGTGCGCTCGACGGCGCCCGCGCTCACCTCGCGGTAGATGAGCGCCGCGTACACCGTGGCCGTGCGGCTCTGCACCTCGTCGCCGACGTACATCCCCATGCGCAGGTGCAGCGGCGGGCCGTTCACTTCGAGGCGACGCAGATGGTCGACGCGCGCGCGCAGCACGTCGAGACGCTGCAACGGAATGGGCGGCTGCACCGACACACAGTCGTTCATCGCCGCGCGAAAGTCGCGCAGCAGGGCCATGTTCTCGCTGTACGCGTGGAAGCCCAACACCGGCACCACGAGTGACAGCGCGAGCAACGGCGCGGCCACCACGAGGCTGCGGTGCATGCGGCGCTGAAGCTCCGACGCGCTCGGGCGCGCGAGCTCGCGGTCGGGGAGCAGCAGCGCGCTGATGAGGTCGCGCACGAAGCTCCCGCGGTCCCCCGTGGGCGCGTTGGCAACGGGCGAGTCCGACGTGGCGACCATCACGTCGGTGGCCGAGGTGAAGTACACGCCGCGCGCGGAGATCTGATCCATGTACTGGTTCGACGCGAAGAGGCGCTGCGCGAAGGCCGTCACGCCCGCGCGGAGCCCCGCGAACCACTGCGGAAACATGTACGTCGAGCTCCGCACCTCGACGTGCGCGCGCGGAAGCACCCGGCGGTACGTGCGACGTTCGAGCGAGGCCGCGAGCTCCTCGAAGAGCGCCGCAACGCGCTGCGGGGCCGGTGACTTCACGTTGCGCACGGGCATCGTGAAGCCGAGCACCTGACGACGCTCGGAGCCGCGCTGGTCGGAGAAATACTCCATGAATCCAGGGAGCACGTCGCAGCGCGTGACCACGAGGTACACCGGCACGTCGATGCCGAGGTAGCCCGTCACCTCATCGAGGCGCTCGCGGATGCGCTTGCCGAGCGAGTCGATGTCTTCGGGCCGCGACTGCATCGCCGTGTCGGCCGGGAGCGTCACCACGATGCCGTGGAGGGGCTGTCCGGGCCGGGTCTGATCGAGCTCGCGCAGAAAGGCCAGCCACTCGGCGTACGCGGCCTCGCCGGTCATGTACTCGCCGGTCGTGTCGAGAAAGGCCGCGTGGGGCGCGAGCCAGAAGCGCACGCCGCGGCTGCCCTGCGCGCCCGTCGCGGGGGTCACGAAGCCGAACTGCTCGCCCGTGGCCGCGAGGAGCGCGCTCTTGCCCGACTGCGGCGGGCCAATCACGAGGTACCAGGGGAGCGCGTCGACGGCGTGGCGCGCGGAGTGTCCGGGCATGGCGCCGGTGAGCTTCGAGACCGCGTCGCGCACGTCTTCGCGCATCGTCGCGATGCCCGTCTGCTGCACGCCGCCGAGCGCACGCAGGCGCTCGGAGAGGGCGGTCTCCAGCGCGCGCTTGCGCGACTCGGAGTGGCCCGCGCTCGTGCGGCGCTCGTAGGTCACGAGGCCCGCGATCACGCCGATCGTGAGCAGCACGGGCAGCGCGTACACCCACCCCTCCACGGGAAGGATCGACACCGGAACCCACACCACCGCGAGGATGGTCGCCGCAATCAGCCACGTTGCACGCATGGAGCGGCGGCAGTCTATCGCCACACGCAGAGCGCCGGTCCCACGAAATTCTCGCGGTGCGACGGTGCGTGAACCCACCGCGCGCGCCACACTCGCCGCCCGCCATGATCGACCCGCAGCGCACCGTGCTCCTCGACGACAACACCTGGCTCCTCGTGCTCACGGGCGCGGGCGTCTCCGCCGAGAGCGGCATCCCCACCTTTCGCGACGCCAACGGGCTCTGGGAGAACCACAACATCGAAGACGTCGCCTCGCCCGAGGGCTTCGAACGCGACCCTGCGCTCGTGTGGCGCTTCTACTCCGCGCGCCGTCGCGACGCCGTGCGGTGCCTGCCGAACCCCGGTCACCACGCGCTCGTCGAGGTCGAGCGGCGCATGGGCGATCGCTTTCTGCTCGCCACGCAGAACGTCGATGGGCTGCACCGCGCGGCGGGGAGCGAGCGCGTCGTCGAGATGCACGGCAACCTCTTCACCACGCGCTGCGCGGGCTGCTCGCGCACGCCCTTTCGCGACGACCAGGGCTACGACGCCGTGCCCGCGTGCGACCGCTGCGGGGCCCGTCTGCGACCGCACATCGTGTGGTTCGGCGAGCGGCTCGACCCCGCGGACCTCGACCGCATCGACACGTTCATGCGCGCGGGCGAGAAGCGGCGGCTGGTGTTCGTCGCGGCGGGCACGTCGGGCGTGGTGTTTCCCGCCGCGGGCCTCGTGAGCGTGGCCCAACGGCGCGGCGGCGAGACGTGGCTCGTAAACATGGAAGCGCCCGACAACCGCAGCCGCTTCGGGCACTTCGTCGAGGGACGCACCGGCGAGGTGCTCCCGTCGCTCTTCGCGTGGCGTTGACCGCGCGCCGCGCGGGGCCGTACAAGCCCCGGCCCATCACCCCATGAAGAAGCTCTCGCTCCAGGGACGGTTCACCCTCATCACCGGCGCCTCGTCGGGCCTCGGCCTCGAAATGGCGCGCATCGTCGCCCGCGACCACAAGGGCAACCTCGTGCTCGTGGCCCGACGCCTCGACCGCCTCGAAGCGCTCGCCACCGAGCTCCGCGCGCACGGCGTCGAGGTGGTGTGCCTCCAGGCCGACATGACCCGCCGCGAAGACGTGCAGCGCACCTTCGACGAGGCCACGAAGGGCCGCAGCATCTACGCCGCCATCCTCAACGCGGGCGTCTCGTACTTCGGCCTCACGCTGGAGCAGAGCTTCGAGAGCTTCGAGCAGATGCTCGCCACGAACGTGACGAGCGTCGTGTGGCTCGCGCAGCGCTTCGCGCAGCACATCGTCGCGCAGGGCGACCACGGCGGGCTCATGATCGTGTCGAGCCTCGCGGGCACCACGCCCACCACGTACCAGGCCACCTACTGCGGCACGAAGGCCTTTCTCAACAACTTCGGCGTGGCCTTCGGCGAGGAGCTCAGCGACCACGGCGTGTCGCTCACGGTCTTCGTGCCCGGCGGCATCGCGACGGAGATGGGCGAGAAGTCGGGCACGGGCCGCAAGTTCAAGAAGGGCGACGTCGGCATGATGGACCCCGACGCCTGCGCGCAGATCGCGGTCGACGGCTTTCTCGCGCGCGACCGCTTCGTGATCCCCGGCGCGCTGAACCTCATGAACCACTTCTTTCTGCGCTTCACGCCGCAGTCGACCGCCGCGGGCATCACGAAGCGCATCTACCGCAGCGCGCTCGCGGTGAAGTAGTCCGCGGGCCTTCGAAACGCAGCGCCCCGCGAGGCGCCGGTGCGATCCACCGGGTGTGCCGCGCGGGGCGTTCTCATGCCGCGGGTGCGCGCGTCAGCGGGCCATGCCGAGCATGTGGCGCGCGATGATCATGCGCTGCACCTCGCTCGTGCCCTCGCCGATCTCACACAGCTTCGCATCGCGCAGGTGACGCTCCACGGGGAACTCGCGCGTGTAGCCGTAGCCCCCGTGAATCTGAAGCGCGCGGCTGCACGCCCGCGAGCCCGCCTCCGACGCGTAGAGCTTGCTCATCGAGGCCTCCGACGAGTAGCGCACGCCGCTGTCGGCCATCACCGCGGCCCGGTACAGCAGCAGCTTCGCGGCTTCGAGCTCGGTGCGGCTGTCGGCGAGCATCCACTGCACGGCCTGAAAGTTCGCGATGGGCTGGCCGAACTGCTTGCGGTCCTTCGCGTACGCGATGGCGGCGTCGACGGATCCTTCGCCGAGCCCGAGGGCCAGCGCGCCGATCGACACGCGCCCGCGGTCGAGGATCTTCATCGTGTCGATGAAGCCCATGTTGAGCTCACCCACGCGGTTCTCGTCGGGCACGTAGCAGTCTTCGAACGACAGCTCGCAGGTGTCGCTCGACCGCATGCCCATCTTCTCCAGGTGACGGCTCGCGCGGAACCCGGGCGTGCCGTGCTCCACCACGAAGGCCGTGATGCCGCGCTGCTTCGCCGCGGGCTCGGTGAGCGCGAGCACCACGCAGAAGCCGCCGACGGAGCCCTGCGTGATGAACATCTTCGACCCGTTGATCACCCAGCCGTCGCCGCGTCGCACGGCCGTCGTGCGCATGCCCGACGCGTCGCTGCCCGACTCGGGCTCGGTGAGCGCCCACGCCGCGAGCCACTCGCCCTTCGCGGCCTTCGGCAGGTACTTCTGCTTCTGCGCCTCGGAGCCGAACGCGAGGATGTGCCCCGTGCCGAGCCCGTTGTGCGAGGCGACCGTGAGCGCGAGCGAGCCGTCGAACTTCGCGATCTCTTCGACGATCACCGCGTAGGCGAGCGTGTCGAGACCGGAGCCGCCGTACTCCTCGGGAATGCGAATGCCCAGGAGCCCCTGCTCGGCCAGCACGGGGATGATCTCGTGCGGAAAGCGCTCCTCTTCGTCCCACTTGCGCGCGTGCGGCGCGACGTGGCGCAGGCACAGCTCGCGCACCATGCGCTGAATCTCGCGGTGGCTCTCGGGAAGGTCGAAGTTCATGGTGTCGAAGCTCCGTTGGGGGCGGCGACGGGCGCCGCAGGGGGGTCGTTCGGGGTCGAGGCCGCGGCCTCGCGAGAGAGCGTGACGAAGCGCTGCTCGGGGCCCGCGGGTGCGTAGACCTGCACGGCGATGAGCGGGTGCGTGCCGTCGGGCATCCACGCGTGGCGCACGCCCGCGGGCACATACGCGATGGCGCCGTTGGTCACCGTGCGGTCGCGCGCCGCGAGCGACTGGCCCGCGATCGTCTGCGCAGGGAGATGCAGTCGACCGGAGGCCGAGAGCGCCGAGAGCACCTCCCAGCTCGCGTCGTGGGCGTGCTCGGCGACGGGGGCGTCGTCGCTCGCGAAGAGCATTCCGAGGCTCGCGCGCGGCGAGCCGTCACGGCCGAAGGCGATGCGCGCGTGCATCGCGCCGTGGGCCCACGCGAGGTCGTCGAGGGTCGTGAGGTCGCGCGTCTCGTAGGTCGAGGTCGCAGTCGTCGGCGCGTCGTCGCCGTGCGCGGTCACGAGCAGCAGCGCGATGGGATCACGCCCGGCGGGGCGCAGCGTGGCGCCGCCCTGCGCGAGGCGAAAGGCCGTCCACGGACGCGCAACGACGGCGGGGCGCGCGGTGGGATACGCGAGCGAGGCCTCGCCCACGAGCACCACGCCGAGGAGGTCGGTGTCGGCGCGGCGGCTCACGGTCACGCGCGCGCCGGGGCGGATCACCTGCACCCAGACCGTCGCGGGCGGCAGCGTCGTCGCGCCGTCTTCGCGGGCGATGGACGCGGGCGCGAGGGGAGACGTTCCGTCGATGGGGCACACGCCGCGGGCGCAGTCGGCCACGTCGCGGAAGCGCAGGTTGTCGAGCGTGAGCGTCGGAAACGCGGGCGTGATCGCGCGCGGCGGCGCAGCGGGCGCAGCCGTCACCACCGCCGTGATCGACGCGTCGGAAGTTTCCGACGCATCGGCGGTCGCGACGGGCGGGGCCTCGGACGCGGGCGGCGGATCACCGTGGCGCCAGGCCATCTGGGCGACGGGCTCGGGCTGCCGCGAGGCGCACCCGAGGAGCCACGCGGCGCCGAGCAGCGCGCGCTTCACGCGGCCCGCGGCGCGATGTGATCGTGAACCCACTGCACGATCTCGGTGAGCGGCGTGCCGGGGGTGAACACCTTGGTGACGCCCGCGTCGGTGAGCCGGGGGATGTCTTCGTTCGGAATGATCCCGCCGCCGAAGACCTTCACGTCGTCGGCGCCGCGTCCGCGGAGGGCCGCGATCACCGCGGGAAAGAGCGTGTTGTGGGCGCCCGACATGATCGAGAGGCCCACGGCGTCGACGTCTTCCTGCACGGCGGCGGCGGCGATCATGTCGGGCGTCTGGTGCAGGCCCGTGTAGATCACCTCGAAGCCCGCGTCGCGCAGCGCGCGCGCGACCACCTTCGCGCCGCGGTCATGGCCGTCGAGGCCGGGCTTCGCCACCAGGATTCGTGCCTTGCGTTCGCTCATCACAGTGCTCTGGGGCGGGGATCTACTGACTTCCGCGGTGTCGGGTCAAGGGCGGTCGCACGGCGCATCGAAGCGCTGCGAGCGACGCGACGCATCAGGTATGGTCCGCGCCCCCGCATGTCGACCCCGCCCGCCACCCGCTCCGCGCTGCGCGCAGAGCTCGCCCAACGCCTGCAACGTGACCTCGACGTGCTCGAAGCCGCGCACCGCGCGACGCTCGAAGCCGCCACGCACGAAGAGGCCAAACCCGAGAACGACAAAGACACCCGCGCGCTCGAACAGAGCTACCTCGCCCGCGGCCAGGCCATGCGCATCGAAGAGATGCGCCGCGCGGTCGGTGAGGTCGGCGCGATGACCGTGGGCACCTCGGGCGACGCATCGGCGGTGGGAGTCGGCGCGCTCGTCGAGGCCGACGAAGATGGCACCGGGCGCTGGCTCTACGTGGCGGCGCACGGCGGCGGCATCGCCCTCGCGAGCGGTCGCGTGCAGGTGGTCACCACGAGCTCTCCCCTCGGACGCGCGCTCGTCGGACGCGAGGTCGGCGACGCCGTCGAGGTCGATGCGGGCGGCCGCACGCGCACGCTCGAAATCGTCGCGATCCACTAACAAGAAAGGGTTCAGCGCGCGCGCCACGCGTCGAGCACGCCGTCGGCGCCGCCGCAGGCCGTCCACACGGCGCGGAGGTCGTCGGGCAGGGGCGCTTCCACGACGAAGGTTCCGCCGGGCACGCGCACGCGCCACGCGTGGAGCATCGGTCGCGCGAGCGAGACCACCGCGCCATCACCGCCCGTGAGCCTTCGCGGACCGCCGTACGCGAGGTCGCCGAGGAGCGCGCATCCCGCGGCCTTCGCGTGCACGCGGATCTGGTGCGTGCGTCCCGTCACGGGCTCGCAGCGCAGCATCGTGGCGCCGCCCGCGGTGGCGACGGCGACGTAGCGCGTCTCGGCGGGCTGCGGGTCGTCGCCCGGTCCCGTCGTGCGGCGCGTGCGGTCGCGGCGGTCGACGGCGACGGGCCACGTCCATGCGCCCTCGTCGGGTGAAGGATGCGCCGAGGCGAGGGCCACGTAACGCCTTCGCCAGCGGCCCGCGGCGCGGTCGGACTCGGCGAGCGCGAGGGCTTCGTCGGTGAGCGCGAAGAGCACCGCGCCGGTCACGTCGGCGTCGAGGCGCGAGAGCGGATGGTGGTGCTTCGCGTCGGGCGCCAGCTCGCGCGCGAGGTCGACGAGGGTGCGTCCGCCGCGCGAGGTCGGCGGCACGGTGACCATGCCCGCAGGCTTGGCGAGGCAGAGCCAGCGGCGGCTGCGAAAGAGCGCGTTCATGCAGTGGGATTTCGTCGCGGTCAGTTGAGCGGAAGGGCGGTGACCGTCGCGCCGGTCTCTGCGGGTGCGAGGCGCTCGACGACGCCGTGGTCTCCGTCGACGCGCACGCGGTCTCCGTTGCGGAGCGCGCGGGTGATGCCCGGCACGTTCACCACCGCGGGTACGCCGTACTCGCGCGCCACGAGGGCCGCGTGCGAGAGCGCGCCGCCGAGCTCGGTCACCACCGCGGCGGCCATGAGAAAGAGCGGCGTCCATCCCACGTCGGCGACGGAGGTCACGAGCACCTCGCCGGGCCGCAGCGCAGCACCATCGGCGGGGTCACGCAGCACGCGCACGACGCCGGTCACCACGCCGGGCGATGCGGCGACGCCGCTCCATCGGTCGCCCGCGGGAATGGTCGTGGGAGAGCTCGCGGGCGGTGCGCCCACGAAGGTCGGCGGCGGATCGGGACGGGCCATGTCGCGGGCCACCTGCGCACGTCGCACGGTCACCACCGCCGAGGGATCGCCGAGCTCGCCGCGGAGCCACGCGCGCACCTCGTCGATCGAGAGGAAGAACGCCGCGTCGGAGCCCGCCGCAGGCCAGCGCATCGCGATGCGGCGCGACACGTCGAGGGCCAGCGTGCGCAGGAACCCGAGCACCTCGGTGACGCGCGCGCGCATCTGCTCGCGGAGCCGTGAGAAGCGCCACGCGCGCTGGATGAGATGGCGCACCACCGCGCGGGCCACCGGAGGCACGCGGCGCATGAGCTCTCCCTCGGCGGCGGCGCGGACGGCGTGCTGTCGGTCGGCGCGTCGGATCGCCGAGTCGTCGCCCTGGAGCAGGTGTGCGCGCAAGGCCGCGAAGAGCGTGCCCGGCGCCTCGCGCCATCGCGGCGTGGAGAGCTCGGCTTCGCGCACGCAGCGAAAGCCGTAGGCCTTCAGAAACGCGGTGAACGCGCGACGCGTGGGCCCTGCGGGGAGCGCGTCGACGGTCAGGGTCACCGGGTCGCGTTCGAGGAGCACGGCGCGCGCAGGGGCGTCGCCGCGGGCGATCTCGGCGATGTGCGCGAGGGAGATTCCCGGTGCGGCGCTTTCGAGGTCGGAGACGCCCGAGAGCAGGTCGCGTTCGAAGCGATCGGCGTCGTCACCCGCGGCTACACGGAGCGCGCCGCGGAGGCCCACCACGCTCGCGAGGTAGCCCGACGCGCACGTGAGCATCATCGCGCCGGTGCGGTCGAGGAGCGCGAGCACGTCGCCCACGAGCGCGTCGAGGGCGGCGTTCGATTGCGCGGAGAGGTCCGTCGATTCGAGGCGCGTGCGGGCGGCACGAAACTCCTCGTCGAAGCGCGCGACGCGACCGTCGAGGCCCGCGTTGTCGACCACGTAGCGCGCGCCGGTCATCGGGAGCCGCGCGAGAAAGGTTCCCCAGCGGCCCGGCGGCACCTGCGCTTCGATCTCGTCGAGCCCACCGCCGCCGCCGAACTCCAGCAGCCAGCGCGCGCGGAGCATCGGCACCTGACGCGCCACGCGCATGAAGTTGGTGAGGTTCAGGTAGATGCGTCCGTGAAAGTTCCCCACGAGCTCGATGCCCGGAGGAACCACACACCCGAGCGCGCCGAACGCGTTGCGAAACCCGAGCTCGCTGAACGCCGCGCCCACGGACCACGTGAGCGGCGTCGCCACGCCGGGCAGCGCCTCGCCCACGTTCACGTTGCTCCACACCCAGGTCGACGGATCGTCGAGCGATCCCTCCGCGGCCGCGCCCGTGGTGAAGCCCACGATGGGCCTGCACTGAAGCGCCCAGAGCACGCCCTCTTCGAACGCCCACTCGATGTCGCGCGCGCCGCCCACATGGCGCTCCACCGCCTCGCCGAGCGCGTGGAGCGCCTTGAGCTCTCCGTCACCCACCGCGGCCGCGCGACGCTGCGACTCGTCGACGGCCTCGCGCACCACGCCCCCCTCGCCCACACGCACCGCGGCGGGCTTGTCTCCGAGGTTGCGTGCGAGCACGCGGCCCGTCGCGCGGTCGATGCGAAACACGTCGGGCGCGATGCCGCCGTCGACGACGGAGCACCCGAGGCCCCACGCGGCCTCGACCACCATCGCGCTGCGGTCTCGGCGCACGGGGTCGATGGTGAAGAGCACACCCGCCGCGTCGGCCCGCACCATGCGCTGCACCACGACGGCCACGGCCACGGGGCGCGCGCCCGCATCGGGACGCCGCGCGAGGTAGGTCATCGCGCGCTCCTGGTAGATCGACGCGAAGCACCGCGCGACGGCGGCGCACATCGCCTCGAAGCCCACCACGCCGAGCACGGTCTCTTGCAGGCCCGCGGCGCTCGCGTCGTGTGCGTCTTCGTGGAGCGCGCTCGAACGCACGGCCACGGAGGCGTCGCGGCCGAGCGCGTCCCATGCGGGTCGCAGCGCATCACGGAGCGCGTCGGGGAGCGGGGCTTCGAGGAGGCGCTGACGGATCGCTTCGAGACGCCACGCGCGCCGCGCTTCGACCCCACCGGCGAGGAGCTGCGCGGGCCACTGGGCGCGCGGGAGCACGGCCCCGAGGGTCGCTTCGAAGGCCAGCGACGACACGGCGAAGCCCTCGGGCACACGCGCGCCGGGAACGTCGCCGAGGGCCGCGAGCTGCGCCGCCTTGGGGCCGAAGAGAGACGCATCGCGCGCCTCGGCCAGCGGAACGACGAGGTTCATCGCGCGCGATCATACGCCCATCACTCCGCGGGCGATTGGTCTTCGCACGGGCTCCCGTGATACCCGTCGTGCGCAATGGACGCGCACCGCGACGACGACGTGAACTGGCTCGACGACGACCGCTTTCACGACGAGTGCGGCGTGGTCGCCGTGTACGGTCACCCCGAGGCCGCGAACCTCACGTACCTCGGGCTCCACGCGCTGCAACACCGTGGTCAGGAGAGCGCCGGCATCGCCACCGTCGACGAGGGGGGCGCGCTCCACCTGCACCGCGCGATGGGCCTCGTGCAGGACGTCTTCAACCCCGCGGTGATGCCCTCGCTCCCGGGCCGCATCGCGATCGGCCACGTGCGCTACTCCACCGCGGGCGGCTCGCACGTGCGCAACGCGCAGCCCTTCGGTGTGGAGCACGGCGGCGCGCCCCTCGCGTGCGCCCACAACGGCAACCTCACGAACGCCGAGGCGCTCAAGCGTGAGCTCGACGCGGCGGGGGCGATCTTCCAGACGACGACGGACACCGAGGTGTTCCTCCACCTCGTGGCGCGCGCGCCGAAGGGCGATGTGGTCGACCGCGTGGTGCACGCACTTCGGGCTGCGCAGGGCGCGTTCTCGGTGGTGTTCCTCGTGGGCGACACGCTCATCGCCGCGCGCGACCCGCACGGGTTCCGCCCGCTCTCGCTGGGCATCCTCGACCGCGCCTACGTGGTCGCGAGCGAGCCCACGGCCTTCGACCTCATCGCCGCCGAGTTCGTGCGCGACATCGAGCCCGGCGAGGTGCTGGTGATCCAGCGCGACGGCATCCGCTCGCTGCTGCCCTTCGGCGAAGTGCCCGCGCGCTTCTGCGTGTTCGAACACGTCTACTTCGCGCGCCCCGACAGCGTGCTCGGCGGACGCTCGGTGTACGCGACGCGACGGCGCATGGGCGCGGTGCTCTCGAAGGTCGCGCCCGTCGAGGCCGACGTGGTGATCCCCGTGCCCGACTCGGGCGTTCCTGCGGCCATCGGGTACGCCGAGGCCGCGGGCCTGCCCTTCCAGATGGGCTTGATCCGCTCGCACTACGTGGGGCGCACGTTCATCGAGCCGTCGCAGTCGATCCGTCACTTCGGCGTGCGCCTGAAGCTCAACCCCGTGCGCGAGGTGCTCCAGAACCGTCGCGTGGTCGTGGTCGACGACTCCATCGTGCGGGGCACCACCTCGCGCAAGATCGTGAAGATGCTCCGCGACGCGGGCGCCCGCGAGGTGCACCTGCGCATCTCGTCTCCGCCCACGCGCTGGCCGTGCTTCTACGGCATCGACACGCCCACGCGGCGCGAGCTCATCGCGGCGAGCCACACGACCGACGAGATCGCGCGGTACATCACCTCCGACTCGCTCGCGTACCTGCCCCTCGAAGGGCTCCGCGAGGCCGTGAACTACCCGTCGGGCGAAGGGTTCTGCGAGGCGTGCTTCACGGGCGACTACCCCGTGAGCGCCGTGCCCGCGGAGCGCCTCGTGCGCTGATCGATTCCTGGGGGGGGAGAGAGACGCCACCGCGCGCGCTGCGAGGATGCAGGCGCGCGGCGGCGTGCGCGCTTCGGATCAGGGTCCGAGGCGCAGGCGCGACATGCGCGTGTCGTCGCCGGGCGAGAGGTAGAGGTAGCCCGTGTCGGTGACGGTGCAGCCGCCGTTGAAGCCGTGGCTGAACCCGAGTCCGGGCATCGCGGTCCACGCGCGGGTGACGGTGTTGTACTGCCACACGTCGCCGCTACCATCGGGCGGACCGACCGCGTAGAGGTGCCCCGAGTAGTCGCTGCAGAACGGGTCGTTGAAGCATCCCGAGCGCGGCAGCGCGGGCATCGACGTGACGGCGCCCGTGGTGGGGTTCACGGCGAAGAAGTCGTTCACGTCGCAGAAGTTCGCGACGACGTACACGAGGCCCGACACGGGGTCGTAGGCTACGCGCGGCTCGCTCACCGAGGTGTGGCCGGTGGTGTAGTAGCGCACGGCGCCCGTCGAGGGCGTGTAGCGCACGAGGCGTCCGTCGTTGGTGAACGAGTAGATGTCGCCCGCGGTGTCGTGCACCGTGAGGTTGCCGCTCGTGCTGGCGATGCCCGTCGCGGGCGTCGTCCAGGTGTTGGCCGAGATCGAGTAGCGGTAGAGCGACGTGGTGTTGAACACGTAGAGGAAGTCGCCCACCCACGCGGGGCCCGGCCACGCGCCGAAGTTCGTCGGCGGCGTCGCGAGCGTCGTCCAGGTGTTGGCGCTCTCGTTGAAGCGCGAGAACGACGAGCTCGAAAGCCCGTAGAAGAAGCCCGATCCCGCGGGCGAGCAATCCGAGAAGCCCGGCGTGCCGAAGGGAACCGCCGTGCGCGCCTCCCACGACGACGCGGTCGTTCCATCGAAGCGCACCGACGGGCGGCACACGCCCGTGCGACACACCTGACCCGACGGACACACGGTGCCGCAGCCGCCGCAGTTGTTCGCGTCGGTCTGCAGGTCGCGGCACACGCCCGAGCACTCGGTCTGTCCCGTGGTGCACACGGTCACGCAGCGCCCGGTGGTGCATCGCTGGGCCGCGGTGCACGCGTTGCCACAGGCGCCGCAGTTCGCGTCGTCGGCCTGCAGGTCACGGCACACGCCCGAGCAGTTCGTGAGGCCCGTGCCGCACGACGCCACGCACGTTCCCGAGGAGCAGAGCTGCGACGCGCCGCACGCGCGCCCGCACGCCCCGCAGTTCGACGGGTCGCTCGTAAGGTCGCGGCACACGCCCGAGCAGTTCATCAGCCCCGTGCCGCACGAGGTCACGCACGCGCTGTCGGAGCACACCTGCCCCGCCGCGCACGCGCGCCCGCACGC
>CAMFHP010000134.1 GCA_945952225.1 uncultured Myxococcaceae bacterium
TGAGCACGATCGGTCCATGAAGCGCGAGCCCGCGTGCTGCGGGTGAATGAATTCACCCGCAGAGAGGGGAAAGTCCCTGACGGGACTCGCGATCCTTCGTCGCCTTCGCGACGCGATACTCGGGTGTGTTTCCGATCGTGCGAATGGGCCTCGCGTGCTTCCGGTCCATGAAGCGCGAGCCCCGCGAGGGGCTTTCGCCTACCTGCGGGTGAATTCATTCACCCGCTGCAAACGCTCTCGCCACCACCAGAATGCGGGACGTGTGCTCGGCTCGAACGTCTCGCAGCGCTCAACCTCCAGGAGCTCGATGAAGGGCTCTCCGAAGAGGAAGAGACCGAGCGGGCGGAGCTTCGAGCGAAGCGCCCTTCGTCGAGGTGAAGAAGGCGCTCGCGAAGATGTGCTGGGGCCACTGTCGTTGCGTGTACTGCGAGGACTCGCTCGCCGACGAGATCGAGCACTTCTGGCCGAAGGACCTCTATCCCGACAAGGTCTTCGCCTGGGAGAACTACCTCTACGCCTGCGGCCCGTGCAACGGCCCCAAGGGCAACGCCTTCGCGGTGCTCCCGACGGGCTCGAACGTGGCGACGAGCGTCGCGCGGGCGAAGGGAGACGCCATCGTGCAGCCGCTCGCAGGCGATGCCGCGCTGCTCGACCCACGATGCGACGATCCGCTCGACTACCTCGAACTCGACATCGTGGAGACCTTCGTCTTTCGACCACGCCCGGGGATCGGCGCGCGCGCGAAGGAACGTGCGCGCTACACGATCGAGACGCTGGGGCTCAACGCGCGGAGCGCCGTGATCGAAGCGAGGCGTACGGCGTACGAGAACCTGCTCACGGTGCTCGAACGTGTGGTGTCGCTGGTCGAGCAGAAGCGCCCGTTGGACCGTGTACGAACGGCCGTCGAGCGCACGACCCATCGCTCGGTGTGGGAAGAGATGAAGCGCCAGCACACGCGCGTGCCAGAGCTCACCCTCCCGTTCTCCAAAGCGGAAGTCGCACTGACCTGGTGATCGGCGCGGTGGCGCCCCTCGCGGTTGGCAGGCACGGCCCCTACTGCGGACCTTCGCGGTCCTTCGCACCCCTGCACGTCAAGCAGGCAGCCCATTCGTGCGGTCGACACCTACGGCGTGCGACGGCTGCGCGCGCGATTCACCGCGCGTGCGTAGAGGTCGAGCGGGTACGCGGCGCGTCCGTCGAGCACGTCGAGCAGCGTGCGCAGCAGCGCTTCGAAGGAGGGCGCGACCGGCGCATCGGCCTCGGTGTCGCCGTCGTGCTGGTAGCCGTACACCGCACCGTCGCGGTCGAGCAGCAGCAGGTCGCCGTCGCAGCAGAACAGCGGAGTCATCGCGCCGTACACCGCGTCGACGGGCAGCGGATGGCGCGACTGCGCGAAGAGGGAGCGGTAGTAGTCCGACGCGTCGGGGCTCAGCACGCCCCAGCCGCCGAACTCGATCATCACCTCACCCTCGCAGTCGAGCAGCGCGAGGAACGACGGCGGCGCCTCCATCGCGAGCGCCGTGAAGTGACGCTCCCATGCAGGACGAAGCGAGTGCGAGGGGCCGGCGTTGAACTCCGCGGGCAACGAGGCGCGTTGGATGCACGCGCGACGCGCGAACTCCGCGGCGAGGGCGATGGGGTCGGTGGGCGCGGCAGCAGGAGGATCGGACGGAGCCATCGGGCGCCGAGACTGACATCGGGGCGTCGCGCGTGGCGTGATGAAGTGTGGGCGATGGCGTTTCCGTCTCGGCGCGTGGAGTCAGGGCGTGGCGACGGTCCACGCCGAGAGCGACACGCCGTTGGAGCGGTACACGAAGCCGTAGCCCGTCTGCGCCGACGAGGGCGGACGCTCGCCCGGCGCACCGGACGCGAGGTCGTCGTCGCCGTCATTGTCGAAGTCACCCATCGCCACGCTCGCGCCGAGGCGGTCGCCCGCTTCGTTGCTTCCGAGGCCCGTCTGCGAGAGCACCGTCGAGGCCGTGAAGCCCGTGCTGGAGCCCATGAACGTGTGCACGCGTCCCGAGGCCACCGCGCTCGACGGACGCGAGCCCGGCGCGCCGATCGCCACGTCGGCCCGCGTGTCGTTGTTGAAGCGCGCGGCCACCAGCGAGAAGCCGAAGCCCTCACCCGTCGCGGGAGAGGCCGCGTTGAGGGTCTTCCAGCCCGCGCTCGTCGGGCCCGTCGAGCTGCCGCGGAACACGAACACACGGCCCGCCCACAGCGTCCACCCCACCGTCGCGCCGGGCGCGCCGACGAAGAGCTCGCGGTATCCGTCGCCGTCGACATCGCCCGCGGTGAGCGAGAAGCCGAAGAGGAGATCCTGCTGGTTGAGGTTGTTGAAGGGCGCGAACGTGCGCCACGCGCTCACGCCGGTCGTCTCGCCGCGGAACAGGAACACCACGCCGCCCTGCACCGCCGACCCGTTGCGCTCGATGGGGGCGCCCACGGCGAGGTCCGCGCGTCCGTCGGCGTCGAGGTCGCGCAGCAGCACCGACGCGCCGAAGCTGTCGCCCGCTTCGTCGGTGCCGAGCCCCGACTGGCCCACGAGCCGCCAGCCCGTGAGCGTCGTCGCACTGCCACGGAACAGAAACACCGCGCCCGCCGACGGCGCCCCCGAGCCCCACCCCTCGCCCGGTGCGCCGATGGCGAGGTCGTCGAAGCCGTCGTTGTTGACGTCGCCCGCGGAGAGCGCGTAGCCGAAGCGGTCGCCGCCCTCGTTGGAGGCCAGCGACGACTGGTCGAAGCTCACGAGGTGGTCCAGCAGATTGGTCGCGCTGTTGCGACCTCGATAGACCACCACGCGGCCCGTGCGTCCGTTCTCGCCGGGCACGCCCACCGCGAGGTCGGCGCGGCCGTCGCCGTTGAAATCCCCCGCGGCGAGCGCGTAGCCGAAGCGGTCTTCGCGCTGGCTGTCGAAGAGGCCCTGCTGGAGTTCGTCGGTGAACACGAGCCCCGTGGCCGTTCCGCGGTAGACGCGCACGCGTCCGGCGCCGTTGCGGGGCGCGCCGAGGGCGAGGTCGCGGAACCCGTCGCCGTTGAAGTCCGCGACCACCGCGGATTGACCGAGGCCCTCGCTGTACATCTCCTCGACGCCCTGTCGGTCGATCACGCTGAGCGCCGTGCGCTGCGCGTCGATTCCGTCCTGCGCCGTTCCGATGCTGGAGCGTCGCCAGAGCGTGATGCCGTTGCTCGTGCAGGCCGCGGGCTTCGGGTCGAGGAAGAAGGCCCCCGACCCGTAGTGCATGATCGAGTCGAAGTCGTAGAGCCCGTAGTTCACGCCGTCGGGGAAGGTGTCGAAGTTCTCGTCGAAGATGTCCGGGTCGACGCATTCCTCCGCGACGTTCACGAAGGCGCTGTGATCGCTGCGGGTCTGCTCGTGCCAGAGGCCCACGGTGTGACCGATCTCGTGGATCGCCGACCCCGGCTGGCAGCTCGACGCGAGGTTGACGACCTGCTCGCCGCCCTCGCGTCCGACGTTCGAAAAACACCCCGGTTCATCGTCGCGGAAGCGCACGAAGTCGGCCTCCGTCGTGCGAAGGCGGAAGCGCACCGAGGTGTTCTCGGTCCAGTGCTGAATCGCCGCGGTGATGTTCGCCTGCGTGGTGGTCGGCAGGTCGGTGTAGTCCTCGTAGACCACCACGTTGTCGGGCCAGCGGAAGCTCGCGTCATCACGGCCTGCGCTGAGCGTCGTGCGGTCCGTGGCGGCGCGCTCCTCGACGGAGGGACCGAGCTCGATGTCGCCCTGCGTGAACCGTCGCCCGCGGATCACCCGATAGGTGACACGCCGCCGTCCACCGGGAAGGTCGAAGGTGCCCGTGCGAATCTCGCCCGCGCCCACGGCCTGCTCGGCCTGCGCGCTCGCCGGGTCTGCGGTGTCGGGCTGCGCCCACTCGCCGCCACAGTGCGTGAGCGACGCGAGGAGCGTGACGCTGCCGAGCAGCGTGAGGGAGCGATTCTTGACGGAGCGATGGAGCGTCGTCGGCGTGTGCATGACCCCGCCTTGAGCAACGGGAGGGCCACGGGAAGCGCCACTCAAAACACCTTGATTTCAGCCCATTCCGAAGCGTCCGCATCGCGACGAGGGTCCGTCGTGGCGACGATCCGTCGTCACGCGGGCACGTAGATCACGGCCATGCGGCCGGGCGATCGCACACCCCGCGCGCGGAGTTCTTCGTCGACCGCGGAGGTCATCGCGCGGCCCGCGTCTCCCCCGCGCACCGCGGCCCGCGCGCGGCGGACGAAGAGCGCGTCGACGGCCATGTCGGCCTCGCGGTAGGCGCGCTCGGCAGAGGCCAGCAGAAGCTCGGCGCGCTCGTCGTCGCGCTGCGTGACCGACCACAGCGCGTCGAACATCTCGGCGTGGGCGCGGGCCCATCGCGCGGGCACGCGGCGCAACACCGACTGCACGCGGGCGAGGCGCGCGCGGAGCTCGTCGGACGACGACGGTGCGGCGACGAAGCGGGCGATGGCAGCGCGGCCTTCAAGGGCGGCGGTCGCGACCTGCACCCACTCGGCGCGCGCGAGGAGGTTCGTGCGGAGCTTCGCGCGCAGGGCGTCGAGCGTGGTGAGGGCCGCCGCGGGGTCTCCCTCGAAGAGCGCGAGGTTGATGCGGGCGTAGGCGAGGAAGTAGGGCTGCACGCCGAAGTCGCCGCGCCACGCGCGGGCCGCGCGGTCGAGGTCGGCGCGCGCGCGCACGGTGTCGTCGTCGAGGAGCGGAATGATCCCGAAGACCCCCGCGCGGAGGTTGGTGCCGGTGTAGAGGTCGCCGCGGTCGTCGGCGCGTCCGAGGAGCTCGCTCGCCCGTGCGGCTCCCTCGAGGAGGTCGCCCGCGAGGAGCGTCGCGAGCGCGCCGTAGGTGCCCACGGTGGCCTGCTCCTTCCAGTAGCGGTCGCCTGCGCCGCGAAAGGTGGGCGCGGCGATGCGGGCGTGGTCGAGGCACGCGCGCCAGCGTCCCTGGTGAAACGCTTCGAGCGTGCCCGCGGCGTGACGGTATCCGCGCGCGACGGGCGTTCCGAGGCGCTCGGCGGCCGCGTGCGAGGCGGCCACGAGCGAGGCCGTGCGCGCGGCGGTGGCGTGGCCTCCGTTGGCCGAGTAGCAGGCTTCGAAGCTCAGCGCGCGTTGCAGCCGCGCGGGGTCGTCGAGGCGCATCGCGAGGTCGAGCGCGCGCGCTTGAAACACCGCGGCGCGCTGGTCGACGGCCGCGAGTCCGATGCTCACCGCCGCGCACGCGTCGAGGCGCGCGATGGCCGCGGGAATCTCGTGCGCAGCGAGCTTCGTGCGGGTGCGCCACGGGCGCGTGACGTGGCGTGCGACGAGCTCGGCGAGCGCCGACGCGGTGGAGCCCGGCATCGAGAGACCGAGGGGACCGAGCACATCGCGGAGCACGTCGAGGCCCGCGTCGACACAGCCCGCGCGGAGAAAGTGTTCGGCGGCGTCGCGGCTCCATCCCGCGGCGCGCGCGTCGTTCAGCGAGCGTGCGAGGAGGGCGGCCTCGCGGAAGGCCTCACCGGCGTCGGCGGCGCGTCCGTCGTGGGCGAGCGCGAGACCGCGGAGGGCGAAGGCTTCGAGGCGCTGCGGGTCGTCGTGGGCGAGCGCGGAGAGGGCCTCGGCGGCGAGGCGTTCGGCGCGCGCGAAGGCCAGTGCGAGCGAGGCCTCGCGGGCGGCGCGAAGGAGCGCGTCGACGGCTTCACGGTGGCGTCCCACGGCGCGCAACATGCGGGCGCGGAGGTCGGGCGCGGTGTCGGCGGGGAGCACGTCGAGCCAGCGGAGGCTCCACGCGTGGAGGTCGCCGGGCGCGAGGGCGTCGTGTTCGATCTCGCGCACGCGGTCGTGGGCGAACTCGACGTGTCGGTCGCCGTGGAGGGCCGGTCCCACGCGGATCCATCGCGCGGTCTGGAGCGCGCGCACGTCGGCGTGCGAGGCCCCGGCGGCGCGGAGCGCGAGGGAGAGTTCGACCGGGACCGAGAGCGCCGCGAGCGCGTCGAGGAGGGCGCGGGCGGTGTCGGGGAGCTCTCCGCGGCGCTGCGTCTGGAGCTGCGCGAGCGAGGTGTACGACGACAGGCTCGCGGTGGTCGCGTGCGCGAGGTGGCGCGCGAGCGTGTCGAGAAAGAGCGGGTGCCCGTGGGCGTCGCGCAACGCACGCTCCGCGAGGGCCTCGGGCACACCGTACGCGCGACACACGGCGAGGGCCTCGTCGCGGTCGAGACGACGAAGCGCGAGCGTCGCGCGGGTCACGGTGGGGAGCGCCGCGAGGTCGGGGCCGCCGAGGGCGTCGAAGAGTTCCGACGCGCCGCGGGTGACGGGCCTGCGTCCGAGCACGAGCGTGAGGGGCGGCGGCGCGGGCGGACGGAGCAGCGTGGCGAGGAGGCGCGCGCTGTCGGCGTCTCCCCAGTGCGCGTCGTCGACCACGAGCACCACGCGCCGTTGCAACGCGGCCCGCGTGAGCAGCGTGCGGAGCGCCTCGGCGCCACGCCGTCGCAGGTCGTCGTCGTGGGGCTGCGCGGCGGTCACGCCGGTCACCTCGCCGAGCACGGGAAAGAGCCCCGCGAGGGCCGCGCGGTCGTCGGGCAGCAGGGCCTCGCGCGGTTCGTCGGGCAGCGCGCGGAGCGCCGTGGCGAGCGCATCGACGGCGGCGTCGAGCGCGTTGAAGCCCAGCGTCTCGCGCGGACGGCAGCGCCCCACGAGCACCCACGCGTGCGGATCGTCGGCCGTCACCGCGCGCTCGAAGGCAGTGAGAAACGCGCTCTTGCCGATGCCCGACTCGCCCTCGACCACGGCCACCGCGGGCCCGTTGTTCGTGCGTGCGGTGAGCGCCACGAGGCGACGGAGTTCTTCGTCACGGCCCACGAGGGGCGCGTCGAGAGGGCGCGCGCGGAGGTCTCGTCGCGCGGGGTCGGGGCGCGCGTGGGGATCGTGCGCGAGGAGCGCGTCGCAGAGGTCGGCGAGGTCGTCGGGCGCATCGGGCGCGAGGGCGCGCACGGGCGGTGCGAGTCCCCGTCGGCGTGCGGCGAGGAGCGCGAGGCCCGAGCCCGTGAAGGGAGGCGATCCCGTGAGGGTCTCGTAGAGCAGCGCGCCCACGCCGAACCAGTCCGCGGCCGGTCCCACGGGGCGCCCGGCGAGCTGCTCGGGGGCGGCGTACGCGGGGCTGCCGAGGGGCGCTGCATCGCGGGCGCTGTGGGCCGCGCCGACGAGGCCGAAGTCGAGCACCACGACCCTCCCCGCGGGGGTCACGAGCACGTTCGAGGGCTTCACGTCGCGGTGGAGCCAGCCGCTGTCGTGCAGGTGCGAGAGCGCGGCGGCGAGCTGGTCGATGCCCTCGCGAAGTGCTTCGCAGAAGACGTTTCGGCGCGACGCGTCGCGGTAGTGCGCGGTGAAGGGGAGGCCCTCGACGAGCTCCATGGTGAACATCCACCGGCCCTCGTCGGCGAAGAGTTCATCGAGCGCGACGAGCGAGGGATGGCGCAGCTCGGCGAGCGCGCGGAACTCCAGCTTGAAGCGACGGAGCGCCTGCGGGTGCTGGTGATGGAGCAGCTTCACCGCGACGTGCTCGCGGCGCGCGGCGTCCCACGCGCGGTGCACGGTGCCGAACGATCCCGCGCCGAGGCGGGGGCCGAGCGTGAGCCGTCCGTGGGCGAGCACGGCGCCCTCGTCGGGCGGCCACGGGGCGGGAGGGTTCATCCGCGTCGGGCGCGCTCGCGGGCGGCGAGGCGGCTCGCGAGGGTGGTGCGCGCGAGGCCCAGTTCCGCGGCGGCGTGGGCGAGCACCTGGTCGTGCTTCGCGAGGGCCTCGTCGAGGAGGGCCTCCTCGCGCTGGTCGAGGGCGGCGCGCTCCTGCTGGAGGCCCTGCCAGCGCGCGGCGAGCGAGCGCGTGTCGACGGGCGGCCGCGTCGACGGGACGGGCTTCGTGGGCGCGGGGCGCAGCGCGGGGTCGAGGTGGTCGGGGGTCAGCGCGTCGCTCGTGTCGTCGGCGCGGCGGGCGCGCTCCACGGCGCGGCGGAGCACACCTTCGAGCTCGCGCACGTTGCCCTCCCACGGGAGGTGATCGGCCACGAGGGCGCGGCGCGCGGCGAGCGAGAGGCGCCACGCGCGATCGGGCGCGATGCGCGGGAGGAGCATCTCGGCGAGGCCCACGAGGTCACCGCGTCGCTCGCGCAGCGGCGGCAGGTGCAGGGGCATCGCGGCGAGGCGGTGAAAGAGGTCCTGACGAAATCGCCCATTGCGCACGGCCTCGCGGAGGTCCCCGTTCGTGACGGCCACGAGGCGCACGCGGGCCTGCTTCGGGCGCGGCGACTCCCAGCCCAGCGGGCGGTACGTGCCGAACTGCACAAAGTCGAGGAGCACCTGCTGCGCGGCCATCGGGAGGTTGAGCACCTCGTCGAGCACGAGCACACCGCCGTGGGCCTGCTCCACGAGCCCGATTCTCTTCGAAGCGGCGCCGGAGAACGACCCGCGCTCGTGGCCGTAGAGCTCGCTCACGAGGGTGTTGAGATCGTCGCTCGCGCCGAGCATCGCGCGCACGACGGGACGCAGCCCGAGGTGCTCCGCGATGGACTCGGCGATGAGCGTCTTGCCCGTGCCCGTCTCGCCGGTGATGAGCATCGGCGCGTACGACGAGGCCGCGTTGAGCACGTCGTCACGGAGCGCGCGGAGGCCCGGCAGCGAAAGCAGCGCGTCGAGGGCCACGGGCGCGAGCGCGGGCTCGGCGGGCGGCAGCGACGAGGGCTTCGGGGCGGCGAAGAGGTGCGCCGCGAGAAAGGTCGCCACGAGGCGCAGGTCGTCGTGACGGAGCGCGCCGTCGAGGCCGCGCATCGAGCGGTAGTCGAGGTAGAGCGCGCCGCGCGGAGGCGTTCCGATGGGCACGGCGAGAGCCGCGGTGAGCCCGAGGTCGAGGGCGCTGCCGTCGCCGCCTTCGGAGACGTCCCAGGTGACGATCTCCGCGCGCCGTACTGCGTTGCGAACGACCGTACGCGACAGCTCTTCGAGGCCCGCGGCGGGGGTGCTTCCGCGCTCGTCGACGCCGCGCCACGGCGAGGCCACGCCGCTGCCGTGCGAGAGAAAGAGCACCGCCGCGCTGGCCTGAAACTCCCAGCGGATCTCGTGGAGACACGCCTCCGCCGCCGCCTCGGGCGACGCGGCCTCGCGCACGCACGCGTCGAGGGCTGCGACGAGCGCGCGCCCCGCGCGCACCGGTACGTTCGAGGGTCGTGTCATGGGGTATGACACATGGGACACGCCCCGCGCGCAGGCGTCAACGATTCGCCGTGGATGCCGCACCGTCCGCGGCGCGAGACGGTGGTACACCCGCGCTCCCCTGCGATGGATCCCCTGCTCGCCTTCGTCGACGTCGACTACCGCGCCGATCACGCCGTCGCCGCGTGCGTGCTCGCCACCGCGTGGACCTCGCCCTCGCCCGCGGACCTCTGCGTGGCGCGCATCGACGCGGTGGCGCCCTACGAGCCCGGCGCGTTCTACAAGCGCGAGCTGCCTTGCGTGCTGGCCGTGCTCGGCGCCGTGCGCGCGCCCCTCGCCGCGGTGGTGGTCGACGGCTACGTGTGGCTCGACGACGCGGCGCGACCGGGACTCGGCGCGCATCTGCATCGCGCGCTCGGCGGCGCGATCCCCGTGGTGGGCGTCGCGAAGAAGCCCTTTGGCGAGCGCTGCGCCGCGATTCCCGTGCTGCGCGGAACGAGCGCCGTTCCCCTCTGGGTGACCGCCGCGGGCATGGACCCGTCGGAGGCCGCCGCGCAGCTTCGCGCGATGCACGGCGCCCACCGCATGCCCACGCTCCTGACGCGCGTCGACCGGCTGTGCCGCGACGCGAAGGTGTGACCCCGATGCGACCGCTCCCGCTGCTTCTCGCGCTCACCACCGCGCTCTGCGCGTGCGCCGACGCGCCTCCTGCGGCGCCCTCCGATGTGCCCGCGACGTCGGACGTCTCGCCCGAGGAGCGCGCCTTCGCCGACCTCGACGCGGGCGTCGTCGAGCTCGTGCCCACCGCGTCGTTCGTGGCCTCGCGCTGCGCCGCGGAGCTCTCGCAGACCTGGTGCTCTCCCGCCGCCGCACGAAGCGCCGCGCTCGCGTGCCGCGCGCGCCTCACCGCCGACGAGCGCGCGCGTTGCGACACCGACCGCGGATGTGTGACGCCCTACCTTCCGACCCGTGATGGAGACTGCCGCGAGGGCGCGACCTACCGCGACCGCGCCGCGTGTGCGACGCCCGTGGCCGACAACTGCGCGTTCTACCGCGCGTGCCTCGACCCGGCGCTCCCCTGCGGCGACGGAGGCTACGCGCTCGGGTTCGGCGAGCCCCTCTGCTACCTCTTCATCGACCGACGCGCGCAGTTCACGCCCGAAGGGCAGCGCTGGCTCCGCGGCGTGCGCACGTGCCTGCAACGGGAGCTCGCGGCCCTCGCCGCCGCGCCGCCCACAACCTGCGACGCGCTCGCCGACGCCGCGTACGCCTCGCACACGCGCTGCTACACCGACGCGGCCAACTCGTTCTGCGACCTGCCTCCCTCCGACGTGCTGCGCCTCGCGACGCTGCTCGGACCGTACTTTCGCGACCCGCGCGTGATGGCCCAGTCGCAGGCCGTGGCAGCGATCTGCGAGGCGCGTCGCATGGGTCGCTGACCCGCGAAACGATCCCTCCGCTCAGCCGCCGCGACGGATGCGCGCGAGCACGGCGCGGGCGGTCGAGGAGAGCCCGTCGGGGTCGAGGGCCGACTCCATCGCGCGGAGCTTCGCGGCCTGCGCCCACGCGGCGTCACGGCCCTGCGCGTCGAGGTCGTGCCACGCGGGGTGCGCGGTGATGGTGCCCCGCGCGTCGCGGTGGCGAAACGCACCGGCCACGGCTTCGATCAGCGTCTCGTCGGCGTCGCTCATCGCCACTCCAGCGCGAGGTCGACGCCGTGCCGTTCGAGGCACTCGGCGAGGATCCTGCGGGCACGGGTCACGTTCTGCAGAAAGGTGTTCGTGCGCATCTGGAGCCGCGCGGCGAGGGTCTCATCGGGCTCCGATCCGCCCGCATCGAGACGCGCCTGGAGGGCCTGCGCGGGCTTGTCGGGAAGCTCCTCACGGCACGTCGCGATCGTCGCGCGCAGCCGCGGATCGGGCTCCGACGGCGTGCGCGCTTCGTGGCCCGCGAGCCGTGTCATCGCGTCGTCGTCGAGGCCCACCGTGCGGAACCGCCGCGCCTCGCCGAGCGCGAGGTTGCGCGCGATGCGCACGGCGAAGCGCAGCAGCGCGTTGGGCCTCCCGTCGGGCGTGAACTGCGGCGCGACCTGCCACACGCGGAGCAGCGCCTCCTGGAGCACGGCCTCGCAGTCGGCCACCGCCGCGAAGCCGCGGAGGCTCACGCGGAGCTCGGGTTCGGCGCGGGCGATCCATTGCCCGAAGGCGTCGGCATCGCCCGCCGCGATGGGCGCGAGCAGCAGGTCGAGGTCGTTCATCGTCGCGGGCTCACGGGCGCGTCGTTCGTCGTGGTGGGAGCGTGCGGCGCAGCACGCGTCGCGACGTACCACACGGCCACCGCCGCGAGCACGAGCAGCACGAGCGCGAGGAGCCACGGCAGCGTGCGAGACGCGCGCTTCGCAGGCAGCGGCGCAGACTCCGGGGCGGCCATCACCGACGGCGCTACGTACGAATGCACCACGGGATCGGCCGCGAGACGCTTGCGGGCCGTCACATCGAGGGCCGACTCCGCGCGCGCCGGGGCGGGCGCCGACTGCGGGGCGGGCGGAGCGCCGGGCATCGGTCCCGCGCTGGCGTACACGGCGAAGGCGCCGGTGACCGACGACGCACGCACGCCCCCCGCGCGGGTGCTGTTCGCGAAGGCATCGACCGACACCGCCGCACGCAGCCCGAGGCCCTCGACGGAGAGACCGTGCACGAGCTCCTGCGGCTGCGTTTCACGGCGCTTCGGCGCGTCGCGGTCGACGGAGACCGTGCGACGTTCGGCGATCCACGAGGTGAGGCGCGTGGCGACCTGGTACGCGAGTCCGAGCTCTTCGATGGCCGCGTCGAGCTCCGCGGAGCTTCCCCCCGCCGCGAGGTGGAGCTCGTGGTCTTCGACGCGGTCGCGGGCGAAGCGCGCGCGCACGGCGCCGCCGAGGTCGAAGGGCGCCGAGTCGGGGAGCGCGAGGGTCTGCGTCCACGGTCCGCGGGCCGAGGTTCCGCGCACGGTGACGGTGCGGGCGTTGGGCGCAAGGCGCAGCGCGAAGAGGGCGGGCGAGGCGGCGTAGAGATCCGGCGCGCGGGCGGGACTCACCGCGCACACGCCCTCGCCTTCGATCACCAGGTCGGTCACGAGGGGAGCGCTCGTACGCGCCACGATGCGACGCGCGGCGGGCTCCGGGTCTTCGTCGGGTGCGACCACCACCTCGACGCCGCGTCCGGCCTGCGCGGCGGGCGTGAGCAGCGCGCGGTTCACCGCCGATCCGACGCCCACCGTGTGGAGCCTGCACCCCGTCGGAAGCTTCGCGAACACCGTCTCGACGATCTCGCGTTCGAAGCCGATGTACCCGTCGGTCACGAGCACCACCTGCCGCTGCGCACCCGCCCGCAACGGACGCAGCGCTTCGAGGAGCGCGGTGCGCATCTCCGTCGATCCGCTCGCGCGCAGGGCCTTCACCCACGCCGCCGCCTCGCGACGGTTCGCGGCGGTCGCGCGCACGGGCTCCTCGCGCCAGCGACGCGGCGCCGACGAGAACTCCACGAGCTCGATGCGGTCGCGCTCGTCGAGCGTGTCGAGCATCGCGCACACGACCCGCGCGGCCTGCGCGAGCGGCGCGCCGCCCATCGATCCGCTCGTGTCGAGGAGCACGATGAGGTCGCGGGCCACGGCCTCGGCGCGCACGGTCTCCCGCGGCGGAACCACCGTGAGCAGCGCGTACCGGTCGCCGGCATCGGGCCCGTTGGGAGGCGCCGACACCACGTCGAGGGAGACGCCCGGCGAAGGCGCAGCGACGTGCCAGCGCACCACCACGTCGCGGTCGAGGCGCACGCCCTCACGGTCGGCGAGCGTCACGCGCGTGGAGCCCGAGGCACGCCGCAGGGCCGCGCTGCGATAGCCCCACACGGCGGGGTCGTTGGCGAAGCCCTCGTCGCTCGAAGCGAGCGCGTGCGAGGGCGACGCGGGGCGCGATCCGTGGAGCGCGTCGTCGATGCAGAGTTCCATCGCGAGGCGGTGCGTGAGGGGCGCTTCGGAGATCGCGACGTGCACGTTCGCGGCGTCGGTCACACGCCCCGCGTCGCCGAGGTAGCGCGGCGGAACCACCGTGGGAAAGCGCCACTCCCACGCCCCCTCGTCGCACCACGTGAGGCGCTGGTCGACGACGATCTCGGCCACCACCGTGCTGCGCGGCGGAACGTTGCCCACGCGCTGCGTGAAGGTGTCGGCGCGCTCCTGATCGAGCAGCGCCGCGGTGCGCCCCTCGGCCATCGCGAGGTCGTAGCGTTCGCGCGCGCGATGACGGCGATCGACCTCGCCCTCGACCACCTCGCCATCGAGTTCGAAGCGGAACGCGCTCACCGCCCCATCGGCCGGCAGCGGCAGTCGGTACGTCACTTCGAGGGGCTCGTCGTGCACGTTCACGAAGGTCTGCCGGATCACCGTGCGCGCGACGCCGCCCTTCGCGCGGGTGCGCAGCGCGGTCCGCTGGAGCGGCAGCGTGCGTCCCCGCACATCGACGAGCGAGGCCCCCGACGACACGTCGTGGGGCGCGGGAGCAGACGAGGGCATCGGGGCGGCGAGGGGCATGACCATGGGCGTGACTCCGGGTGGGCGATGGCGTTCGGGTTCACGCGCCAATGCGCGGGCCTCGGGTCTTGTGACAGCGCGTCCGTCGATTTCTCGAACGGCCTATTTCAAAGGCATTTCAGCGCATCCCGAGGGCGGCGAAGGGCGCCCTCCCCTCGCCCACGGCGACGGCGTGTGCGGCCCCGAGGGCGAGCCACACCGAGGCCGCGGCGACGCCCACCACGAGCGGTCGCTCCCACCACGACCAGCGGCGCGCGCGGCGGAGCTCGTCGGCCATCGCGCGTCGCAGTCGGGCGCGCGAGAGTTCCGACGGCGGAGGAACGTCATCGACGCACTCGGCGGCGCGCTTGAGCGCGAGGTACTCGCCGAGGCACGCGGGGCACGCGGGGAGGTGCGCTTCGAGGGCGTCGCGCGTCGCGCCCGTGAGGGTGCCGAAGTGAAAGCCCGTGAGTTCGCAGCGGGCCTCGTCGCAGTTCATCGGTCCATCTCCTGACGCAGCCGCGCGACCATGTCGTGGAGGCGCGATTTGACCGTGCCCACGGGCACCGCGAGCACCGTCGCGAGCTCCTCGTACGAGAGCCCGCGCGTACGGAGCGCATACAGCTCCGCGAGCCCCTCGGGCAACCGCGCGACGGCGGCCTTCAACCGCTCGGCGGATTGATGCGCGGAGAGTTCCTCGTCGGGGAGCGCGCGGTGCACGGGCTCCACGGCCACGGCGTCGAGGGCCCGCACCCCGCGACGGCGCGTGCGAAGGCGATGGAGGCACGCGTTGCGGGCGACCTCGAACATCCACGCCCGCAGGCTCGCGACGGCTCCCTGCGGCGGCGCGCGCAGCAGGGCCATGAAGGTCTCGTGGAGCACGTCTTCGGCCTCGTGGGCGTCGCCGAGGTACCGCACGATGAACCCGTGGAGGGGCCGCGCATGGCGGTCATAGAGCGCATCGAACGCGGTGAGGTCGCCCCGGAGCAATCGCTCGCGCAGGGCCTCGTCGGAGAGCATCGGCGTCTCGCTCCGTGCGGGGTCTGCGGTCGGATCAGGCGGGCTTCGTGAGCGCCACGCGCGCGGCCGCCAAGGCCCCGAGGAGCGCGGTGAGCGTCACGAGGATGAGCGCCAGCACGAGGTTGTTCAGCGACTCGGCGCACCCGAGGGCCGCGATGGTGAAGCGCTGGTCGACCTCGGGCACGCGCGGGAGGTAGCGGAAGGTCGCGACGAGTCCGGTGGCGAAGCCCAGCACGCCGCTCGATGCGGTGAGCGCGCCGAGGGTGAGCACGAGGGGCACGTAGCGGCGCTCGGGGCGCAGCACCACGAGCACGCCCGAGGCGACGAGGAGAAAGCCGAAGAGCGTGGTGGGGTACATGCCCCAGCCGCCGTCGCGAAAGAAATGGGTCCACATGGTCGACGCTCCGTGGGTGCAGGATCGGGCGCACCGCGCGCCCTCCGTCACGCACGATCCCGATGGCGCGCCGATGTTCGACGAATTCGTTCGGACCCGTACAGATTCCTACGCGGGCCCCATCCACGCGACGAGGCGCGCGGCGAGCTCGGGGCCGACGTCTTCCTGCAGAAAGTGCCCTGCACCGCGGAGAGAATCGTGGGGCTGCCCCTTCGCGCCGGGGATGCGCGCCTGGAGCTTTCGATCGGCCCCGCGGGTGATGGGATCGTTGCGGCCGAAGAGGGTGAGAAAGGGCTTCTCCCACGCGCGCAGGGCCTCCCACGCGCGACGGTTGGGCGCGCTCGCGGGGTCGTCGGGACGCGTGGGCACGAGTCGCGGAAAGGCCCTCGCCCCGGCCTCGTACACGGCCGACGGAAAGGGCGCGTCGTAGGCCGCACGCACCGCCGACGTCATGCCCCGCACGCACCCCGACGCCACGATGCGCCCCGTGGGAAACACCGGGGTGTACGTCGCGAACGCGCGCCAGAGATGAAACGCCGGCGGCACGCGCTCATCGCCCGTGGGGAGAAAGGTGTTGGCTGCGCACACCCGCGCGAAGCGGTGTCCCTCTTCGGCCGCGAGGCGGAGCCCGAGGAGGCCGCCCCAGTCCTGACAGAAGACGGTGACGTCGGTGAGGTCGAGGGCGCGCACGTGGGCGCGGAGCCAGTCGACGTGCGACTGGTACGAGTACGCGCGCGGGTCCGCGGGCTTGTCGCTGCGACCGAAGCCCACGAGGTCCGGCGCCACCACGCGCAGCCCCGCGTCGAGGAGCGTCGGGATCATCTTCCGGTAGAGAAAGCTCCAGCTCGGCTCGCCGTGGAGGAGCAGCACGGTGCGCCCATCGCGGGGCCCCTCATCGATGCGCGCGAGGCGCAGCCCGTCGACGTCGGTGTACCTCGGCGCCCACGGGAAATCGGGCAGCGCGGCGAAGCGGTGTTCGGGCGTGCGAAGAATGCGGTCGCTCATCGTGGGAGGGTCCTCGCGCGCGGTGCTTCGAAGACGGCGCCGTCAGGGCCCCGTGCGGTACACCACGCGCACCGTGGAGCCCATCACAGGGATGGCCGTCGGGTCGAGCGTGAGGCGTCCCGTGCGGGCGTCGTAGCTCCATCCGGTGAGCAGCCGACGCTCGGGCGATCCGGGCTCGGTGAGCCACACCTGGAGCGTGTCGAGGCGCGGCTGGCGCGAGAGCGTCCACGCGGTGACGCGGCTCGCGAGGGTGCGCGCGAACGAGGTGAAGGTGCCGCTCCAGTCGGCGTCGCAGACCCGCGCGCGCTGGCCCATCGTGCGCGCGGTGAGCGTGAGGTAGACGCTTCCGCGGCGCGAGAGCGTCGGGCAGTCGGCGATGGACTCGTAGCCCACGATGCTGTTGAACACGTACCCGTTCCATCCTCCGAGGGCGCGGAGCTGCGCGTCGAACGCATCGGCGGTGACCGTGCTGTCGTCGTCGGTGACGGCCACGAGGACCCGCGCGGTTCCCTCGCGCAGAAAGCCCTGCCACTGCGGGTACGTCGCGAGGAGCACCGAGAGCCCGTTGCGGCTCCCCACGGTCTGCGGCACGTGCCGAAAGCGCGCACCGTCGCTACACCCCGCGCCCCCGAGCGGCGGCGGCACACACACCTGGCGCGCGCCCGCGCCGCGCGTCGCGATCATCACCACGCGGTAGTCGAGCCCGCTGGCGGCCATGCTCGCGGCGAAGCGGTTGATGTTCGCGTTCACCGCCGCGGTCTCGGCGTCCATGGAGCGCGACGTGTCGACGAACCACACCACGTCGACGGGCCTGCGCGTGACCTGCGTGTCGCTGAAGCGCTCGGTGATCTGGCAGCGCCCCATCGCGTCGGGCAGCCACGATCCCTCGCAGGTCGCCCAGGTGCCGTCGCTGCCGCACCGCTGCGAGCCCATGCGGCACATCCCTTCGAACGACGACGCGGCGCGTTCGAAGCACATCTGCACCGCACCTGCGGCGCAGGGGCATCCCTCGTTGGCGCGGCCGTCGCCGTTGTCGTCCCACGGCGTCGCGCAGTCTTCGGGAACGGCCGTGTCGGGCGCATCGAGCACATCGGAGACGTCTGCCGCGTCGTCGACGTCGGCCTCGTCGGAGGCGTCGCGCGCGTCGACCAACGCCTCGGCCGCAGCGTCGGCGGGCGGCACATTCGAGCCCGTCGCCATCGCGCTGCACCCCGAGAGCAACGCCCCGAACCCGAGCCTCCGTGCTGCCTCACGCACTCGCATCGCGCGATGACAACCGCACCGGGCAAGGACTGTCGATGGCGGGTCTCACGCCACAGCATTCCTGCGGGTACAGGGGGGCCACACGTGCGCCAAAATTCCTCATGGCGCGGAGGCTCCGCTGTAGCGTGCAGACACGACACCGCAGTTTTCATGCTGTATTTTTGATTGGCACGCCGTGAGCTAAGAGGCTTTTACGACCGCGCTCACCAAATTGTCTCAGCCCCCTCCGCGATCCCCCGGAGGGCGATGGGACAGGCGACGGTCGCGCGCAGAGCCCTCAACCCCAAGACCCAGGTAGGAGCGTTTCCATGCAGCGTTCGATGAAGCGTCTGGCCGGTTTCACCCTCGTGGAGCTCATGATCGTGGTGGTGATCCTCGGCATCCTCGCGGCTGTCGCGATCCCTGCCTTCACCCGCTACGTGAAGCGGTCGAAGACCTCGGAGGCCCAGGGCAACATCGCGAAGGTGTACCAGGGCGAGCTGACGTACTTTCAGGCCAACCTCGAACGCGGCGGCGTGAGCTACGTCAACGCGGGCGCGCTCCCGACGGTGTCGCCCTCGGCGAACAAGTACGCCGCCAACGTGGCCCTCTGGAGCACCAACGCCCAGTGGACCAACATCGGCTTCTCCCTCGACTCGGGTCACTACTACCAGTACAGCGCGCCGGGCTCGACGACGGGCTACACGGCCATCGCGGTCGGCAACCTCGACGGCGATCCCAACTACTCGACCTTTCAGCGCATCGGCCTGCTGAACTCGGGCGAGACCCAGGGCTCGATCGTGCAGATCACCAACGAGCTCGACTGAGCCCGTTCACGGCGCGGCGCGCGTCTCCCCCACGCGCGCCGACGTGCCCTGCACCGCGGCCTCGTGAAGCTCCTCGGCGAAGCGCGTCACCGACGGCGTGCGCGCTTCGACCGAGGGCGCCGCCGCACGGGCCAGCACCGCATCGAAGCCCGACGGAACCCCCGGCGCCGCCACACTCACCGCAGGCGCCTCGGACTTCAACATCGCGCGCGCCACGATCTGCTGGATCGCGTTGCCCTGCGGCTCCCACGGAGCCCTCCCCGCGAGCATCTCCCAGGTCATCACGGCGAGCGCGAACACATCCGCGCGCGCATCCACGCCGGGCTCGGCGCGGGCCTGCTCCGGGGCCATGTACGCGGGCGTTCCGACGACCACCCCCGCGAGGGTCCGCTCCCCGTGGCCGCCGAGGTCACGGGCGATGCCGAAGTCCACGAGCTTCGCGTGCTCGGTGCCATCGGGGCGCACCGTGACCATCACGTTCGCGGGCTTCAGGTCGCGATGAACGATCCCCGCCGCGTGCACCGCCGCGAGGGCCGCGCACACCTGCCGCACGATCGCCACCGCGCGGGGCCACGGGAGCGCACCCTCCCCAAGAAGCGCATCGAGCGACTCGCCCTCGATGAGCTCCATCGCGAGAAAGAACATGCGCCCGTCGAGCTCGCCGTAGTCATAGATCGCCACGCTGTTCGGGTGCCGGATGCTCGCCGCCAGCCGCGCCTCGCGACGGAACCGCTCGGCCATCCCACGCTCCGCGCGACCGCCCGCGAGCAGCACCTTCACCGCAGCAACGCGCCCGTCGGTGCCGTTGCGCGCGCGGTACACCACGCCCATGCCGCCCTCGCCGAGGCGCGCCTCGCAGCGCCACGCGCCCACCTCGAAGGGTTGCACGTCGGCCGCACGGGCGGGCCTCGGATGCGGATCCACCGTGCTCCCCTCGCGCGCGAGGTCGGCCCCATCGTTCGGACAGAAGCGCGCCTCCGACGGACACGCCAGCCCGCACTGACGGCACCACACCGCGCTCCCCGGCGGCGGCACCGCGGCCTGCACCGTGGCGGCCATGGCCTCGTCGACGACGGTGTCGTGCCCATCGTGTGTGCCCCTCCACGCGCGCGCCTGCACCGTGGGCGGCAGCGTGCGCACGACGGTCTCGGGCGGCGCCGTGGTGCCCGTACGTTCGGTCACCGCCACCGGACGGCGACGCATCCGCAGCGCGCCCACCGCGACCGCACACGCGCCGAGCACCATGGCCGCGAGGGCGGCGACGAGGCGAGGGTCCGTGCGCTCGACGGGCGGCGGCGAGACCGTGGGCTGTGAACGCTCCACGCGCGTCGTGAGGGGCTGCGTCGACGGCGCCGTGGTGGGGCGCGCATCCACGGACGCGCCGGTGTTCGAAGCGGGCAGCGCGACGGTGGCGGGCTCCGCAGCGGGCGCGTTCACGGCGGGCGCGTCCACGGCGGGCGGCGCAGGCGGCGCAGGACGACGGGGGCGACGACGGGGCACCGGACGCGCGGCGGGCGCGTCGAGGTCGACGGGCGGTCCCACGCTCACGATGTCACCGGGCAACGTCGGTGCGGTGAGCGAGTCGGAGGCTCCCTCTCCCTCCGATGGTGCGGTACCGAACAAACCGCCCATCCCGGTCGGTGCCGTGCGGCCTACCGTCGCACCCCCTCCGCGCGCCAGGGGCATGCGAGAAGGCATCGGCGGGGCATCGACCGTGCGCGTGCGAGCCGTCGGGCGCGATCGTTCGGTACCGAACGATCCGGGGCGCGAACGGACGACGGGCGCGCGCTGCGGGGTGGGCGTGGCGGGTGCGGCGGGCGCGACGGGCGTCGGCGGTGCGAGGGTCGGCGCCGCGGACTGCGGTTCGGCGCGCGGTGCGGGCGCAGCCGGCGCGGGTGACGACGAGGGCGCTTCGTCGTGGTGCACGGCGGCGCGGGGAAGCACGACGAGCGCAGCGGCCGCGGCGAAGAGCGCGAGCGCACCGGCGAACCACACACGTCCCGCGCGGGCGCGGGGCGCGGACG
>CAMFHP010000135.1 GCA_945952225.1 uncultured Myxococcaceae bacterium
TCCGTTGTCGAGACGAGAAACTCGTCTGGATTCGGGGTCGGCGTAGTCTGGTGTTCAACACCAGACCTGCTCCTGCAACCAGGTTTTCAAAGATCGGAGATGACCGCTGTCATCCGCCGCGTCGGGCCGTAGATCCGAAGCGCCCCGGTCTGCACCGTCGCCCGCTTCGGGTTCCTCGTTTCGAGGGAGGCGACTTCTACATCCGCCTCTTTCCGTCTGTCAAACTCTTTCGTCTCTTTTTCTTTCGAGCCGAAGTCGTTTGACTTTCGTCCCCGTCACCGTCGCGTTGCCGCTCCGTCGAGGGGAGGCGGGTTCTATTCTCATCCCCTGGCGGGGTCAACACTTTGTACTCCGAGACGCGACGATTTTGTCCGCACGCCTGTTTTCAAGCGTTTGGCGCATGACGAATCGCGGACGCGGTGTGTATCCACAGCGCCATGCGGAGGTCGCACCGGGTGCTTGGGATTGCGATGCTGCTCGCCGCGGCGGCCTGCGGGTCGACGCGGGGTGCGGGCGGGCCTCGCTCCATGGCGGCGCGCGCGAGAATGCAGCGGGTTCCTGCGGGCGTGCTGCGCGGCGGCGCTCCGTGTGATCCAGGCGCCGAGGCGCTGACCCGGCGCGACGAGCAGCGCACGGAGCTCCGGGCGTTCTTCATCGATCGTGTGCCCGTGCTCGGCCGCGACTTCGCGCAGTTCGCGCAGGAAGAAGCCCTTCGCGTCGAACCGGGCGCGCGCGATTTCGACTCGCACGTGTCGCCCGAGCTCGCGACGCGGCATCACCAGCGGCGGTCGAGCGAGTACGGAGCGCATCCCGCGGTGATGGTCTCGTGGAGCGAGGCGGCGGCGTATTGCGCGTGGCGCGGTGCGCGGTTGCCCACGGAGACAGAGTGGGAGCGGGCGGCGCGCGGCGACGACGGCAGGGCGTATCCGTGGGGCGACGGCCTCGATGCGACGCGGCTTGATTCGATCGACTTCGGCGCGCGCGACACGTCGCCGGTGCTCGCGCATCCTCGCGGCCGCAGCCCCTTTGGACTCTTCGACCTCGTGGGCAACGCCGCCGAGTGGACCTCGACGCCAGCCCCCTCCCCCGACCAGATGATCGTGCGCGGCAGCGCGTGGAACGAGCCCGCCGCCCACGCCTGCCTCGAACGACGGCGCGCGTTCCCGCGCGAGGCACGCTCCGTCGCACTCTCCTTCCGATGCGCGCGAGACGCGACCCCGTGAACCTCCTCTCCCTCGACACCAGCACCCTCACCGGCTCGGCCGCGGTCGTCTCCGACGGCCTCGTGCTCGCCGAGTCCACTGCGCGCGTGCGCGCCACGCAGTCGGAGCAGATCCTTCCCCTCGTCGACGAGGTGCTCGCGCGCGCAGGCCTCACGCTCGACCGCATCGATCGCATCGCCGTGGGCATCGGGCCCGGCTCGTTCACGGGCGTTCGCATCGCGCTCGCGACGGCCAAGGGCCTCCACCTCGCGACGGGCGCGGCCCTCTACGGCGTGCGCTCCCTCGACGCGCTCGCGTCGTCGCTGTGGGGCGCGCAGGGGCTCGTGCTCGCCGTCCTCGACGCGCGCCGCGGGGAGACCTACGCCGCGCTCTACCGCCTCCACGGGCGCGAACGAGAGACCGTGCTCGCGCCGTTTCACGGATCCCCCGCGTCGGTCGGTGCGAGGCTGTCTTCGTTCGAAGGTCCCATCGCCGTGGTGGGCGACCTCGGCGCCGACGACCTGCGCGCGCTCACGAGCGACGATCCGCGCTTCACCGTCGCGCCGTCGGTGCTCGCCACGCCCCTCGCCCGCTTCGTCGCCTACGAGGTGATCGCGGGGCGCGGCCTTCTCGATGAGGGCGCGCTCGAACCGCTCTACGTGCGGGGCAGCGACGCGAAGCTCCCCGGCGGAAGGACGGTGACGCCGTGAGGGCCGTGGTGCAGCGGGTCTCACGCGCGAGGGTCACCGTCGACGACGAGGAGACGGGCGCGATCGGGCGCGGGCTCCTCGCGTACCTGGGCGTGGGCGGTGACGATGGCGAGGCCGAGGCCGCGTACCTCGCCGACAAGCTCGCGACGCTGCGGGTGTTCGAAGACGACCGCGGACGCATGAGCCTCGACGTGGTGGCCGCGGGCGGTGCGGTGCTCGTGGTGCCGCAGTTCACGCTCTACGGTGACGTGCGCAAGGGGCGGCGGCCGGACTTCACCGCGGCCATGGAGCCCGTGCGCGCGAACGAGCTCTATGAGCGCGTCGTGGCGTTGCTCCGCGCGCGAGGGATCACCGTCGCGACCGGGAGGTTCAGGGCCCACATGATGGTCGACGCGGTGAACGATGGGCCGGTGACCATCCTCGTCGACAGCGCGCGCACGTTCTGACAGGCTGCCGCGTTCGTATGGACGCGAAGGACACCGTTCGATACGTGATCCGTGGCGCCACGGGCGAAGACGAGCACAACCTGCTCGCGCTCGCGCGGCACCTCAACACCGTGAACCTCCCGCACGACCCCGAGGTGGTGCACGAGATCGTCGACCTCTCGGTGCGGTCGTTCTCGGGCGCCCTCAAAGATCCGCGTCGGCGTGAGTACGTGTTCGTGCTCGAAGACCTCGACGAGAACCGGGTCATCGGCACCAGCAAGATCATCGCGCAGCTCGGGCGCCGCGACGCGCCGTACATCTACTTCGACGTGATCATCGAGGAGAAGTACAGCCCCACCGTGGACCGGCACTTCGTCCACACGGTGCTGCGCCTCGGGCACAGCTTCGAAGGGCCCACGGAGATCGGCGGGCTCATCGTGCTGCCCGAGTGCCGCCGCGTGCCCGACAAGGTCGGGCTCATGATCTCGTACGTGCGCTTCATGTTCATGGCGATGCACCGCGGGCTCTTTCGCAACGAGGTCGTCGCGGAGCTCCTGCCCCCGTTGCTCCCCGATGGACGGAGCCATCTGTGGGAGGCCCTCGGGCGCAAGTTCACCGACATGAGCTACGCCGAGGCCGACCTGCTCTCGAAGCGCAACAAGGAGTTCATCAAGTCGCTGTTCCCCAACGGCGACATCTACGCGTCGCTGCTCCCGCGCGATGCGCAGGACGTGATCGGCAAGGTCGGTCGCGAGACGCGCGGCGTCGAGAAGATGCTCCGCCGCATCGGGTTTCAGTACTGCAACCGCATCGACCCCTTCGACGGCGGCCCCCATTTTCGCGCGCACACCGACGAGATCCAGCTCGTGAAGCGCACGGTCACGGGGCCCGTGCGATGTGTCGACTCCGTCGATCCGCGCGAGCCCCGACGGCTCGTGGCCGTCGCCCTTCGAGACGCGCCGTTCTTTCGCGCGGTGCCCACGCCCGCGGTGGTGCGCGACGATCGCAGCATCGAGGTTCCGCCGCGCGCGTTCGAACTCCTCGATGTGCCCGCGGGCGCCGAGGTCGCGGCCCTCACGCTCGATTGATCCCTCACGACGGCTGACGTTTTCTGGCGCCCCCACGGAGCGCCCGCATAGAACCCGCGCAATGGCGCCGCTCCGTGAGCGATTCATTCTCGGTGTTCCGCTGGCCGTGCTGGCCGTGACGCTCGTCGCCGTGCCCGTGATGGTGTTCGGCGACGACGGGCTCGAACGCCACCGTCGGCTCCGCGCGCAGCTCGAAGCGCAGCAGCAGGAGAACCTCCGGCTCGGGCGACAGCTCGTGCAGCTCCGCGCCGAGTTCGTCGCGTACACGCAAGACCCGCGAGCCCGTGAGCGCGCGGTGCGCGAGGAGCTCGGATGGGTGCGTCCCGACGAGGTCGTGGTCGAGGTTCCGCTGCACGCGCTGCCCGGTCGCGAGCGCCGCTGATCGTCGCCGCTTTCTTGGTGCGCGCCGCGACGCGCTGCTATCCGCGACGGCACCGCTCATGGACCTCGTCCCTCTGCTCCGTGGGGTTCGTCGCGTGGTCCGTGCCTGTGCCTCCCCGGTCTCCGCCGGAGCCGTGGTGGTGCATCTCGCGCACGGGGGAGCCACGCCGTCGAACGCCGGCCTCGTCGATCTCGCGCTCGCCCTCGCGTGCTCGGGGGCTGCGATCGCCCGCGCGCTGGGCCTTCCGCGACCGCCTCCGCAGACCGAGCTCGCGCAGCCCCTCGACGCGTACGTCGCGCTGCCCGTGCTCGCCCTCGCGGGGCTCATCACCGCCTACGCGGGTGGCGTGCACGGCCCCCTCGCGGCGCTGCTCCCGCTCGCGGTCGCCGTGTGCGTCGCGCTCGGCGAGACCCGCCGCGCGTGGATGATGGTGGCCATGGGCGTGGCGCTCGAAGCGTCGCTCCACGTCGCCGCCGAGGGGACGCGCGACCTCGTGGCGCTCGGGCTCCGCGTGGGTCTTCTGCTCGCGGCGGGCGCGCTGCACCACGGGCTCACGCGCGCCGAGGTGCTTCGCGTTCGCGAGCACGCGCGCCACATGATCGACGACGAGCGGCGCCGCCAGAAGGAGGCCGCCCGCGCGATGCGACTCCAGCCCACGGCGACGCAGCCCGCGCAGCGCAACGAGAAGATCGACGAGGCCCGCATGCGCTCGTCGCTCGAAGAGATCCACGCCTCGATCGTGGGGCTCCTCGGGCTCGCGCAGCGCACGATGAAGCTCCACACCTGCGCGCTCTACTGGCTCGACGCGAAGGGCAAGAGCCTGCGCCTCGTCGAGGCCGCCACGCACGACGACGTCGACCTGCACGAAGGTCCGCTGCCGGCCACGTCGGGGGCCATGGGTGCTGCACTCGCGATGTCGAAGCCGATGCTGCTCGCGAACCTCCGCGCGGAGCACCCGAGCGTGACGTACTACCGCGGCGCCCACCGCGCGCGCTGCGTCGCGGCCGTGCCCGTGCTCGATCAGGGCGCCGTGCGCGGCGTGATGGTGGCCGATCGCGCCGACGACGTTCCCTTCACCGCGGATGACCAGGCGACGCTCGAAGCCGTGGCGCTCCAGGCCCGGAGGCTCATCGACAACGAGCGCGTGTTCGCGCGGCTCGAACGCGCCCGCGACGACCTCTCGCGGCTCTTCGAAGCGTCGCGCGCACTGGGCGAAGCGCTCACCGAAGAGCAGGTGCTCCAGGCCGTGGCCACGTCGGCGCGCGGCGTCGTCGAGCACGACCTCCTCGTGGTGACAGGGTATGACCCTCGCACGGGGGAGCATCGCGTCCGTCACGCGAGCGGCGAGGGCGCGGCGTCGTTCGAGAAGCTCAGCTTCGCCGACAACGCGGGCATCGCGAGCGCGGCGGTGAAGGCCCGACACGCGCTGCCGTACCGCGGACACTTCGACCCGAAGACGCAGTTCGTGTTCACGCGCGACGCGGGCCTCGACGAGATGAACTCGGTGACCGTGTTTCCCCTCGTGGTGCGCGACGCGGTGCTCGGCACGCTCACGCTCGCGGCGCATCGGCGCGGGGCCTTCGGTGAGGGCGCGCGGCAGCTCCTCGGTGTGCTCGCGGGTCACGCCTCGGTGGCGCTCTCGAACGCCGCGGCGGTGCGCCGTCTCGAAGAGCTCGCCACCACCGATCCGATGACCGGGCACCTCAACAAGCGCTCGCTGGAGAGCGAGTTCGACAAGCGGCTCCGTGCGGCGGCGCGCTTCGGTCACACGCTCTCGGTGATCGTGCTCGACATCGACAAGTTCAAGTCGGTCAACGACACGTACGGACACGCCGTGGGCGACACGGTGATCAAGGGCCTCGGCGCCGTGCTCGGTCGCTGCCGCCGCGAGACCGACGCGGTGGGACGCTTCGGCGGCGAGGAGTTCGTCATCGTGTGCGAGGAGACCGACACGCAGGGCGCCTACCAGCTCGCGGAGCGCATTCGCGAGGAGCTCATGCGCCAGGTGTTCGCCACGGAGCAGGGGCCGCTCTCGGTCACGTGCTCCCTGGGCATCGCAGAGTTTCCGCGCGACGCCGACACGCGCGAGGCGCTCTTCACGCGAGCCGACGAGGCGCTCTACGAGGCCAAGCACAACGGCCGCAACCAGACGCGCACGGCGGGGTCGAAGTCTGCCGCGCAGGGGCCGAAGCGCGAGGGTTCGCGCAAGGCGCCGGTGTCTCGTCGCGACGCCACGGTGCGCGTGCAGTCGGGCGCGCCGCCGACGGCGACGACCTCGGTCTCGTAGGCCCGCGCGGGGCTGTATTCCGGCGCAATCGCGCGCGCGAAAGTGTGTACGATCGGCGCCCCTTCATGGTCGCCATCAGCAGCATGTCGCAGGCCGAGGTTCGCGCGCTGGGCGGGCTCGCGATCTCGTGTGCGGGCGCGGGCGAGGCCTCGCTCGGGATGCGCGCGCTCGCCTGGTACAACACCCTCCTGCGCCTCGGGCTCAACGTTCCTCTCGTGGTCGCGCACGACGTGGGCGCGGCGCTCCTTGGGCTCGGTACGAGCTACGGGCCACCGCGTGAGCTCTCGCAGCTCCAGGCGTTTCAACCGATGGGCCCCGAGTTCGCGGCGGCGCTCACGGCGTACGGCGCGCTGCTCGACGAGATCGCGAAGACGGATGTGGCGGAGCAGATCCAGAAGTCGCGCATCGACGACGCGGTGCTCACCACGCTCCTCACGCGGGCGCTCGGACCGGTGGTCGATCGGTGGCGCGCGTCGGCGGTGTTCGAGCCCGTGCCCATCAACGCCGAGACGCTCACGCAGGCGCAGATCCTCCTGCCGCAGGTGTGGGGTGCGGTCGACCGGCGCGTCGAGGTGAACTTCATCGCCCACCTCGTGCAGCACCGGCTCCATCTGCTCCTGGGCATCGAGCAGATCGACCTCGACACGGTGGAACTCCTCGGACTCGTGGGCCAGGACGGCTCGATGCCCGAGACCGAGCTCGTGGACCTGCTCGCGGTGTTCAACTCGCCCGAGGCCAACGACGTGGTGAACTTCTCGCTCGACATCTTGCCGAGCGTGCTCGAAACGCGGCGCGGCGGCGGGCAGCAGGTGTTCTCCGTCGACGGCTACTCGGGGGTGGTGCCGCACGGGTCGTTCGACTCGCTGGTGCTCACCGAGCTCGCCCACGACGACGACCTCTTCGAACAGCGCTTCATGGACCGCGAGCTGCTCTTCTACGCCCACGAGGCGCAGGACCGTCCGCCGCCGCGGAGCTTTCAGATCCTCGTCGACGCGAGCGCCTCGATGCGCGGCGCCCGTGCGGTGTTCGCGCGCGGTCTCGCCATCGCGCTCGCCAAGCGCATGACCCTGCAGGGCTTCGAAGCGAGCGTGCGCTTCTTCGACTCGCGCCTCTACGAGCCCATGCGCCTCCGTCGCGGGCGGCAGGGACTCGGCGGCGCGGGGTCGCTCCACGTCGCGGGGATCCTCGCGTTCAAGGGCGAGCACGGGCGCAACTATGCGCGGGTGTTCTCACAGCTCGCGGCGGAGCTCGACCGCGCACGGGAGCGATCGGCGGTGACGGTCTATGTCATCACCCACGCGGAGTGCCACGTGCCGGTGGACCTCGTGCGGCGCATCCGTGAGTCGGCGGAGATGTGCGGGGTCTTCATGCTGCCGTCGCGCGGGGCGCTCGATCTGGAGTACCTCCCGATGCTCACGCTCCACGAGGTGGTGACCGACGCGGCGCTGAAGGACCGCAGCGAGCGCGCGACGCGGGCGCTCTCGATCGTCGAGGCGGCTACGAGCGAGGCGCGACGCGAGTCGATTCCGCCGCGGGCGCGGGCCGAGGCGGAGGGCTGACCGATGTCGACGGTGCTCAACGACGAGGACCTCTCCCGCGCGCGCCAGTGGATTCGCGCAGGGCAGCCCGACCGGGCCGAACAGATTCTTCTCTCGCGTGCGCGGCAGACGCATCTCGCGGCGCGCGACTACGACGAGGTGCTCCGCACGTTGGTGGACGCGCTCATGCAGCTCGGCAAGCTCCGCGCGGCGGGCACGGTGCTGCTCTACCTGCGTGATGCGACGCGCATGGGTCCGCTCGTCGCGAGTGAGCCGCGCGATGTGGCCCGCGCGGCCCTCGTGGAGCGCAAGCACGCGCTCGCGGCGCAGCACTACCGCACGGCGCGCTGGCCCGCGCACGCGGCGATTCAGTACGAGGCCGCGCAGCAGTACCCCGAGGCGCGCGCGCTGTGGGAGGAGGTCGCGGCGGATCCGCGGCTGCGCGAGGATCCGTACACGGCCGCGCTGGTGAGCTTCAACCTCGGGCGCGTGCTCGGAAAGCTCAACGACAGCGCCGGCGCCCACCGCTGTCGTGTGCGCGCGACGCGGCTGCTCGAAGAGGCCGCGGACATGCTCGAAGCGCGCGGACTTCGTGAGCGCGCGTTCGACTGCTTCCAGGTGCTTCTCACGCTGGGCGCGGAGACGGGCAGCTTCGAGAACCTCGCGGAGGGCTATCTCAACTGCATCCGCATCCTTCGCGAGGATCACCTCAAGTACTACGCGCTCCAGTACTACGAGGACTTCATCGGCCGCGCGGAGCGGGCGGGCGAGCACCACGCGGTCGCGACGATCCTCCACGAGGCGAGCGACTACGCGCGCGGCGTGGGGCTGGGCTTTCACGTGGCGCTGCGGGTGCGTGAGGCCGAGGCGTGGCGCAAGGCTGCGAACCACACGCTCGCCGCGGGAGGCAGCGTGCAGATGGCCGAGAACGCGCTCCTCGCGGCGGTGGGGGCGTACAGCGCGGTGGGGCTCCACGGGCAGGCGGTGGCGGTGTTCCGCGCGCTCGCGGAGCTGCCGGGCTCGGAGGAGAAGCGCGCGCGTCGGTACCGTCGACTCGCGGAGCAGTACGGCACCGCGCAGGACCAGCCCACGCGCGCGCAGCCGCTGCCCGACTACCTCCGTCAGCCCGTCGCGTACCCCGACATCTGGAACGACGACGTGATCGAGTGGGAGGAGCAGGGTGACCCCGTGGAGGCCTGCGGCGAGATCCTCCTCGACGCGACGCTGCCGGACTTCGTGCGACGCAAGGCCCTCGTGGCGCGGCTCGTGGCGTTGACAGCGCGCGAGCCCAACCATCCGACGACGCTCGCGCAGCTCGCGGAGGCCCTCGGCGAGGTGCAGCTCTACGCCGTGCTCGCGCCGCTCGAGCGACTCTTCGAACGCGGTCGCAGCGAGGTGCGCGTGGCGTGTCTGCGGGCCGCGCGGCAACTCTTCTTCAAGCGCACGTTCACGGTGATCATGAAGGGCGTGCGAGACACCAACGATCCCGCCGTGGTGAGCGCGGCGGTCGACGCGGTGAGCGCGCTGCACTTTCCCCACGCGTTCGATCCGCTGTCGCGTCTGCATCGCGAGGCCGACACGCCGAGGGTGCGCGCGGCGGCGCTCGGATCCATCGGGCGCATCTCGTCGCGCGAGGCCGTGGAGTACCTCATGGGCACGCTCATTCACGGCACGCAGGAGGAGCGGCAGCAGGCGCGCGATCTGCTCATCCGCAACGACGCGCAGGAGGCCGCGCAGGTGCTCCAGAACGCGCTCGTGAGCGAGCGTCCCGAGGTCGCACAGGTGATTCAAGACATTCTTCGTCGCCGCACGCGGTGATAGCGTCGCCGGGTCGTGGAGATGCTCGAACCCGGCACGCGCTTCGCGGGACGCTACGTCGTCGAACGGCTGCTGGGCGCGGGCGCCGTGAAGCGCGTGTACCTCGCGAGAGACCTGCTCGCAGACGCGCCCGTGGCCCTCGCGCTCTTGCAGGCGAAGCACGGCGCCGACCCCACGATGGGCCCTCGGTTCTCACGGGAGGCGCGCGCGGCCTCGGCGCTCTCGTCGCCCTACATCGTGCGTGTGCTTGACGTGGGAAAGCTCCACGACGGGACGCGCTATTTGATCACGGAGGCGGTGCTCGGACGCGGGCTCGACGAGGCCATCGCCGACGGCGCTGCGCCCGCACACGCGGCCGCGCGATGGACCGTCGAGGTGCTCGCGGCGCTCACCGAGGCGCACGCGCGCGGCGTGCTCCATCGTGACGTGAAGCCCGAGAACGTGCTGCTCCAGCCCACGGCGGGACATCCCGTCGGAGAGATGGCGCGGCTCACGGACTTCGGTCTCGCGAAGGTGCTCGACCACACGCTCGAAGGCTCGGTGATGCTGCGCACGGCGCAGGGCGCGATCATGGGCACGGCGGACTACATGTCACCCGAGCAGTGGCAGGGCGGCCCCGTCGATCCACGGTCGGATCTCTACTCCGTGGGCGCGATGTTCTACGAGCTCCTCGTGGGGCGCGCGCCGTACCGCGCGGAGAGCCTCCGCGAGCTCGCGGTGGAGCACATGGTCTCGCCGGTTCCGACCTTCGACTCCGCGCTGCCCGACGAGGTGCGTCGGTATGAGCCCGTGGTGCGCAGGGCCCTCGCGAAACGTCCGAGCGAGCGCTTTCAGGGCGCCGACGAGATGCGCGCTGCGATCGAGCGCATCGCGCGCTTCACGCTCGACACGCCGACGCTCCATGAACCCCCGCAGGAGCCGTCGCACACGCGCGTCGAGGTGGTGACCGACGCGGGGGTGGGCCCTGTTCAACTCGTCGCCGGCGCACGCGTCGTGCTCGGGCGAACGGGCGACATCGTTCCGCGGTGCCTTCCGTTCACGGCCGACAACGATCGACGCACGCGCACGCTGTCACGCCAACATGCGCGCATCGAGTGGCGCGGCGGAACCGCGCTCCTGAGCGACCTCCGCTCGATGTCGGGTGTGGCGGTCAACGAGACGCGCATCGCGGTCGATGGAACGGGCCACGCGCTCCGCCACGGCGACGTGATCGGTCTCGGTCCGCACGTGCGACTCCGCTACGAGCACGCCCCCGCGTCGGTGGGCGAGCTCCCTGCGTGGGCGAGGCTGACGCGCGTCGATCCGTACGGGGGCTCGCTCGTGCACCTGCTGGTGCTGACGCGTGCGACGGTGGGCGCGATGCCCGACGCAGCGCTCGCGCTCCCTGCCGCGGTGGTGGGCACGCACGGCGCCGCGCTGGAGGTCGACGGTGAGGGCTTCGCGCTCCATGGCGCCGAAGGTGTCGTGCGTGTGGTCGACGGGCTCACCGCACATGTCGGCAGTGCGACGCTCACGTTCGCGGTCGAGCGCGCCGCCCCCTGAGCGCGTTCAGCGGTTGTAGCGCGGCATCGTCTGGCGCGTCGTCGGGTCGATGCCCGCGGCGCGGAGGGCGTCATCCATCGAACGCGGCGCGACCTGAGGGATGGGCGTGCGATCCCAGAGCGTGACGAGCGTGCGGGTGCCCTCGTCACGCACGCCGACGTCGAAGATCTTCGAGTCGTCGTGCTCGCGGAGCCTCGCGTTGCGGATCATCGCGCCGAGGGGATGGATGTCAGCCGTGGTGTAGTCGAGGTGCTGCTGCAGGTACCGCATCACGCGCGGCATCTCTGCGGGGATGTAGTACATCCGCGTCTCGTTGCTCTCGAAGCGCACCTGCGTGCTGAGCGGCAGCGAAAGCCCGAAGGCCGCAGTGGGCCCGGGAAGTAGCTCATCGGGGTCGACGGTTTCCTCCACGGGGGCGGCGGCCGCAGCCACCTGCGCGACCACGGCAGGCGGCGCAGGCGGCGCGCGGCGGTGCTTGCGGCACGCGCCGAGGGGGACGACGAGCAGCGCGAGGATCGCGAGGCGACGCACGGTCACTCGAAGATCGACGCCCAGGAGTCGACGCGTGCAGGCATCTGCGGACGCGGCAGGCGACGGGTGACGAGGCCGTTCAGCCCCGCAGAGCCACCGCGGCCGGCCTGCGCGGTCTGCAGCACGATGCGGTACTCGCCGCCGGTGGTCGACGAGACGAAGGTGCGCGGCGTCCCCGTGATCGGGTCGGTGGCCGTGGTGGTGACGTTGCAGCTCATGCGACGCGAGACGGCGACGCCGAAGAGCACGGTGTTGCCATCGTCGCTGTCGGTGCCGTTGAAGTTCAGGTCGCGGCTCACGCGCACGACGTCGGAGGTCGTGGTGGGGTCGCCGTCGATGTCGAGGCGCGCGACGGGGTAGTCGTACGTGGTGCCCGCGGAGATGCGGGTCATGTCGAGACCCCAGAGGCGCGCGTAGCCGAAATCGCAGGGGTTCGTGGTCGACCGCGGCACGAAGCTGCCGAAGTAGAGCACCCCGTTGAAGAGGGTCATCGCGCCGGTCATGCGCTCGCCCGTGAGGAAGTCACGCGTGCTGTCGAGCCCCGCGCGGATCTGCCAGTTCTCATGCACCGCGACGCCGGTCACGATGCCCGCGCTGTTGTTCGTGGTGCTCTCGGTGAACGATGCCACACGGTACGTGTTGGTCGTGTCGTCGAGCACTTCGGGGTCGCCCGAGCCCACCGCGATGTTGATGTCGCCGTTCGTGCTGACCGAGAGCATCGGGCGCTCGATGATGGGCTGTCCCGCGTCGTAGTCGAGACCCCAGTAGAGGTCGTACTCGTCGGAGAGCCACCACTCGCGGGGGTCGCGGCTGCTGAAGTCCGCACGCCAGATCATGCCGTCGGCGTCGCCGAGGTACGCACGCGTGGTGACCGTGCCCGAGGTGCCGCTGTAGAGCGCCGGCGCGCCGGTGAGCGGAGCGCGCGTGGGGTTGGTGTCGAGGAACGACGTGCCCGAGAGCGTCGTGCCGCCCATGCCAAGGCGACGCACGATCTCGCCGGTCTCCAGGTCGACGACGTAGAGGTACTGCCCGGAGGAAGCGTCCCAGCAGCGGTTGTAGGGGCGCCGGGCGCCACGGCCCGAGTCGGGCGCCGCAAGCAGGGTGTTGCGAGGCGCACGCGCGTGCGCCATCGGGCTGCACGACCCTGAAGCCGGGCGACCCGCGCCGCCGGGGATGAACGCCACCGCGCGCTCGACGGCCACGGAGCGTCCCTGCGGCACGTAGTAGAGCGTGCCGATGGCGGGTGTGGCCGTCGCGCCGACCATGTTGTCGGCGTCGGTGAACTGCCAGAGGAAGCGCGGCTGGTAGGGGTCGGTGACGTCGAGCGCAACGTAGGCCGGACCGCCGTTGCGGAGCCCCACGAGCAGCACCGTGTGCCACGAGTTCGCCGTTGCGGGCGACACCGCAGAGCGCTCGAAGACGACCTCCTTCACGACGGGCGTTCCGTCGACGCCGAAGGCGCGCGTCGAGGGGTAGCGCGTGCGGAGCGTGGGCACGAGGTACGGCGGAACGAAGCCCCACACCTCTTCACCGTTGTCGGTGTTGAAGGCGTGGAGGACGCCGTCGTTGCTGCCCACGTAGAGCATGGGCTCGCGGGTGCCGACACGCGTGTCGGCACGGCGCAACGACGCCGCAGCGTTCGAGGCCGTGCTGGCCGTCGTGCGCGAGAGCGCGAGGCCGCGGTACGAGGTGAAGCTCTGGTCGGGGAGTTCGAGCAGCGGCGCCTGCACATTCACGGGCGTCGAGCGGTAGATGTCGCCGAGCGGCCGGTACTCGCGCACCGTGCCCGCGTCGCCACGGAGCCACGCGAGGAGCGTCGTGACCTCGCTGGTCAGCGAGTAGTTGAACAGCGCAGGCGAGCCCGCGATGGAGGGCAGATCGCGCGCGTAGCCCGCCGTGCCGCTCACCGCGTTCGTGAGGCTCGTGGTCATCTGCGAGGGCGAGGTCGCGCCGGCGGGAACGTACGTCCAGAGGTAGCGCTGTCCCCACCCGGTCTGCGTTGCGCGATACGCCGCGCGGAGGTTGTAGGCGAAGTCGTCGCCCTCGGTCTGGCTGATGGCCTTCTCGGTGGGCACCGGCGGCGCGCCCATCATCGGCGACTCACACACAGTGCGCTGCCGCGTGAGCGTTCCGCTCCAGGGCAGGCCCGGCGAGATCGTGAACGCACTGGAGAACTGGTACTGCGGCGTCCCCGTAGCGCTCGGCGTGCCTGCAGTGCCGTACACCGGCGGCACGCGCGTCGAGGTCGACGAGGCCACCGTGTCGAGAATCGTCGAGAGCGCTCCCGCGAAGCTCGCGCGGTCGTTCGCGTAGTAGACCTGCGGCGTGTTGCCGGCGAGGGCGATGGGAGCGAGCGCGGCCTCGACCTCGGGGGTCTGGTCGAACGCGATCACGTACGTGCGAACACCGGGCGCACCGGGCCCCACGGTCGACATGCGCATCGCGACCGCCGACGGAGAGTCGTACGGACACACGCCGCCACCGCGGCACTGCGACGCCCAGAACTCATCGGTGGGGGCGCCGTCGGTGATGAGAATGTTCGCGCGGTTGCGGCACTGAAAGTACGGATCGCCCGTGCCCGACGAGCTCCCGTCGATCACGTCACGGTTGTTCGTCCAGTAGTAGTAGGCGTCGTCGAGGAGCGCCGCGATGGGCGTCGAGCCCACGGGCCGCACGCCAGGGATCGCAGGGTTCGACGCGAACGCGGGGCGCCCGATGAGCGACTGCTGCACCGTCTGGTTGATCACTGCGAGGGTCGCGGTGTCGGCGCTCGGATCGCCCACGGACACGAGGCCGCCGGGCACCACGTCCGTGAGGTTTCCGTCGCGCGATGCGCGCTTGGCGCCGAAGTTCCAGCTCTCGGTGGTGGCGCACAGCGGCGGCGCGAAGGGGTGCGCGTCGGCGTACGACCACATGCCCGACATCTCGGTGTCGGGATCCTGCTCGAAGTCGCCGGTCATCAAGCCGAAGCGCACGCGATCGGCGTACACGTCGACGATGCCGTCGGCGGCCTGCATCGCGCCGCTCTCGTAGAGCCGATGGCCGAAGGAGAGCGCCTCGTGGTGGGGGATCGGGTAGCGATAGTCGTACTGCGACGAGTCGGCACGCGGACCGGCCTCGCACGAGTAGCCCTGGATCGACCCCGTGAGCACTTCGAGGGCCGTGATCCAACGGTTGCGCGACTCGGCCGCCGGGCACCCCGACGAGCACTGCGGCACGCCGGTGGAGCACATCGCACAGTCACCGCCGTCGTCACGGTTGCACGCGGCATCGCCATCGTGCGCGGTGACCCTGAACTCCATCGACCCCGACGTGTCGACGAGCAGCATGATGTCTGGACGGAGCAGACGTGCGTCCGGCTGCGCCCACGCGGCGGGGGCGCCGAGGGTCACCGCGAGGGTCGCGAGCGACGCGAGCACCGTGGATCCCTTCACGCTCATGGTCTTGCTCCCTGCGGGGCGCACGCCCGCAGCGCCCCGACGGGGCTTCGAGGTCCGTTGGAGGTTGCGCCTCAGTTGCTGCACAAGATCACCGAGATCGCGCGGAGGGACTCGGTCCCACGCGCGACGTTGTTCGTATCCGTGGAGTACGCGGCCAGCGAGCGGTCGAGCTCCGAGCTGCCCGTGACATCGATCATCAAACGCGATTGCCGCAGCGAGTCCGAGAGCGACGATCCGCCGACGTCGCTGCCCGGCGCCGCCGCCGTCTCTCCGTAGAGTTCGGTCACCGTCACGCCGAACTGCGGCATGAGGTAGCCCGCACCGAAAGACCCGGGACGCCGCGCGGCTCCGGTGCCCGCAGGAGGCTCAAACACCGACAACCCGGCGCCCACGATGGACGTGTCATTGCTCGCGAAGCGGTAGCAGGGCTTGCGGTACACCTCGCCCGCGCTCACCGCGACCTCGGGACACCCCGCGGTGGCCGTCGTGCGGTCGAGTGCGCTGCGGCGGAGGTAGTCGTTCACATAGGCCTGGCAGTTGAGGCGAAGGCGCGCGATCACCGCGTTGGCGCCCGACTCGGCCACGTAGTGCGTCTGCCCAGCCTGGCGCACGAAGCCCGACGAGCGGATCTCCAGCGACGACGAGCGCGTCACGAACACCCCCGCGGCGCTCACCATCACCACGAGCATCATCACGATGAACATGGCGACGCCGCGTTCGCCACGACGGCGGCGCGCTCGCACACGGGAGTTGTTCACGCGCAGGGGCTTCAACGGAGGTTCCTCGCGGCCAGGTTCGGGAGCACGACCTCGGAGGTCAGCGAGCGCACGCGCGCCGCACCGAGGCGGTCGTTGTACACACGGAAGCGCGTGAGCGGATCCGTCGAGGTCGCACGCGGCACCCACCCGAAAGCGGGATCCTGCGTGCGGTCACGGATCGACAGGCGCAGGAGCACCGAACGGATCCGCTGGGGAAAGCGCCCCGCCGTCGTGCCCGACGAGATCATGTCGTCGGCGTAGCGGGTGAGGTTGGTGTCGTCGCCCCACGCGAACGCGCGCATCGCGACGGCCCCCGTGCCCGTGGCCTCGTCGACGGTGATCGTCGCGTCGAAGTCCACGGCGTACTCGCCCACGAGTTGTGCCGAACCAGGGATCTCCGTGGGCACCGCGTCGAGGGCCCACTCGCTGCGCACCAAGTCGCTCTTGAGCGCAGCCTCCGCCGCGTCGGCGGGATAGAGGTCACCGAGCGTCGCGCGCATCGAGGTGCCGTTGCGAATGCGGTAGTCCACCATGTCGATGGGGGCCACGGTGGAGCCCGTTCCGATGCCCACGATGCCGCAACCCGAGGTGGCGCCCGACATCGAGCTCTCCCCCACCAGGGTCGGCGTCGGCGACACGTCGATGTAGGGGTTCGACACCGCGTCGTAGCGCTGCCAGGCGCCCGAGGTCACGCGGACGAACTGCGTAGACCCCGTGGGGCTCGTGAGGCGGATCATGCGCGCGCGACCGCCACCGGGGAGGAACACACGGTTGAACTCCGCCTGCGTCATGCGCGCACCCCAGATGGGCGTGCGGTGCTGAAGGCGGATGCGATTCCCCTCGACACTCTCGACCAGGTACTCGTCGGCGGTGGTGTAGTTGCCCACCATGCGCAGGGCGACGGGCGTGATGAACGTGTTGATCGCCGAGTTGGGCACCGGGTTCGACCCCGCCGCGATGCGCGCGATCGAGAGGCCCTGGAGCACCGGCGCGCGCTTGGGACAGACGCGCGGGTCGATGTCGGAGTTCGGCGTGCCCATGTAGCCCGCACGGGCCACGTCAGCGCGCAGGCGTTCCATCGCGAGGCGCAGACGGAGCTGCATCTCCGCGGCGCGCTGCTGCTGGTTGAAGGTCTCGGTCGTCGCGCGCGACACCGAGTAGAGCGCCCCCACCACGATCGACGTGATGGTGATCGAGACCATGAGCTCGACGATCGTGAAGCCGTGCTGTGCGGTGGTGCGCTTCATGGTCACAGCTCGTGCCGATCCAGCGTCTGGGCCATGTAGACCCAGTGCACGTTCGTGGTGTCGTTGCCCATCATGTCGCGGTCGGTGTCGCGGCCGCAGTTCGCGTACGCCGTCGGACGCACGCCGCCGGTGCGGAACCACCACACGCGCACCTCGGCACGTACGAGCTCATCGGCGATGAGCCGCGTGAGGCGCACGTGGGTGCAGAAGCTCGTGTTCGCGTCGCCGATGGGAACGTCCTGTCCCCACCAGTTCGACGCCGCGCTCTCGAAGGGCGTGCCCGCCGCGAGGCCCGTCGGCTGCGTCGGGAGAACCCATCCCGTCGTGGTCGCCGCGAGCAGCGGACGGAAGTACCAGGTGTTCCCGATGTTCGAGAGCGGCGAGCCGTAGGTCGGGTAGTTCCACTGGAGCGCGTCGCGGTGCAGACGCTCCTGCCAGCGGCGCGCGATCGTGGTGGCCGTGGTGAGCTCCTGCGCGCGGCGGTTCGCGTTCACCGTCGCGCCCTGCATCGCGAGGATCCCGAGGATCCCCGTGCCGAGCACCGCCATGGCGGCCATCACCTCGATGAGGGTGTAGCCCCGCTGCGCGGCCCTGCGTCGCTGCGTCTTCGCACTCACTGGCGCATCCTCGGCATGCCCGACAGGGGCACCATGATCACCCGAGGCACGCCCACCGGCGCGCTCGACGTCCCGCGGTACACGTAGACCGCGAACATCGGCGTGTTGAGCCCCGCCGCCGTGCTGTCATTGCTGAACGTCGCCATCGAGGTCGCAGCATCAGAGATCGGCGTCAGCGAAAAATACGTGACCCCCATCGGGGTAAAACACAACTGAAGCGTGGAGAGGCTCGTCGACGGCGGCGCCGCGGTGAGCGTCGTGGCCACCGCCGCCTGAATCCCGTCATCGGTGAACGCCGACGTGGTCATGTCGAGGGAGTACACCCGCTGCGCCGGATCGAAGAGACCGCCGCCGAATCGGGACAACCGACACGAGCTCGTCGAGCCCTCGTAGGCGTGCATCCGAAGCGTGGTGCCCACGGTCTCGATGAGCAGCGTGTGGGCCGTTCCGCGGTACATCGCCCGGCTCCGCGTCTCGCGCACGATGTCGAGCACCGACATCGCCGCCTCCTGCGCGTGGCGGTCGCGCACCACCTGGGCCATCGACGGAAGCACGAGCGCCGACACGATCGAGATGATCGTCACCACGACCATCATCTCGACCAGGGTGAAGCCGCGCGCGTGACGGTGGCCCTGATGCACGTCGGCGGCGCGGTGCAACCCATGTGCCCCTGCGATGTTCCGTGGATTCTTCGAGAATCCGCGGCGCTCCTCGCAGCCCGCTGCGCACCCGGCAGCAAGCCCTTGCGGGACTACGCAACGATTGCAGACCTTCGCCGACGAGCCCTCACCAGACACTTGCGGTGCAGGGAGGGGGACCGTATCAAGCCGCGCCATGAACGTACGTGCTCCGCTCTTCGTGTTCGCGCTCGCGCTGGCTGCCTGCAAGCGCGAACCCGCTCCGCGACCTTCGACGCCGCCTGAGCAGCGTACACCCGCGCCGCCGAGCAACGGAAGCGCCTCGCCCACGCCCGCGGCGGCCTTCGATCCGCCTGCGCAGGCGGGTGACTTTCGCGAGACGGGCCGCTTTCTCCCGCAGGGATCGCCCGTCGCGGGGTGGGCGCAGTCCGGCGCCGTGCGTCTCATCAACGGACAGGATCTCTTTCAGCTCATCGACGGCGCGGGCGAGAAGTACATGGCCTACGGCTTTCGCCAGCTCGCGCGCACGGACTATCGCAAGGCGGGCACCGAGCTCGTGGTGACCACCGAGGTCTACGACATGGGCTCGCCCCTCGGTGCGTACGGCCAATACTCGATGATGCTCAGCGACGCGCGCGACCCGGCCTCCCTCGAATCGCAGGCCACGCAGCACGGCGGCGGCGGCTTTCTCGGCACCAGCCAGCTCGTGTTCTGGAAGGGCCAACACCTCGTGCAGATCAACCTCGTCGACGACTCGGGCGAGCGCGACGAGAACGCCCTCCGCGCCCTCGCCCGTGAGACGCTCCCTGCCGTGGCCGCACGCGTCGCGACGGCGCTTCCGGGAGAGATCACCGCGCCGCAGCCTCCCCAGGGATTCTCGCGCGATGGGCTCGTGTGGGGTGGACTCACGTACCTCGCGCAGGGCGTCTTCGGCGTCGAACGCACGGGCCCCGCGTGGGTCGGCCACTATCGCAGCGCCGACGGCGCCCGCTACCGCGTCGCCCACTTCGTCCGCGGCAATGGCGACGAGGCGCACACGCTCGCGGGGCTGTTCCGCGGCGCGCATCCGACGGCGGTCGCGGGCCTCGGTGATGAGGCCTTCACCGCCGCGAACGACACGGGCGAGTTCGCCGTCGCGCGCAAGGGATCCACCGTGCTCGTGCTCACCGACGCGGGCGTTCAGGGACTCAACGCGCCCCCTCGTGAGGCCCGCATCGAGCGCCTCCGCGCCCTCGTCGCCGCCCTGCCCTGACTCCCCCCGTTCCCGCACCTCCACGGCCGCAAGCGTTGCGCGCCGGGGACTTGCGCATCGCCCCGCACGACCGATACACCACCGCCACGGCACGCGCCGTCGCCGCGTAGAGATCCTCTCCGCAGCGCATGGAGCACTCCCCACACCATGACCGACCCACGACCGACGCGCCGCGAGGCGCTGATTCGCGCGGGCAAGGCCCTCGGCGTCCTCGCGGGCGCGGGGCTCATCGCGCGCACCCGCTACGAACACGGCGGGTGGAACACGCAGACCGCACGCGGGGTGCGTGAGGTTCGCGACTACCGCCTCGCCGACCACGGCGGGCCCAGTGATTTCGCCGTGGCCCACGGGCTCGATGGCATCGCCCCCGCCGCCCTCGTCGAGCAGGCCGTGGCGGCACTCGGCGGCATGCAGCGCTTCATCTCCCGCGGTGACATCGTGGTGGTGAAGCCCAACATCGGGTGGGATCGCACGCCCATTCAAGCGGCCAACACGAACCCCGAGGTGGTCGCCACGGTGGTGCGCCTCGCGCTCGATGCAGGCGCCCGCAAGGTCGTCGTCACCGACGC
>CAMFHP010000136.1 GCA_945952225.1 uncultured Myxococcaceae bacterium
TCACCACCGCCAGAACGCGGGCCCATTCGCACGATCTCACCACCGCCAGAACGCGGGCCCACTCGCACGATCTCACCACCGCCAGAACGCGGGCCCATTCGCACGATCTCACCACCGCCAGAACGCGAGAGCACTCGCACGATCTCACCACCGCCATTGCACTTGTTTTCTCGACCTTTCGTGACCTCCTCGCCCGTCGCATCTTCATGGCGACAGGGCCTCTCACGGTCAGCGCGGCAGGATTCGAACCTGCGACCTTCCGCTCCCGAAGCGGACGCTCTCCCAGACTGAGCTACGCGCTGTTTACGACGCCCTCGCGACGTCTTCATGCCCCAACAATCACGTTTGAAAACTTCGTTTGATCGAAGCGCCCACCGCCAACAAGTACATTTGAACGCGCCCACCCTCCGCGCCCCGACGACGCGCGGAACTGGACCCGCGACCGCGCCCACAACACGCCCCCGCGCGACGGTGCGCTCCCCTCGTCGGCAGCTCCGAGGCGCACTCGCAGGAGGCACCCACGCACCAACGCAGAAGGCCGACCCTGTTCCCTTCTCGGAACGGAGCCGGCCTTCGGGGGAAGGGCCTTCGGGATCGTGGGCTACCGACGTGGGTCCGTCGGTTCCGTCCCGGCTCCGTGGAGGGGTTCAGGGCCATCGCATCGCCCTTGCGCGCAGGGGCTTCCGCTCGTCGGTCGGCCCGCGCGATCGAGGTCGCCGCGCACCGTCGCCCACGCCAGGCCCGCGCCGCGTTCGACACGCGGGAGGCCGTCGCAGCGGCGCTCGTTCGGGGTGTGGAGGGACTTCATGGCAGCGGTGACCTTCGGGCGCGTGAACGAACCGATGACGTGGGCGAGGCGGCGCAGACCGGGGCGCGAGAACACCGCGTGTCCAGACGCTCCCCGAAAGGCTCGCGGAGACTAGAGGGAGCACTCCGCTCTGTCAACCTTGTTCTTCACCATTCAAATGAAATTGTTGGCGCACTCCACCGCCCCGATGCAGCGCCCGCGTGCGTAGCCGTTGCGTCGCGACGCGCGCTCCGTGGATCGTTGCGCGATGAGCTCCGCACGCCCCTGGTACCGCAGCCTCTACGCGCAGGTGCTTCTCGCGATCGCGGTGGGCGCGGTGCTCGGGCACGTGCGACCGCACCTCGGCGAATCGCTGCGTCCGCTGGGCGACGCGTTCATCCGACTCATTCGCATGGTGATCGCGCCCATCGTGTTCTGCACCGTCGTGGTGGGCATCGCGGGCATGGGCGACATGAAGAAGGTCGGACGCGTCGGCGCGCGCGCGCTGGTCTACTTCGAAGCGGTCACCACCCTCGCGCTCGCCATCGGACTCGTGGTGGTCGAGGTGTTTCGTCCGGGCGCGGGCATCCACGCCGACCCGCGCACGCTCGACACCCGCGGCATCGAGGGATACACGGGCGCCGCGCGCGACCTGAAGGCGGGAGAGTTCCTGCTGCACATGATTCCGAGCAACGCGGTCGAGGCCTTCGCGAAGGGCGAGATCCTGCAGGTGCTCGTGTTCTCGGTGCTCTTCGGCTTCGCGCTCTCGGCCATGGGCGAGCGCGGCCGCGCCCTCGTGCGCTGGATCGACGACGCAGGCCACGCCCTCTTCGGCGTCGTGGGACTCGTGATGCGCGTCGCCCCCATCGGCGCCTTCGGGGCCATGGCCTTCACCGTGGGCAAGTACGGCCTGCACACGCTCGTGAGCCTCGGGCGGCTCATGGCGGCGTTCTATGTGACCAGCGCGCTCTTCGTGTTCGTGGTGCTCGGCACCATCCTGCGCGTGGCCTCGGGGCTGCGCATCACGGCCTTTCTGCGCTTCCTCTCCGAAGAGATCCTCGTGGTGCTCGGCACCAGCTCCAGCGAGTCGGCGCTGCCCGGCATGCTCACGCGCATGGAGGCCCTCGGCTGTCCGCGCCCCGTCGTCGGCATGGTCATTCCCACGGGCTACTCGTTCAACCTCGACGGCACGTCGATCTACCTCACCATGGCCGCGATGTTCGTCGCGCAGGCCTGCGACGTGAACCTCACGCTCCACGAGAAGCTCTCGATCCTCGCGGTGCTGCTGGTCACTTCGAAGGGCGCCGCGGCGGTCACCGGCGGCGGGTTCATCACCCTCGCGGCCACGCTGGCCTCCACGGGACGCATCCCCGTCGCGGGCATCACGCTGCTCCTCGGCGTCGACCGCTTCATGTCGGAGGCGCGCGCCATCACGAACCTCATCGGCAACGGCGTGGCCACCGTGGTCGTGTCGCGCTGGGAGGGCGAGTTCGACCGCGAGAAGGCCCTGCGCGCGCTCGAAGGACTTCCCCCCGCCGAGACGCCCGACGCTACAGCGCGGTGACCGCCGTCGCGCCCGCAGCGCCACCCGCGCGCGTCGCCGTCGACACCCGCAGCAGCGCGTCGTGGAGCTTCGAGAAGTTCAGCGGCTTCGACAGGTAGGCGTCCATGCCCGCTTCGAGGCAGGCCTCTTCGTCGCCCTTCATCGCGTTGGCGGTCATCGCGATGATGTGCACCTTCGAGCCCGACGCGCGGATGCGTCGCGCCGCTTCGAGGCCGTCGACGCCGGGCATCTGCACGTCCATGAGCACCAGGTCGAAGCGCTCGCGGGCCACGGCCTCCACCGCCTCGGCGCCATCGGGAACGTGCGTCACCTGATGACCCGCGCGCTCGACGAGCACCCGCGCGATGCGCGCGTTCACCACGTTGTCTTCGGCGAGCAGCACCTTGAGCGGACGCGCATTCGTGGGGCGATCGGTGCCCGTGGTGAGCCGCACGCGCACCTTGCCGTGGTCGGTCACGAGCTGGTTCGTCTGCGGCAGCGGAAGCACCGCGCGGAAGGTGCTCCCCTCGCCCATGCGACTCTTCACGTCGAGCGTGCCGCCCATGAGCCGCGCGAGCTCGCGGCAGATCGTGAGCCCGAGGCCCGTGCCGCCGAAGCGCCGCGTCGTCGATCCGTCGGCCTGCGTGAACGCGTCGAAGATCGCGCGCTGACGGTCTTCGGGAATGCCCACGCCCGTGTCGACCACGCGGAACTCCACGCACTCGCCGCGCGCAGGCACCACCTCGACGCGCACGCCGCCGCGCTCGGTGAACTTCACCGCATTGCCCACGAGGTTCACCAGAAGCTGCCGCACGCGCACCGGATCGCCGAGCTGCCGCGGCGGCACCGCGTCGTCGATCACGGCCACGAGCGAGATTCCCTTCTGCTGCGCGCGCGGCGCGAAGAGCTGCAACGCCTGCTCGACCACCGTGCGCACCGAGAACGACACGGTCTCGATCGTGAGCTTGCCCGCCTCGATCTTCGACAGGTCGAGAATGTCGTTGAGAATGGTGAGCAGCGCGAGGCCCGACGTGTGCGCCGCGTCGATGAAGCCACGCTGCTCCTCGGTGAGCTTCGTCTCCAGCGCGAGGGCCGTCATGCCGAGCACGCCGTTCATGGGCGTGCGCAGCTCGTGGCTCATGTTCGCGAGGAAGGCCGACTTCGCGCGCGATGCGGCCTCGGCGGCCTCGCGGGCGCGCACCAGGGCGGCCTCCTTGCGACGCGCGTCGGAGACGTCTTGCACCGTGCCCACCACGCGCTCGGCGCGGCCCCGCGCATCGAAGAGCACGCGCGCGCTCGCCCGCAGCGTGCGCTCGTCGCCGTCGGGACGCAGCATGCGGAACTCGTGCACGCGCTCGGACTCGGGCCGTTCGAGGAGCAGACGAACCTGCTCGTTCACGGCCTCGCGGTCATAGGCGTGCACACGGTCGAGGAGCGCGCGGTACGCGGTGGTGTCCGCGGGCGCCGCGGCGGCGACGATGTTCTGCATCTCCTGCGACCACGAGACACGTCCCGTGGCGAGGTCGTGGTCGAAGCTGCCGATGTGCGCGGTGGCCTGCGCGTCGTCGAGGCGACGGTGCTGGTCGGCGAGGTGGCGCCGCATCGCGAGGCTGAAGTCCGCCATGAGGTGCGTGCGGCGTAGGATCACGTAGAAGGTCGAGGCGAAGGAGAGGAGCTGGTAGCGCGAGGTGTCGCCTGGCATCCAGACGGGGAGCGCCCCCGCGCGGCCTGCGGCCTCGATGGCCACGAAGGCTGCGGCCGCGGCGCCGGTGGCGATGTTTCGCGCGCGCACGTCGCCGTCGTAGACGATGTAGGCCAGCGGCACGATCGCGAGGGAGATCGTGTGCGTGAGCGCCGCGTGGCCGAACATCACCGCGAGAAAGAGGCTCATCGCGTGGGTGGTCACCATCAGCGTGAGCCGCGCGAGGCGCCAGTCGCGGTCGATGAGCGCGAGGGGCGTGGCGTAGAGGAGCACCGCGGGGAGCATCCAGAAGCCGCGGAGCGAGCCGTCGAGGAGGCACACGCTCGGAATGAGCACGGCCGTCATGCCGAGGCCGCCGCGCAACGCGCGTCGCATGGCGATCTGGCGCCACTCGACGGGAAAGGTGGTCGCCGACGCGTCGGGGGGAACGACGCTCGTCAGCGTGACGCGCTCCATCACGGGCTCCATCGGCGGAGCGGCGTCGGAGCTTGAGCCCCGTAATTCAGATTCCGCGTCGTCTCCCGAAGACATCTCCAACCTCGTCGTGCCTCGTGCGTCTATGATCGGCCGCGATGCGTGGGCCGCTGAGGGACCGTGCGCCGCGATGCGGGCCGCACCCCTGCGCCCGCCACGTCTCATCACCGTCGGAGGACTCCGTGCATCGCCCTGTCCGCCTCGCTCTCGCGCTCGCCCTGCTCGGCGCCTCGTTCGCCGCGTCCCCCGCCGCCTCGGCCTTCTGCGGCTTCTACGTCTCCGACGCGAACCAGCAGCTTGTCAACGAGGCCACGCGCGTCGCCCTGATGCGCGAGGGCACGCGCACCGTGCTCTCGATGAGCAACGACTACGACGGCCCCGCGCAGGACTTCGCCATGGTGGTGCCCGTGCCCATCGTGCTCCAGCGCGAGAACGTGCACACGCTGCCGCAGGACGTCTTCACGCACCTCGAATCACTCACGGCCCCGCGCCTCGTCGAGTACTGGGAAGAAGACCCCTGCTACACCCCGCCCCCCGTCGCACGCCGTGCCCGCGCGGGCGGCAGGCCCATGCCCTCGGCCGCGGCCCCGATGGAAGAAGACGACGCGGAACACGGCGTGCGCATCGAGGCGCGCTTCTCCGTGGGCGAGTACGACGTGCTGGTGCTCTCGGCCACCGAGTCGACGGGGCTCGAAACGTGGCTCCACGCGAACCACTACAACGTTCCGCAGGGGGCCGCGCAGTACCTCGCGCCGTACGTGCGCGAGCAGTGGAAGTTCTTCGTCGCCAAGGTCGACATCGAGCGCGCCGAGCGCCGTCCGTCGGGCGGCGTGCGTCTGTCTCCGTTGCGCTTCCACTACGACGCGCAGGACTTCCGCCTGCCCGTGCGCCTCGGGCTCATGAACGCCAACGGCGCGCAGGATCTGATCGTGTACATCCTCCACCCCTCGTCGCGCTTCGAGGTGGCCAACTACAACAACGTCTTCGTGCCCACGAACCTCGACGTGGCCAACAGCGCGCGGCAGAACTTCGGCGCCCTCTACGCCCGCCTCTTCGACTACACCCTCGACCAGGCCGGCGGACGCGCCGTGGTCACCGAGTACGCGTGGAGCACCAACTCCTGCGATCCGTGCCCGACGCCCCCGATGGATCAGTCCGAACTCAACGTGCTCGGCGCCGACGTGCTCACCGTCGACCGCCCCGGCTTCGACCGCAACTACCACGTCTACAACATGACCGTGACGCGCCTCCACACGCGCTACGACCGCGCCACGCTCACCGAAGACCTCATCTTTCGCGAAGCCCCCGCGGTGCAGGGCGGACGCGAGTTCAACACCGACGGCAACGGTCGCCTCGAACAGGGCGCACACCCCGCCCAGTGGGGCGGCAATCAGTTCCAGGCCCGCTATGCGATCCGCCACCCGTGGACGGGCCCCATCGCGTGCGCGCACCCCATCCGCGGCCGCTGGGGAGGGCCTCCGCGTGGCGCGCGTCCCGAGCCCGTCGCCGCGCGCAACCTCAGCGACGTGCCCCGCGACGGCCGTGTGCGCCTCGCCTCCTACGTGCGCTCGCCGATCCCCTCGCTCTCGCGCGGATACCAGCCCCCGGCGCCGCCCCGCGTCGCCCCGCAGCCCGCCCCCACCACACCGCCCGCACCGCCCACGCGCAGCACGCCCGCGCCGGGTGGAAGGGTCATCCAGAAGCCCTCGGAAGCCCCCGTCTCGCGTTCGTTCCTGGGCGGCCTCGCGCTCACCCTCGGCGCCCTCGTGATGGGCACGCGCCGTCGTCGCTGACCTTCACCGGGCACCACCCACCCCATGCCGCGCGCGCCCTCCACCGCAGTCCTCCTCGCCCTCGCCGCGGCCCTGTTTTTCACGGGCTGCGCCGACGGAACCACCGCGCCCACCCTCGACGCGACGGCGCCCTCCGACGCGTCCGCCGACACCTCGCGTGACACACCACACGCACGCTCGGATGCGCCCCTCACGGCCCTCGTGCCCGATGCGCCGCCGCAGACCTGGGCGCCCTCCGCGGCCTCGGTGCGCGATCAGCGCGAGCTCCCCGGCGATGCGCTCTCGGCGCTCGACCGATGCTCCGTGTGTCACGCCGACATCTTCGCGCAGTGGTCGCACTCGGCGCACCGCTTCTCGTCGCTCGACAACCCCTTCTACCTCCCCGCGTTTCGCGCCGCGCGCGAGGCCCGCGGACCTGCCGTGACGCGCTGGTGCGGCGGCTGCCACGACCCCGCGCTGCTCTTCGCCCACGACCTCGACGCCGCCGAGGTCGACCGCCGTCACGAGCGCGCCGCCGTGGGGGTGGGGTGTCTGCTGTGTCACTCCATCGAGCGCGTGCACGACCGCACGGGCAACGGCAACTACGTGGTCTCGCCCGACGCCGTGGTGTACCCGCCCCGCGACCGCGAAGACCGCGAGGCCGTCGCACAACATCGCGCGCGGCTCATGCGCCCGCTGCTCCACACCGCGGAGTACTGCGCGAGCTGCCACAAGGTCGGCATCCCCGAGGCGGTCAACGGCGCGACCTGGCTCCGCGGACAGAACGAGTTCGACCTCTGGGACCAGAGCGCCTGGGCCGGTCACGATGTCGAACGCGTCGATCCCGAGGTGCCGCCGCGCACCTGCCAGCAGTGCCACATGCCCCTCGAAGCCGCGCCCCTCGGCGACCGCGCCGCGCACAACGGCATGGTGCGTTCCCATCGCTTCTCGGGCGGACACACGGCCCTCGCCGCGTGGCTCCACGACGACGACATGATGGCCGCCGAACGCCGCGCCCTCGAAGGTGCCGTGCGCCTCGACGTGCTGCGCGCACCGTCAACGTCGGCAGGCTCACCCGCCGATGCCCTCGAAGACCGCGCGCCCTCGCCCAATGAGTCCGTCGCCTTCGACGTGGTGATGGTCAACGAGCGCGTGGGACACCGCTTTCCCTCGGGCACCGCCGACGTCGCCGACACGTGGATCGAGCTCACCGTGCGCAACGCCCGCGGCCTCGTCGCACAGAGCGGACTGCTCACGGCCACGGACCCCGGCCCCCTCCGCGACGACGCGCACCGCCTCGAACTGCGCCCCGTCGACGACACGGGAACGCCCGCGCTCTCCCGCGATCCGCACCGCTACCGCGCCGTCGCGTACGACACCACCGTGCCCCCGCGCGCCGCCCGCGCCGTGCGCTACACCTGGCGCGCGCCCGCGCACCTCGACGGGCCGTACACCGTCACCGCGCGGCTGCTCCATCGTCGCCTCGGCAACCCCTACGTCACCGCCGCGTGCCGCAGCGCCGTCGCCGACCAGGGACGCCCCTGCCCCGACACCTGGCCCGTCACCGTGGTCTCGTCGGTCACGGTCACCCTCGGCGCGCACACGCCCGCGGTGTACGCCCCCGCGCTCGACGCGCCCCTCGCAGCCCCGTGGCGACGCTGGTACGACCACGGCCGCGCCCTCGTCGAGTGGAACCTCCAGGAGCGCGTCGGCGAAGCGCGCGCCAGCCTCGAACGCGCCCTCGCCCTCGCCCCCGACCGCGCCGAACCGCTCGTCGAACGTGCGCGACTCGCGATCCGCGAAGGACGCACCGACGAGGCCCACGCGTGGCTCGATCGCGCGGCGCGCATCCGTCCCGACGACCCGGTGATTCCGTACCTCCGCGGAGTGGCGGGCTCCGACGTGTGGCGCTGGGCCGAGACCGTCGAGCCCCTCGGCGCCGCATGGCGCGCGAACCCGGGCAACGTGCGCCTCGCGGAGATGTACGCCAACAGCCTCGGCATCGCGGGACGCCACCGTGAAGCCCTCGACGTCATCGCGCGGGGGCTCGCCATCGACCCCGAGCGCGCGCAGCTCCACAACCTCCAGGCCCTCGAACTCGACGCGCTCGGCGCCCCCGACGAGGCCCTCCGCGCCCGCAACGCCTGGAACCGCTACCGCACCCCCGACGCGCTCCCCGGCCTCCGTTCGCGCTGCAAGCGCAACGTGCCGCAGTGCGCGCGCGAGACCGTGCCCTTTCACGACCACGCGCTGCGCCCCGCGCGCTGAAGTGCCTATCTTCTAACGGGTTGCGCCGTGTGTGCGCCACCACGCCACGGCGTCGGCGAGGCCGCCGTCGAGCGTGTGCGACGGGCCCCATCCCACCTCGCGCGTGAGCCGCTGCACGTTCGCGCACACGAAGGGCGGATCCGCGGGGTTCATCGGAATCGCACCGAGCTCCACGAGGTCGCTGCGTCCCGTGAGCGCGCCGAGCCGCGTGACCACGTCGCGCACGGTCACGGGCTGCCCGCTGCCCACGTTCACGTTGCCCGTGAGCTGCGCGTCGAGCACGGCCACCAGCGCGCCCGCCACGTCGTCGACGTGGAGAAAATCGCGCACCTGCGTGCCCGCGGTGCAGCGCGCGGCGCGTCCGTCGAGGAGCGAGGTGATCACCGACGACACGAGGCGCCGACGGTCTTCGAAGGGGCCGTAGAGGTAGAACAGCCGCGCCCACGCGACCTGGAGCCCTTCGAGCGCGCCGTACTGCGCGAGCGAGTGCGAGAGCCCGAGCTTGCACGCGCTGTAGAGATGGCGCGGCGCCGTGGGCGAGGTCTCGCTGAGATAGCCCGCGTCGGTGTCGTACTCGAAGCACGTTCCGACGCCCACGAGGCGCGCGCAGCCCGCGGCCGCGAGGGCCTCGGCGAGGCGGTGCGTGTGGTCGACGAGGCGGAGGTTCTCGGGCGACGAGAGGTAGCGTCCGGGTTCGGCGTACCAGGCCGCGTGGAGGCAGCGCGCGGGCTTCGCGTCGGCGATCGCACCGGCGAGTCCCGCGTCACCGAGCGCGAAGGGAATCACCTCGCAGCGGCGCTCGTAGCCTTCGAGCCGCGCGGTGTCGGCGCCCGGTCGCAGAAGGATCTGCACGCGGTCTCCGCGGTCGACGAGGCGGCGCACCACGCGCGATCCCACGAAGCCCGTGGCGCCGGTGACGAGCACGGGCTTCATCGCACGAAATCCGGCAGCGCGCGGTCGCGGGGAGAGAGCGTCGGCGCGTCGGGGAGCGGCCACTCGATCGCGAAGGCCGGGTCGTTCCAGCGCACGCCGGCGGCGTGGGTGGCCACGTAGGCGGGCGTGATCTTGTAGGCCACGACGGTGTCGTCTTCGAGGGTCTGCATCCCGTGGGCGCAGCCCGGCGGAATGTAGAACGCGCGGTAATTGCGATCGGTGAGCTCGGCGCCGACCCACTGGCAGTACGTGGGCGAGTCGCGGCGCAGGTCGAGCACCACGTCCCAGATGCGCCCGCGGATGCAGCTCACGATCTTCGTCTCGCCGTACGGATCGCGCTGGTAGTGCATCCCCCGCAGCGTGCCGCGCAGGCGGTTCTGCGAGTAGCTGGTCTGCGTCACCACGGGGTTGAGCCCCTTCGCGCGCATCTCGTCGCTGCACCAGGTCCGCGCGAAGAACCCGCGCTCGTCTTCCACGGGCTCGACGTCGACGAGGAACACCCCCGCCAGCTTCGTCTCCGTGAGGCGCATCAGAGCACCCGCACGTCGGGCACGGGCACGATGAAGCGCCCGCCGCGCGCGCGGTACTCGGCCTGCTGCGCGAGGATCTCCTGCGCGAAGTTCCACGTGAGGAGCAGCGCGTAGTCGGGCACCTCGGCGGCGAGCACCTCGGGCGCGCGAATGGGCAGGTGCGTGCCCGGCGTGAGCCGCCCCTGCTTGTACGTCGACCGATCGACCACGTAGTCGACGAGCGAAGCCCCGATGCCGAAGGCGTTGAGCAGCGTCGATCCCTTCGCCGACGCGCCGTACGCGGCGATGCGCGCGCCGCCCTTCTTGAGGTCCGTGAGCAGGCCCACGAGCACGCGCTTGAGGTCGTGCACGCGCCGCGCGAACTGCTCGTAGTACGCGAAGGTGTCCATGCCCTCGCGGCGCTCGTCGGCCAGCGTGGCGGCCACGGTCTCGTCTGCGGCGACGCCCTCGTGCGAGACGAACACGCGCAGCGAGCCGCCGTGAATGGGCACACGCTCCACCCGCACCACCGCGAGCCCGTTGCGGCGGAACAGCGCGTCGAGCGCCGTGAGCGAGTAGTAGCAGAGGTGCTCGTGGTAGATCGTGTCGAACTCCAGGCCCTCGATCATGTCGCGCACGTAGGGGGCTTCGAAGATCGCCACGCCGTCGTCGGCGAGCAGGGTCTTGAACCCGCGCACGAAGCCGTTGAGGTCGGGCACGTGGGCCAGCACGTTGTTGGCGTGCATCACGCTCGCGCGGCGTCCCTCGGCGCGCAGCCTCGCGGCGAGCGCGTCGCCGAAGAACTCGCTCAGCGTGGGGATGCCCTTCTCCTCGGCCACCTTCGCGATGTTCCGCGCGGGCTCGACGCCGAGCACCTTCACGCCCGCGTCCCGGTAGAACTGAAGCAGGTAGCCGTCGTTGCTCGCGACCTCGACCACGAGGTGATCGCCGGTGAGCCCGCGGTCGCGCACGAGGCGCTCCACCAGCGCGCGGGAGTGACGGAGCATCGTGTCGCTGAACGACGAGAAATACAGGTACTCGCGGAAGAGCTGCTCCGGCGGCACCGACTCGGTGATCTGCACGAGCGAGCAGCCCTGGCAGAAGGCCAGCGCGAGGGGAAACACCGGGTCGCGCTGCGCGGCGTCTTCGGGGCGCACGAGCGAGTTGGCCAGCGGCGTGTGACCCAGGTCGAGCACCGGGGTCAGCTCTGCGCCCCCACACGACCAGCACCGGAACGTTCGCGAACTGCTCATATCCACCCGTTGCGTACCCGAAGCGTTGAGACCGTCGATGCCCGCGTGCGTTGCCGTCGGCGCGGCGCTGCGTTCACGGGCGGAGCGCGGTTTCTTATCCCCGCGCGTCCGCGTGGGTCAACGCGCGACTCCGTGGCGGTGGAACTGCGGACGCGAGTGCCTGTATAGAGCCGCCGCCGCCATGATCGCGATCACCCGCCTGGGCAAGTCCTTCGCCGACCGCACGCTCTTCGAAGACGTGTCGATGAACCTCAACCGCGGGTCGCGCTACGGCCTCGTGGGCGCCAACGGCGCGGGCAAGACCACGCTGCTCAAGATCCTCACGGGCGACGAACCCGCCAGCGAGGGAACGGTCTCCATCCCCGCCGCCGCGCGCGTCGGTGTGCTCCGTCAGGACCGCTTCCTCGACGGCACCGTGTCCATTCTCGACACGGCGATGCGCGGCGACGAACGCGCGTGGGCGCTGCTGCAAGAGCGCGAGGCCCTGCTCCGCGGATCGCACCCCGACCCGACGCGCGCGGCCGAACTCGAAGAGCAGCTCGGGGCCGTCGACGGCTACACCCTCGAAGCGCGCGCCGGGGCCGTGCTCGTGGGTCTGGGCATCGCCGCGGGCGAGCACCGCAACGCGCTCTCGACGCTCTCGGGCGGCTTTCAGCTCCGCGTGCTCCTCGCGCAGGTGCTCGTGGGCGGGCCCGACGCGCTCTTTCTCGACGAGCCCACGAACCACCTCGACATCCTCTCGATCCGCTGGCTGGAGAAGTTCCTCGCGGCGTACCGCGGATGCGCCGTGGTGATCTCCCACGACCAGCGCTTTCTCGATCGGATGGCGACGCACATCCTCGACGTCGACTACGGCACGGTCACGCTCTACACCGGCAACTACAGCGCCTTCGTGCAGCAGAAGACCCTCGTGCACGAGCAGCAGGAGCGCGAGGCCGCGCGCGCCGAGGCCGAGATCGCCGCGAAGAGGGCCTTCGTGGAGCGCTTCGGCGCCAAGGCCACCAAGGCCCGCCAGGCCCAGAGCCGACTGAAGCAGATCGAGCGCATCGAGGTCACCGAGGTGGCCGAGACCACGCGCCGTGCGCCGCGCTTCCGCTTCGAAATGGAACGCCCCAGCGGACGCGACGTGCTCACCCTCGACGGCCTCACGAAGTCGTACGGACCGAAGGCGGTGTTGAAGGGCGTGACGCTCCAGATCCGCCGCGGCGAGAAGGTGGCGGTCATCGGCGCCAACGGCCTCGGCAAGTCGACGCTTCTCAAGATCGTGATGGGACGCCTCGCGCCCGACGCGGGCACCTCCACGTGGGGCTACGAAGCGCGTCCGGGCTACTTCGCGCAGGACCACAAAGAGGTGCTCACCGACCACGACGCGACGCCGCTGCGCGTGCTCACCGACGTGCGCCCCATGGCTTCGAACACCGAGGTGCGCTCCATGCTCGGGCACATGCTCTTCTCGGGGAGCGACGTCGAGAAGCGCGTGGCGGCGCTCTCGGGCGGAGAGGCCGCGCGGCTGGTGTTCGCGACGATCGTGGCGCAGCGGCCCAACGTGCTCGTGCTCGACGAGCCCACGAACCACCTCGACCTCGAATCCATCGAGGCCCTCGTCACCGCGCTCAAGGCCTACGAGGGCACGGTGATCTTCGTCTCCCACGACCGGTGGTTCGTCTCCGAGCTCGCGACGCGCGTGATCGAGGTGACGGCCGCGGGACTTCGCGACGTGCAGGGCACCTACGACGACTACCTGGCCCAGTGCGGCGACGACCATCTCGACAGCGAGGCCGTGGCGCAGAAGGCCCGCACCGAGGCGCGCGCGCAGAAGGCCGCCGAGGCCGCGCCGGTGAAGTCGAAGTCCGAGCTCTACGCCGAGGAGAAGAAGCGCAAGAACTACCTCGCGTCGCTCCCGGCGAAGCGCGACAAGGTGCTCGCGCAGATCGAGAAGCTCGAAGCGCGCAAGCGCGAGATCGAGGCGCTGTGGGGCGCCGAGGGCTTCTTCGACCGCACGCCCGCCGACGAGCAGAAGCGCCTCGCCGACGAGGAGGGAGCGCTCCCCGCGCAGATCGAGAAGCTCCTCGCCGAGTGGGAGGCGCTGGAGACCGAGATCGCCAACGGGTAGCGGTCAGCCGCCGAGGGCGCGCGCCATGTGCTGGTCGATCCGGGTGCGCTCCAGGGCGCTGAAGCGATCGTGCACCTCGGGCGCAGCCCACGCGGTTCGCGCGCGCTCCACGTCGTCACGGAACCACTGCGCCACCGTCGCTTCGTCGACACCGCACACACGGGCGAGCGCACGGAACCGCGCCTCCGTGACGCCGTGCAACGCCTTCGAGCCGCCGAGCGAGAGCGCGAGCTCGCCGTCGTGCGCCTCGGGATAGACCACCACCGCGACGAGGTCGTAGGCCGGTGACAGCCGCGGGTGCCGTCCATCGGGATAGAGCAGCGTCCAGTTCTTCGTGTGCGCGTCGGTGTTGCCCGCCACGATGCAGAACACGAGCTGTCGCACGAACGCGCGGAGATCCTCGGGCGGACACAGTTTCGCCAGCACCGCGGCGATGTACTCGTACTTCGATTGAAAGAGCGCGGGGCCCGGCGGCGTGTCGAGCACCTGTCCGAAGTCCTCGGTGTGCACACGCCCCGCGGGCGTGCGGTCGAAGCGTCGGATGAGGTACGCGTTGGGCTCCGCGCGCGGAATCTCCTGCGGCAGCGCTCCGAGCGCCGTGGCAGGCACCACCCGCACCTCGGGCACCACGACGCCGCTCGCCTTGGCCCACGCCATCGTCGCAGCCTCGACCTCGACGAGACGCGGGAGCTTGCCGGTCGGGAGCTTCGCGATCCACGCGCCCTCGCCGCCGTGCATCGGGATCGTGTATCCGCTGCTGTCCTCGGCGAGCGAGAGCTTCCACTGGTTGCCCGGCAGCGCGCTGCGGTACGGCGTGCCCGTCTCGGCAACCACGAGCGGAGCGGGGCGTGGCAGGCGCGCATCGGCCTCCGCGGCTTCGACCGCCACGGCCCCCAGCAGGTCGTCACCGAGCCACGCGAGAAGCGCCATGCCGTCGTCTTCGTCGACCGACGCCGCCCGCGCGATCGCCCTTCGCAACGGCCCCTGCGGGAGCAGGTGTTCGAACCACGGAGTGAACCCGTGCGTCTCCAACGGGCGCGCACCTCGCGCCTCCCAGAGCTGCCCGAGCACGGCCCGATGCGGGTCACGCACCCATGCGCGCTCGGGCTCCCAGGCGTGCGTGTCGAGGTTGTCTTCCCAGGCCGTGAGCGTCGCCACACGCGTGCCGTGAAGCCTGACGGCGAGGTGCTTCACGGCGCGCTCATCTGCTCCTCGGCGAGGCGCAGGATCTCCGCCACCGAGGGCACGTCGTCGTCGCCTGCGCCGCAGCGCTCCGCGAGCCAGGCCTCGACGTGCGGGCCCAGCACCTTCGCACGCGCCGCATCGAAGGCCGCCAGCGCAGCGTCGCGCCCCGACGCGTCCGTGGCGTCGCGCCATGCGCGGAGCGCGTCGACACAGGCTCCATCGAGCGCGTGGCCCGCGAGCGTGTCGGGGGTGGCAGCGTCCCACCAGTCGGCGGGCGGCACGGAGAGCACCGTGATCCGCCGGACGAGCGGACCGCCGCTGGCGCCGGTGATGTCGACGCACAGCTCCGAGAGGCTCTGCCCTTCGGCGGCCTCGCCCTCGCGCGCCTCGTCGCCGTTCTCCTCGTCGTCGGTGCCTCCGCGGAGGCGCTGCGCGATCTCGTCGACGGTGAGCGTGACGCCCGACGTGGGGTCCGTGGGCCTGCCGTCGAGCAACGCGAGGGCCACGATGCGGCACTCCGCGTTGCGAGACTTCCACACGAGGTCGGGACGCAGCTCCAGGCGAGGCGCCGTCGCGCCCTGATCCGCGAGCAGGCGACGCGCGGCGGCCTCGTCGGAGGGCGCGTCGAGGAGCTTCTGGAGCTTGCGCACGAGGCCCTGCGAGGCCGACGAGAACTGTCGCGAGACGCAGCCGCGCCAGAACCACCGCCGCAGCAGCACCAGCGCCCGCGGCGACGGACGCGCGAAGCGCGCGAAGAAGCGCGCCAGCACCCGCAGCGGCAGCGACGAGTACGGCAGCAGCGCGAGGTGCGGAACTTCGACCTCCGCCGCGAGGAAGTTGAAGGTCGCCCGGAGCGCGTTCTCCGTGCGCTCGGCCATCGCGGGTACTTCATCGGACTTGAGCTTCTCGGCGGTCGTGCCTGGATCGAGCCCCTCGACCGCGAGGAGGGCGCGGAGCACGGTCTGCTCGTTCACCGCGCCGAACCCCAGCCCGCTGACACGCGCGGCGGTCACCGCCAGACGCCCCTGCCGCAGGTGCCCGAAGAGCGCGTTGAAGACCTCATCGGCGCGCATCGCGACGCCCTCGGTGTTGAGCCGACGGAAGATCTCCCGCAGCGAGGGCTCGTCGTTGCCGCGCACGATCGCGACGGACACGTCGAAGTCTGCGAGCGTGGTCGCGAGGTCGAACGCCTCGTTCGCGAGGTGTTCGTAGTCCCGGCGCAGGGGCCACGCGTCGGCCCAGCGCAGCGTGGTCGTCGGCTCTCCGAGCGCGCGCAACGGCACCGACACCGGCGGCGGCTCACGGCGCACGTGCACGAACTTCTTCTCCAGCAGGTCGTACCAGATCGCGTGCACGTCGCCGCGCGGCGCCTCATCGGGGTGGAGCAACGCGCCGAGGATGGCGCTGAGCCGCTGCTGCCCATCGACCACGAAGAGCGCATCCTCGCGCGCCGCCACGTCGCCACGGAATGCGCCGAAGGTGGCGCTGCCCTCGCCGTCTTCCGCCGGCCCTTCCCCGAGGAGCAGCGTCCCGATGGGGTATCCGCGCTGGATGCTGTCGAAGAGATCCACCACGTTGCGGGCGCGCCAACGGGGCGGACGTTGGAACTGCGGCAGACGCAACCGCCCCTGACGCGCGAAGCGCAGCAGCGCCTTCACGTTGTAGGTCTTGACCTCCGTCGACCCGGACACTCGCTGATTCATGCGCAGGTTCCGGTTCTTTCGACTTCGCGCAGGGGTGTCAAGTACGCGCCCCGCACCGCGATGGAGCGACTTGACCCAAATACCGCCACCGGCACAGGAACCGACCAGAAGTCACGCCAATGCTTCACGGCGACTGTCGATGCCGCGCCCCCACGAGTTCAATCGCGCGATGCGCACTCCCTAGGTCGGTTCGCCGTGCCTCGCATGGGGGTACGACACGCTTGTCATGCCCTGTCCCTAACCGCAGATCGGTGACTCTCGGTCTGCGGCGTGTGCTTTGATGAGATTGAACGCCTCGTGGAGACCGACGGCCGATGCTCCTACCGCGCGCAGCAATAACGGTCACGCACGACGGCCCCGCTTGCAGGGCGCCTTCGATCGCGTCTCAGAAGCGTGTGCCGCAGCGAGCGCACGTCAGCAAAGCCAGAATTCTCGCGATTGTTACTCGTCTTCACCGTCGAGAAGACTAGTGAACTTCCCACGCAGTTTAACCCGCCTCGACTGCAATTCATTTTCCAGAGCAGCGATCCCCTCTTCCATCTCACGAACCTCCTTATCAAAGGTGTCATAATCGTCATGAGGAGGGATTGGAATAAAGATATCTTTCAGGTGACCGTTGTCGATATCAGAAGAGGACGAGCCCGCAGCGAGTCGAAGCATCGTTTCCTTCACGAAGTCGAGGTTCAGCACATGATAAAGGTAGAGAGGTGATACCTTGGGACGAACGACGGTGAAGCGACTCGTGCAGACGGCGCCATCGTATTCAGCGGGAACCACGACGACGCTCCTCTTCGCCTTGATCGAGTTTCTGTGATTGGGGATGAGGATGTCATTCGTGCGAACGTAGAAACCCGCACGGAGTGGGAGTTTCTGCATCTCGTACTGCTCATGCCCCGTGATGACACCCGTCTTGGCGTCTGTGTCGCTCACCTCGAAGTACCGTACTACGGTCGTGTCGCCCTTCTTTCGTCTCACGGTATCTGTAACGGGGTCGACCAGTTTTGTCAGTGGGACGACCCGGCCAGTCGCCATCGCTTCCCGTTTCTGGTCGGCGTGGGCGCCAGGGCGGTGATATTCCGGGTCGTAGCGACCGGCTGCTTTCAGAACCGATGCTTTGATGAGGTTACGTTTTGCCGGCTTCTTGAAACGTTGAAGGATCGTCGGCAGGTCATTCGTGTCAGTTTTGTGGCCACTGGCGTCATATCCGACGTTCTCTGCCCAGTCGAAGAAAACGTTGTAGTCGGCGCGAGGTTTGTTCGTGCGCCGCAGGACGAGAACTCCTCCCTGAACGTCACACCCAGTGTGGAAGAACACCCAGTGGGGGAGGCCGATGACCGCGACCACCTCACACTTCTCCCAGATGAGCTGGCGGAGTTTGATGTAAGGAGTGGACCTCGCGTTGAACACTGCCGCAGGAAGCACCAACCCCGCCGTTCCACCCTCCGCCAGAAGATTGACGATCATCTCGACGAACGGGACAGTCTTATTCAGCGAGACGACCTTCCCAGACTTGGTCTTGGCGGTCTCGAACTTCTCCAGTTGAGAAGGGGCTTCTTCACGACCCGCGAACGGAGGGTTCGAGAACACCTTTGTCACATCGCCGAACTTGAGGGGGATGCGGCGCGAGTACCCGATGTCCAAACCATGCTCATTGAAGATGCCAGCGTGTCCATCCCCATGCATGATCATATTCATCTTGGCGACACGGGCCATGCGGTCGTTGATATCTACGCCAAACAGATTTTTTTCCGCGAACGACTTGATCTGTGCGTAGAGGTCCGCATCGGTCAGGTTAGGAAGCGCCGCCCTCGTTTTCGCCAGAACATACTTGATCGCCATGATGAGAAAGCCGCCGCTTCCGCATGACGGATCAAGGACCACGTCATCGGGCCCCGGGTCCAGCATCGAGACCGTAAACTCCACGATCTCACGCGGCGTGAAGTAGGCACCCAATTCCCCACGAAAGGTGCCACCAACCATCTTCTCGAAGACAGTGCCTTTGACGTCTGCGCCCTCCAGAGTCGCGGACGTGTTGACGAGGCTGTATCCTTGGAACTGTTGAACGATGAAGCAGATGGTCGCGTCGTCCAGATCGAGGGTAAGGGCGGCGTTTGACTCGTTGAACTTCGTCGTGAAAACGTCTCGATATCTGCGGCTCAGCGTACTCTTTCCGAAGAGAACACGGATGCGATCGGCGGTAGCCTTCTCGGTCTCACCAGCCAGACACATGAACTCATAGTATCGTGGCGTCTCCCTCTCGTCGTACAGTTTGACGAAAAGGAGTTTCATCAGTTCATCGAAAGCCTTGGCGGGATCGTGACCCAGTCGGAAGAAAATCTGATCGTGGCAGACCTTGACGACGGTGCGAAGGTGGGGCTCGTCTCGAAACGGAGGCAGAAGAGTGGTTTTTGGCAGTCGTTCCGTTTGGGGGCCGCTGCCGACCCAACGAGGGATGTTCCCCGTATCCGTGGACAAGTCCACGTACCGAGCCGTACGGAAGTATCGAGTCGTAGTCCCATCCGTCCAGACGTGGTAGTCCGCGCCGAGGTTGCGCGCGTACGACTCAGCCTGTTTGACCCCGGCCTTCTCGGCGGGACGTTTTGTTTCGACTACGATGAATGGTTCTTTTCGCGCGTGATCGCGGTACGCCACGATGTCGGCGAACACGGTTGACCGCTCTGCGTCTCGCCCCGCACCAGCGGCTACATTCACATCGAGTTGCTCCGAATGGTACCCATACTCTTGAACGAGTCGAAGCACCCACTGAGCCCGAACACGCCCTTCTGGCTTATCGAACTCCTTCGTCAGGATATCTCGGACACGCTGCCGCAGCGGCAGGTCTTGCGGCCAAACCGCATCGAAGGTTTCATCAGTCGCCATCGTGACCTCAGTGAAGACGAATCAGCGGCTCCCTATCATGGGGAGCACCCGCGTAGCTAGTTTTCGCGCACATAGCGGCACCCGACGTTCCAATGCTCAGCTGCCGATTGTTCCGCGAGTGCCGCGCTGTTCGAGGTGGCGGATCGCCATGTCGGGGGGAGGTGACGCGGGGGGTGGCGCCCCCCCATCCAACTGCCGTGCCATGAACGTATTTCCAGCATAGCACCGGGCCGAGCGTGCACCTCGGTGCAGCGATCTCCACTGGGGTGCGAGCGTGCCTCGGAACGGCCAGCGCCTTCGTGTACCAGCGGCCTTTCCTCGCACAGTGCGAGATTCCGTCGCGGGGCTTTCAAATCACGCCACGCACGTGCGCTCGCACGAACGTCACCCCACCGCCCCCCGAATCACTCCATCATCCGCCATCCCCCACCACGCACCGTGCACCGCCCCCACAAGCGCCGCGTACCTCGCCCAAACGCCCACGGAGCCCACCCACACGCGCCCCGCACCTCGCCCACACGCCCGCGGAGCTCACCCACACGCCCGCGGAGCTCACCCACACGCGCCC
>CAMFHP010000137.1 GCA_945952225.1 uncultured Myxococcaceae bacterium
CCCTCGCCGCGCGCCGCCGAGCCGCCGCCGCCGCCGCCGCCGCCAGCGCCCACGGCGCCGCCACCGCTCATGGTCACCGAGGAGCAGTCGAACGACCCCGGTGACAGCGTGCCGACGGGCAACAACACGAACTACCGCGGCGGCGACATGGCCGCGAACGGTGTGGCCAACCAGGGCCCCGTGCGCAACGCCCAGGTCGGCGGAACGCCCGGTGGAACGGGCACCGGTCCCGTCACGCCGCCGCCTCCGCCCGGGCCCGATCGCAGCGCGCGCGCGTCGATCGACTGCGACGACGGATCGCTCGAAGGGTTCTTTCCCGACGAGGCCCGCGACGAGGGCATCGCCCGCATGCGGGTGCCTCTGCGGGTGACCATCGAGAGCGACGGGCGCATCACCTCGGCCCGCGCCGCCGCGGATCCCGGTCACGGCTTCGCCCGCGCCGCCGAGCGCGCGCTCCTGAGTGGAAGCTGCTCGGCCACGCCGGCGCGCAACCGCGACGGTCAGCCCGTCACCGCGACGGTCACCTACGCCATCAACTTCGAGCTCTCGTCGTAACGGACCTTTCCTCCGGGACCGCTGAAATTCTGCGGTTCTGCGCGGGGAGAGGGCCTGCGGAAAGCGTGACGTGCGCCGACGTGTTCGGCATGATCCGCCGCCGCAGGGCCGCGCACATCGCGGCCCCGGAGGATCTCTCACATGCGCCGCCGGGTAGTGCTTGCCGTTGCATCAGGTCTCTCGCTCTGCGCGTCCGTCGCGTGGGCGCAGACGGGCGCCGCGCCCTTCGAACAGAACACCAACATGCAGACGTTCCGGCCTGCGCCGGGGCCGTTCAACGTGCTCACGGTTCACGGCGCGCGCGTCGAGGGCAACGGCACGCTCTCGTTCGGCGCGTGGGCGAACTACGGCTGGCGTCCGCTGACCATCTTCAACGCCACGTGCCCCAACTCCGAGAACGACGCGGGGTGCACCCTCGGCGACGTGCGCTCGCGCCCGGTGGAGCACCTCTTCACCCTCGACGTGATGGCCACGGTGACCCTCGCGCGGCGCGTGCAGATCGGGCTCACGCTGCCCGTGTCGTACTCCACGGGGCAGGCGATCAACCCCGCGACGGCGTATCCCCTCGCGGGCGATCAGAGCACGTCGGCCTTCGCGCTCGGTGATCCGCGCGTCGATGTGAAGGTGCGCCTCACGCGGCCCGGTCTCACGGGCGTGGGCGCGGCCGTGGCGGCGTTCGGCACCATTCCCACGGGGCGCTACACCGGCGGCGATCGACACTACGTGGCCGACGACACGCTGGCCCTCGGCGCGCGGGGCATCGTCGACGTGCGCGAGGGGCGCTTCTTCGCCGCGGCGAACCTCGGTGTTGTGTGGCGACCCGAGACCCTCACGTTCCTCTCGACGCGCGTGGGCACGCAGCTCCTCTGGGGCGTGGGCGGCGGCTTCGCGGCGACGCCGCGCGTGTCGTTCCTCGCGGAGTTCTTCGGCGCGTCGAACTTCGAAGCGGTGCAGCAGGCCAACGGCGTCGAGGGAGACCTCGCGGCGCGCTACACCCTCGGCGACCTCGCGATCACCGCGGGCGGCGGCGTGGGCATCGTGCGGGCCGCGGGAACGCCCGTCGCGCGCGGCTTCGTGGGCGTGACCTGGGCCCCGGTGCGCGTCGACAGCGACAACGACGGCGTCGACGACAGCGTCGACCGTTGCGTGGGCGAGGTCGAAGACCATGACGGCTACGACGACCTCGACGGGTGCCTCGACAGCGACAACGACGGCGACGGCATTCCCGACGACAGCGACCGCTGCCCCGACCAGCCCGAGGATCGCGACAACTTTCAAGACAACGACGGCTGCCCCGACCTCGACAACGACAACGACGGCGTGCCCGACGGCTACGACTCGTGTCCGCGGGAGGCCGAAGACCGCGACGGCGACCACGACGAAGACGGCTGCCCCGACAACGACCGCGACCGCGACGGCGTGCCCGACGAGCAGGACCGCTGCCAGGGCGATCCCGAAGACATGGACGGCGTCGAGGACAACGACGGCTGCCCCGATCCCGACAACGACCACGACGGCGTGCCCGACGTGAGCGATCAGTGCAGCGATCAGCCCGAGACGCGCAACGGCATCGCCGACGACGACGGCTGCCCCGACAACGTGCCCGACATGGACGGCGACGGCATTCCCGACGACCGCGACCGCTGCCCGAGCGAGCCCGAGACCTTCAACGGCGACCGGGACGACGACGGCTGCGCCGAGGCCTCGGCCTCGCTGGCCTCGGTGTCCGACGGGCAGATCCGCATCATGGAGCCCGTGAACTTCATGCTGAACAGCGACCAGATCGTCGGCGGTCAGAGCTACCGCGTGCTCGACACTGTGGTCGCGCTGCTCAACGCGCACCCCGAGATCCGCGCGGTGGAGATCCAGGGACACACCGACGACCGCGGCGACCGCGTGGCCAACCGCGCGCTCTCGCTCCGTCGCGCGAACGCGGTGAAGGTGTACCTGGTGTCGCACGGCATCGCCGCCGAGCGCCTCTCGACCGTGGGCCACGGACCCGACGTGCCCCTCGACGCCGCCCGCACCGCCGCGGCCCGCGCGCGCAACCGCCGCGTGGAGTTCCACATCGTGGGCGCCGCCACGCAGACCGTCGCCACGCCCCCCGCCGCACCCGCCACGCGCTGACCTGCGCGCCCCCCGCACGCGGCGCTCACGAGGGGCGCCGCGCGCGATCGTTCAAGCTCCAACCATCGAACCTTCGCAGCGCCTACTCGGCGGCGTAGAGCCGCAGGCGGCGCACCTGCACGCCGGGGCTCGCGAAGACCATCCCCGTCACGGTGACCACCGCGCCCGCGGGCTGCGCGGGGACCTTGAACATCCGCGTCTGCCCCGAGAGCGAGCCGCTGCCGTTGAGGTTCGTCGTGCGCCAGTTGAAGCACATCGACGTCGACTCGCCGCGCACCGGCGCGTGGCACTCGCCGCTCGTGAGGTTGAGGTTGTACTGGGCCACGGGCGTTCCGTTCGAGCGCACCATGATGGGGCCGGTGAGCTGCACGCCCGCGGCGAAGGTCACGTCGAGGTCGAGCCACACCGCGGTGTCGTTGCGCTTCGCGGGCCGGTAGCGCAGCTCGTAGGGCGCACCGGGAAGCGCCGTGGCCGACGCGATCTCCGTGCCCGGTCCGAGGTTGAGCACCGCGCCGCGCACGAGAAAGAACGCGGCCATGCCGCCCGCGCACGTGAGGGCGATCAGCGCGAGGCACCCGAGGGCGACGAACTTCCACGGGCTGCGCTTCGGCGGCGGCGGCGCGCCATCACCCCACGCCGCAGACGTCGGCTGCGAACCCCACGACGGACCCTGTCCTCCCGACATCGACATGCGCGCATTGGAGCGAACGCGCGCGCGCTGTCAATCGGCCCCGCGTTGTCGAAAAGGTGATTTGCCCGCGCGCTGTCGGTATGCGCGGAGCCAGCCATGCGAACGCCCTCCACGCTGCTCTGCCTCACGGTCGCGCTGCTCTCCTACGCGGTCGACGCCGACGCGCAGGTGCGCCGCCGCCGTGTCGTGCACCGTCCGTTGCGCGCCGCGGTCGCCCCGCGTCTCGTCGTGCCCGCGATGCGCCCCGTCGTGGCCCCGCCGCGTCGGGTGTTGCGCGCCGCCGTGGCCCGCACGCCGGTGGTGCCGCCGTCGCCCGTGGTGACCGTGCTCCAGCGCATGGAGACCACGCTCCAGTACACGCGCTACTCCCTCGACAACCGCGTCGATCCGCTCATGGGCCACTACGAGCTCGACACGCCGGGACTCGTGACCTGGGTGCTCCGTCGCGCCACGCCCGCGGCGCACCGCGCGGTCTTCTCGCAGGTGCGCGCGCGCAGCCCCAACGCCCGCGACTACCACGACATCTTCGCCAACGCGCCCACCGAGACCTCGCACAACGACGCCTGGGTGCGCATCCCCACGGTGGCCGCGCTGCGTCCCGGCGACGTGATCGCGTGGCGCCGCAGCACCGGGCCCCACGCGCAGGGCGGCAACCACGTGGCCTTCGTCGTCGGCGCGCCCGTGCGCACGCAGGTGGGCGGCGGCGGATGGCTCGTGCGCGTGACCGACTCCACGGCCGTTCCCCACGACAACGACACGCGCGGTCCGCAGTCGCAGCACCACTCGGGCCTCGGCACGGGCACGCTGCTCATCACCGCCGACGAGCACGACAACCCCACGGGCTACGGATGGCTCGGCGCGCGCACCTCGGTGCCCACGCACGCGCTCGTCTCCCTCGGCCGCCCGCTCCGCTGAGTCAGCGACGGCGTCGCGCCGCGAGCGCGAGTCCCGCGAGCGCCACGCACGCCCACAGCCCCTCGCGCGATGCGCCCGGACGCGCCGCGCACCCGACCTTCGCCTCGCCGCCCGCCTGGCGATAGCGCTCCCAGAAATCGGTGTACGCCTCCGCCGCGCGACACGACGACGCCGCGGTGGCCGCGCTGCGATTGCCCGCGAGGTCTTCGGCCACGACGGCGAAGCGGTAGGCCTGTCCCGCGGCGAGGTTTGCGAGCGACACGCCCGTGGCCGTCGTGTCGATGCCGCCGTCGCCCTCGTTGCACTGGTTCGCGAAGCGCACGAGGCTGGCCGTGTCGTTCACGTTGAGTCCCGAGAAGCCGCCCGTCGCGCAGTTGGTCCCTGCATCGACGCCCGCGTCGGTCACGGGATCGCAGAGCACCCAGAATCGCCGCACGGTCTCGAAGGTCGACGCGACACCTGCGTCGGTCACCGTCGCATCGGTCGCGGTGCTCGCGTCGGCGGTGCTCGCGTCGGTTGCGCTCGCGTCGCTCGCATCGGCGGTGGCGTCGCTCGCGTCGGTCACGTCGGTGGAGGCGTCGGCGGTCGAGGTGCTCTCCGTCGGGTACGACCACGCGAGGCGCACCTCGGACTCGCTCCCGTAGGAGGCCGACACGTTGCGCGGCGCCGCGGGAATCACGGTGTCCCAGAGCACGCGGGGCGAGGCCACGACCACGCCGTCGATCGTCGCGAAGAGGCGCGTCGCGCCGGTGCCGCGCGTGTCACACGAGGCCGTCACCGGGTCGATCAGCCGTCGGCTCGTCACCGGAAACTGCCAGCACGAATCACCCGCGCAGCGGTCGGTGGTGCGCGTGAGCGCGGTGTCGGTGAGCCGCACGCACGACGCGTCGCCCGAGGTCATCGCGCAGGTGTCGCCGCGCGAGAGCCACAAGGTCGGCGTGCCCGTGTGCGTGCCCGTGACCGTGAGCGAGAAGGTCCACGTCTCCGTCGCGCAGTCGCGGAGCCCGATGCGGCCGACGGCGGTGGTGGTGCCTCCCTGACGAGAGACGAAGTCGATGCGCGACTGCGCCGCGGCCACCGAGGGCAGCATCGCGAGGCCGAGCGAACACACAAACGCACTGAACGGACGCATCAACGCGCGGGGAGAAGACATGAGCGGGAGGCTCAACGTCAAGGGAGCGCAGGGGCATTCCCGATGCGCGGAGGAGGGGAGCGGACGAGTGGAGCGTTCGACGCGCTCAGCGCGCGGGCATGCAGACGTCGTTGGTGGCGCTCATGTCGGGGCGCGGCTGGCGCTGCGCGTACGTGAGCGCGCCGGCGTAGCGGGCGCAGGTGTTGTTGAACGTGCCCGAGGCCGTGGGCACGCAGATGCCGCGCGTCGCGTTGGTCGACGCGGGGTCGCGCACGCAGAAGGTCGTCGCCTCGCCGGTGCGGTCGGGGCACGACATGGTGCACGGCAGCGTGCAGATGCCCTTCGTCGCGCCCGTGGCGATGCGGCACACGCCGTTGGTGAAGTTGCAGTCGCTGTTGGCGCTGCACTCCGAGCCCACCCAGCGCTGCGTGAGGTCGACCGCGCGGCCGTCGGAGAGGCGCTCCACGGCCTGCTGGATCTTCACCGGCGTGCGCGGGTGGTTGTGGATGCGGCCGTAGACCTCGACGATGTCGGTGGCGCTCATGCGCACGCAGCCGTGCGAGACGTAGCCGCGACGGAGCGCGCCGCCGTTGGGCGCCGCGAAGTTGTCGATGGGGCCGTGGATGCCGTAGCCCGCGCTCGCAGGGCCCGCGAGGCGGATGAACGGGAGTCCCGCGAAGACGGGCGTGCGCGTGCCGCGGTCCTCGTGCCAGATGCGGCAGGGGTAGTAGTACGACCACTGTCCGTCGGGGCGCTCGGTGGTGTCCGCGCCCGTGTAGAACACGCCGCCGCGCGCCGTGTCGCTCGTCGGGGTCAGCGAGCGGCCGTTCTCCAGCGCGCCCGGTCCGATGGGGAACACGCGGTCGTACGTGCCCCCGCGGTCGCGGAGGTGCAGCGTGAGCCCGTCGAGCGACACCACGATCTCGGGGTTCGCGAGGGGCTCCACCATCGGGATGTCCTTGCAGCGCGTGGCGTACTGCCAGGTGCGCGGATCGCGGGCCTCGGCCTCGCCCACGACCTCACCGGTCGCGAGATCGGCGGTGCCGCCCATCTCCGAGAACTGCTCGTCGTCGGCCGCACAGCCCGACAGCAGCGAAAGACCCAGCACCACGCCCACGAAACGAACGCTCATCCCACGCATGGGCGCGGTGGGTACCACAATGTAGGTGCGGGTGTCTACGGGCCCCGGAACAGGACGCCGCGGGTGGGGCTGCGATGTGTGGGTCAGTTCTGCCGGAGCATCGCGCCGACCGCGGCGAGCACGCTCTCGGGGATCGCGAAGTCGCCCGCGAGGGTCGCGCCTTCACCCTCGAAGCGCGCGCGGAGCGTGGTGGTGAGCGGGGCGTTGCCGTTGGGGGTGTTCTGCAGTCCGCGGGCGATGTTGCGCGCGAGGCCCGGATCGAAGGCCGCGAGCGCCTGCGCGTACGAACTCGGGAGCGCGTAGCCCGCGGCCACCACGTCGGCGTCGGTGAGGCCCGCGATGGCGGCGGGGGCGGGGTGCGCGGCGCGCGCTTCCCGCATGCGGGCGAGGGTGTTCGCGCCCCACGAGACCCAGAGGTTGTTTCCGTCGGGCACCGCGAGAATTTCGAGCTGGTTCGTGACGTGGAGCGAGTTGCGCACCGAGGCCTCGACCGTCGCGGGAATGGGGATGACGACGTAGAACGACCCCGCGGGCATGCCCGTGGCGGGCGGGGTGCGCAGCGTCGCGGGGTTCACGTGCCACTCGGTGTTGAACGCGCGGGCCACGGCGGGGCGGCGCATCGCGGTCACGAGCGTGCGGAGCGAGGCCACGGTGGCCGTCGCGGGCGCGTCGAGCTGGTAGGTGGCCACCACGGCGCGCGTGTGGTCGGGGTTCTCGAAGGCCGTGCTCGCGCTCGTGAAGCGGTTGTAGCCGGGCACGCGGAAGAACCCCGCGAGCGCCGCGCGCCACGCCGCACCATCCGCCGCCGGGAGCGTCGCCGTGGGCAGGAGGAGCCGCGCGGCGGCCGGTCCGAGGAGGTCGAGCTCGGGGCGCAGCGAGGCGATGGAGCCCGCCGCGGCCACGTAGTACTCGCCGTTGGGCGGGAGGCGGTTCACCACCTCGGCCGACGGATGCGTGTCGCGCATCACATCGAGCACGCGGCCGATGAGGGGCGCCGTGTGCGAGCGCACCGAGGCCTCGCCGTGGAGGCGCAGCGCACCGTCGGCGAAGCGCAGCGAGAAGCGCGCCGAGGCGAGGTCGTCGAGGCCGCGGGTGATCGTCGGCGCGAGCTGGTCGCGCACGTACGACTGCACCAGCCCCGAGAGCTCGGGATGGTTCGCGTCCGCGGGGAGCGTGAGCTCGCGCATGGGCTGGTCTGCGGCGCGCGCGGCCTCGTCGTGAAAGCGCGCGCGGAGCTGCTCGACGGCCAGGTCGACGACGAGCTCACCGGCCTCCAGCGCGAGCGGCGCGCGGGGCAGCGTGCGCGTGAGGAAGGGCACCATCGGCGTCACCTCCTCGGCGTGGTCGGAGCACAGCACGCGCGCGGCCTGTCCCTCTCCGAACGCGGGGGCGAGCACGCACGACGGCGCGCGTCCGCCGCCCTCTTCGCTGCGCGTGCGCTCGATGAGACGCACGCCGTTGCTCCCCACCGTCACCCGGTGGCCCTGCGAGAGCGCGTCTTCGGCGCGGGGCAGCGCGAGCGCCGTGAAGGCCACCACGACCCGCGCGCGCTGGCGGTCGTCGAGGTACACGGCCACGTCGGCGGGTCCGTCGAGGTCGATGGCGCGCGCGAGCTCCGCGTCGTCACCGAGCATCGACGGGATCTGCTCTTCGAGGCCCGCCACCATCTCGCCGAGGCCCACACGCTCGGCGACGTGGCGCACGAGGCCGCGCGGCGAGGGCGTGCGCACGGTCAACACGAGCGACTCGGGCACGGGCACGGCGGAGAGATCCACCGGCGGCGCGGCCACGACCGCGGGCGTCGGAGGCGGCGGTGCGGTCACCGGCGCAGGCGTCGGCGTCGACGAGCAGTGGACGAGCGCGCCGGCCATCACAAGGCACGTCGCAAGGCGCGAGGACGAAGAGCGCGAGAGGGTGTTGTTCATGGGGCGCGGAGAGTAGTTCCGCCCCACGCGTCGGGGCCAGCGCGTTCAGCGCGCGAGCCAGTTCCAGAGGGCCACCGCGGGGAGCGCCACGAAGCCCAGGTCCGCGTCGAGCCCCGCGACCACGTCGCACGCGCCGCCGTCGGGCGTGTAGCGCGCTTCGAGCCAGAGCCCCGCGGCCATGCCGTACGCGCTGTGATAGTTGACGCTCCGCGTGCCCCACCACACGCGCCCCACGAGGCCCGGTCCCACGGGGGCGTCGCCGAGCGCGTTCACCATCGCGCCCACCGAGAGCACCAGCGGAAGGTCGACGTGCACGGGCACGCGCAACGACACGCCCGCGGCCACGCGCAGGCTGTCGACGTTGTCGCTCCACACGTGCGCGAAGGGACCGACGCTCCACGCGAAGGGGCTCCGCGCGCCGAAGAGCGCATCGGCCCGCAGGCCCATCGAGAACACCCCGCCCTGCGCGGCTTCGGGGGCCACGCGCGCGCCGCCGCCGAGGGTGATCGCCGCCGCCCACTGGGTGTACGCACACGCCGTCGCGGGCCGCGCCACGAGCGCCGCTGCGACCACTGCCCATGCCAGAACGCGGTGCCTCGCGGGGGTCACGTCACCGCGTGCATACCGCCGTCATCGTGCGCCGCAAAGAACGTTCACGGCGTCGCGGCGGGTCGCATACACTCCCGCGCCGTGATCCGACTGACACGGCCCTATTTCACCGACGCCGAGAGCGCCGCCGTCGCCGAGGTGCTCGCCTCGGGGATGCTCATTCAGGGCGCCCGCGTGGCGAAGTTCGAGGAGCTCACCGCCAGCTATCTCACCGCCCTCGCGTCGCCTCCGCTCGACGGCGCGGTGCACGCCATCGCCGTGGCCACGGGCACGCACGCGCTCGAACTCTCCGTCGCGACGATTCCGCGCGGAGGGCTGCGCGACGGAGCTTCGGCCGGCGACGAGGTGCTCGTGCCGACGGTGACCTGGCCCTCGCCGGGACACGCCGTGGCCCTCGCGGGCGCGACGCCGGTGCTCGTCGACGTCGACGAAGACACGTGGTGCGTCGACCCTTCCGCTGCGGCGCCCATGGTGACGAAGCGCACCGTGGCGGCCATCGCGATCGACCAGTTCGGGGTGCCCGCCGACGTGCCCGCGCTCCGTGCGGTCGTGGGCCCGGTAGACCTCCTCGAAGACGCCGCGTGCGCGCTCGGATCGACGCTCCACGGGGTTCCGTGCGGGCTCCTCGGCGACACGGGGATCTACTCGTATCACCCGCGCAAGGTCATCACGACGGGCGAGGGCGGCATGGTGCTCACGCGCGATGCGGTGCGGGCGGCGAAGCTCCGCGCGCTGCGCAACCACGGGCAGTCGACGCCGGGAACCTTCGTGTGCGCCGGTCCCAACGCGCGGCTCAGCGAGATGCACGCGGCCATCGGCGTGGTGCAGATGGCGAAGCTCGGAGACATCCTCGCGCGGCGCCGGGCCATGGCCGACGAGATCCGCGCGGCCGTTCCGTTGAAGTGGCAGCGCGCGCCCGCGGGCGCCGTGGTGAACCACCAGACGCTGGGCTTCGTGCTGCCGCAGCCCGCGACGGGATCGCTCCGTGACGCGCGCGACACGCTGGTGACGGCGCTCCGCGACGCGGGGGTCGAGGCGTCGATCCTGTCGTACGCGCTGCACCGGCTGCCCCAGTTCCAGCAGTACGCGGTGAACCGCGGGCGGAGCTTTCCCGTCGCCGATCGTGTGGTCGACGGCGGCGTGGCCGTGCCGCTGCACCCCGGCATGAGCCCTTCCGACGTGGCCGCGGTGATCGACGCGCTGCGCGCGCACGCGTCGTGGGCCTTCGCGCGCTGACCCCTTCGCAGAGAAGAGACGAGAGACGATGAGCGAGGTGATTGTCGAAGTCCGCGATCTCGTGAAGACCTTCTCGCTGGGCTTTCTGCGCCCGACGCCGAGGCTCCCCGGCGAGCCGCCGACGTGGCTCGAACGCACGGCGCAACGGCTGCCCTTCGGCGACAAGATCCACCGCGTGGTCGAGGCCGTGAAGGGCATCACCTTCGACGTGCGCCGCGGCGAGATCTTCGGCTTTCTCGGGCCCAACGGCGCGGGCAAGACCACGACGATCAAGACCATGCTCGGGCTGATCTTTCCGACGCGCGGATCGGTCACGCTCTTCGGCATCCCCGCGGTGGAGCCCGAGGCCCGCAAGCGCGTGGGCTACCTCCCCGAGAACCCGTACCTCTACCAGTACCTCACCGCGCTGGAGATCATGGATCTCTTCGGCCGCCTCGCGGGCATCCCCGGCCCCGAGCGCGCCTCGCAGTCGAAGGAACTCCTCCGCCGCTGCGGCCTCGGCTCCGTGATGGACCGCCCCGTGCGCGGCTTCTCGAAGGGCATGCTCCAGCGCGCGGGCCTGGCGCAGGCGCTCCTCGGCGACCCCGAGCTGCTGATCCTCGACGAGCCCATGACGGGCCTCGACCCCATCGGCCGCAAGGAGGTGCGCGACCTCATCCTCGAAGAGCGCGACCGCGGTCGCACGGTGATGTTCTCGTCGCACATCCTCTCCGACGTCGAGATGTTGTGTGACCGCGTGGCCATCGTGAACCGCGGCGAGCTCGCGGCCTACGGCGCGCTGAACGAGCTTCTGCGACGGGAGATCCGCGCGGTCGAGATCGAGGTGGAGCAGGTCGACGACGGCCTGCGCGCGCGCCTCGCCGAGACGAAGTCCGCGACGCTCACGCGCATTCAGGAGCGCACCGTGGTGGCCGTGCAGGGCGAACACGACGCCGACGCCGTGGTGCGCGCCGTGCTCGACGGCGGCGGCCGCGTGGTGGCCGTCACGCCGAAGCGCGAGACGCTCGAAGACCTCTTTCTCCGCAAGGCCATCGGCGCCACCGCACGCGAGCGCTGAACCCGTCGCCACCTCGCGAGGCACGTTCCCCATCGAGCAGGGCCGAAGGCCCTTATCCCTTCTCTGCGGTCGGCATCCGCCGACGGTCCCATCGCGCGCAGTGCCCTCTGGCGCCTCGACGGAGCAGCGCCTGACGCGATCGTCGACGGAGCAGCGCCTGACGCGATCGTCGACGGAGCAGCGCCTGACGCGATCGACTGAAGTCGACCGCTATGGGGGTAAGGGCCTCCGGCCCTGCTCGATCGAGGCTCCATTCGCACCGGGCACTTCCTCGCCATCGCTCCCCACCCGTCTCGCGACGCGCGTTCCCCATCGAGCAGGGCCGAAGGCCCTTATCCCTCTCTGCCGTCGGCTTCAGCCGACGGCCCGCCGCCCGCACTGCCCTCTCAAGCCACCGCAGATGCCCGCTCCGCCCTGGAGCCGCCCTCTCAAGCCACCGCAGACGCCCACTCCACGTTGGAGTTGCCCTCTCGTGCCACCTCGGATGCGCACTCCACGTCGGAGTTGCCCTCTCGTGCCGCCCCGGATGCGCACTCCACGTTGGAGTCGTCCTCTCGTGCCGCCCCGGACGCCCACTCCACGTTGGAGTTGCCATCTCGTGCCACCCCGGATGCCCACTCCACGCCGGAGTCGCCCTCTCGCGCCGCGCCCGGTTTCTCTCCCCGCGCGGCCATTCCCTGTCCCCGCGCGCTCGCCGTCGAGTGGACACCGCCCCGCGGCCCCGCGTATCCACCTCGCGCCATGCGCACCCCACGTTCACGCTTCGCGCGCGCCCTTGTGTCGGCCCTCACGCTCTCCGCCGCCGCGCACGCCCTCGCCGCGTGCGGAACGGACCGCAGCGCGCGCATCCAGTATATGCACCCGTCGCCGCTCTCGCGCTGGGGCAACCGCATCCACGTCGAGCCCTTCGAGAACGAGGGCGCCTCGGGCATCTCGCGCCGCGTGGAGTTCGTCGTGCGCCAGAGCGGAGCCTTTCGCATGGTCGACGACGGCGCGCAGATGGCCGTGGTCGGCGAGGTGCACGAGAACACCATCGGCAACGAGACGCTCTCGCAGCGTCCGTTCACGTGCACGCGCATGGTTCCCGAGCTGCGCACGCGGCAGGTGCCCGTGGTGATCCCCGGGGTGAATCCCCGCGTCGAGCTTCGCACCGAGCAGTACACCGAGATGGTGCCGCAGCCGTATCCGTGCACCCAGCTCGTGCGCGCCGTCGACGCGCGCTTCTCGATGCACGTGCGCATCAACGCGCGGACCCGTCCCATTCACGTCGTGTTCGAGCGGCGCTACGACCTCGCCGACCAGATCGAGAGCACCGGCATCGCGGGCTCGCAGGGCGAGGATCATCCCCCCGCGCCCCTCGACGGCAACGCCCTCCTGCGGCGCCTGCAAGACGAGGCCGTGCGTCGCTTCGCGCAGGACGCGCTCCCCACCGTCGACAGCACCGAGGTCGAGTTCGCCGACTGTGGCGACGCGCGCTGTGACGAGGGCATCCGACTCGTGCGCGCCAACGACCTCGCCGGCGCCGAGCGGACGTTCTCCGAGGTGATCACCGCCTTCGAGCGCGCGCAGGATCCCGCGTCGCGTCGAAAGTACGCCGCCGCGCTCTACAACCGCGGTGTGGTGCGCGGCTACGCGGGCCAGCTCGACGAGGGCATCGACGACCTGCGCATCGCCACCACCGCCGACGCCACGCACCCCGCGTGGAACCAGTGCCTCGTGACGCTCCAGGAGCTGCAGGGAGAGATCGAAGCGGCGCGCTTCCGTGGCGAGACCACGAGCACGAGCGGCGGCGCCGTCACCCCGCAGCGCACGCCCCCTCGCGGAGGCGGGCGCCGGGGACACTGAGCGGTTCGCGCGAAGGAGAGGCGGCGACTACGCGCGGGCGGCGAGGCGCTGCGCGTTGCGCGAGGCGGCGAGGCGTCCCGAGAGCACGGCCACGCCGACGCCCGCGGCGAGGAGCAGCACGCCGAGGAGCGGGCGGTACACCACCCACGCGACGCCCACGGTGAGGAGCGAGAGCGGCGAGGCCACGGTGAAGGCCGCGAGGCCCGCGCCGGCGCCCACGAGGCTGCCGAGGAAGGGCAGCACGTCGGCCACCACCACGAGCGGCCGCGTCACCATCAGCACGCCGAGGAACATCAGCAGCCAGCCCACGAAGCGCAGCACCCAGGTGATCACCGCGTTGCCCGTCTCCAGGCTGCCGAACATCGCGTCGGCGGTCTTCACGCCCGCTTCGAGGTTCTGTTCGAGCTCGCGTCCCGAGGGCGTGCGCCAGTCGGCGAAGGTCGGTCCCTGCTGCGCCGCGAGGATCGAGACGGGGCCCGCGGGCACCAGCTCCCAGTGCACGCGGAGATCGCCCACCGCGGGCGAGGCGGCGGTGCTGCCCACGTAGAGGTTGCCCTCGACGGCCGACACCGGGCGCCCGAGGTTCGCGAGGCCCGGCGCCTGCGCGGGCGCCACCGGCAGCGGACGGAACTCCGTGAGCTGCGCCACGAGCGCGGGCGTCAGCGTGCGCGCGCCCACGGTGATGCGCTGCGCGTCGAGGTCGAGCGACTGCATCGGCATCGGCGGGTTCATGTGGCCCGCGGGCACGCGGAAGTCACCGGAGTTCACCGCCGTCGACGACCAGCCCGTGCGGTACGTCGTGGTGGTGGTGGTCGTCTGCGAGCCGCCGGTGTTCGACGACGTGTTCGAGCGACGCTCCTCCTGCCACTGGAACATCTCGACCACGCGGCGGAGACGCAGCGCGCCCGGCGCCGTGGGGCCGAGCTCCGCGTCCTGCAGCGCGCCCTGCGCCGTGGCCTCGCCCGTGAGGTGCACGAGCTTGCCCTCCTGCGACGGATCGACGGCGGCCGCGTTCGCTTCGACCACCGCGCCGCGACCCTCTTCGAGATCCCGCGCGCGATGCACCGCGCGTCCCTCGTTGAGGAACAGCACGGGGAACGACACGACGAAGAGCAGAAGCCCCACGAGCACGCCCTTGATCGATTCGAGGATCCGCGAGCCCCAGCCTTCGTGCTTCACATCGGTGACAGAGTCCATGTCGCGACGAGGTCGCTCCTTCCGTGGCGAGAGAGCGCACCCCGCGCCCTCGAAACCACGGCGGATTCCTACGCGAGATCGCGCGCGTTTGTGAGCGCGATCGCGGCGAGAAAGAACCTGTAAGTGTGATTGGCCGATCAGGCCGTGGTGGGGGCGTCTTCCGCGGCGACCGCGGTGGCCACGGCGGCGGTGCTCTCGTCGTCGGAGGGCTTCGTCTCGCGCACCTTCGCGCGGAGCGTGCGGAGCAGGTCGAGCTCCATCGGCGACACGACGCGGCCCTCGTGGAGCGTGCCCATCGCCACGCGGATGAAGCGCGCCGGACACTCGGCGCCGAGCAGCGCCTCGACCACCTCGCTGGCCTTCGCGGCGCCCGTGGCGAGCGAGCGCGTGACGAACGACAGCGCGAGCAGCGAGCCCGCGTAGCCCGCGCGCTCCACGGCCTCGTAGCCCGCGTCGACGGTGAGCGTGTCGAGGTAGGTGGCCACGTCGACCTTCTTGCCCACGCCGTCGATGCGACGGATCACCACGAGGCCGCCCTCGGCGCGGCGCGCATCGATGTGGGCGCGCACGGAGTCGGCGTCGGCGAAGCCCTTCTCACGGAGCCACGTCCACGGCACGGCGGCCACGTAGCCCGTGGCGTCGACGACCTTCGAGACGGCGGGATCCTGCGGGCCGAGGCGCACCGCGCGGGTGAACACCAGGCCGTCGGGCGCGCCGGGCTGGAGCATCGCCGCGAGGCGCTCGGGGTCGGGGTCGCACACGAGCTTCACGTCGACGTACTCGTCGAGGGTCGACACGCCGAGCGAGAGCGCCGGGCCGAACATCATCTCGGGCTTCGGGTGAAAGCCCTGCGAGTAGAACATCGGGAGCTCCGCGCGACGGAACACCCGCGGCACGAGGCGCACGAGGTCGAGGTGGCTCTCGAAGGCCGCGCGTCCCGTGCGACGGAACGCAATCCGGTACCGCCGCGCGTCGCCCTGCGAGAAGTTCGCGCGGGGCCGACGCTCCTCGGGGGTGATCACCGCGGGGCGCTCGCGGGCCTCGGGGCGCTTCTTCGCGTTGAGCTGCGTGAGGTACACGAAGCGCTCCTCGCGCATGGTGCTCAGGTCGCACGCGACGCCGCAGTCGTAGCAGACCAGCTTGCGCGCGTCGGCCTTCGCGTCGTCGAGGTTCGTGTGGTGGATGAACTGCCCGACGGCCTTGCCGCACGGCGGAGAGAGGCGGTTCGCGAGCGCCTTGCGGTACTCACGGAGCAGAAATCCGTCTTCGAGCCCGAGGTCGAAGTGGTCCCACGGGAGGCGCGCGTCCACGGGGATCGTGCCGAGGTAGGCGCCCACGTCGACCTTCGCCTCGGTGAGCACGTCGGTCCACACGTCCCAGCGCAGGCGCTCCTCCCACGAGTCGAAGCGCGCGCCGCGGCGGTACGCGGCCTCGACCACGTCGGCGAGCGGACGGTCACCGCGCGCGAGCACGCCCTCGATGGTGCTCCCGTGCGATTCGTGAAGGCGCAGGTCGACGCGCGTGCGCTTCGCCTCATCACGGAGCAGCCCCTGCTTGCGCTGGATCTCTCCGAGCGCATCCATCGCGCACCACTGAAAGGGCGTGTGCGGCTTGGGCACGTGCGTCGAGACCGAGACCGTCACCGACGGGCCGCGTCCGCGCTGGAGCCTCCGCCCCACGTCGCGCGCCTTGCGACCCGTGTCGACGATGCCCATCACGTCGTCGTCCTGCTCGGTGGGCAGGCCGATCATGAAGTAGAGCTTCATCTTCTGCCATCCGCGCGAGAACACGCGCTCGGCAGTCTCCATGAGCTGCTCTTCGGTGACGTTCTTGTTCACCACGTCGCGCATGCGCTGGGTGCCCGCCTCGGGCGCGAAGGTGAGCCCCGTGGCGCGCACGCTCTGGATCTCGTCGAGCAGCTCCTCGCCGAGGCCGTACGCGCGCAGCGACGACACCGAGAGCGAGACCTTCTCGTCCTTGAGGCGCTCCATCACCTTCTTCACGAGGGGCGCGATGCACGAGTAGTCCGCGGTCGAGAGGCTCGTGAGCGAGGCCTCGTCGTAGCCGCCCTTCTTCACCGCCTTCACGATCGTGTCGACCACGCTCTCGGGCGAGCGCTCGCGCACGGGGCGGTAGATCATCCCGGCCTGGCAGAAGCGGCATCCCTCGGTGCATCCGCGCGCGATCTCGACGGAGATGCGGTCGAAGACGGTCTCCGTCGCGGCCACGGGGCCGTCGTGCGGAAAGGGATGTTCGTTGAGGTCGGGCAGAAACGCGCGGCGCACGGGCATCGGCGCTTCGGGCGCGAGCGCGCGGTCGACCACCATGCGCTGCGAGCCCGGGTCGAGGCGCAGCGCATAGAGCGACGGCACGTACACGCCCTCGATGGTCGCGAGCTGACGGAGGCGGTCGGCGCGGGGAACGCCCGCGTCCTTGAGCTGACGCCAGAGGAGGGCGATGGTGGGCGTCACGCGCTCGCCGTCGCCGATCACGATGGCGTCGAAGAAGGGCGCCATGGGCTCGGCGTGCGTGGCCACGGGGCCGCCCGCGAGCACGAGGGGATCGGACTCGCCGCGGTCGACGGCGCGCAGCGGGATGCGTCCGAGGTCGAGCATCAGGAGCACGTTGGTGAACGTGAGCTCGAACTGGAGCGAGAAGCCCACCACGTCGAAGTCGCGCAGGGCCCGCGCGCTCTCGAGGGTGACCAGCGGGAGGTCGCGGGCGCGGAGCTCGGCCTCCATGTCCTTCCACGGGGCGTAGGCGCGCTCGGCGGCGAGCTTCGGGTGCCCGTTCAAGATGCCGTAGAGGATCTTGAATCCGAGGTGGCTCATCCCGATGTCGTAGAGGTCGGGAAAGGCCAGCACGAAGCGCGTGATCGACGGGTCCCAGGGCTTCACGACGGCGCCGTGTTCGCCGCCGAGGTAGCGCACGGGCTTCTCGATCTTGTGGATGAACGACGCGTACGGGTGCTCGGTCTCGATGGTCATGGCGGTGTGCGGCTCGTCTGCGCGCTGCGTGCGCGGCGGTCGCTTGTGGCGGTGCGTGGCAGAAGTGTCAAGCGGCGCCACCGCGCGTCGATGCGATGGCCGACGATGCGCGCCGTTGTCGAGGGTGTGTGCGCGCTGCGTGATGGGGTGACGTGCGCGAGACGGGGGCGCGCGACCGTCGCTCAGAGCGCCGAGAGGAACATCCCCGCGCAACAGCCCACGCCGACGAACCACACGATGGAGCGGAGTTCGGCGAGGTCGGCGAGGTAGCACGCGGCGTAGGCGACGCGGGCGGCGATGAAGGTCCACGCGAGGATGGGGAGCAGCGCGCTGTCGGGGTGCGCGACGTGGGCCGTGAGCGCCGCGGCGGCGAAGAGGGGAAACGCTTCGAAGCTGTTCTGATGGGCCCAGTGCGCGCGCTGCTGCCAGCCCGTGAGGGTGGCCTGCCAGGCGCGGGTCTCGTGGTTCTCCTTGCGCGAGAAGCCGCGGCTCTTGGCGATGGCGGTGAGAAAGAAGGGCATGGCGCCCGCGATGAGCAGCGGGAGGGCGACGTGAATCATGGGGGGTGATGAACTCCGTGAAGGCCGTGGGGAGGGATGGGAGGCGCGGAGGATACGCAGGTTCTTCGTCGCGGGCGGAGAGACGGTTACCGTCGCGCGCATGGTGGAACGCAGGGCGCCCCCGTGGGCCGACGCGCACGGGCGCGATGAACGTGGCGTGTGGGCGGTGCTGCGGGTCGCGGGGGTGACGCAGCGGTTCCGATGGATCGCGCCGGGTCCGACGGCGATGGGCTCGCCCGACACGGAAGCAGGACGCGCCCCGCAGGAGGGCCCCGCGCGCATCGAGACGGTGCCCGCAGGCTTCTGGCTCGCGGAGACGCCCGTGACCGGCGCGTGGTGGCGCGCGATGGAGCCTTCGCATCCCGGTCACGACGAAGGCCCGCAGCGTCCCATCACCTGCGTGAGCTGGAACGACGCGCAGCACCACCTCGCCCATCTCAACACCCGCGTGCCGGGCCTCGACGCGCGGCTCCCGACGGAGCGCGAGTGGGAGCGTGCGTGTCGCGCGGGAACCTCTACGGCCACATGGGTCGGCGACCTGACGCTCTTCGACGGACAGTCCCCCGAGCTCGCGCCCATCGCATGGTACGCGGCGAACAGCGGCGGCGCGACGCACGACGTGGGCACGCGCGCGGCGAACCCGTGGGGCCTCTACGACATGCTCGGCAACGTGTGGGAGTGGTGCGCCGATGCGTACGCCCCGTGGCGCGCGAAGCCGAAGCGCGTGACGGCGAAGACGAAGGAAGTTCCCCCCGAGAAGACCCTGCGCACGATCCGCGGAGGATCGTTTCGCAACCGCGCCGACGTGGTGCGTGCGGCGATGCGCGGCGCGTTTCTTCCCGACGTGCGCGACGCGTGTGTGGGCTTCCGCGTGGCGCTCGGTGGGGGAGACGACGACACGCGCTGAACTGCGTGGCGCGGACGCATCGAGGTCTGCCACGACCGCGTGCAATTTTGTCCGCGGGACGCGCGCCGTGACCGCATGGTGCGACGCGTTCCGACGCGGTACGAGCGCGTGCACTGCCATGGGTTCCGCGCCTCGTGCCTCGACGACCGCAGCCGCGCCGCGCGCGACCTTCGCGATGCGCGACGTGTCGACGCCGCTGGCCTTCTGGCTGCTGACGGCGGCGCTCGCGGGGCTGTTCGTGGTGCCGCTTCCGCGCGTGGCGCTCGTGGCGCTCGCGGCGCTCGCGGCGGTGGATCTCGTCTCGCGCCGCTGTCGGCTCACCGTGTCTCCCGACGGCTACGCGCTGGTGCGCCTGCGGCTGTGGGTGATCCCCGTGTCGCGGGTGCGCGTTCCCCTCGCGCTGGAGATCGCGCAGTACACCACGCTCGACAGCGAGCGCTCCTTCGGGCTGACCTTCACGCGCGCCATGGGGGCCGCGTGGCGCCGCGAAGACGACGCCGCGTGCGAGCTGTGCTTCGGGGTCGAGGGCGATGGCGACGAGGTGCTCGCGACGCTGGCGGCGATCCGCAGCGCGGCGGAGGCGGCGCGGGGCGCGGTGTAGCGCGGGCCGCGCAGGCGACTGTGCGGGTGGTGCGGACGACTGTGCGGATGGTGCGGACGACTGTGCGGATGGTGCGGACGACTGTGCGGATGGTGCGGGCGACTGTTCGGGTGGCGCAGGCGACTGTGCGGATGGCGCAGGCGACTGTGCGGATGGTGCGGGCGACTGTGCGGATGGTGCGGGCGACTGTGCGG
>CAMFHP010000138.1 GCA_945952225.1 uncultured Myxococcaceae bacterium
AGTCCCGTCAGGGACTTTCCCCTTGCTGCCGGTGAATTCATTCACCGGGAGCACGATCGCTCCTCCGGCTCAGCACGCTGGACCGGGAGCACGATCGGAAACACACCCGCCCCACCGCTCCACTTCGCCGCCGCGCAGCGCATTTCGCACCTGTCACCCGCGCGCCCCGCCCACGAAACAAGCGCTTTCGCGTCGTCGAATGGTCGCGCCCCGCACGTCGCCGTTGCTACAGTCGCCCCCGTGAGGAAGCTCTGTTCCACCATGCTGCTCGCGCTCACGCTCGCCTTCGCGGGCTGCGGTGGCGATGACAGCACGAACTTCGCGCCGGGCCTCCAGCCCCTCGAAACCTCGACGGCGGCGCGGCCCACGGCGACCTCGGGACAGCAGTGCCCCGAGACCGCGAACTTCGTCAGCGGCGACGCCGGGGCCTATGCGTTCGCCCATGCGCGCGGCTGCATCCACGGCACGCTCGCGCAGGTCTACGAGGCCATGCGCGACCCCGACGTGACCGTCGACCGACGGCGCGTCTCGACGTGGACGGTCACGCGCAACGTCGAGACCGAGTACCCCGTGAGCTTTCGTGTGCATCACGTGGTGAACGACATCATCACCATCGAGTTCGACCAGACGTGGCGACTCGGTCCCATCGACGGCACCGTCGATGAGCCCAGGGTGGTCGCGGGGCGCTACCAGAAGACCTTCGGGAGCACGTACATCGAAGTGCTCGCGGGCTCGATGGTGGCCCGTCCCCTCGACACGGGCGTCGTCGAGGTGGAGCTCGTGCGGCATCTCAAGGGCACGGGCGTCGGCGCAGAAGAGGCCGAGCAGTACCTCCGCGACTGCTTCCAGAGCCTCGTGGCGCGCGTGCACGGCATGCCGCTGCCGCGGTACAACTGAGCGAATGCATCCGCCCTTTCTCGGCACAAAACTCGTGTTTCCGCCCGCAGAGCGCGCCGACGAAGACGGGGTCGTGGCCATCGGCGGCGACCTCTCCATCGAGCGACTGCTCCTCGCGTACAGCTCGGGGATCTTTCCGTGGCCCGTGCAGAACATCGAGCCGGTGCTGTGGTTCTCCCCCGATCCGCGGTGGGTGATTGAACCGCCGAAGGCCCACGTGCCGCGCTCGCTCCGCAAGCAGATGCGACGCGGGCTCTACGAGGTGCGCGCCGACACGGCCTTCGCGCAGGTGATCAACGGCTGCGCCGAGAGTTCCCGTCGCGGTCAGGACTCCACCTGGATCACCTTCGAGATGGAAGACGCCTACAACGCGCTCCACGCCGCGGGCTACGCGCACAGCATCGAGGCGTGGCGCGAGGGCGAGCTCGTGGGCGGGCTCTACGGGGTCTCACTCGGCGGCGTGTTCTTTGGCGAGTCGATGTTCGCGGCGGCCCCCGATGCGTCGAAGGTCGCCTTCGCCACGCTGCTCGGCAACCTGGTGCGATGGGGCTTCGACCTGGTCGATTGCCAGACCAAGACCGAACACCTGCAGCGCTTCGGCTCCGTGGCCGTGGCGCGCAAAGACTTTCTCGCGACGGTGAAGCGCTCCCTCGCGAACCCCACGAAGCGCGGACGCTGGACCCTCGACGTCGGCCCTGAAGAAGCCGAGTCGCTGCTCACGGGCTGAGCGCGGTGCCTCCGCTCGCGAAGCTCCTCGAAGCGGGACGCACCGTGCGGGTCGTGGGCTTCGACGACGCGCCCTTTGCGAAGCGCCGCGGGGCGAAGGTTCCGCTCGCGGGGGTGGTGTGCGCGGGCACGCAGTTCGAGGGAATGCTCTGGGGCCACGCGCGCCGCGACGGATGGAACGGCACCGACGCGATCGCCGCGCTTCTCGACGGGAGCAAGTTCCGCGATCAGGTGCGCGCGGTGCTGCTCGACGGCGTGGCCGTGGGCGGACTCAACGTGATCGACCTTCCGAAGCTCCATGGGCGCACGGGGCTTCCGGTGCTGTCGGTGATGCGCCGCGCGCCGGACCTCGACGCGATGCGCGCCGCGATCACCCGCCTTCCACGCGCCGCGGAACGTCTCGCCGTGCTCGCCCGCGCGGGCGAGATTCACCACCGCGATGGATACGTGTTTCAGGTGCACGGCGCGTCCGTCGACGACGCGGCGACGCTCCTCGCGCGCAGCACCCGCGAAGGACGCGTTCCCGAAGCCCTCCGCCTCGCGCACCTCATCGGGTCGGCGGTGATGCTCGGTCAGAGCGGACGCCGCGCGTAGGTGTCACGCCACGGCACGGTCGACGTTCCCGCGGTTCACACCCGCGCGCGCCCGCCTCGGGTGTTGCGCGTGAATCACGGGGTTTTGCGCGCGGCATCGTGTGTGCTCAGGGCAGCGCGCCGCTCAACACCGGGGAATCGCACCATGACCACGCTGCGCCTTCTGCTCTCGACCACCTTCGCCGCCACGCTCTCCCTCGCGCTCGGGGGGTGCTTCTACTTCCCGAACACGCGCGACGACGAGCCCGTGCCCGCGCCGGCCCCCTACGACGACGACACGCCCACGCAGGTCGGTCAGGCCGAGGTCTTTCAGGGCACGCTCGGCAACATCGGACGCTTCTCGAAGCAGAGCCCCGAGCTCCGCATCTCGGGCGGATCGACCTACGGCACCGTGCGCATCGACGCGGTCGACACCACGGCGCGCTGGTGGGCGATGACGAACCTCTCGTTCAACGGCGGCCTCTCGCACCCCGCGCTCGTGCCGGGCGCGCACCTCGTGTTCGACGGATCGCGCCGCTCCATCTCGGGCCTCTCGGTGAGCGCCCTCGGATGTTCGGGCCCCTCGCGCGGCAACTACACCTACGACCACGAGGCCGACTCCGTGGTGATCGACGTGCTCGACGGATCGCGTCCCGACAGCCGCCGCATGGTGTTCACGTCGACGTACACGCACGACAGCGGACGCCAGGTCGTGCAGGGCTCCTTCGAGTACGACATCCGCTGAAGGCGGGGCGTCTCTCCGTCACCATGCAGCGCCGGACGAAGTCCGGTGCGACCGCCCACAACAGCCCGGGGTGACGCGCCCGGCGCGAACCCCGGTGCACAAGCGCGCTCACAGCACACACGCCGCCCGATCGCGCGCGGGGCCGGTGAATAAATTCACCGGCAGGGAAGGGAAAGTCCCTCACGGGACTCGCGCTTCATTCACCAGAAGCGTGCGGGCCGATTCGCACGATCGGACACACCACGAACAACGCGCCGCGAAGGCGATCTGGGATCGTGAGTCCCGTCAGGGACTTTCCCCTTGCTGCCGGTGAATTCATTCACCGGGAGCACGATCGCTCTGACTGCTCCGCACACAGAGCCCATCCGCACGATCGGAAACACACTCGAACCACGCGTCTCAAAGGCGACCTGGGATCGCGAGTCCCGTCATGGACTTTCCCTGCCCTGCGGGTGAATTGATTCACCGGCCCCCCGCAGCCGGGGGCTCCCACAGTTCGACCTTGTTGCCCTCGGGGTCGATCACCCAGCCGAAGCGTCCGTACTCCGACTCGTCGACCTTCTCCAGCACGGTCACCCCTTCGCTGCGCAGCGTCGCGAGGAGCGCGTGCAGGTCGGCCACGCGGTAGTTCACCATGAAGGGCGCCGCGCTCGGCGCGAAGTGCTCCGTGTCGTGCGCGAAGAGCGACCACGCCGTCGTCTCCGATGCGCCCGATGATTCGAAGGCCGCGCCGCCCCAGGGCTGCACGTCGATCCCGAGATGCGTGCGGTACCACGCGCCCAGCGCCTTCGGATCCCGCGCCTTGAAGAACACCCCGCCGATGCCGGTCACTCGCGTCATCGCCGCTCCATAGCGTCGCGCGATGCCCGCGGCGACCTTTCGACACACCGCAGAGCGCAACGCCATACCTCCACCGATCTCCGTGCGCTCTGGAGAGCGTTTCGCCATACCTCCACCGATCTCCGCGCGCTCTGGAGAGCGTTCCGCCATACCCCCACCGATCTCCGCGCGCTCTGGAGAGCGTTTCGCCATACCCCCACCGATCTCCGCGCGCGGTCCGTCGCGTTCCGCCATACCCCCCACCGATCTCCGCGCCCCGTGGACCGCGGCGCCGCGCCTCGACGCGCATCGACCGCACGCGCGCACGCCTTTGCACTTGTCGGCGACGGAACCATCGGCGACCGTGGGCACACCATGTCCGACCCGTTGCCGAAGGTGCGCTTCCGGTTCGCTGCGACGAGTGACAGCCACACCTGGCGGGTGGTCACGCTGCACGCCCGCGAAGCCCTCTCCGAGCTGTACACGCTCGTGGTCGAGCTCGCGTGCGACGACCTCTCGGCGGACCCCGACGCGCTCCTCGGCGACACCTGCCAGGTCGGCATCGCCCGCGACGCGCACAGCCGTCAGTGGAACGGAATCATCCATCGCGTCGAGCACCGCGGCGTGGCGCAGGGACACCTCGTGTGCCGCGTCCACGTCGTGCCCGCGCTCTACGGCATGTCGAAGCGCGTCGACTCGTTCATCTTTCAAGACCAGACCGTGCCGCAGATCCTCGCGGTGGTGCTCGCGGGCGGGCTCTCGGCCTACAACCGCACCGTCGACCTCGGAGGCCTCTCGGCCACGTACCCCACGCGCGAGTACTGTGTGCAGTACCGCGAGAGCGACCTCGAATTTGCCCTGCGTCTCATGGCCGAAGAGGGCATCGCGTTCTGGTTCGATCAAAGCGGCGACGCCGAGGTGATGAAGCTCGTCGACGCCAACACGGCCTACGGCGAGGTCTCCACCATGGATGGCGCGCCCCTCCACGTCGCAGGCCCCGAGGCGGGCACCGCGGCGGTCGAGCGACTGCGTCACTTCGAGCTCGCCCACGCCATCGAGTCGACGAGCGCCGTCGTGCGCGACTTCGACTGGACGCGTCCGCGCATCGGCATTCCCGGCGAGGGCCTCTCCGCAGCGGCCCGCGGCACCGACGAGCGAGGACGCGACCGCGAGGTCTACGAGTATCCCGCGCCGCTCACCATCGGTGACTACAGCGCGCCCACGTACACGGCCTTCGACAGCGACCGTCAGGCGACGCTGCGCCGCGAGCTCTTCGTGTCGCGTGTGAACCGCTACACGGGCGACGGCGAGGTCATCGGGTTCAGCCCCGGACTCACCTTCGAACTCGAAGGCCACCGCGTGAACAGCTTCGACAAGAAGTACCTGCTCACGCGCACCGAGCACTTCGGCTTCGCGCCCGAGGAGCTCACCGCCGACGTCACCACCGACGCCCTCCAGCGCGAGCGCTATCGCAACACCTTCGAGTGCCTCGATGCGACGGTGGTGTTTCGTCCGACGCGGTCGGTGCGACGGCCCACGATCGCGGGGCTCCAGACGGCCACCGTCGTCGGGCCCGCGAGCGAGGAGATCTACACCGACGAACACGGCCGCATCAAAGTGCAGTTCCACTGGGACCGTGAGGGCGGGCGCGATGAGAACAGCTCGCTGTGGATCCGCGTCGCGCAGACGTGGGCCGGCGGCGGCTGGGGCTTCATGTTCGTGCCCCGCATCGGCATGGAAGTGGTGGTCAGCTTTCTCGAAGGCAACCCCGACCGACCGCTCGTCACGGGCTGCGTCTACAACGGCGAGAACACGCCCTCGTACACGCTCCCCGATGAGAAGACGAAGAGCTGGATCCGCACCAACAGCTCACCCACCACCGGCGGCTACAACGAGCTCCGCTTCGAAGACCTCGCGGGTTCGGAGGAGGTCTATCTCCAGGCCGAAAAAGACTTCAATGAACTGGTGAAGCACGACCACACCACCACGGTGAACCGCAACCAGACCAACACCGTGCACGGCGCCCACAGCGAGACCGTCGATCACGACAAGACCATCACCGTGCACCAGAACCGCACGACGACCATCGACGGCAACGACTTCCTCCACGTGAAGGGGCAACACAACGTGGTGGTCGATGGCAAGGCCGGTGGACCGAACCCTCCGCCCGCGCAGGGCGCCGGGCTCAAGGTCACGGGCACGTACACCGTCGAGGCCACGGAGAAGATCAAGCTCTTCGTCGGTGGAAGCTCCATCACCATCGATCCCCATTCGATCGTGCTCATCGCCGCCGATGGCGCGAAGCTCTCGCTCACCGCCGACGCGCACCTCAAGGCCAACGGCAACGGTCAGCTCTACCTCGACGCCAACGCGCACCTGCGCGCCAACGGCAACGGCGACCTCTTCCTCGATGCGAACGCGCACCTCCATGCGAATGGCGGTGGTGACCTCTTCCTCGATGCGAACGCGCATCTCCATGCGAATGGCGGTGGTGACCTCCTCCTCGATGCGAACGCCGACCTCGGCGGAGGCACCGTGAAGGTTCATTCGAGCGGCGCGTCCGTCGCGCTCGACGCGAACGCCACGGTCACCGGCGGCACCGTGAAGCTCAATGCGTAGGCGTACGGCGATGCTGCCCTGGCAACAGCACGCACTGGGAATGGTGTTCATGGCGCTCGCCGTGGCCTTCGGGCTGTGGGCGCGCGCCGAGCACGCGAAGGGCGCGTGGCCCGTGGCGAACGCGACGGTGCAGTCCCATCAGCAGCGGCTCATTCCGCATGGGTCTGCGGTGTTCGTGGGCGGACACTTCACCGTCGAGGGCCGCACGCACTCGTTCACGCATCCGTGGGGGCGCGACGAGTGGCGCGAGGGTCGGTGGGTGCCTCCCGCAGACCTTCCCGCCGTCGGGGCCACGGTGCCCGTGCAGTACAACCCCGCGAACCCCGACGAGGTGGAGTTCGGGCCGCCGCCGCCGTGGTTCAACCGGGTGTTTCCTGTGTTCGGCGCGGTGCTGTTTCTCGTGGGTGCGGCGGTGCTTCTGCTCACCCCCGCGAAGGCGGTGAAGCCGTGACCCGAAGGCCTGCGAAGACGCGCGCCGTGACCGCGACGAAGAAGCCCCGCAGGGCCTCGTTCGCGCTCGGTCCGTCGCACGCGCTCACCGTCGACGCCAATGCCCATGGCGCGCGCATCGCCGTGTCGGCGACGGATGGAAGCCCCGCGCTCTCCCTCGAAATTGTGATGACCCCGACGGGTCCGTCGCTGCGCGTGAGCGCGCAGTCCGTCGAGCTCGTGGCCGCGGAGACGCTCACGGCGCGCGCGAAGCACATCGCCCTCGACGCGCAGGAGACGGTGTCGATCAAGGCCGGTGGCGACGCAACGCTCGACGCGCACGCGCTCTCGCTCGAAGCGCGCGTAGGCCGGGCGCAGATTCGCGCGAACGACGACGTGCAGCTCCTCGGCGAGCAGGTGCTCTTGAACTGCGAGCGCAAGGTCGAGACGCCGCCGTGGGTGTTCGAAGCGCCCGCGGTGCCTGCGGCGCTGCCCCGCGCCGAGGCCAGCGGAGACGCGGCGCTGCTCGCGGCGATCGGGGAGGCGAAGCCGTGAGGCTCGTGAACGACACGGACTTTCCCGCGACCCTGGAGCGCGCGGATTTTGGCACCGACGAGCGCTTCGCCGCCGTGATCTGGAAGCTCACGTACAAGATCCTTCCGGGCGGTGCGCTCGACTTCTCCGACGCGCCGATGCCCCTGCACGGAGACCCCATCGAGACGCCGTACGGCGTGCTCCACGGCGACATCTTTCTCCGCAAGGAGGGCGCGGATCTCTGCGTGCTCGGCAGGGTCTACCGCACGCAGCCCGCGACCGCGCTGGAGGTCACCGTGCGATGCGGCGCGCACACCTCTGCGCTGCGCGTGACCGGCGACCGCGTGTGGGTCGAGGCCCCCGATGGATCGCTCGTTCCCTCGGCACCGCAGCCCTTCACGGAGATGGAGCTCTCGTACGCGCGGGCCTTCGGCGGAACGGCCTTGTCGCAGGGCCTTCCCGCGCCCTTCGCCGACAACCCCATGGGCTGCGGCTACCACCTCGAACGCGAGACCGCCGTGGGCGCACCGCTGCCCAACCTCGAACCCGCGGAGGGCCCGTTTCTCACCGCGTGGAACGACACCCCACCCGTCGCAGGCTTCGGCCCCTACCCCATGCACTGGGGATTGCGCGCGAGGGAGTCGGTGACCGTCGATCCCGAGCTCGCGGCCATCGGAAACATCGCGCCCTCGGTGTTCAACAACGCGCACCCGTCGCTGGTGCTGCCCGCCATCGAGCCCGGTGACGTCATCGCGCTGGAGGGCCTCTACGACGCGCCGTTCTCCGTGGTGATTCCGCGGGTGATGGGCAACGTGCGTGTTCAGGTGGGCGCCGAGGTCTTCGACGTGCCCACGCGCATCGACGGCGTGCACCTGTGGCTCGACGCGGGGCAGATGGTGGTCACGCAGCGCGCGAACTTCCGGTACGTGCGGCGCGACGGTGAGGTGCGGGTCGCCGCGCTCTCGCAGATCACGGTGTAGGGAGGATCACGATGCCCGGCGTGGGGATGAAATGCCTGAACACGATCCAGCCGATCTTCGGGGTCGACTGGCATCGCACCATTCCCCCGCCGCTGCCGACGCCGCCCTTCGCGCCGCACGTGGTCGTGTGGGGTGTGGGATGGAGCCAGAAGACGGGCTTCATGTGGGCCGTGGCGAACAGCAAGGCGGCATCGCCCGAGAGCGGCTGCGCCACGCCCGTGGAGTGCTGCTGGGGCTACGGCATCGGCCGCGCGCACGACGCCGGACCGCACCCGGGACACATCTGGCCCAACATCCTGCTGCCGCTCATTCTGCTGGGTTCGGGCAGCAAGTCGGAGTTCGCGTCGGGCACGGTGCAACTCCCCACGGGCAACTTCGCCGTGGCCGTCGCCTACGTGGTGAACCTCAACCTCGACTGCCAGGACTTTCCCATTCCCCCGTTGCCGACGGGCGTCGTGGTCGCGGGGATGTGCACCGTGCACGCGGGCTTCACGCTCGGTGACTTTCTCGGCGGCCTCTTCTCGATGCTCATCGACATGGCGATCACCTGGCTCGCGGGCCTCGTGCTCGCGGGTCTCACGAGCGCCATCTCGGCCATCGGACGCGGCCTCGCCGGTGCGTTCCGCTCTGCGTTGTTCAACGGATTCCGCGGGGTGTTCGGGGCCTTCGGACGCGGCGCGCTGCGTGGGTTTCTCAGCGGCATGAAGGGGGCCTTCAACGTCTCGACGGTGTCGCGCCTCGCGCTCGGTCCCCTCGCCGCGGCCTTTCGCACGGCGGCCGTCACGCCGGTCACGCGCGCGCTGCTCAGCAACTTCCCGTACATCATGGGCCCCATCGGCTCGGCGCTTGGCATCTACGGCGTGGGAAGCCCCCTCGGATACTCGTCGCCCAACTCGGCCTACGGACGCGCGTCGGCCGCACACGATCCCAACGCATGGGCCAACGGGATCGGCCACCGCGCCGCGGGAGAGCGCCCCGAGAGCAGCACACCACCCGCGAGCCCGCCGCCACCGCCGCCACCGCCTCCTCCGCCGCCGCCACCACCGCCGCCCGCCCCGGCGATCCCGCCCTTCCCCGGAGAGTCCCGATGAGCGAAGGGCGTGTCTCTGCCGTCTCCATCGCCGCCGATGCCGAGGGCCGCTGGATCCTCGGCGTCATCGCGCGACGCACGTACCTCGTCTCGCAGGGTCGGCTCTACGACGCACCGGAACAGACACCGCTCGTCGAGGTTCCGCAGCTCGATCGCGAGGGGTTGAAGCTGCTCCACGACAGCGACCTTCTGCTTCGTCGCGCGCGCACCGACGTGATCGTCGCGGGCCACGTCTATCCCCACGAGGGCGACCGTCAGAGCACCCTCACCGTGCGCGTGGGAACGCTCCGTCGGCGCATCGCGGTCTACGGCGATCGCAGCGTCGCGCTCGACACGATGGGCCGTCCGGTGTTCTCCCTTCCCGCCCCCTTCGAGCGCATTCCGCTCGGGTGGGAGCGCGCGTATGGGGGATACGACGCCGCCGCGCTGGAGACCTACGGCGATCCGAGCGACGACCTGCGCCGCGAGGCGGGCGTTCCGCTCACGCCCGAGACGGGCTTCTATTCGTACCCGCGCAATCCCCTCGGACGCGGTTATCTCACCGAGCTCTCGGCGCGCGGTGTGGAGCGGTGCGCGCTTCCGAACTTCGAAGAGCCCGCGCACCTGCTCTCTCCCGACAATCTGTTCTACGGCAATCCTCTGGCGTGGCCCGAGGGACCGCCGCCCGCGAGCACCGCGTGGCTCCCTCTGGCGTTCTTTCCGCGCATGACGCTCGTGGGATTGCCGCCGCCGCTCTACGACGACGAGCGCTTTCGCCCCGAGGATTTCTACGAGGTGCGCGCGGGTCTCCTGCCCGCGAAATCTCTCGATCCGACCACGCACGTCTCGGCGCTCTTCGACCTTCGTGGCGCGCAGTCGTCGGCCCCTGCGATGCGCGTCGACGGACTCCTGCCCGGTGACCCCGTGGAGCTTCGCAACCTCCATCCCCGCGCGCCGCTGTGGGCCTTCGCGCTGCCGCCCCTCGCGCCGCGCATGGTGTATCGACTGCCCGGCGGCGAGCCGGTCGATGTGACCCCGGTGATTCGCACGGTGCTTCTCGAACCCGACGACGACCGCGTGACGCTCGTGTGGGTCGCCGAGGTGCCCCTCACGTTGCCGCTTACCCCCGAGCAGCTCGATGCCGTACAACACGCCGTGGTGTGGAGGGCTGCGCCGTGAAGATGCACCTGCGAATCGAGGCCTTTCGCGAGCTCACGCTCGTGACCTGGGACGAACGCGTCGAGGGCGCCGAGCGCGTGCGCTTCAGCGACGAGGGCTTCGCAGAGCGCTTTCTGCGGCGCCTGCTCGACGAGCCCGGCACCGAGTGGACGCTGCGCGCGATGGTGGGCGACGGCGCCTCGCGATCGTTCGGTGACGAGGGTCTCGATGGGCTCGTGCGCGAGGCCGCCGCGCGCCTCGTCGACCGACGGATCAAGATCTACGAGCGCACGCTCACGCAGTATTTCTCCGACGTTCCTCCGGGGGTCGACGCGCCCGAGAAGCCCGTCGATCCCGGCGCCACCGACGACCCCGTGGAGCCCGAACACGCGGTGCCCACGCCGAAGAACGCGCCGCCCGCCCATTGGGTGCTGGAGTGCTCCGTCGAGGGCGAGCGCGACGACGACTGCTTCGACGAGTCGACGCTGCGGCTCCGCGCGCGGCTCAAAGACGGCACGGTCACGCGCACCGAGGCGACCTTCACGGTGCTGCGCAACCACGCGGTGATCCATTCGCAGACGGTGCCCACGGCGAACCCCTCGATCGCCCTCGCGCTGCCCCGCGTGGCCGACGACGAGGCCTCGTGGACGCTCGAGTTCCGCTTCCAGTACGGCGACGACGTGTACACGGGCACGCGGGTGTACACGGTGTGGCCGCGCACGCTGCGGCTCCGGGCGCAGCACCATCGCAGCGGTGCGCCGGTGAAGGGCGCGCGCTTCACGGTCACGCAAGACGAAGCGCACAGCGCGGCGGAGACCGGCGACGACGGCACCGTCGAGCACGCGCTCGCGAAGCCCGCGCCGTTCACCGTCGACGGCGAGTCTCCGTGGGTGGTGCGCGCGTGGGTGCGCGAGACGGGACGCGTGCGCGAGGCGAAGGTCGAGCGGACGTACAAGGCAGCGTTTCACAACCCGCGAAAGCCCTCACCCGACAAGGCCATCGAGCAGCTCGTGAACCACAAGACCGCCGACAAGGGGCGCGACGGTCTGGGCTCGACGATCGTGGTGTGCGTGGGCGCCGAGGGCGACGCCGACCGTCCGACGGGATCGCGCGTGGCGACGGAGGGCGACGAGCTCTTCGTGAAGGTGCTCTTCGCGCGCACGAGCAAGCGCAACTCGCCGCTGCCCGCGGTGACGGGGCTCCTCGATGCGAACACGGTGGGCGCGCTCACGACGGGGCGCGTGCGCATCGGCGCGGGCGGCGCGGCGGGAGAGTTCACGCTCGAACTGGGGCTCGCGGGCGGTGACCGTTGTGACGTGTCGGTGGGCGTCACGGCGGAGGCGCGCGACCAGACGATCTCGTTCGTGAACTGGCGCAAGCTCTACTACCAGGCGAGCTATCCCTCGACGTCGGCGATGCCGCCGATGGCGCGCATCACGACCTGTCTCGAAGGCGTGTTCGTGCGCTACGAGAAGTACAAAGACCTGTCGTTCTCCGACAGCGACGGACCGCCTGCGGGGGCGTGGTTCGACGGGCCGATGATGGGGCTCTCGGCGGGCAAGAAGGTCTGCATCGGCGACCACAACAAGGCGCACTTTCACGCGAAGTTCGACGACCAGAAGAAGCCCCTCGGGGTGCACGCGCTCGTGTGCCACAAGCAGTTCGACGGAGGCGCTGTCGCGCACCAGTCGGTGGTGAGCGGCACGGTGTCGAAGGCCGCCGACGCGAAGGTGAAGTTTCCGCCGGGCACGGGCGCGAAGGCGTGGTGCCACGAACTCGACATCACGACGGTGTCGGGCTCGGCGAACGTGTTTCCGAAGGCCATTCAAGACGGCGCCGATGCGGTGCGCAGCGCCACGTGGACCTCGCTCGCCGCGAGCGGGCCGCACCAGGGCGCGACGGGCGCCATTCCCGCGGACCACGTGCACATCGACTGGGTGGCGAACCAGAACGTGATCACGGTGAAGCTCCCCGCGGCGGCGGCGACGGCCGTGGATGCGGGGGTCACCGTGCGCGTCGACTACACGGTGCTCTGGGCCCTCGGGGAGTACCTCGGCGAGAGCGACGGCAAGCGCCCGAACCTTCAGCTCCTCGTCGACATGGAGAACACGTCGTTCAACGACGTGATGGCCCACGAGCTCGGTCACACGATGGGCGCGGTGCTCAAGGCCGTGCCGCCGGGGCTCAGCGCGGGCGACCACGGGTGGAAGTACACGGGCCGCGGGCACCAGGGTCCGCACTGCGCGTTCGGCGCGCCGAAGGCCACCTTCGACAACAACGCCAAGAACCTCACGGGCCTCGGCGCGAAGTGCAAATGCATCATGTACGGCGAGAACAGTTCGAAGGGCTCCAACTCGAACGGCCTCTTCTGCGAGAAGTGCGTGCCCTTCCTCGCCGCCGAAGCCCTGCAGGACATCACCACGTGAGGGGACATCGACCGTGACCAGCGGAGTGCTCGGCCTCGCCGACGATGATTTCTGGGGCGACCTCGTCGCGCCCCGCGCCGCCGCGCTGCAACGGCTCGTCGCGTCGCCGTGGCGCGGCTACGTGCTCGACGCGCCCACGGTGGTGAACCTCGGCGTGCGCGACACGCTGCCGGTGATGCTCCTGCGCGCGGTGTCGGCGGTCGAGAGCGTGCGCCACGACGTGCAGCGGAACACCGTGCTCGTGGCCGTGCGCCGTGACACGGGCGAGACCTTCGTCGCGAAGGCCTTCGAACAGAAATACGCCCCGCCCGCACGACCGCCGCGCGTGGCGCCCTCGGCCTCGGTCACGCTCTGCGACGGCTTCGCCTTCGAGCTCCGCGCGCGCATGCCCGACCTCCCGTGGGCGCCGGGGAGCGTGACCCTCTACGCGCTCGTGCTCGACCTCGCGACGGAGCCCCTCGTGGTGCACCTCGCCGTGCCCTCGGGACCGTCGCTCCACGCAGGTCCGACGCTCGATGCGCCGTGGCCTCCGAGGGGTGAGCTTCCGCTCCCGCGCTACACCCGCGGACCGTCGTCGCCTGCGGTGCCCGTGGCGCCCGGCGTGAGCCTCGTGTGCCCGCGCGTGCAGCTCCTCGAACGCGACGCGACCTGTGTGCTCGAAGGCGCGTTCCACCTCGCCACCGCGCCCACGGAGACCGTGGGTGAGGTGGTCGACGAGGAGCCCACGGTGCGCACGCTGCGGCTCGATCCTGCGCGGGTGCCCGACGACGAGCCTGCGTACGTGCGGCTCACGCTGGTGCTCACCGGCGAGGCGCTCGACGAGGTGTGGCGCTGCCAGCTGGTGCTCCCTGCGACGCGCGTGGGCGACGCGCGGAAGGGACACTTCGCGCTCGACCTCTTCGCCCTGCCCGACATGCCGCGCGCACCGGGAACGTACGCGCTCTGGGCCTTTGCGACCGACGTGATCGCGGGTCCGTCGCCCCTCGCCCTCGTGCCCGAAGATCGCCTCGCGCCGCCGTAGACGGAGGAAGCACCGCCGTGCCCATCGACATCTTCGAGAAGAGCACCCTCACCCTGACCGGCGACGTTCAGTCGGGGCACCGCAGGGCCACCGAGGCGACCTTTCGCATCCTCAAGAACGGCCTCCAGTTCACGTCGGTGTCTGCGCCGATCAAAGACCGCACGGCGGTGGCGACGTGGGAGTGTCCCGAGCTCGGCGACGACGACGAGCCCTGGGTGCTGTCGATCAAGATGGAGATCGAGGGTCGCGAGTACAACGTCACGAAGACCTACAAGGTCTGGCCCCGATGGGTGCACCTCACGGCGCTCCGCGTGGCCGATGGAAAGCCCTTTCAGTTCTTCAAGCTCACGGCGAAGCAGAGCGCGTCGCGCGCGGTGGTGACCGACGCGAAGGGCGAGTGCGTGGTCTTTCTCGACGAGCCCGCGCCGGTGACCTTCGAGGCCGTCGCGCCCGGTGAGATCAAGGCCTGGCAGAAGGACACGGGCCGCCGCCGACGCTTCACCGCCGAGCGGAAATACCGCGCCGAGTTCGTGGCCCCGACGAAGTCTGCGAAGCCCTACGTGCAGCGCGTGAACCTCTCGACGACGAAGCACGGACGCGACCAGCGCGGTTCGCTTGTCGTGGTGAAGGTCGGCGCCGCGGGCGACACGAAGCGCCGCGCGAAGGAGCGCCTCGGACACCAGGGCGACGTGCTCTACCTCCGCGCCACCTTCGGGCGCGAGAGCAAGCGCGACACGCCGCTGCCCACGATCTCCGACGCGAAGAACATCCACCGCTCGGCCGACGGAAAGACCGTGACCGCAGAGGTGCATCTCGGCGCGCTGGGCGCAGCGGCGTCGTTCAAGCTGGAGCTCGGGCTCGCGGGCGGCGACACGTGCAAGCTCGAAGTGGGCTCGACCCCCGCGTGCGCCGACGAGGCGATGGAGTTCACCAACCTCCGCGAGCTGTTCTACCAGCTCACGTACCCCGCGGGCCTCGCGGAGCCGAGCCTCGCGCACATGACCACGGGGCTCGATCAGGCGAAGGTGAAGTACACGAAGTACAAGTCCCTCACGTACGCCGAGGGAGACGCGCCCACCGCGCCCGCGGGATCGTGGTTCGACGGGCCGATGGTGAGCGCCGACCTCGCGGGGCGGTGCGTGAACATCGGCGACCACAACAAGGGCTTCTTTCACGCGAAGTTCGTCGACACGCACAACCCCGTGGGGGTGCACGTGCTCGTGTGTCACGTGCAGTTCGACGCGGGCGTGGGCGATGCGCAGCGCGCGCACGTGTCGATCAAGGTGAAGCGCGGCGACGGGAAGATCACCTTTCCCCCCGACGGCGGAACGAAGGAGCGCGGGGTTGCGATCGACGTGAGCGGCGTCGGCGGCCAGGTGCTCGAAATGGCCTTTCAAGACGGCGGAACGGGATGGCGTGACGCGCGCTGGGAGAGCCTCGCGACGTGGGGTCCGGCGAAGGGTGCGGGCGGCGTGATCCCCGACTCGCACATCGACGTGAAGTGGCGCGCGCGGCGCAACGTGGTGACCGTGCAGCTCCCGTCGAAGGCGGCGTTCCTCGTGTCGCTGGGCATCGACGTGCGCGTGCGGCTCGACGTGTACTACTCGCTCGGCACGTACAACGGCGAGAGCGACGGCGTGCGGCCCAACCTCCAGCTCATTCGCGTGCGACCGGCGAGCGACGGCGGCGAGAAGGGCATGAACGGCACGATGCTCCACGAGCTCGGGCACACGATCCGTCAGGCCGTGCAGAACGCGCCGCCGGGCCTCGACCTCGCCACGCACGGACGCACGTACACCGGCCGCGGACACCAGGGGCCGCACTGCGCCGACGGCCTCGACGCGGCGCTCTACAACGACGCGACGAAGAACCTCCGGGGACAGAAGAACTGCGCCTGCGTGATGTACGGCGAGGGCGCCGACGCGCGTCCGGTGGCCTTCTGCGCGCGGTGCCTGCCCTTCGTGAAGGCCGAAGACTACCGCGACATCACGGCCTGAACGGCCGACGACGAGGAGCGCCATGGGCCTGCTGGGTCTCGACGACGAAGACTTCTGGAGCGATCCGTTTCGGCACCGTGCGGCGGTGATCGCGCGGCTCGATGGGCTGCCCGTCGACGACGACGACGCACCCGCCCCCGCGCCCTCCGACGAGGCCCTCGACGACGCGTGGATGGCCTCGGTGGCAGCCTTTGCGGCGGAGCATCCCGAGGCCGGTGCGTCGGCCCCCGAGGGCGGCGACACGGGGATCTTTCTCGACGCTCCCGCCACCGTGCGCAACGACCTGCGAGACGACGTTCCCCTCGCGGGCGTGCGTCGCTACACGGGCTCAGCGGCCGCGGCGCAGCGCTTTCGCGAGCGGGCCACGCTCGTCGTGGTGCGCCTCGCGTCGAACGAGGTCTTCGCCGGGCGACTCTTCGCGTGGAAGGAGCCCGCCGACAGCCCCCCCACGCCGCCGCCCGATGCGTCGGAAGAATCCGACACGTTGCGCGAGCCCCTGGTGACCGACTTCTTCGTGGTGCGCGTGCGCGAGCGCATCGCGGGATTCTCGATGCGCGCGTCACCGGTGCGCGCGGTGGTGCTCTGCGGCGACGAGCGCTCCAACGCGGTGACGGTCTCCGTCGACGACGCGCCGGAGCGTGACGAGGCCGTCGCGGCGTTCATCGCGGCGAACCGCAGCCCGGGATTTCCCCGTGCGATCTCGCCCGCCCGCATCGCCGGTGCGCCGCTGCCGACGTACCTCCGCACCGCAGAATCCCCCGACGATCCGAGCTACGGCATCGCGCTCGCGGCCCCGTCGCAGGTGCGCAGCGGAGGCCCGTGTGTGGTGCACGCGAGCTTCGCGCTGCCCGTGCTCGACCGCGAGGTGGTGCGGCCCTTCGACGCCACGCAGGATCGCTTCGCGCGCCTCGTGGGCGCTCCCTGGGTCGACGTGGGCGACCGCGACGCGACGGCGGTGCTCGCGATCCATCTGCTGCTCGTGGGCGATGCGCTGTTGGAGCCCGTGGTGCTGCGCCTCGACGTGCCCGTGTACGGCCCGCTCGCGCCCGTGGCCCGCGGACACTTCGCCGTCGACCTCGGCGCCCATCCCGCGATGGTGCGCGTGGCCGGACGCTATGCGCTGTGGGCCGCGTCGGGCGAGGTGCTGGTCGGCCCGCACGCGCTGGAGATCACGGCCTAGCGCGCTCGCTCAACGCGCTTCGCCGAAGGCCTGGTGGAGCATCGCGACGAAGCGTTCCGCGGGCCACTCCTTGCGGTCGGAGACCTGTCCGTCACCGAGTTCGACGAGTCGCAGGGCGCCGTCGCGGGTGCGCGCCACGTCGACGGAGAAGAACGGGCTCTCGATGCGCGCGGCGATCGCGTGCACGAGGGCGGGCGCGTCTCCCTCGGCGGCCCAGGCCCGTCCCGCGGCGACGAAGTAGCGCTGCTCGGAGCCGGGCACGAAGGGCTCCACACGACGAAGACACACGCCGCCCTCGATGGCGCCGCGCACGCGCGCGAGCTCGGCGACCACGGCGGACACTTCGTCCGGTGACGACGCGATGGAGCCGCGCGCGGTGGTGAGCGACTTCACGAAGTCCTTCACGAAGTACGCGGGCCATCGGAGCGTCGCGAGGCGCGCGTCGAGGTCTTCGTCGGGGGTGACCACCACGGTCTCGGGCGTGAGCTCGGCGCACTGCGCATACCAGCCCGGCAGATGGTGGCAGCGACGGTACGCATCGGCGTCGGTGACCATCGTGACGTCGACGGCGGACACTTCGTCGACGAGGCGGGCGTAGTGCTCGGGCGCGAGCATCCAGCCGCGGTAGAGCGCGCGTTCACCCGCGGGGAGCGCGGGGCGCGGCGCGAAGGTTCCGTCGACGAAGCGCTCGAAGGAGAAGCGCGCGCAGGGGATGCCGAGGGCGCACGCGGCGTCGTGTTCGTCGCGCCAGGTGTCGTCGACGGCGTAGGGACGGATCGGGTTCGAGGGGTAGAGCAGCAGCATGGCGCGCGGTTCGAATCGCGCGTGTCTAGCAGCGTGTGGGGCTCAGGGCGAGACGCGGCGTACGGCGAGTCGGTAGCCGCCGACGGGTGTGCCCGCGACGACGGGGGTGGAGCCCACGAAGACGAAGCGCTCCTCGCCCGCGGCGAGCGTGGTGGTGATCGTCTGCGCTTGCGTGCGCGTGTCGAAGCCCGCCGGACGCTCCACGCCCACATCGCCGATCGTGCAGTCGCGACGGAGCGCGAGGCGGAGGTTGAACCACGGCGTGTCGGTCATCACCGTCGCGAACTCGTAGCGCCCCGCCGTCGGCGCGCGGAACGCATACACCCGCGTCGTCGTCGACGGACTGATCCCCTCGTCGCAGGGAATGCCCCGCACCGGCGCCGCGCCCTGGCCCGTTCCTTCGACGGTGACCGCGCCGCTCGCATCGGGCGTGAGGTTCTCGACGGACACCCCCGCGGGGCACGCGTGCACGGGCGCCACGCAGCGGAACTCGTCGCAGCGTCCGCTCACGTAGGGGTTCGCATCGCAGCGCAGCACACAGCGCGACGGGTCTCCGTAGCGCGTGCAGATCGCGTCTTCACCGCATCGCGAGAACAGCCCCGCGTTGTCGCACACCTGGCCCACGTCGAGCGCCACGGGACCGCGCACGGGCACGGTGACGGGCTCGCTCCATCGCCCGCTGCGGTCGTGCACGCGCACGGTGACCTCGGTGGCGCCGTCGAAGAGGTCCGTCGCCGCGCGGAGGTTCACGTCGCCATCGCCCGTCGGCGTGGTGCGCACGGGCATCGCGGAACGTCCGACGGCGAGGTGTTCCACGAGGTCGACGTCGCCGTTGGGATCGTCCCATCGCACGACGAGGGCGCTCAACCCGTTGGACGCCGTACGCCACGCGCTCGCCGCGCGGATCACCGGCGCGACGAGGGGCCTGCAAACCTCCGTGGGATCGCAGGCGCTCCCCTCGCCGCACACGTCGAAGAGGCCACGCACGGTGCATCGCGCGCCATCGGGCAGCGTCGCGACGTCTTCGATCACCACGCGGAGCATCGTCTCGCCGAAGAGAAACTCCGCGGTGCGCGCGGTCGGTCCCGCGGGCTCGCGCACGATGGCCTCGGCGCTGTAGACACCGGGCGTGTGCCGTCGATAGGCGCCGCCGAGCACCAGCGCGCCGTCACGCAGAAAGGCCGCGCGTCCGTCGTTGTCGACGAAGCCGCCGACCGGTGCGAGCGCCACGCCTCCGGCATCGAGGAGGCGCACGCGCACATCGCCCGCGCCGCCGTTCACGCCGGGGTCGCGGAAGGTCGTGAGGAAGCGCAACGTTCCCCCCACGCGCACGGCCACGGCGGTCACGATCGCGGGAACGTCGACGGGCGTGTCCGAGACCGCGGGCTCGCACACGGCACGCCACGCGACGCAGCGTTGACCCGCAAAACAAGGGCGTTCGAGCGACGCGCAGTCGGGGCGTGCGGGCTCGTGACGGGCCTGGAGCGTCCATCGACACGCCGCGCGGGTGTTCGAAGGGCATCCATCGGCGACGAGGTCGAGCGACTCCCCTTCGCGCAGCTCGCGGGTGATCGTGAGCGGA
>CAMFHP010000139.1 GCA_945952225.1 uncultured Myxococcaceae bacterium
CGCCGTCGTGCTCGCCGTAGTCGAGCACGGAGACCACGTTGGGGTGACGGAGCCGCGCGAGCACCACGGCCTCACGGCGAAAGCGCGCGCGCAGCTCGGCCCGCGCAGACCACTCGGGCAGCAGGAACTTCACCGCCACCGACTCGCCGAGGTCGAGGTGTGTCGCGCGGTAGACCCTGCCCATTCCACCCGCGCCGAGGAGGGCCTCGATGCGATAGCGCCCGGCGATGAGCTGCCCGAGGTGTCCGTCGTCGGCGGCGCGTCCGCACGCAGGGCAGGGCTCATCGGGAAGCGCGAGCGTTCCGCATCCGCGGCAGGGCGCGGCCTCGTCGGGCACCAAGCTGTCGAACGTGTGCGCGAAGGCTTCGGGCGCGTGCGAGGCCGGCGTCTTCTCATCGCTCACGTCATCACCTCGAAGATCTCGACGAGCTCTCGCTTGCCCCGCAGCGGATGGGCCCCGAGCGGGTTGTACGTGAAGCGCGCGCCGACGCTGCGTGCGAGCGATCCCGTGACGAGTGTCTGCCCGCCGCGCGCGAGCCCTTCGAGCCGCGCGGCCACGTTCACGGTGTCGCCGATCACGGTGTACTCCATGCGCGTCTCGCTCCCGAGGTTGCCGATGAGGGCCTCGCCGCGGTTCACGCCGATGCCCAGACGAACCTCGACGCCGTAGGTCTCCTGCCACGCGGGCGCGCTGGCCTCGACGAAGCGGTGCATGTCCTCCGCGGCCGCGAGGGCGCGCGCGGCGGGCGAATCATCGCCGTCGGCCGCATCGTCGCGGGCGTCACTCCCGGTGCCGAACACGGCCATCACGCAGTCACCGATGAACTTGTCGACCATGCCGCCGTGGCGGAACACCACCTCGGTGAGCACGGTGAACAGCTCGTTGAGAAGAGCCACAACCTTCTCGGGCGGCGCGGCCTCGGAGAACGTGGTGAACGACGCGACGTCGGCGAAGAGCACGGTGACCTCGCGACGCACGCCACCGAGCGCGAGCGACTGCGATCCGTCGGCCACGGAGCGCGCCACCTCGCCGGGAAGAAAGCGCGCGAGGTCGCGTTCGATGCGCGCGCGCCGGGCCACCTCGGCCTCGCTCTGTTGAAGCTGATCGGCCATCGATTCGAGCGAGCTGCCGAGCACTTCGAGCTCGTCGCCGGTCTTCACCGAGGAGCGCGTCGTGAAGCGCCGCGCGGCGTAGGCGCGGGTGAGGTCTTCGAGCTGATCGATGGGGCGCGTGGTGCGGCGCGCGAGCCAGGTGCCGAGGCCCACCGCGAGCGCGATGCATCCGACGGCGCCGAGCATCAGCACGCGGCGCGCGTCGGCGAGGGCGCGGTAGGCCTCATCTTGCGTGCGGCGCACGGCCACGAACCAGCGCATGCGACGGAGCACACGGAACGCGCCCACCATGGGCACGCCGCGGTCGCGATACTCCATGGTGAGGTTGAAATCGCGCAGCGTTCCCTCGCGCTGGAAGCGCAGAAAATCAGCGCTCTGAAAGATGTCTCGGCGCGCGAGCGAGGCGCCCACGGGCTCCGCTCCGCGCACGAGCTGACGGAGGTTCGCGTCGACGACGAGGAGCCTTCTCCCCGTGTCGTACTGACGCACGGACACCTGCTCGATGAGCGCGTCGAGCCAGCGCGGATCGAGCGTGGCGACGACCCAGGCGCGCACGCGTCCGTCGTCGGTGACGGGCTCGACGTAGCGCAGGGCGACGGTGCGATTCACGAACTCTGCGGGCAGCCATGCGGGTGCGGGCGCGGCGTGGAGCACGTCGTCGGGCACACGATCGAGGGAGGAGAGCGAAGCGTCGGCGCGCGCGCGTTGGATGGTGTCGACGCGCGATCCGTCGGGTGCGTACACGGCGACTTCGCGGAGCGAGGCGGCGCGCGCGAGGAGGTCGCGTGCGAGGGTGACGCGGCCTTCGGGCGTTCCCGTGTCGGCGTCGAGGAGCGTGCGGCCGATGCGGTGCGTGGTCTCTTCGGCGTACTCGATCTCGGAGACGACGCTGCGCGCGGTGCTGTCGAGAATGGTGAGCTGGAGCTCGCGCTCGGTGTCGGCGAGGCCCGCACGCACGGTGCGAGCGGTCACCCACGAGAGCATCAGGAGCGGCGCGAACGCGGCTGCGAGGAGGGCGACGGTCCATCGGACACGGAGCGACACGCGGCGGGTGGAGACCGTGGGAGCAGGCGCCGTCACACGCGCGGAGCCTAGTCGAATCGCGACACCAGTGGAACGCGCTCGCAGCGCTGCGTTCGTGCGCGCGAAGTCGGGACACGCTGTTACCCTCCGCGCCGTGCGACTGGTGCGTTTCAGACCCCACGAGATCGACCGCGAGGGCGCCGCGCGCGCGCTCGATCAGGCCCGCGACGCGGGCATCGCGCTCCCCACGGAGCACCACCGCGACGTGGTGGCCACGCTGGGTGCAGCGGGCGCGGGCGTGTGGCCCGCGTTGCAACGTGTTCCCCACGCGCTCGACGCGATCTCGCGCGAGCTCGCGACCCGCGGCGGTGTGGAGCCCGCGCGCATCGCCGCGCCTCCCGACGCGACGGCGATGCCCGACCTCGACGGCGCGAAGCGCGCGCTGCGGCAGATGCGCGACGAGGCCCTCGTGCGCACGGCGTTGCGAGAGCTGTATGCGCGGGTCGACGTCGACACGACGGCGCGCGAGTGGTCGACGGTGGTCGATGGATGCTGCGCGTGGGCGCTCGCGGTCGCGCAGCACGCGGTGGAGTCGCGCAACGGAGTTCCCTGCGACGAGGCTGGCGCGCGCGTGCCCTTCGTGGTGCTGGGCATGGGCAAGCTCGGAGGCCACGAGCTGAACCTCGGGTCGGACATCGACGTGTGCTTCTTCTACGGCACCGACGAGGGCGCCGCGGGGACGCGCACGCTCAACCAGCACTTCGGCCGCGTGGGCATCGTGTTGTCGGAGCTGCTCGGCGAGGTGACGGCCGACGGGTTCGCGTTCCGCGTCGACCTTCGACTGCGCCCCGAGGGAAGTCGCGGGCCCGTGGCCAACTCCCTCGCGAGCGCGGAGCGTTACTACGAGACCTGGGGGCGCCCGTGGGAGCGTGCGGCCCTCCTGCGCGCACGCCCCATCGCGGGCGACGTTGCGCTCGGCGAGACGCTGCTGCGCGAGCTGCGCCCGTTCATCTACCGACGCACGGTGGACCCGAGCATCGCGGGTGAGATCGACGCGATGTTGCAGCGCGCGCGACGCGAGCAGCTCCGCGACGACGCGCGCGACCTGAAGCTCGGTCGCGGCGGCATCCGCGAGGTGGAGTTCTTCGTTCAATCGCTCCAGCTCGTGTGGGGCGGTCTTCACCCGCGGCTCCAGGTGCCGGGCACGCTCGCGGCGCTGCAACAGCTTCGCGCGCTGGGGCTCGTGTCGCACCGCGAGAGCGACGCGCTCGACGACGCGTGGGCGCTGCTCCGCCGCGTCGAACATCGCGTGCAGGTGATGACCCCGTACGCGACGCACGAGATCCCCGAGGCCGGCCCCCGTCTCGACGCCCTCGCCCGTTCGCTCGGCTACGCCCGCGGAGACGCGCTCGTCGAGGCGCTTGATGCGGCCCGCACGTCGGTGCGCACGCTGTACGAGAGCGCGCAGCCTCGCGATGCGAAGCCGCACGGCGACGACACACCGTTGCGCGCGCTGGCCCGCGCGGTGAGCACACACAGCGTCGCGGAGCTGGCTGAACTCGCAGGAGACGCGTTGGGCGTCGACGACCCCGAACACGCCGCGGAGAACCTCGCACGCCTCGCGCGACGTGCAGACCTACCGCTCGCGCCGGGGATGCTCGCGCGCTACCCCGACCTCGGCGCGCACCTGCTCGAAGGCGTACACGACGCGCCCGATCCCGACATGGCGCTGCGCCACCTCGCCGACCTCTTCGACCGACTGAGACCCGCGGAGCCCTACGCAAGATTGCTGGCGGAGCAGCCCACGAAGGCCCGCGGACTGCTCGGCGTGTTCGGCGCGAGCGAGCACCTCGCGCGCACGCTGCTGGCGCGTCCATCGCGCATCGACCTGGTGGTGTCGGGCGGCGATGCGCCCTCGACGGAAGAGATCGCTCGCCTCGTCGACGACGCCCTCGCACGCGGTCGCGAAGCGCTGGCAGACGATCCTGAAGCGGCCGTCGGAATGCTCCGTGTCGTGCTGCGCGAGATCACGCTCGCGATCGGTCTTGCCGACATGGCGGGCACGCTCACGCGCGTCGAGGTGACGGCACGGTTGAGCGCGCTGGCCGAAGGTGTCATTCGCGCATCGCTCACGCTCGCCGAAGAGGAGTGCGCGGCGCGCTTCGGACGCCCCGAGCAAGGCCTCGCGGTGGTCGCGATGGGCAGCCTCGCGGCGCGCGAGCTCGGATACGGCGGCGACCTCGATCTGCTCTTCGTGTACGAGCGCGACGGACTCACAACGGGCGGCCGACGCGGACCGGTGACCGTCGCGGAGTACATGGTGCGCGTGGCACAGCGCACGATCGTGTTCCTCTCGACGCCACACGAAGCGGGCCCCGGCTACGCGACGGATACGCGCCTCCGCCCGTCGGGCTCGCAGGGCACGCTCGTTTCCTCTCTGGAGGCCTTCGCGCGCTACCACGAAACGCACTCCGCGTTCTGGGAGCGTCAGGCGCTCGTGCGCGCGCGCCCCGTTGCAGGCGATGTGACGTTCGGGCACGCGGTCGACGCGGTGATCCGATCCGTTGCGTACGAGCGCGGCGCCGTGGATGTGCCCGAGCTCCGACGACTCCGCGCGCGCATGGAGCTGGAGCTCGGCCGCGAAGACCGCGGCGAGGTTGCGATCAAGTACGGCCGCGGCGCCCTCGTCGACGTGGAGTTCTCCGTGCAGGCGCTGCAGATGACGCACGGCCGCGACCCGCGGGTTCGCACCCCCAACACACTCGACGCGCTCGATGCGCTGCACGCCACGGAACGCCTCGACGACGACACGTGGCGCACCCTCCGCGAGGGCGAGGCGCGGCTCCGCGCGGTGCTTCTCGCGACGCGGCTGACCACACTTCGTGGCGCGCTGGTTCCCGCGACGCGCTCGGCGACCACGGTGGCCCGCAGGCTCGGGTACCGCGACCGCGCGGGCGTACGCGCGCTCGAAGCGCTGCTGGCGGATGTGCAGTCCACGCGCGACGAGGTGCGACGCGCGTTTCAGCGGGTCATGCGCGGGCTCGAAGGGTCTCCACTCGCGTGACGATGTCGCGCACGATGCCTGGCGTGTCGGCATCGTCAGGGAGCTCATGGCGTGACGTCGTTCCGTCATCGCGCGAGAGCACCAGAATCTCCGCGGGGTCGCGGCTCCAACCACCCGACGCGGGCTCGCAGTGAACGGTGGAGATGCGTCGCAAGGCCACGCACTCGACACGCCCCGGATCCTGGTAGAGCAGCAGATCGTCGCCGCGCACCTCGACGCGTCGTGTGACGCGGGATCGCAACGCGCTCGCGGCCATCACCAGCGAGACCGCAAGGGCCAGCACGACGGCAGAGACCGGGGGCTTCAGCGCGTCGGACTCTCGCAGCGACCAGCGGAGGAACGACATGAATGCAACGAGCGCGAAGCCAGTGCCCACCGAGACGATGAGCTTCCACGCGAGCGGGGTGCGAGGGCTGTCGTAGAGCACCTCGTCGGAGGGCGCGCCATCGGACATCGGGCGGCGAGTCTACCGCCCTCGTGATGCCTAGAAGCGCGGGATTCGAAGGGCCTGCACGCGGAACATCCCGCGCTGCATCACACGCCGATCGATGTTGTTGATGTTGCGCTCACCGACGGGCATCTCGGTGATGGGCGCCGGTGCGACACCGCGCGCCTTGCGCGGACGTCCGAGGTACGACGCGCACGACCTTGAGAGGTGCATGCGCAGCAGCTCGCGCGTGGTCGCGAGCGAGAGGTCCGGGAGGGGCACCACGAGGACGCGTTCGACGCTGTGCGGAACGCGGGCTTCGAGCTCCTCGGCGATCACGGCGGCCACCACGTCGGTGGGCGCGATGAAGATGTAGGGACGCCCCGGGAGCGTGTCGCACGTGAGCAGGTCGGCGACGAGCTGCACGCTGGGCTTCCTCGCGTCCCACATCACGATGATGGGAACGCCACCTTCGGCATCTGCACGCGCGATGATCTCTTCGGGGCGCTCATCGCGGGTGACCAGTCGTTGTGACGCCATGCCGACCGCCGAGAGGGCCTCGCTGATCGGGAGGCAGATCACAGGATCGCGGCGAGCGATCACGATTCCGCACGTGTACATGGTTCCGTCCGTCACACCCAGGTCAACGGACGGCACTCCCGATCCCTGAAGCCGGGCCGTAATGAATTTCTCGCGCGTCCTGCCCCGTTCGTCTGCGAGGTTCACTGCGAAGCCGTGAACCCGGTTTCACAACGTCCATGGATGTTCCCCATCGACGTGCTCTCCGACGATCGACAGAATGCATCCGCGGCGGCAGCGCATGCCCGCGGTCGTTTCCAGGCGCCGAGCGACACGCCCACCTTCGCGGCTGGCCTTCGTGTTGCACTCCGCCCTCGCGCCGCTCCTCGGAAGGAGTTCTTCACCGCCATGAACAAGCTCGCGCTCGCCTCGCTCGTCTCGCTCTCCACCCTCTTCGCCGCTCCGATGGCCTTCGCCCAGACCTTTTCCGCCGGTGGCTGGATCAGCGGCGGCGTCTCGGTCAGCGCGGGCGTGCAGGTCGGCACGGTCCCCCCGCCGCCCCCGCCTCCCCCCAGCGTGATCGTCGTCCAGCAGCAGCCCGTCTACGTTCCCCCTCCGCCGCCTCGCGTGGTCTACACCACGGTGCCGACCTACACGTACACGACCACCACGACGGTCTCGTACCTCGGCAGCAACCGCGGTCGCGCAGTCGGCCTCGGCGGCTTCGCCTCGGGCCTCGGCTTCGGCGGACGCAACGACAGCGCGCGCGGCATGGGCGGTGTGGGCGGCACGCTCCGCTTCCGTCAGCACCCCAACTTCGCCACGGAGTTCTCCGTCGCGGGCATGGTGGGCACCGACTACAACAACGACTCGCGCGCGGAAGTGCCTGTCACGCTCAGCGAGCTCTTCTATCTCAACCCGCAGAACCGCTTTCAGCTGTACGCCCTCGTGGGTGTCGGCGCTTCGTGGGCGTCGGTCTCGTACAACGACAGCAACGCGGCGCAACGAGGCATGAGCAACGCGGCCTACACCTACCTCGGCGGCCTCGCGGGTCTCGGCGCCGAGTGGCAGCTCACGCCGAACTTCTCGCTCTACGGCGATGCGCGCGCGTTCATCCGAACCCGCGTCGACACCGGGGCCAACGACAACCCCGAGTTCACCCGCACGAACGCAAGCGGCGCGCGCGAGAACACCAACGTCTCGACGGGCGTCGTCGGACAGCTCGGCGGCATCTTCTACTTCTGATCGCTCCCGCAACGTGCGCGCGACGCGGCATCTCCCCGACGGGAGGTGCCGCGTTTCGCATTTGCCCACCCGTCAGCGGCGCGCAGGAACACGCGGCGGCGTCGGAGGCCCCGACACACGCACATCCTCGATCTCGACGTCTTCGAGGAGCTCGACGAGATCCGCTTCTGCGAGTGGCGCGGCCGCGCGGGGCACCGGCGGCAGCGATCGGGGCACGGGCACCGGAGGCGGCGTCGGAGGGCGCGCCAGCGACGGCGGACGTACCGACGGAGGCTTCGCCTCGGTCAGCAGCTCTTCGAAGTCGAGCTCGAGGTTCTCCGGTGCATCCGCGGCGACGAGCTCCGGAGGCTGCGACAGCGCGTCGAGGCTCACGGGAGGCGTCGAGGCAACCGCCCCCCCAAAATCTCGGTCGAGGTCGAAGAGCAGATCGCCGAACTCGGCAGGTTCCGGCGCCGCGCGCGGTTCGGGCGACGGCACGCTCTCACGCGAGACCGCGGGCTCCGCGGGCGCCATCAACGGGTCATCGAGCACGAGCACATCGTCGTGGTCGAACGACACCGACGCGCCCTGCGCGGAGTCGTCGATCAACAGACTCGCGCCCTCCGGCGGCGTCGAGAGCACCGTCTGGAGCGGATCCGACGGAAGGTCCTCGACCGCAGCCCCTTCGAAGTCGATCAGGTCAGGCAGTTCGAAGGCAGGTGCGGGCTCCGACACCGACGAGGCGTGCGCCACCGCGGCAAGAGGCATCGGCTCAAACACCGTGTCGGTCGCAGGCGTCGACGCCACCGCAGATGAAGGGGCGGCCTCTTCCAACATCGCGGACGAGGCGAGCGGCTCGGGAACCAACGGATCGAGGTCGAGCAGCGCGTCGGCGTTGGCGCCAGACCCATCCACGATCATCGTCTCGCTGCCGGTCTCCCCGCTCGGTGCATCCACAACGGGAGGCGGCGCGACAGGCTGCACCGCGGGGATCGCGAGTGCGTCAACGAGATCCGCAAGGCTCGCGTCGAGCGGTACGCTGATCGTCACATCCGGCGGCACCGAGAGCGCCGCCGTGTCTGCGACGATCGGCACCACAGGGGGCGCCTGGACATCCCGCGCAACGTTCTCTTCAGGCGTGGATGCTGCGAGCGGCATATCGGCGTCGGAGGGAGCCTCCTCCGTAGGTGCCGTTTCGACCGCGTGCGACGCATCTTCGAGAGTGCCCTCCGAGGCGGCGGCGGGCACATCGAGCGAGCGCGCAGGGATGTCGACCACACGCACGCTCGGAGTGCTCACGGTGAGCGTCGCGAGCTGATCGTCCGCGCGCTCCGCCGTGAGGCGCTCCACCGTCGGAGGCCTCCACGCGGGACCGAGTGAAGCCGAGAGCGCGTGAAGCTCAGCGTCGAGTTCGGCAAGCGTAAGGGCCAACGCGCGAACACGCTCCGTGGTGCGCGAATGACCGTGCTCGGGAGCGGCGTTGTGATCAGCCACGAAAGGCCCTTCCTGTCAGGACGGATCGCAAGCACGCGGAGCGCGCGCCACGGCGAGCATCGTATCAACCGCCCGCCGACGGCGTCACGCGAGAAGAGGGACGCTCACTGCACGAGCGTGCGAGCCTGCTGCAACGCCTCATCGAGCTTCGCGATGTCGGGCCCACCGGCGCCCGCCATGTCGGGACGACCGCCGCCGCGCCCACCCACGACCGCTGCGAGCTGTCCGACCAGCTTGCCCGCGTGGAAGCGCGCCACGAGGTCCTTCGAGACCGCGCATACGAGCATCGCCTTGTTGTCCGCGGAGACCGCGCCGATCACCACGACCGCGCGCCCGTGCTTGTCGCGCAGGTGGTCGGCGTACTCGCGCATGGTCTTGTCTTCGTTCACCGGCGAGCGCCCCACGATGAGCTTCGCGTCGCCCCCGAGGTCGTAGGTCTCGACCGACGCGCCACCGCCCGTGAGCAGCTTGCGCTTGAGCTCGTCGATCTCTTTGAGCAGCGCCTTCTGCTCGTCGAGCGCCTTGTCGACGCGCGCCGCGACATCGCTCACCGGCGCGCCGAGCGAGTCGGCCACGCGGCGGATCGTGCCGTTGAGCGAGCGCACGAGCGAGAGCGCGCCGAAGCCCGTCACGCCCTCGATGCGACGCACGCCCGCGCCCACGTTCGCGTCCGACACGATCTTGAAGAGGCCCACATCGCCGGTGCGCGACACGTGCGTGCCGCCGCAGAGCTCGACGCTCTCACGACCGATGTGGAGCATGCGCACGCTGTCGCCGTACTTCTCTTCGAAGATCATCATGGCGCCCCTCGCGCGCGCCTCGGCCTGCGTCGTGACGTCGGTGCGCACGTCGAGGTTCGCGAGCACCTCGCGGTTCACCAGGTCCTCGATCTGCGCGATCTCGTCGTCGGTGAGCGCGCGGCTCGCCGCGTAGTCGAAGCGCAGCGACTCGGGCGCCACCTTCGAGCCCTTCTGCTGCGCGTGCGGGCCGAGCACCTTGCGCAGCGCCCAGTGGAGCAGGTGCGTCGCGCTGTGGTTGCGCCGCGTTGCGGTGCGCCGCTCGTGATCGACCGCGAGCTCGACGCGCTCGCCCACGCGCATCGTGCCGCGCGAGAGCCGCCCCACGTGCACCACGAGCCCCGTCACCGGGCGCTGCGTGTCGTGCACGGTGAACTCTCCCTGCGCCGTGCGGATCACGCCCGTGTCGCCCACCTGCCCGCCGGACTCGCCGTAGAAGGGCGTCGCGCGCACGATCACCTGGGCCTCGTCGCCCTCGGCGAGCGCATCGACGAAGGGCCACGGAGCCTTGTCGCCGTAGGCGCCCTTGAGAATCGCCACCACGTCGCTCTCGCCCGACTCGTGGGTGTAGCCCGTGAACTCCACCGCGCCGCCGAGGCGCGCGAGGGCCTCGCGATGCTCACGACGCACGCGCGCGTCGCCGCCGACGTCGCCCTGCGAGACGCTCTCGGCGCTCACCAGCGCGCGCACCCGTTCAGGGAGTTCGTCGCGCGTGCACTCGCCCTTCGAGAGCATCTCGCGGAGCTCATGCACGGCCTCTTCGCTGCCCGACACCGCGGAGTGGCACACACGCGCCACGTGGTATTCGTGCGCGTTCACGCTGAAGCCGCGCTCGCGACCGATCACCTCGGTGAGGTCGAGGGGAAAGCCGTAGGTCGCGTTGAGGTCCCATGCGACGTCGCCGGGGAGCACGCGCTGGCCCACGGCGTTGGTCTTCCACCCGGTGAACTCTTCGAGGAGCTTGAGCCCCGTGGGGATGGTCTCGCGAAAGCGCGCGTCCTCCATGCGGGCCTGCTCGATGATGAACTCGCGGTGCTGACCGAGCTCGGGGTACGCCACGCCGAGGCGCTCGATCACCCGCTCCACCACGTGGTGAAACGACGGCGCCTTCACGCCCTGCAGGTACGCGTGACGGATCGCGCGGCGCATCACCGAACGCAGCGCGGCGCCGCGGTCTTTGTTCGACGGCGTGATGCCCTCGGCCAGCGCGAAGGCCGTCATGCGCGCGTGGTCGGCGATCACGCGACAGGCCACGTCGAACTCACTCTCGCTCGCGGTGTACGTGCCGCCTGCGATCTCTGCCGCGCGCTCCACGTACGGGCGCAGAAGGTCGGTGTCGTAGTTCGTGGTCTTGCCCTGGAGCACCGCGGTGATGCGCTCCAGGCCCATGCCCGTGTCGACACAGGGCGCGGGCAGCGGGGTCAGCGGACCGTTCTTCTCCGCGCGGTTGAACTGCATGAAGACCAGGTTCCAGATCTCGACCCAGCCCGTGCCCTGCGCGTCGGGCTCCTGGTCGAAGCGCGCGAGGTCGGGGGTGCCCGGGCCCATCCAGAAATGGATCTCCGTGCACGGCCCGCACGGCCCCGTGTCGCCCATGGACCAGAAGTTGTCCTTCGCGCCCATGCCGATGATGCGCTCGTCGCCGAAGCGCGTGACCTCGCGCCAGATCGCGCGCGCCTCGTCGTCGGCCGCGAGCCCGTTCTCGCCGCCGAACACCGTCACCACGAGGTGCGACGTGGCGATGCCGTAGACCTTCGTGAGCAGCTCCCACGCGAAGCGGATGGCGTCGCGCTTGAAGTAGTCGCCGAAGGAGAAGTTGCCGAGCATCTCGAAGAACGTGTGGTGCCTGCGCGTGTAGCCCACGTTCTCAAGGTCGTTGTGCTTGCCCGACATGCGGATGCACTTCTGACTCGACGCCGCGCGCGTGTACGACCGCTTGTCGTCACCGAGGAACACGTCTTTGAACTGCACCATCCCCGCGTTGGTGAAGAGCAGCGTCGGGTCGTTGCGCGGCACCACACCGGCGCTCGCAACCACCTCGTGGCCGTGCTCGCGGAAGTAGTTCAGAAAGGTCGCGCGGATCTCGTCAGAGCTGAGCGGTTTCATGGCGGGGCGATGCCTATACCGCCGCCGCGCCATCATGGCTAGACGGTGCGTGGCGTCAGCGTCCGCCGAAGGGATCGCCGCTCGCGCGCGGCCTCGCCGGAGCCTCTTCGCCCGCACCCGCGCTCCCGCTGTCGAGGAACGACGACGTCGGCGCACGCGCCTGCGACGCACGCTCACTGCGACCCGTGCCGATCGCGTAGACCAGTTCGAAGAGGTAGCGCGTGTAGCTGTCCGCGGACTCGCCCGGCGTGCCGATGCGCGCAGGGCCCGCGAAGTCCGTCGAGTAGCGCAGGAAGTCCGCCGTCGCGCGCATTCCGAGGCCCGGCAGCGCGCCATCGAGACGGAGCCCCAGACCGAACCACGCGCCCACGCCGAAGGTCGTGTCGGGGTTCGTGCCGAAGGCCTCTTTCATCTCCGACCCCGTGGCCACCACGCGGAGTTCTCCACCGAAGATCGCCCCCACCTCCCACGACGGCGTGGCCCAGATCGGGAGCGTTCCTTCGCCCGCCACGCGCAGCCCCACGTAGCTCACGGGCGCGAGGCGCATCTCGGGCGACAACCGCGACGTGTCGAGGTCGAACTGATGAAACGCCAGCCCCGCAAACACACGGAACATCCCGCCGCCCGCGGGTCGCACCGCCAGCGCCGCGCCGAACTGAAGGTCCACCGCGCTCGTCGCGATGGGCACCACACGCCCGTCGGGTCCGCGGCCCTGCGACGACAGCCCCAGGGGCACGGCCACGGCGCCCTCGATGCCCACGCCGAGACGGTTGTGGCGCAGACGGTAGAGCAGCGTCGCCGAGGCGCGCAGCTCGCCGAACGCGTTGTTCTCGTAGCCCCGCTGCGTGGTCTCGCCCAGCACCGGGATGCGCCAGCGACGGCCCGCGAGACCGCCGCCCGCGTAGATCGTGAGCCATCCGAGGCCCGGCGTCGCCGCGTCGGGGTCCGCGACCGCGGGAACCCCATCGGGTTCATGGGAGACCGAGGGTGTGACGTTTCCTGTCCGAACCGTTTCGGTGCGTGAAACCGTGGGCGTTTCGACGGCACCGCCGCCCATCGTGGCGTCGACGACGAAGGCGCCGCGGAGCTGCTCCCAGATCTCATTCTGAAACGCGTTGAGCTCTTCGATGCGGTCGAAGTCCCACGACGACGACGCGGCGCTGCGGCCGTCACGTCCGCGGAGCACGCGCACCCGCAGGTGGTAGCCGCCGTTCTGGCGCTCCAGGCTCCCGACCACCACCTCGTCGACGCCGAGCTCGCGGGCCACCGTCGAGACCGATCCCTCGTCGATGCCGTCGCCCACGTGAGCCCTCGCCGCCGCCGCGGACCAGGCCCCGAGCGGACGCAGCTCGACCTCGCCCGCGTGGTTCGCGAGCACCGACGCGACGATGCCCCGCGTGACCGCCACACGTTCGCCCGTGAACGGTCCCACCGCCACGCGCGGCGCCCGCGACTGCGCGCGCACCACGGGAGTTGCCGTCAACGCCGCCGCGCAGAGCACCCCCATCGACACCCGGAACCCGGCACGAAGCATGAGCAGGGGCGCGACCCTAGTGCATCCGTCGCGACGGGCGCAACCCGCGGATCACAGCGCGAAGCGCTCGAAGTCGCGGATCATCGACCAGAGCAGCCGCGCGCCCACCCCCCGCGCCGGGAGCCCGAGCCGTCGCACCTGCCGCGCGTGGTACCGCCGGAGGTCGAGCTCGCTGCGTCCCGACACCTCGTCGCGGGTCACCGCGGTGCCCTGCTCGAAGCAAGCGCCCCCGTCGGTCTCCTCGAAGGTCTCGTCGTCGTCCTGGTCGTTGGCCGCGAGGCTCACGCGGTCGATCATCCAGAGGTCGTCGTAGCGCTGAAAGACCAGCGTCACGCCGTCGAGCGTGCGGGTCGTGGCGGTGCTCTCCGTGGCCGTCTGCATCGTTGCCTCCCGTCTGCGGAACGACACTGAACCTACGTTCAGTCACCCACGCGCCGCAAGCTTTTTCATGGGCCCTGCGTGAGGTCGAACGGGAGACGTATTCTGTCCATTGTCGCAGCGACGGCCGACCGTGGCTGGACGTTTGCGTTGTGGCTTGACGTTCTGGAGCGCGCGCGGCTTTGATGCCCGGGCAATGCGTTCCCGGCACGTACTTCTCTTCAGCTTCGCGCTTACGGCGGTCGGGTGTGAGGGCAGCAACGTGGTGGGCCCGCGGGGCCTCGATGCGACGCTCGTCGACACGCCCGATGCCGATGCCTCCGAGGTGATCGAAGACGTTCCGCCCGACATGCCGCGCTTCGACGTGATCGACGTGACCCGCGATGGCGGCATGGACGCCGACGTGGCCGACGCCTCCGACGCCGACGTGCTCACGTGCGCCACGCTCGCCTTCGATGTGCCCACCGTCGACGTGCCCGCCGACGCGCTCGTGCGCCCCGACGCGGCGGCCGATGCCTCGCTCCCCGCAGCGCCCGCGCTCCAGGTCGAGGCCTCGCTCGCCTCCACAGGCTTCACGTGCTTTGCGCTGACCTCGGCGCAGGGCCGCTGCGTGGGCGACAACAACCTCGGCCAGCTCGGTGACAACACCACCACGCAGCGCACGCGCCCCGTGCCCGTGGGCAACCTCTTCGGCGCGCAGCAGCTCGTGGCCGGTGATGCCTTCGCGTGCGCCGCGCTCGACAACGGCACCGTGCGCTGCTGGGGCGCCAACTCCTTCGGTCAGCTCGGAGACAACAGCACCAGCGATCACCGCACCGCGCAGCCCGTCACGGGGATCACCGCCGCCGCGCAGGTGGCCGCGGGGCAGAACCACGTGTGCGCGCTCCTTCGCGACGGCACCGTGCAGTGCTGGGGACGCAATCAAGAAGGCCAGGTCGGCACGGGCAGCACCGCGATGATGCCGCAGCTCACGCCCACCGCCGTCACCGGGCTCACGGGCGCGCGCCAGGTCGATCTCGGTTCGAACTTCAGCTGCGCCCTTCTCGGCGACGGCACCGTGCGCTGCTGGGGCGCCGGCGCCTTCGGACAGATCGGTGATGGGTTCACCACGGCGCGCACGCTCCCCACGCAGGTGCGAAACCTCGCGTGTGCGATTCGCGTGAGCGCGGGCGTCTCGCACGCGTGCGCGCTGCGCAGCGACGGCTCGGTGGTGTGCTGGGGCAGCGGCACCTTCGGGCAGCTCGGCAACGGCGCCATGGGCATGAGCACGCAGCCCGTCGCGGTCACCGGACTCACGCGCGCCGTCGACGTGTCGGCGGGGGCCTCGCACACGTGCGCCGTGCTCGGCGATGGCACCGTGCAGTGCTGGGGCGCCAACACCGACGGACAGCTCGGCGACGGGACCACCACGGCGTCGCCCGTTCCCGTGACGGTGCAGGGGCTCACGGGGGCCGTGCGCGTGGCCGCGGGCGGGCGTCACACCTGCGCGCTCATCGTCGATGGGAGCGTGCGCTGCTGGGGTTCCAACGCGCAGGGACAGCTCGGTGACGACACGACGATGAACCGTCGCACGGCCGTGAGCGTGGTGTTCTGAGCGGTGACAGGAAACGTCCGCGGAGGGAGCGCGCTCGCTCCGCGGCGTGGAGGGGATTCAGGAGGGCTATTCGAGGGCCGAGACGTAGCGCTCGGCGTCGATGGCGGCCATGCAGCCCGTGCCCGCGGCGGTGATCGCCTGGCGGTACACGTGGTCGGCCACGTCGCCGCACGCGAACACGCCGGGCACGTTGGTGGCCGTGGAGCCCGGCTGCACGCGGATGTACCCGTTGTCGTGGGTCTCGACCTGGCCGAAGAAGAGCTTCGACGCGGGCGTGTGACCGATGGCCACGAACACGCCGTCGATGGGCATCTCCGAGAGCTCGCCGTTGCGCGTGTCGCGGAGCACCACCGAGGTGACCTTCTTCTTCGACACGTCGCGGATCTCGACGATCTCGCTGAACCACACGAAGCGGATCTTGGGGTTCTTGAACGCCCGATCCTGCATGATCTTGCTCGCGCGGAGCGTGTCGCGGCGGTGCACCACGGTGACCGAGCGGCACATGTTCGTGAGGTAGTGGGCCTCTTCCATCGCGGTGTCGCCGCCGCCCACGACGATCACGTCCTGGTCGCGGAAGAACGACCCGTCGCAGGTCGCGCAGGCCGACACGCCGTGGTTCGTGAGGAGCTTCTCGCCCTCGGCGCCCGTCCACTTGGCGACGGCGCCCGTGGCGATGATCACCGTCGGCGCTTCGAGGGGCTCGGCCTGGCTCTCAAGCCACACGCGCTTCACGTCGCCCGCGAGCTCGACCTTCACCGCGTCTTCGGTGAAGAACGTCGTGCCGAAGCGCTCGGCCTGGGCGCGCATCATCTCCATGAGCTTCGGCCCGGTCACGCCGTGCGGAAACCCGGGGTAGTTCTCCACCTCGGTGGTGATCATGAGCTGGCCGCCGGGCTGGTGGTCCTCGGCGAGCCCCTCGATCACGACGGGGTTCATGTTCGCGCGGCCTGCGTACACGGCCGCCGTGAGCCCCGCAGGGCCGCTCCCGATGATGATGACCTTGTGCTTCATGGTCCCGGTTGGAGACAGCGAGCGGGTCAGAGGGTTGCGAGCAGCGCGTTGTACGCCGCCGCATCGAGGAGCGCGTTGAGCTCGGACTCGGCAGCGCCCTCGACCACGATCATCCAGCCCGCGGTGTACGGGTCGATGTTGAGCGTCTCGGGCTTGTCATCGAGGGACTTGTTCACGTCGACCACGCGGCCCGTGACGGGCGCGAAGAGGTCGCTCACGGCCTTGACCGACTCGACGGTGCCGAAGGCCTTGCCCGCCGTCACGGTGCCGCCGACCTTCACGTCGAGGTTCACGAGGGTGACGTCGCCGAGCGCGTCGACCGCGTGCTGCGTGATGCCGATGGTCACGCGGTTGCCCTCGACGCGCGCCCACTCGTGGTCGTTGGTGTAACGGAGATCGCTGGGGTTCTCAGACATGGTTGCTGCTCCTGCGCGATGGCGCGGCGTCGAGAGACGAACGTACGAATGCGGAGGGGAATGATCGTCGGTGCGCGACGGGCGCGCCGCGCGAGAACGTCAGTGCTGCTCGGCCGGTGCGGCGGCGGCGGTGCCACCCTCTTCGCCCGCGGTCTGCGTGGGAGTGCTCCACACGCCGGGGGAGACGTAGAGGTACATCCACAGGGCGCCCGCGAAGAGCAGACCGAGGCCGAGCCAGGGCATGTAGCCCGGCGTGCGCAACGGGTCTTCTTCAGGCTCGTGGTGCGCGTGGGCGTCGTGGCCCTTCGAAGAGCCGTGCGTGTCGTGGGAGCCGTGCGAATCAGCCATGGCGAGGGTCGTGTGGGTACTACCAACGAAGCACGCGGGTCAACTGGACTGCGCGCCCAGCGCCCACGCGGTCACGGGCCACGACGCGCGGGCGTTGAGCGTGGGGCCGTCGCGCAGGCCCGCGTCGAGGGCCACGGCGCCCGCCCAGGCGATCATCGCGGCGTTGTCGGTGCAGCTCTTCGCGGGAGGCACATGGAGCGAGATTCCGCGCGCGCGACACGCGTCGAGGGCCGCCGCGCGCAGACCGCGGTTGGCCGCGACGCCGCCGGAGATCACCGCGTGCGAGACGCCCTCGCGCACGGCCGCGGCCACGAGCTTGCGCACCAGGTTGTCGACGATGGTCTTCTGCACGCTCGCCGCGAGGTCTTCGAGGCCCGCGCCCGCGGTGGGAATCCCGTGCTTCGCCACGTGGACGCTCACGGCGGTCTTGAGCCCGCTGAAGCTGAACTCCAGGTTGTCGCGGCCGCGCATGGGCTGGGTGAAGGGCACCGCGAGGGGATCACCCGTGGCCGCGAGGCGGTCGATGATCGGTCCGCCGGGGTATCCGAGGCCGAGGAGCTTGGCCACCTTGTCGAAGGCCTCGCCCGCAGCGTCGTCGCGCGTGGCGCCGAGCTCGCGCATCTGCGTGGGGCTGTCGCAGCGGTAGAGCGCCGTGTGTCCGCCCGAGGCGAGGAGCGCGACGAAGGGGAACTGCGGGCGCGATCCGATGGCCTGCTCGCGCACGAGAAAGGGCGCGAGCATGTGGCCCGCGAGGTGGTTCACGCCCACGAGCGGAAGGCGCTTCGCCCACGCGAGCGACTTGGCGGCCTGCACGCCCACGAGCAGCGCGCCCACGAGGCCCGGGCCCGCGGTGACGGCCACGGCGTTGAGGGTGCTCCATCCGCCTGCGCGCTCGACGGCCTCGCGGATCACGGGCACCACGGCGCGGAGGTGCGCGCGCGAGGCGATCTCGGGCACCACGCCGCCGTAGGGCGCGTGCTCGGCGATCTGCGTGGCGATCACGTCGGAGAGCACCTCGCCGCCGTCGGGCGTCATGCGCACCACCGCGGCCGCGGTTTCATCACAGGAACTCTCGACGCCGAGCACCGTCCACGGCGCGTCGGGCGACTTCTCGATCGGGTCGTTCATGGGGTCGATGGGCCGTTGCGCGCGGACTTCGCGATTGCGCCGGTGCGCGAGGGCGGTGAACAATAACGCCACTCCGTGCGGTGCGGGCGCGCGGAAGTTGGTGTAGACCTCCGCGCCCGCGCAAGTGCACCCCTCCATTCTCTACCTCTGGACTCGTTGATACCGATGGCAGCTACGAAGAAGACCGCGGCGAAGAAGACCGCCGCGAAGAAGACCGCGACCGCCAAGAAGACCGCCGCGAAGAAGACCGCGACCGCCAAGAAGACCACCGCGAAGAAGACCACCGCGAAGGCTTCGAGCACCGCCAAGAAGACCACCGCGAAGAAGACCACCGCGAAGGCTTCGAGCACCGCCA
>CAMFHP010000140.1 GCA_945952225.1 uncultured Myxococcaceae bacterium
GGGTGGCACGGGTCGGGGGCGCCGTCGATTACGTCGTCGGCGTCGCGCGCGTCGTAGGAGGCAATGCGCGGCCGTGCGTCGTCGGCATCGTCGCTGGATGCGTCGCGCACGTCGTCGGGCATCGGGCACCGCGGCACGTCGCTCATCGCAGCGTCGACGGTCGCGTCGAAGGAATCTGCACCGCCGTCACTCCGCGAGGGCGGTGACGATGCGTCCGAGGGGTTGGCCACGCCGGTGGTCGCGTCCCAGCCCGTCGGCGTCGACGCGTCGGCCGTGTCGGGGAGCTGCGGACGCGACGTGAAGATGCACCCGCACACGAGCGCCAGGAGCGCGAGTCGGAGCGGGCGCAACGGGCTCATCCTGCGGTTCCCGCGCTGTCGGAGGGTGCATCGACGGTCGCATCGAGCGTCGCGTCGGCGGAGGCATCCGTGGTGCTGTCGGCGGAGGCATCCGTGGTGCTGTCGGTGGTTCCGTCGATGGGCGCATCGGCGGTCGCGTCGCCCACGGAGGCATCGCCTGCGGGCGGCGTGCAGGGGTTGCCCGCGGAGTCGACGAAGCGCACCTCGCCGTCGCCTCCATCGCCGCCGTCGACGGGCACCGCGCGGCAGTCGCTCACGGGCGCATCGAGGGGAACGCCCGCGTCGGAGAACTCGCCGTTGTCGGCGACGCCCGCGTCGGGGGTCGCCACGGGCACGTCGGGCACGGGCACGTCGACCACGCTGTCAGACACCGACGCATCGCGCGGGGCGGCATCGGCCGCGGGCTGCGCGGCGTCGTAGTCCGACGTCGCCGCGTCGTCACCCACGGGGAGCTGCGGCCGCGACGTGAACACACATCCGAGGCTCAGCGACAGCAGCAGCAGCAGGGATCGACTCGACAAGGGCCACGCTCCAATGTCCGCGAAGTGCACGGACCGAGCCGCGCGTGCCGCAGCGGGTCGACGGTGTGCACCCTCGGGCATCACGGCCGCGTCGCGCTGCGCAGAGGCACACTAAGGCACAGGCGATGGAGGCGTCCAGCGCGCGGCGCGTGGGGCGCTACTCCAGCAGCCCGTACTCGCGGAGGCGGCGGTACAACGTGCGCCGGGGCATGCCGAGCACCTGCGCGGCGCGAACCTTGTTCCAGTTCACCTCTTCGAGCGCGTCGAGGATCTTCTGGCGCTCGCTGGCCTTGCGCACGGCCATGGGCGAGGGGGACGCCGCGGGGAGGCTCGTTCCCGTCGCGCCAGGCTGCACCGCAGGCGTCGCGGGGATCTCTCCCACGCGCAGCACGTCGGCCTCGATCACGTCGCCCTCGCAGAGCACCGCGGCGCTCTCCAGCGTGTGTCGGAGCTGGCGCACGTTGCCGGGCCACGGCGCGCGCAGGAGCTTCGCCAGCGCCTCGCGCGAGAGCCTGCGCCGCGGCGTCGACTGCTCGCGCGCGAACTCCGCGAGGAAGTGCGTCGCGAGCGCGGGGATGTCATCGAGGCGCTCACGCAGCGGCGGGATGCGCAGCGTCACCACGCTCAGTCGGTAGTAGAGGTCTTCGCGGAAGCGTCCGTCGGCGACGAGCTCCTTCAGCGCGCGGTTGCTCGCGGCCACGATGCGCACGTCGACCTTCTCTTCGCGCTCGCCCCCCACGGGCCGCACGCGGCGATCCTGCAACACGCGCAGCAGCTCGACCTGCATGCGCGGCGACATCTCGCTCACCTCGTCGAGAAAGAGCGTGCCTCCGTGGGCGCTCGCGATGAGCCCGCGGCGGTCGCGGTCGGCGCCCGTGAACGCGCCCTTCACGTGACCGAAGAGCTCGCTCTCCAGCAGCGTCTCGGGAATGGCGCCGCAGTTCACCACCACGAAGGGACCCTTCGCGCGGGAGCCCGAGAAATGAAGGGCCCGCGCGATGAGCTCCTTGCCCGTGCCCGACTCGCCCTCGACCACCACGGGCACATCGGAATCGCGCACCCGATCGACCACGGCGAACACCCGACGCATCGACTCCGTGTGCGCCACCACACCCTCGGGCGCGAAGCGTCGCGAGAGGGCCTCCTGCGCGCGGGCCAGCGAGGTGCGCGTGGCTTCGAGCTCCTGGGTGCGGGCCGCGAGGAGCGCTTCGATCTCACGGCGCGCGGCTTCGAGCTCGCGCGTGCGCGCTTCGAGCTCCTCGACGACGCGGGCGTGCTCCACCGCGATGCCCGCCTGCTCGGCGAAGGCCGCCATGAGCGACACGTCGGTGCTCGACCAGGCCGTGCGTCGCCGACGGTTCTCGACGTAGAGCACCCCCAGCGTGCGACCGCCCGCGCGCAGCGGAACCGCCGCCACCGCCGCGATGCCGAGCTCGTGCACCGAGCGAAAATCCGAGAAGCGTCGGTCGCCCTGCGCGTTGAGGGTCACCACGGGCTCGCCGTCGATCCACACGCTCTCGGCGATGGAGCGCGAGAACGCCTCGTCGGGTCCGTCGCCGTGAAAGCTCCCCGTGCGCACGCGGAGCTCGAGGCCCGACGCGCCCGCGAGAAGAATCGCGCCGCGCTCGGCCCGCGTGAGCTCCACCGCGCTGCGCACGGCCTGGTCGAGCACGCGCTCCACCGTGTGCGCCTCGCCGAGCCGCCGCGACATGTCGAGCAGCGCCACGAGCCGCTCGTCGCTCGCGAGAAAGGTCGTGCCCAGCGAGCCCGACGTGGCGCCCGGTCGCGTGCCCATCACCGACGCGCCGCCGCGACGACCGACGGGTGCGAACTCCGGCGCGCTCGTGTGCGAGGGCGTGAGCATCGCGCGCAGGGCCGCACGGCGCGGATCGCTCCAGAACGCGCTCCGCAGGTCGGGCGGAAGCAGCGCGGCCTTCTCTTCGAGCACCGACACCGCGCGCTCCCGCTCCCGTCGCGCGTGGAGCTCGGCACCCGTCGCCTCGTGCGCCGCCGCGTGCGCCGCGAGCGACCACGCGAGCACCTCCCAGTCACCATCGCGCTCCGCCGCCGCCATGGCCCCGGCCAGCGTGCGCTGCGCCGCGCGAACATCGTTGCGCGCGAGGGCCACGCGGCCTTCGAGCATCTGCGCCCGCGCCGCGCGGAGCCCCAGGTCGGCGCACACGCTCCGGGCCCGCGCCACGCGCTCGGCGGCGGTGTCGGCGTCGCCGTTCTGCCCGCGGTCGAGCACGATCTCCGCCGCGTCGAGGAGCGCGTCGGCCGCGTCGTCGTGCTGCCCGAGCTCGGTGAACTGCCGCTCGGCCTCGGCCACCTTCGCGAGGCCGCGGGCGGTGTCTCCCGCGCGCGCTTCGGCCACGCCCTGCATCAGCGTCGCGGCGGCGACCATGTCGCGCGCGTCGACCTCTCGCGCGAGGGCGAGCGCCGCGTCGAGCTCGGCCCGCGCCCGTTCGAGCGACCCGATGCGCAGCAGCTGGCTCGCGAGGTTGAGCCGCGCCGTCGGAACCACCGTGCGAATGCCCGCGCGACGGGCCAGCGTGAGCGCGGCTTCGTTGTGTTCGAGCGAGGCCCCGAGGTCGCCCGTGCGCTGCGCGATGTGCCCGAGGTTGATGCGCGCCGTGACCATCGCGCGGAGGTCTCCCGCGGCGCGCGCGCGGTCGAGCGACTGCTCGTGGAGGTTGCGCGCCCCCGTGAGATCGCCGGCCTTCTCGCGCCCGATGGCCAGGTACACCAGCAGCGTGGCCTCTTCGCGCGGCAGGGCCAGCGAGGCGTACTCGCCGCGCGCCGCTTCGAGCATCGCCGTGCCCTGCGCCGTGTCGCCCGCGTAGAGCGCCGCCACACCCCCGAGCGCCCGCGCCGCCGCACGGATGCGCGGGGCCTTCGCCATCGCCGCCGCGCCCGCACACCGCGTCTGCACCTCGGCGTACGCGCCGCGCACCATCGTGGCGCGCGCCCATTCGAGGGTCGCTTCGGCGGCGAGGTCGGGGTCGCGCGTCGCCGCCTCGCGGGCCACGCGGTCGAGGAGGGCCTCGGCGCCGTCGGTGTCGCCCGCGCTCCGTCGGAGCCTGCCGAGGAGCAGCCGCGCGCGCAGCGAGAGGTCGCCGTCGCCGTCGCCCACGCGCGCCGCGAGCCGCTCGGCCTCGGCCACCATGCCGCCCTCGTGGAGAAGCTCGGCCTCGGCGAAGAGGTCGCGCTCCGTGGTGCCCGCAGGGTCGAGGGCGCGGAGCGATTCCATCAGGCGCGCGGCGGCGAGGGGGAGCCCTTCGGATCGCAGCGCGCCCACGGCGTCGGCGCAGAGCGCGCGTGCGGCGGTCGCGTCGCCCGCGCGGAGGTGGGCCTCGCAGCGCGCCGTGGCGGGCGCCCGCTGCGCGTCGAGGAGCGCGGCCACGCGGGCGAAGAGCGACGTGCGCGCGGAGCCTTCGAGCGCGTCGGAGAGCGCGGGTCCGAGGGCGCTCTGCGAGAGCTTCCATCGGCCGTCGGCGGATGTTGTGAGCGCGCCGTCGCGTCGCGCGTCTTCGAGGGCCGCGCGGGGCACGTCGAGCTGCTTGAGCGCCTCGCCCGTGGCGCCGTCACCGAGCGCGAACACCGCGGCGGCGGCGAGGCGCGCGTCGTCGGAGAGCGAGGCCACGCGGCGCGCGGCGATGTCGTGGGCGCGTCCCGTGAAGGCCACGCGCTCGATGTCGGCGGGCGACACCGCGGCGTCGCGCGCGACCTCGGCGAGGAGCTCGGTGATCGCGAGCGGATTGCCCCCCGTGCGGTGCTGCACCGCGGAGACCACCGCGGGCTCCACCGCGCCGAGCGTCTGCGCGCAGAGGGCCGCCACCGCGGACTCGTCGAGGGCCGAGAGCGCCACGCGGAGCCCCGGTTCGAGGTCGCGCACGCGGGATTCCTCTTCGGCCGTGGCCACCACGAGCAGCGCCTCGCCGGGGTCGCACCCGTACGCGATCGAGCGGAGCTGCGCGGCCACCGCGGGGTCGGCGCGGTCGAGGTCGTCGGCCAGCACGAGCACCGGCGCGCTCGCGGCCGCACGGCGAAACGCACCCACGAGCGCGTCGGGGGCGCTCGCGTCGAAGGTCACGCCCGCGAGGATGGCCGCGCCCTCGCGCAGCCGTCGCATGGGCCCTTCGCCCGCGGCGCCCGACACCGGGAGCACCTGCACCCCGCGGAGCTGCGCGCGCCACGTGAGCTCGCGCAGGAGCGTCGTGCGGCCGCTCCCTTCGGCGCCCGTGATGAGCGCGCACGACACCGCCGCCGTGCGATCGACGAGCCGTCGCGCCACCGCGTCGAGGAGCACGCCGAGCTCGTGCTCCCTTCCCTCGGGACGCAGCACCACGCGGCGGCCCGCGGGCGCGCGTGCGGCGGTGGTGTGGTCGAGGGCGGCGAGGAGGTCGTCCATCGTGGCGAAGCGACGCGCGGGGTCTTCGTGCGCGCCCCGGGCGCCCACCTCCCAGAGCGCGCGCAACGCCTCGTCGTGGGCGAGGTCGTCGGGCAGCGGGGCATCGTGCGCGAGGAGTGTTCCCGCGATGGCGCAGCGGAGCGTGACCGCGAGCGCGTACACGTCGGCGCACGGATCGGGCGGCAGCGCCTCGCCCGCCATGAGCATCGACTGGCGCTCGGGGGACATGAACCCCAGCGTTCCGCCGCGCACGTGGGCCGCCGCGCCGAGGGCGCCGTGCGCGAGGCCGAAATCAATGAGCACCGCGCGGTCGGGGTCTTCGACGGGCACGATGAGGTTCGCGGGCTTGAGGTCGCCGTGCACCACGCCGAGGCGGTGCAGCTCGCGCAGCGTCGAGGCCGCGGAGACCACCAGGCTTCGCACGCGCGCCGCACGCTCCGACGGAGACGTGTCACGGAGCGCGTCGTCGAGGGGCGCGCCGTCGACGAAGGCGCGGGTGAAGAACGCGCCGCCGGGATCCTCGGCGTCGGCGCTCGCGAGGCCGAAATCGTAGACCCGCGCGATGGTCGGCAGGTCGAGCTGCGCGAGGATCTGGAACTCATTCACGATCCACTGCGCGAGCGAGGCCTGCGCCTGCGCGTGGAGGCGCTTGAGCACCATCACCGCGTTGTCGGCGAGGCGGTCTTCGACGAGGTACACCCCGCCACCGCCGCCTTCACCCACGCGCCGAACGAGCCGGTACCGATCTGCGAGTCGCATGCGAGGGGCGCGATGCTACGCAACGCCGCGGCCCCATGGGGAGGCTTTGTCATGGCCGCGACCGCGGACCTCCGCGCGACATCCCATGGCCGATGCCCACGGTGCTCCTGATCCACTACGCGGCGACGGTGTTCATGACGGGGGTGATCTGGGTGATCCAGCTCGTGCACTACCCCCTCTTCGATCGCGTGGGCGACGCGCAGTTCGCGGGCTACGAGGCCTCGCACGTCGCGCGCATCACCTGGGTCGTGGGGCCGCCCATGCTCGCCGAGGCCTTCACGGCGCTCGCCCTTCTGTCGTCGCCGATGCCCCGCGTGCCGGGGTGGGTTCCGTGGGTCGGCGCTGCGCTGCTCGCCGTCGTGTGGCTCTCGACGGCCGTGTGGCAGCTGCCCCAGCACGACGTGCTCGCGCGGGGCTTCGACCGCGACGCGTACGAGACCCTCGTGCGCACCAACGCCGTGCGCACCGCCGCGTGGACGGCCCGCGCCGCGCTCCTCACCTGGGCCCTCGCGCGCACCCTCTCGCCCGTGGGGAACCCGTGAAGCGCCGGGAGAAATCCGACCTCCCCACGAAGGCCTGCGTGGTGTGCGGGCGTCCCTTCACGTGGCGAAAGAAATGGGCCCGCGCGTGGGACGAGGTGACCACCTGCTCGGAGCGCTGCAACGGCGAGCGTCGACGGCGCGCGCGTCGCTTGCGTGACGAGGGGGCTTTGGGGTAGCGATCCGCGCCGTGCTGCACGGACAACGCCTCACCGTCGTGGTGCCCGCGTACAACACCGGCGCCCGCGTGCTCCGGGTGATCGCGACGCTGCCGCCCTTCGTCGACCGCTGCGTGGTGGTCGATGACGCGAGCGTCGACGACACCCCGACGCTCCTCGCGGGCTGCGACGACGCGCGGCTGGAGGTCGTGCGCCACACCGAGAACCGCGGCGTGGGCGGGGCCATCGCGACGGGCTACCAGCGCGCCCTCGACCACGGCGCCGACCTCGTGGCCGTCATGGCCGGCGACGCCCAGATGGATCCGTCGGACCTCGAAGCGCTCGCGACCCCCGTGGCCCTCGGCCGCGCGGACTACGCGAAGGGCAACCGACTCCGGCACCCCGACTGTCTGCGCGCGATGCCCCTCACGCGCTGGGTGGGCAACGTCGCGCTCTCGGCGATGACCCGCGCGGCCACGGGCCTCGACCACGTGGGCGACTCGCAGTGCGGCTACACCGTGATCGCGCGTCGCGTGCTCGAACGGGTCGACGTCGCGCAGATGTGGAGCCGCTACGGCTACCCCAACCACCTGCTCGGCGCGCTGGCCTTCGTGGGCGTGCGCGTGGTCGATGTGACCGTGCGGCCCGTGTATGCCGACGAGCGCAGCGGCGTGCGGCTCCGCGATGCGCTGGTGACGGTGCCGCGCATCCTGGCGCTCGTGGCGTGGGCGAGGGTGCGCGCGCGGCCGCTGCTGCCCGTGCGGGCGCCCCTCGGCGAGGCGGTGAAGGCGTGAGCGACGACGAGACCACGGTGTTGAGCGAACGGGCGCAGGCGGCGTCGGCGGGAGAGCTCAACGCGCTCCTCGGACGCGGCGCGCGCTTCGCGGGCAAGCTCTCGTTCGAGGGCAAGGTGCGCATCGACGGACACTTCGAGGGCGAGGTGTTCAGCGACGGCATTCTCATCGTCGGCGACGAGGCCGAGGTGCACGCCACGCTCGACGTGGGCACCCTCATCGTGCGCGGCGGCACCGTGCGCGGAGACATTCGCGCGGCCAGCGCCGTCGAGGTGTACGCGCCCTCGCGGGTCTACGGGAACATCACCGCCGCCGAGGTCTTCATCGACAAGGGCGTGCTCTTCGAGGGCGCCGTGAAGATGACCGAGCGGGAGTGATCGTCTGCGGCGATCGCCACGATCGCGGCGGCCCGATCGACGTTCGCGGGGGCGGCGACTAGAAAGAGGGGGCATCGGGTTCGCGGTCGCGACGCAACGGGTCGCGACGGGGACGACGGCGACACGCGCTCGAACGCGCCGGTCTCGCACGTTCCGCGGAGCCCTCGATGTCCGCCCACCTCTTCACCCACTCTCCACGGAGCGTCTCCATGAGCGACAAGCCTGCTGCCTCGGGTTGCCCCTTTCACGCCGGTGCGCGCGCCACGCAGGGCGCGCAGTCGAACGCCGACTGGTGGCCCGAGCAGCTCAACCTCTCGATCCTCCATCAGCACCAGCCCGTGTCGAACCCGATGGACCCGGGCTTCCGCTACGCCGACGCGTTCAAGAAGCTCGATTTCGCGGCCCTCAAGCGCGACCTCGCGGCCCTCATGACCGACTCGCAGCCCTGGTGGCCCGCGGACTGGGGCCACTACGGCGGCCTCTTCATCCGCCTCGCGTGGCACAGCGCGGGCACCTACCGCACGGCCGACGGACGCGGCGGCGCGGGCCGCGGAAACCACCGCTTCGCGCCGCTCAACTCGTGGCCCGACAACGGCAACCTCGACAAGGCCCGTCGGCTCCTCTGGCCCCTCAAGCAGAAGTACGGCAACGCGATCTCGTGGGCCGACCTGATGATCCTCGCGGGCAACGTCGCGATGGAGACCATGGGCTTCAAGACCTTCGGCTTCGGCGGCGGCCGCGAGGACATCTGGGCCCCCGAAGAGGACGTCTACTGGGGCGCCGAGAAGCAGTGGCTCGCCACGAGCGACAAGCCGAACAGCCGGTACAGCGGCGACCGCGCGCTCGAGAACCCGCTGGCCGCCGTGCAGATGGGGCTCATCTACGTGAACCCCGAGGGGCCCGACGGGCGTCCCGATCCCGTGGCGAGCGCGCGCGACATTCGCGAGACCTTCGCGCGCATGGCCATGAACGACGAGGAGACCGTCGCGCTCGTCGCGGGCGGTCACACCTTCGGCAAGGCGCACGGCGCGGGCGATCCGAAGCTCGTGGGCCCCGAGCCTGAGGCCGCGCCCCTCGAAGCGCAGGGCTTCGGATGGATCAACGCCCACGGCGCGGGCCACGGCGCCGACACCACCACGAGCGGCATCGAGGGCGCGTGGAAGCCCAACCCCACGCGCTGGGACATGGGCTACCTCCGCGTGCTCTTTCAGTACGAGTGGGAGCTCACGAAGAGCCCCGCGGGCGCCCACCAGTGGCGCGCGAAGGACGTGGCCCCTGAAGACATGATCCCCGACGCGCACCGCCCCGGCGTGTCGCACGCGCCGATGATGACCACGGCCGATCTCGCGCTGCGCTTCGACCCCGCGTACGAGGTGATCGCGCGTCGCTACCTCGCCGACCCGGCCCTCTTCGCCGACGCCTACGCCCGCGCGTGGTTCAAGCTCACGCACCGCGACATGGGACCGAAGGTTCGCTACCTCGGCCCCGAGGTTCCCGCCGAGGATCTCGTGTGGCAGGACCCGGTGCCCGCCGTCGATCACCCGCTCATCACGGCGCAGGGCGTGGCCGACCTCAAGGCCCGCGTGCTGGCCTCGGGGCTCACCGTGTCGGAGCTCGTCGCGACGGCGTGGGCCTCGGCGTCGACGTACCGCGACAGCGACCGTCGTGGCGGTGCGAACGGCGCCCGCATCCGTCTCGCGCCGCAGCGCACGTGGGCCGTGAACGAGCCCGCGCGCCTCGACCGCGTGCTCGCCACGCTGGAGTCCATTCGCGACGCGTTCAACGCCGCGCAGACCGACGGCACGCGCGTGTCGCTCGCCGACCTCCTCGTGCTCGCGGGCGACGCGGCGGTGGAGTCTGCCGCGAAGGCCGCGGGGGGTTCGCTCTCGCTGCCCTTCACGCCGGGCCGCACCGACGCGACGGAGGCGCAGACCGACGCCGCTTCGTTCGAGCCCCTGGAGCCCCAGGCCGACGGGTTTCGCAACTACCGCAAGGCGCCGCTGCGCACGTCGCCCGAGGCGATGCTCGTCGACCGCGCGCAGCTCCTCACGCTGAGCGCGCCGGAGATGACCGCGCTCGTGGGCGGCCTCCGCGTGCTCGGCGCAAACCACGGTGGCAGCCCCGACGGTGTGTTCACGCAGCGCGTGGGAACGCTCTCCAACGACTTCTTCGTGAACCTCGTCGACATGGGCACGGCGTGGCGTCCCACGGGCGACAACCGCTACGAGGGCCGCGACCGCGCGACCGGCGCCGTGAAGTGGACCGCCACCCGCGTCGACCTGGCCTTCGGCTCGAACTCGCAGCTCCGCGCGATCGCCGAGGTGTATGCGCAGGCCGACGGCGCCGAGAAGTTCGTCCGCGACTTCGCCGCAGCGTGGACGAAGGTGATGAACCTCGGACGCTTCGACCTCCGCTGACCCTCGCCCCTCGCACCGCGTGACCCGCGCGTCGGCTTGACAGCGCGACGCGGCCCGGTGCTCCAATCGCCGCGAGATGCCGCACCGCGCGCTCGCGCTCGCAATCGTCCTCACCGCATGTTCCGACCCTGCGACCAGCGCGCTGCGCGGTGACGCCGGGGCCGACCGCGCCACGTCGACCGACAGCAGCACCACGCCCGACACGCCCGCGATCGTCGACGTGCCCGCGACGCCCGACACGCCCGCGATGGTCGACGTGCCCGCGACACCCGACACGCCCGCGACGCCCGACACGCCCGCGATGGTCGATGCGTCGGTGATGCCCGACACGTCGGCGATGTCCGATGCGTCCGATGCGTCGGTGGGGCCGCGCGTGGTGCAGCTCGGCGGGCTCTACGTGGGGAGCGCCACGCAGACGCGACTCGACGCGCTCTACCGCGTGCTCGGGGTGACGGCGCAGCGCATCGAGCCCGGTGCCGCGACCGCCGAGAACCTCCGCAACGCGGTGATCGTATCGACCTTCGCCGCGCGCCCCACCGACTGGACCGCCGCGCGCTACCGCCCCGTGCTCGACGCCGTGCGCGCCGGCGCGTGGATGCTCGCGGATGCCTTCGGCCCGTGGCCGCTCCACGAGGCGGGTGAGCTCTCCGTCGACGAGCTCATGTGGTCGCGCACGGCGCCCTGCGTGGGCACGTCGTTCTGGCTCGACCCCGCGGCCACCGAGACCGCGTGGTTCGGCTTCGCGGGCATCACGTCGTGGATGCCCACGAGCGAGATCGTTCCGCAGGAGGGCCCGGTCACCCTGCGCTACAGCAGCGATTCGGCGCCCATGACGATCCCGGTCTTCAACGCGCTGCTCCCCGCCACGCGCGTGCGCCACAACTACCTGGAGTACGTGCAGAGCTACTGCGAGCCCGACGTGAACCGCCACCCGTGGTGCGTCGACAACGCGCGCTTCTGCAACGGCGAGCGCGGCGCGCGCACCTCGTGGGTCGACGAGTTCGTCGTGGGCAGCGGTCGGGTGTTCACCGTCTCCACGGCCTCGCACAACCCGATGAGCCTCCAGTGGGGCGACGTGGTGATCCGCATGCAGGCCAACGTGCTCCGCGAGGCCCTGCGGAGGCTCGCGCGCTGATGTCCGACGCGCCCGCGCCCGGCGACACCGTGGGCCGCTACCGCATCGTGGCCGCCCTCGGCGAGGGAGGCATGGGCGCGGTGTTCGAGGCCGCGCGCACCGACCTCCCGCTGCGGGTGGCGCTCAAGACCATGCATCCCGCGATGCGCGCGCGTCCCGAGGCGGTGCAGCGCTTTCTGCGCGAGGCCGAGGCGCTCGCGACGATGCGCCACCCCCACGTCGTCGAGGTCGTGGATTTCGGCACCGACGACGCGCACGGCCCCTGGTTCGCGATGCGCCTCCTCGACGGCGAGAGCCTCGCGACGCGCCTCGCGCGCAGCGGACCGATGACCCCCGCGCAGGCCCTCGCGTGGGCGCTCCCGGTGATCGCTGGGCTCCGTCACGCGCACGGGCTCGGCGTGGTGCACCGCGACCTCAAGCCCGACAACGTCTTTCTCGCGCGCACCGACGACGGCCACGACGTTCCCCTCGTGATCGATTTTGGCGCCGCGCGCACCGACGCCGCCGCGCCCTCGATCACCGCGAGCGGCGTGATGATCGGAACGCCCTTGTACATGGCCCCCGAGCAGCTCTGGGGCGGCCGCCACGCCACCGCGCGCAGCGACCAGTACGCCCTCGCGTTCACGCTCTACGAGTGCCTCGCGGGCGCGCCGCCCTTCGAAGCGGAGAGCCTCGTCGAGGTGATCCAGCGCGTGCAGGCCGGGGGCTTCACCGCGCTCGCCGACCGCGCGCCGCAGGTGCCCGCGGGCCTCTCCGACGCCGTGATGCGCGCCCTCTCGACGGACCCCGACGCGCGCTTCGCCGACCTCGCCGCCTTCGCGCGCGCCCTGCTCCCGTGGGCCGACGTGGGGGATCGCGCACGCTGGTCTGCGGCCTTCGGCGCCGACACGTTCGACACGCCCGCGCCGCGCGAGGCCGCGGTCACCGTCGACGCGCCTCCGCGCGCCGTGGTGTCGCCGATCTCCACCGCACCGTCACGCCCCGAGGAGCCCTCGTTCCCCGAGGTGCCCGCGGTGTCGCCGGCGCCGCCGGCCCGCGCGCCCGCGCCGCGCATCGTCGGGGTCGTCGCGTTCGTTGCGCTCGCGACGGCGGCCCTCGCGTGGGCGCTTCGTGCCCCGTCGGTGGAGGCGCCCGCACCGCGACGCGCGGACGCAATCGTCGACGCGCACGTGCCCGATGCGGTCGTGCTCGAGGTCGTGCTCGACGCGTCGGCGCCGCGTGCGGTCGTGGTGGCCGTGCCCGACGCCGCGCGCGGGGTCGCGCCCCGTCGTGCGGTGCGAGCGATGCGTGCGCATGGGCCGGTGGATGGGGCTGCGACGGAGCCTCGCGGCGCCAACGGCGCGCCGATCCGCGAATGACGGACGCTTGAGCCCCGCGCGAGGAGCGGGCAGAGTCGCCGCGGTGAAGGCGCGCGGCGTGTGGGCGGTGATGGCGGCGACGATCGCGGTGACGGCGCTCGCCGACGCGCAGTCGCGCGACGAGGCGCTGATTCGCGAGGGGGTCGCGTTGCGCGCGCAGGGCCGCGACGCCGACGCGCTGGCGCGCTTTCGCGAGGCGTGGACGCTCTCACCGACGCCCCGCGCACGCGCACAGATGGGATGGGCCGCGCAGGCCCTCGGGCGATGGCGTGAGTCCGAGGCCGCGCTCATCGAGGCGCTCGCGGCGACGACCGATCCGTGGATCGCGCGCAACCGCGACGCCCTCGATCGCTCGCTCGCCGACGTGCGCGCGCGGCTCGGCGACCTGCTCGTGGTGTGCGACACGCCGGGCGCGCGGCTCTCCGTCGACAACGAGCCCGCGGGCGCGCTTCCGTTGACCGCGCCGGTGCGCGTTCCTGCGGGCGCGGTGACCGTGCGCGTCGAGGCCCCCGGACACCTCGCCGTGACCCGCGAGGGCGTGCGCGTTCGCGTCGGCGCGCTCACCCGCGAAGAGATCACCCTCACGCCCGAACCCACCGCCCGCACGCTCGTCGAGACGCCCGCGCCGACCTCCGTCCCCGCACCCGTCCCCGCACCCGTGACCACGCCCGCGGTGAACCCTCCGACGGTGGTGGTCGTGCCGGTCACCACGCCCGAGACCCGCCATGGAACGCTCGCGCCCGTGGGCTACGCGCTGCTCGGTCTCGGGGCCGCGGGGGCGATCACCGCGGCGGTGTCGTTCGCGCTGCGCGAGTCTGCCGTCGACCGCTACACCGCGGGCGTGCGCGAGGGAGCCTGCGTGGGCGCCGACCTGCCCGCCTCGCGCGAGACCGACGCGCGCTGCTTCGACGACCGCAGCGCCATCGACACGTGGGGCGCGATGCGCTGGGTGGGCGTCGGCGTGGGCGTGGCGGGCGTGGCCGCGGGGGTGACCCTGCTCGTGCTCGACGCGCGTCGTCCGTCGGGCGCGCGGAGCCTCGCGTGTGCGCCGTGGGTCGGTGCGGGCGCGAGCTGCGCGATCCGTTTTTGAAGCCGTGAATGGCGTGGAGAACCCGAAGGTGACCGCTCCCGTGCAAGATGCCGAACTGCTCCGCGCCGAGCGAGACCTCTACCGTCGGCTCCTCGACCTCGGGGCCCACGACGACCTCGACGCGTTTCTCGACGAGGCCCTCACGCTGGTGGTCGAGGCCACGAGCGCGCAGCGCGGATACCTCTCCATCGAGGCCGCGCAGGGGGGAGCGCCCATCACGCTCGCGCTCGGGTGCTCCGAGGGCGACGTCGACCGCATCCGTCGCGAGCTCTCGCAGGGCATCCTCGCCGAAGCGCTCCGCACGGGACGCACGGTGTCGACGGCCTCGGCCCTCGAAGACCCGCGCTTCCGCGACCTCGCGAGCGTGCAGGCGCAGCGCATCCAGGCGGTGCTGTGCGCGCCCATCGGCGGCGCGTCTCCCTTCGGCGCGCTGTACCTCCACGGCAGGCCCGCGCCCGGGCCCTTCTCCGAGCGCGAGCGGCAGCTCGCCGAGGCCTTCGCGCACCGCGTGGCGCCCCTCGCCGACCGGCTCCGACGGCAGCGCGGCGGGGCGCTCGAAGACCCCACGCGCGAGGCCCGCGCGAGGCTCCGCGTCGACGGGATCGTGGGCGCTTCGAAGGCCCTCGCCGACGCGCTGCGCCTCGTGGCCGTGGCCTCGCAGGTCGACGTGCCCGTGCTCTTCGTGGGCGAGAGCGGAACGGGCAAGACCGAGCTCGCCCGATGCCTCCACGCGAGCTCGCGGCGCGCGCGCGGTCCCTTCGTGGAGCTCAACTGCGCGGCCATTCCCGAGACGCTGCTCGAGGCCGAACTCTTCGGCGCCGAGCGCGGCGCGCACTCGACGGCCACGCGGCGCATGCCCGGCAAGATCGCCGCCGCCGAAGGGGGAACGCTCTTTCTCGACGAGGTCGCCGAGCTCGCGCAGGGCGCGCAGGCGAAGCTTCTCCAGTTCCTTCAGTCGAAGCACTACTACCGCCTCGGCGACACGACCCCGCAGCGCGCCGACGTGCGCGTCGTGGCGGCCACCAACGCCGACCTCGAAGGCTCGGTGCAGTCGAAGCGCTTCCGCGAGGATCTCTACTACCGCCTCGACGTGTTCCGCGTGCGCGTGCCGTCGCTCCGCGAGCGCGCCGACGACGTGCCCCTCATCGCCGAGCGCATCGCCCGCGAGACCTCCCTCGACGGCGCGCCCCTCACGCTCACCCGCGCGGCCCGCGTGGCCCTCGCGAGCGCCGAGTGGCCCGGCAACGTGCGCCAGCTCTCCGCGGCGGTGCAGCGGGGCATCGCCTTCGCGCTCGACGAGGGCGTGCGGGCCATCGATGTGCACCATCTCTTTCCCGAGCGCGCGCCGACCCCTGCGGCCTCCGAGGGCCCCGTGAGCTGGCAGGAGGCCACGCGACGCTTTCAGCGCACGCTCCTCGTCGACACGCTCGCGGCCTGCAACGGCAACGTGAGCGAGGCCGCGCGGCGCCTCGACCTCGCGCGCTCGCACCTCCACGACCTGCTCCGCGCCCACGGGCTCGGCCGCGCCCGCTGACCCGTCGCTGCGTCGCGCGACAGGGTGTTCAGCACTTCCGCTTCGCGGTACGGAGGACCACACACCCTCCAAACCCGCGCCCTGATGCTCACGGAAATTCTCATCGTCGTGTCTCTGCTGGTGATGAACGGCGTGTTCGCCAGCGCCGAGATCGCCGTGCTCTCCGTGCGAAAGACCCGCATCACCGAGCTGGTGGAGCAGGGCGTGAAGGGCGCGGCGGCGGTGGCCTGGCTCCGTCGTCAGCCCGAGCGCTTTCTCGCCACCGTGCAGATCGGCATCACGGTGGTCGGCACCACGGCGGCGGCCTTCGGCGGCGACAGCCTCGCGGAGCGGGGATCGGCGTGGCTCGCCTCGCACGCGCCGTGGCTCGGCGAGGGCGCGCACCGGCTGGCCTTCGCGCTGGTGATCGTGTTCGTGTCGTTCCTCGAAATTGTGATCGGCGAGCTGGTGCCCAAGTCGCTCGCGATGCGCCACGCGGAGCGCTTCTCCGTCACCCTCGGACCGATGCTCCGCGCGATGGCCTCGCTGGTGAAGCCCCTCGTGCGGGTGTTCACCGGCGCATCGAACGTGGTGCTCCGCCTCTTCGGCGACCACACCAGCTTCTCCGAGGCGCGCCTCTCGCCCGACGAGCTGCAGGAGCTCGTCGAAGAGGCCGGACGCACCGGCGCGATTGATCCCGGCGCGAGCGAGATCGCCTCGCGGGCCATCGCGTTCCGCGAGCTCGTGGCCTCCGACGTGATGGTGCCGCGGTCGCGCATCGTGGCCATCGCGCGCGACGCCTCCGTCGACGTGGTGCGCGCGCTCCTCGCCGAGCGGCGCTTCGCGACGCTGCCCGTGTACGAGGGCGACCGCGAGAACATCGTGGGCTGCGTGGCGCTGAAAGACCTCGTGCTCCCGGCCCTCGCGGGCCACCCCCTGCGCGGCGCGCGTGTGCGACCGCCGGTGTTCGTGCCCGGTGGAATGCCCGCCATGGCGCTCCTCCGTCGTATGCAGACCGAGCGCTTCTCCCTCGCGTTCCTCATCGACGAGCGCGGAACGCTCCTCGGCATGGTCACCCTCGAAGACCTGCTCGAAGAGGTGGTGGGCGACATTCTCGGCGACGCCGACCCGGTGACCCCGTCGCTCGTGCGCGACGACGCGGGCGCGATCACCATGCCCGGCGAGACGTACATCCGCGACGTGAACCGCGCGACGGGCGCGGGGCTCCCCGAACCCGACAGCGTGAGCACCGTCGCGGGGCTGTGCATCGAAGCCGCCGGACGTCTCCCCGCCGCGGGCGACCGCATCGAGCTCTCGACGCACCATGTGTTCGAAGTGCTCGACGTGAGCCCGCGCAAGATCCGCTCGGTGCGGCTCCATCCGCCCGCGCCCGCCGCGCGATCGGTCGACGAGCCCGACGACGCCGACGACGAGCCCGCGCCTGTCTCCATCGCGCGCGACGTGTGATCCGCTGCGCGCAACGCACGGCGCACGCGAGGTCGGAGAAGACCGATCTGGTCGCCGCGCCCGCGCTGGGTAGGATGCGCCCGTGACGCGCTTCTCCCTTCTGGTCGCGACCGCCCTCTCCCTCGCCGCGTGCGGCCAGGAGCCGCCTGTGCTTCCCGGCGACGACGCCGCCGTCGACGCGCGCGACGCGGTCACCGACACGGCCAACGACCTCGCCGACGACCGCACGTCACCGCCCGACGTGACCGACGTGACCGATGCGGGCGACGTCGCCGATGCGTCCGATGCGTCCGACGTGAGCGCCCTCGACGCGACGGATGGTGCGCTCGACGCGACCGATGGCGCCCTCGATGCGATCGACGCGAGCGCCCTCGACGCGGTGACCGGCGACGCGCTCCCCGCGGTCGATCTCGGACCCGACGTGTTGCGCGACGTGCCCGTGCCCGAAGACGTGCTGCGCGCGTGCGTGACGCAGAGCGCGTGCGACCCCGTGGCGCGCGGATGCGGCGACCGCGAGGTGTGCTTCAACGGCGCGTGTCGTGTGCCCGCGAGCTGCGCCGAGCTGCGCGATCAGCGACGCGCGTTGCCCACCGGCGTGTACACGCTCGACGAAGACGGAGCGCCCGGCGGCAACACCTTCGCCGCGTGGTGCGACATGGACTTCGACGGCGGCGGATGGACCCTCGTGCTCAAGGTCGACGGCGCCGCGAACGACCTCGCGTACAACGCCTCGCTCTGGACCAACGGCACGCTGCGTCCCGACTCGGTGAACCTCAACCGCGAGAGCGCGCTGCTGCGGGCGTACTCCACGGTGCGCGTGCGCCAGTTCTGGCTCGCGCTCTCGACCGCGCGCATGGCGCCCGAGGGCGGAGACGTGCTCGCGACGGTTCCGCGCGTGGTGGCGACGCGCCCGAGCACGTCGGCCTGCGAGACCCCGCGCGGCGTGTTCGCGGGATCGACCTTCGACAGCGTGACCCCCGCGGTCTCCGAGTGGGCGGCGGCGGTGCCCGGCGCGCGCTTCGACAGCGCGTGCACCCGCGTGGGCGTCAACGCCGAGAGCGCTGCGGGCGCGCGCGTGCGGCTGGGTGCGCTCGCGCGACGGGCCGACGGATGCCCCTACGACAACGCGTGGCTGGGCCTCGGGGGCCTCGCCGCGCCGTGCACCGACGGAGGCGCCGCGCCGGTGGTCTCCGCGGGCTGGGTGGGGCCGTGCAACGCGGATGGCACGCGCAGCGCGCAGCCCGCGTTCGCGTGGCTCTTCGTGCGGTAGCGCGGGCAGGGGGCGGGCGGCGAGCGATGGGGGCGGGCGGCGAGTGATGGGGGCGGGCGGCGAGTGATGGGGGCGGGCGG
>CAMFHP010000141.1 GCA_945952225.1 uncultured Myxococcaceae bacterium
CCCCTGCCCCCGCTCCGACGCCCGCGCCCACGCCCGCCGTGGAGCCCGCGCCCGCTGCGCCCACGGGTCAGACGCCGCAGCAGCTCCTCGCCGCAGCGCGCGCCTTCCGCGGACCGCTCGCGGGACGCATCGCGGCCTACAACGCGTACTTCGACGCCGCCCCGCAGGACACGCGCACGATGACCACCCTCGCGATGAGCCTCGCCGAGCAGGGTCGCAACGCCGAGGCCGAGGCCGTCGCCAACCGCGCGGTCACCGCCGCGGCGACCAACGCGCAGGCGTGGTTCATCCTCGCGTTCACGCGCAAGAACCTCCACAACGCCGAGGGCTACCGCGAGGCCCGTACGCGCTGCGTCTCGCTCGGAGGCCAGTGGGCCGCCGAGTGCCGCGCGCTCTGATCCGCCCTTCCGTTCCCGCCCTTCCCGCGCGGTCTCCCGCTCACTCCAGCCCGTGCCGCCGCATCATGCGGTAGAGCGTGCTGCGCGCCACACCCAGGCGCTTCGCCGCGGCGCTCACGTTGCCTGCGACCTCCTGAAGCACACGGCGCACGACCGATCCCTCGACCTCGGCGAGCGGATTCGGCGCGGCCTCGGCGCGGGTGCCTCCGACGCCCTCTTCGAGCGGCAGATGTTCCGGTCGGATCACCCCGTCATCGGCGAGCGCGAGGGCCACTTCGAGCGTGCTCCGCAGCTCGCGCACGTTGCCCGGCCACGGGTGCGTCGCGAGGAGCGCCACCGCGTCGTCGTCGATCGACGCGCGCGGGTCGAGGCGCGCGAGGAGGTGCCGCGCGAGGCCCCCGAGGTCGGTGCGCGCGCGCAGGGGAGGCAGGGTCAGCGTCACGCCGCGGAGGCGGTAGTAGAGGTCGCTGCGAAAGCGTCCGTCGGTCACGAGCGACGGGAGGTCACGGCAGGTCGCGCACACGAGCCGTACATCCACCCGACGCGACTGGGTCTCGCCCACGCGCCGCAGCTCGCCGCTCTCCAGCACGCGCAGCAGCGCGGCCTGCATCGCGGTGGGCATCTCGGCCACCTCGTCGAGAAAGAGCGTTCCGCCGTGGGCCGCTTCGATGAGCCCGCGGCGACCGCGCGGATCGGCGCCGGTGAACGCGTGCGGTCCCGCGCCGAAGAGCTCCGCTTCGAGGAGCTGCGGCGCCACGGCCCCGCAGTTCACCGCGATGAAGGGCTGCGACGCGCGACGGCTCGTGCCGTGGATCGCCTGCGCCATGAGCTCCTTGCCCGACCCCGTCTCACCGAGCAGCACCACGGGCACATCGGTGGGCGCAAAGCGTCGCGCCTTCACGATCGCATCGCGCGCCGCCGAATCGTCGGCGTAGATCGTCGCGAACGCATCGGGCGCCGCAGGCGGTGACGACCCCGACGACGCATCGCGCGCCTTCACCCCGAGCGTGCGCGCGGCGCCCGTGGCCCGCTCCAGCAGCACCATCACCGCGAGCACGGTGCCGTCGTGCGTGGCGATGGGCTCGGCGCGCAGCACCCACGGCTGACGCGCGAGCTCCACGGGCCTGCCCGCGCCGCCGCGCAGGGCGTCGTCACGGAGCGTCTGCCATCCCACCCCCAGGGCCGCACGCGCGGGCTGTCCCACGGTCACGCCGAGCGCTGCGCGGGCCGCGCCGTTGGCCCTTCCCACACGGCCCGACGACTCCACGAGCAGGGCCGGACACGCCACGCGGTCGAGGGTGCGCGCGAGGGTCTCGGCCACCGCGGCGCCCACGGAGGCCAGCGCGCGGATGCGCAGCACCTCTTCGAGCGCGCGCGCCGTGGTGCGCACCACGAAGCCCACGTCGACATCGGACGCGCCGAGGAGCGACGTCGCATCGAGCACGCCCACCACGCGCCCATCGACGCCGCGCACCACCGCCGCGGAGCACACGAGCTGGTGAAAGCGTCGGCCGAAGTGCGCCCCGCCGCGCACCACCGCGGCGCGTCCTTCATGGAGCGCGGTGCCGATGGCGTTGGTGCCCCGCGCGGGCTCGCTCCAGTGGGCGCCCTCGATGAGCCGCACGCGCCGCGCCTCGTCGGCGAAACCACCGCCGCCGCCCGTGTGCACCACCACGCCGTCGGCGTCGGCGAGCAGCAGGAGGAAGTTGCGCTCCGCCGCAGCGGCCGCGGCGTTTTCGACGAGCCCCGCCCCATCGGTGAGCAGCGGTTCGAGGCGCTCGACGCGGGCCTGGAGCGACGCGCCGCGCTCGATGCACTCGTCGTCGATGCCGCCGTCGCGGGGCGCGCCCATCTCCCTCGCGCGGGCCCATCGATCGAGCACCGGCGCGTGCGTGTGCGGCACCAGCGCGCGGCCGTCGCGCGTGTGGAAGTCATCCCAGAGCGACGCGGGCACGTCGTCGAGTACGAGGGGCTCCATCGAAGCGGAGCATCCCGCCGGAACCCGCGGCAAACAAGGCGTTCTGCGAGCACCGTTTTGCGCCACGCGGTGTTGCGAATCGCTCCACGACGCAGCGCACAAAACCCTTCTCTCCACGGCATTTCGTGACGGTCTGCGCCGTGCACCGGTGCGCCCTTCGAGTGCGACACCCGCGACGGTGCGGGCAGCGCGAGCTCGACGAGCGTCCCCACGGATCACCACCCCTTCACCGCCCTTCGGAGAGACCCACCCATGCGTTACGACCGCCCGAACACCCCCGGATCGAAGCTTCAGTACCGCACGCGCTACGACAACTTCATCGGCGGCGAATTCGTGAAGCCCGTGAAGGGGCAGTACTTCGAGAACGTGACCCCGGTGACGGGCCGCGCGTTCACCGAGGTGGCCCGCTCGACGGCCGACGACATCGAGCTCGCCCTCAACGCCGCGCACGCCGCGAAGGGACGCTGGGGCAAGACCGCGCCCGCCGAGCGCTCGAAGATCCTCAACAAGATCGCCGACGTGATGGAGCAGAACATCGAGCTCCTCGCGCTCTCGGAGAGCTGGGACAACGGCAAGCCCATTCGCGAGACGCTCGCTGCGGACCTTCCCCTCGCGATCGATCACTTCCGCTACTTCGCGGGCTGCCTCCGCGCCGAGGAGGGCTCGCTCGCCGAGCTCGACCCGAACACCGTCGCGTACCACTTCAAGGAACCGCTCGGCGTCGTCGGCCAGATCATCCCGTGGAACTTCCCGCTCCTCATGGCTGCGTGGAAGCTCGCCCCCGCCCTCGCCGCGGGCAACTGCGTGGTGCTCAAGCCCGCGGAGCAGACCCCCGCGACGATCCTCCTGTGGGCCGAGCTCATCGGCCACCTGCTCCCGCCCGGCGTGCTCAACATCGTGAACGGCTTCGGCATCGAGGCGGGCAAGCCCCTCGCGCAGAGCCCGCGCATCGCCAAGGTGGCCTTCACCGGCGAGACCACCACGGGCCGTCTCATCATGCAGTACGCGTCGGAGAACATCATCCCGGTGACGCTGGAGCTCGGTGGCAAGTCGCCCAACATCTTCTTCGCCGACGTGCTCGCCGAAGACGACGACTTCCGTCAGAAGGCCCTCGAAGGCTTCGCGATGTTCGCGCTCAACCAGGGCGAGGTCTGCACCTGCCCGTCGCGCGCGCTCGTCGAGAAGTCGATCTACAACGAGTTCCTCGACCTCGCGGTGGCCCGCACGCAGGCGACCTTCCCCGGCGATCCCCTCGACACCGACACGCGCGTCGGCGCGCAGGCCTCGAACGACCAGCTCGAGAAGATCCTGTCGTACATCGACATCGGCAAGAAGGAGGGCGCGAAGGTGCGCCTCGGCGGCGCGCGCGCGGAGATGTCCGGCGACCTCGCGGGCGGCTACTACGTGCAGCCCACGATCTTCGAGGGCCACAACAAGATGCGGATCTTCCAGGAGGAGATCTTCGGCCCCGTGGTGTCGGTCACGTCGTTCAACGACTACGACGACGCCATCGCCCTCGCGAACGACTCGCTCTACGGCCTCGGCGCGGGCGTGTGGAGCCGCAGCGTGCACAAGGCCTACAACGCCGGCCGCGCCCTCCAGGCCGGTCGCGTGTGGACCAACTGCTACCACCTCTACCCCGCGCACGCGGCCTTCGGCGGATACAAGCAGTCGGGCATCGGCCGCGAGACCCACAAGATGATGCTCGCCCACTACCAGCAGACCAAGAACCTGCTCGTGAGCTACGACCCGAAGCCCATGGGCTTCTTCTGATCGCACCGTTCTGATCCCATGCGCCGCCGCGCGCGGTACACCTCTCGTGACCGCGCGCGCTTCGCATCCCACCGCTTCCATTCCCCGCACGGAGACCGCCGATGGAGACCGCCGCACCGCCTGGCGTCGAGGCCACCGAGGCCGCGATCGCAATGATCCGACTGCTCCGCGAGAAGCACGGCGAGGTGATGTTCCACCAGTCGGGCGGGTGCTGCGATGGCAGCTCGCCCATGTGCTACCCGAAGGGCGAGTTTCGCCTCGGCCAGCGCGACGTGCTCCTCGGCCACGTCGACGGCGCCGCGTTCTACATGGGCGGCGACCAGTACGAGCTCTGGAAGCACACGCGCCTCACCCTCGACGTCGTGCGCGGCCGCGGCGCGGGCTTCTCCCTCGAAGCCCCCGAGGGCGTGCGCTTCCTCATCCGCTCCGACCTCTGCGCCACGCCCTGAGCGCCCACCGTCACGGCGCCGGTGTCACCGTGTCGGTGCCCGGCGCGATGCCCACCCGCACCCCGCGACGTCCCCGCGACACCGCGCAGCGCGCGCCCACGTAGAGCAGCGTGCGTCGCTCGTCGACCGCGAGCACCGACGGCGCCGCGTACGTGGGATCGGTCCGCGAGCGGAACACCGGCACCCCGAAGCGCGTGAACGTGCGCCCGTCGAACGACGCCGCCATGCCCACGGTGACCTCGGGCGCCACACCGCCATCCATCGCCACCGGCGCCGAGCGCGCGGTGTAGTACACGCGCCAGATCGCGCGTCCGATCGCCGTCGACTCGATGAACAGATCGGGGTCGTCGAGGGCGCCCGATTCGAAGCCCGGCGCGCCGCCATCGGGGCTCATGGTCGGCCCCGTCGCACCAAGCACCGCATCGCGACGCGGCGTCGAAGGGTCTCCGTCGACACGCGTGAAGGGCCCCTCGGCGCGCGACGCGCGGGCGAACCAGATCGCACCGGCGCTGGCGTACGCGAGCATCCACGCGCCGTCGGGCGTGCGGGCGATGGAGGGCGCGCGCAACGGCGTGTCTTCGCCCTGCGCGGGGTCGGCGGTGAGGAGCGGTGTGGGGTGGCGCGTCCACGCGAGTCCGTCGGTGCTGCGCGCGAGGCCCAGCGCGCCGGTGGCCGTGCCGTAGACCATCACCCACGCGGCGCCGTCGCGCACCACGTGGGGCGAGCGCACGGCCGTTCCCTCCCAGTCGAGCGCGGGCACGAGCACGTCGGCGGGATCGTCGGCCTGCTGGGCGGGCGCGCGGAGGGCCACACGCGCGATGCTGCGCACCTCGCCGTGCTCGCGGGTGAGGTAGAGCACGGTGCGTCCGTCGTCGGCGCGCGTGGCGGAGGGCTCGTCGACGAGGCCCTGAAAATCCACCACGGCGCACGAGCGCATGCCCATCTCGTTGCCCGTCACCTCGCGAAAGGGTCCGGTGCGGTTCGCCGGTCGTTCGGGGGTCAAACCATCGGTGCTGCCGACGGTGCCGCAGCCCATGATTCCCAGGGCGAGCGCGATGGTTCGGTACCGTACGATCGCGGCGCTCATTCGAACTGCGCTCCCACGGTCATGCCCCCCGAGAGCACCACGCCGCCCGCGCGAATGTCGCCCACGGGGTCGACGGGCGAGGCCTTCGCGAAGTCGCGCGTCGGCAGGATCTGCATCGCCGCATACACGTCCACATGGAGCGCGCCGTCGAACACGCTCCCGAGGCGTCGCAGCGTGGCGCCTGCGCCGAGCGTCACGAGGTGGCGGTCGCTGTCGATGAAGCTCGTGAGGCCCGGCTGTTCGGGCACCGGCGACGGATCCCACGCGTAGCCCATGCGCACGTGGGCGGCGTGGCGGCCGACGGGCGCGGTGAACTCGGCGCCCACGCGGGGCACGAGCGTGTCGTAAAAGCGCGCGGCCTCGCGGGGCGCCGTGGGCGGCAGCGCGGGCACACGGAGCGAGCCCGAGAGCTCGGGCGGCACGGTCACATCGAGCGAGGTGCGCAGCGCCGACGCGGGGTTCTCGTAGCTCGACCAGCGGGCCCAGGTGAGGTCGGCCATCACGCGCCAGCGGGGGTTGATCACCCACGCGCCGCCGAGGGTCCACTGCTCGGGCTGCCAGGCCGAGAGCGTGCGCGACGCGAGGGTGTACGAGCCCGGCACCACGATGGAGTTCGGGTCGTTCACGGGCCCCGCCACGATGCGTCCCTGGAGCGCGAGGTCGATGGTGAGGTCGAGGCCGAACTGCTGACGCCACGCGAGGGCCGCGGTGACGCCGCGACCGAAGTCGACCTGCGCGCCGAGCTGGGCGTAGCGCACGGAGGAGAGGTCGACGTCGACGGTGTGGCGCAGCGAGGTCTCTCCCTGGTTGGTGACGGAGATCACGCCGTCGATGTCGACGCGCCCGCGGGTCGAGGCCATGAAGGCCACGCCGCCACCGAGACGCAGCCAGCGCACCGGCGAGATCGAGAGCATCGCCGCGAGGTACAGCCGTTGGAGCCGCACGCCGTAGAGCTCCCAGCGCGCCTCGCTCTGCGGAATGGCGCGAATCTGCGAGAGCCGATCGTCGGGCAGGTGGATCGCGACGCCCACGGCGAAGGGCAATCCGAAGAGCCTCCCCGGCGTGGCGATGCCGCCCACGAGTCCGTGCGAGGGGGCGACCTGCGCATCGCGTCCGTTGAGGTCGAGGCGCGGCGCGGCCCAGAAGTACCCGAGGTCGACGCGCAGCCCGCGCAGCCGCGAGAGGCCCGCGGGGTTGTAGTACACCGCCGACGTGTCGCCGACGTCGGCGCTCACCGCGCCCGCGAGCGAGGCCGAGCGCGCGCCGAGGCCGTACATGTCGAGGGGGTTCGCGCGGGCCGTCGTCGCGGCAACGAACACCGCCATGCCCACCACCCACGTCATCGCTTGGGCGCTCACGTCACGGCCGTTCTACCAGAGCCGCGCGGGGCGACGCGACCGTCGACGTGACCCGCGCGCGCGAGGCCACCACCGCGCTCGCGATCACCGCCAGCGAGGCCCACGCGTGGCCCCCCGTCAGCGGATCGCCCAGCAGCACATGGGACCACAGCGCCCCGAGCGGCCCCTGCGCGAGCTGCACCTGGCTCGCACGCGCCACGCCGAACGACGCGAGCCCCCGGTACCACGCGAAGAAGCCCAGGAACATGCTCACCCCCGACACGTACGCGAAGCCCGCGAGCGACGACGCCGTGGGGGCTGCGCGGGGCTCGACGGCGAGGGCCCACACGAGGCCCGGCACGGTCACGGGAAGCGCCACGAGGAGCGCGTGGCACACGACCACCGAGCCGCCGAGGGTGCGCGCGAGCCGTCCCCCTTCGGCGTAGCCCACGGAGACGAGGAGCACGGCGGCGAAGAAGATCCCGTCGTCGCGCGAGGGGGCGCCGTGCGAGCGCGCGAGGCCGAAGGCCACCGTGGCCGCGGTGCCGAAGAGCGAGGCCGCCCAGAACGTGCGCGACGGGCGCTCCCCCGCGCGGAGCGTCGCGAGGAGCGCGGTGAGCGTGGGCGCGAGCCCGAGCACGATGGCGCCGTGCGAGGCCGAGAGCGAGCGCATCGCGAGGGCCATGAGCAGCGGCGACCCCACGACCACGCCCGCGGCCACCACCGCGAGGGGAGCGAGCGTCGCGCGACGGGGCCACGGCCCGCCCCGCACCGCGAGGAACAGCACCGCCAGCAGCGCCGCCGTCACCGCGCGTCCGAGGCCCACGGTGAACGGACCGAAGCTCGCGAGCGCCGCCCGCGTGGCCGTAAGGCTCAGGCTGAAGGCGAGCACCCCGAGCGCCGAGAACAGCGGCCCCTCGACGGACGAAAAGGTTACCCCGCGGAAGGCGGTAGCGTTATCGTGAACTCTCATGAAGAAGAGTAACGCATCTGGAGGCGCCGCGCAGCCCCTCCGCGCCGAGGAGCGCGTGGCCGCGGAACTGCGCGCGCAGATCGCGGGGCTCGCGCCGGGCGCGATGGTGCCGTCGGTGCGGGCGCTGACGGCCTCGCTGGCGGTGAGTCCGGTGACGGTGCAGCGCGCGCTCACGCGGCTCGCGCAGGAGGGGCTCGTCGATCCGCGTCCGGGGGTGGGCACCTTCGTGGCGCAGCCGCGGGCGGTGGCGGGCGCGCGCGACGACGCGTGGCAGCTCGCCGTGCTCGGCGCGTGGACCGACTCCCCCGAAGGACGCGCCTTCGAGATGGCCGACCCCTCGGTGATCGACCTGGGCATGGGCTACCTCGACGCGTCGCTCCAGCCCGTGGCGCTCATGGCCCGCGCGGCGCGGCGCATCGCGGGCGACGCCCGTCTCTGGGGGCGCGTGCCCGTCGAGGGGCTCTCCGACCTCCGCGCGTGGTTCGCCCGTGATCTCGGCGGCGACACGGCGCCCGCGGAGGTGCTCGTGGTGCCCGGCGGCCAGGCGGCCATCGCGACGGCGCTGCGCGCGCTGTGTCCCTTCGGCGCGGCGGTGATCACCGAGTCGCCCACGTACTTCGGCGCGCTCGCGGTGATGCGCACGCTGGGCCTCCGCGTGTGGCCCGTGCCCGTCGACGACGAGGGACTGCGCCCCGACCTGCTCGACAGCGCCCTGCGCGCGTCGGGGGCGCGGGTGCTCTACCTCCAGCCGCAGCACAGCAACCCCTCGGGCGCGACGATGTCCGCGGCGCGACGGCGCGCGGTGCTCGACCTGTGCGCCCGCGCGGGCGCGTTCGTGATCGAAGACGACTACGCGCGCGACCTCGGCTTCGCGCCCTCGGTGGCGTCGCCGATGTTCCGCGAGGCCGACGGGCGCGTGATCTACCTCCGCACGCTCACGAAGACCACGGTGCCGGGGTTGCGCGTGGCGGCGGTGATCGCGCGCGGTCCCGTGTTCGCGCGGCTGCGGGCGATGCGCGCGGCGGAGGACATGTTCCTCTCGGGGCTGCTCCAGGGCCTCGCGCTCGAAGTGGTGACCGCGAGCGCGTGGGAGTCGCACAAGCGCGCGGTGCGGGCTGCGCTGCGGGCCCGCGTCGAGGCCGTGCTCCAGGGTGTGGCCGAGCACATGCCCGGCGCGCGGGTGACGCGCGTTCCCACGGGAGGCTTCGCGCTCTGGGTGGCGCTCCCGTCGGGCGTCGAGAACGAGGCGCTCACCCGCGAGGCGCGCTCGCTCGGCGTTCGCGTGAACGAAGGGAGCGCGTGGTTCCCCGCGGGCCGCGAGGGAGAGTTCGTGCGCGTGGCCGTGGCCTCGGCGCCCCTCGACGACGTGCGACGCGGCATCGCGCTCCTCGGACGCGCCATGGAGCGCCTCACACGACGGGCGAAGCGACGGTGACCCCCGCGGGTTGCAGACGTGTGCAACCCGACGGTCAGAAGCCCACGGTGGTCGTCACGCCGAGGTGCCACGCGGTGCCGCCCCAGCGCATCGGCGACCCGTCGTGGGCGCTCCCCTCGCGCGTCGCAAGCACGTGGAGCTGACCGAACGCATCGACGGAGAAGCGCGATCCGCGGTACGCGGTGCCGAGGCCGAGGCCCAGCGTGAAGGCGTGGCGGTCGTTGTCGAGGTACTGGCGCCCCACACCCGCCGACGGTGCGGGAGAAGGCTCGAAGAAGTAGCCCGCGCGCAGGGTGGCGGCATCACCGCGACCGAAGTCCACGCGATGCTCGATGGCTGCGCGGGGCACCACCGTGTCGGCGAAGCCCGGGTCGACGGGCGCGGGCGACGTGGCCGTCGTGGCGACGGAGGGACCGGGATACGCGCTCCATTGTTTGAGCGTCACCCCCAGCACCACGGTGGTCGCGCCGCGGCGCCACGCGCCCTCGACCTGCACCTGCGCGGGGTCGTACTGGGCCACGCCGGCGATGTTGAGCGGAGGCACGGGAATCCCAAGCTCCGGCGCCGAGATCACCACGCCGAAGCGCGCGATGAGACGTCCGCGAAACACCGCGCCCACGCGCCAGTCGCCGCGCTCCCACTGGGCGCCGAGCACGGGCGTGTACGAGGCCACGAGCTGGTCGTCGATGCGCGAGGTCGAGCGCCCCGTGGCGTCGTTGGTCACGAGCACCGAGCCCGTGAGCGCCGCGAGGGCCATGAAGCCTGCGCCCACGCGCAATCCCCAGCCCACGTCGACGCCGAGCGCGGCCTGCACCGCCACCGATTGCACGCGGTCGGGCAGGAGCACGAAGCGCGGCGTCTCGGGATGCAGGATCACGCCCCGCACGATGACGTTCGTGGGTGTGAAGAAGCCGAGGCCCACGGCGAGGCGGTCGCGCAGCACGCCGCGAAAGGGCAGCGGAAGCACCAGGCCGAAGAGGGCCGCGCGTCCCGGTTCGTAGACCTCGGCGGCGTCATTGCGGGTGAGCGCGAAGCCCGTGGCCGCGTAGCCTACGGTGAGCGCGCGGTCGCGGGCGCGAGAGAGCCCCGCGGGGTTCGCATACACGGCGGAGAGGTCGTCGGAGAACGACGTTCCGGTGCCCGCCATCGCGGCGGCGCGGGGACCGTAGCCGAAGAGATCCTGCGGCGAGGCGTGGACGTGCGAGGTCGCGGCGAGGAGCGTGAGCGTCAGCGCGGTTCGTCTCGGGCCCACCATCGCGGCGACAGTACCAACACGAAGGCCGCGCGCGAACCTGTACAACGCGCTTGCGGCGCGACCATGCGGATGGGTACGGTCGCGCCCCCATGGCGCCGCGCGTTCTCATCATCACGCCGACCTACAACGAGCGTGAGAACCTTGAGACCTTTCTCTCGCAGGTGCAGGCCGTCGCGCCCGACGCGCACGTGCTCGTGGTCGACGACAACTCGCCCGACGGCACGGGCAACCTCGCCGACGAGATCGCCGCGAAGGACGCGCGCATCCATGTGATGCACCGCCCGGGCAAGATGGGCCTCGGCAGCGCGTACCTCGCGGGCTTCGCGTGGGCCCTCGCGCGCGACTACGACGTGGTGTTCGAGATGGACACCGACCTCTCGCACGACCCGCGCTACGTGCCCGACATGCTCCGCGCGATCGAAGCGGGCGGCGACATTGTCATCGGGTCGAGGAACATCCCTGGCGGCGGCGTCGAGGGCTGGGGCCTCGGGCGTCACGTGATGTCGAAGGGCGGGAGCATCTACTCGCGCACGATCCTGGGCATCGGCGTGCGCGACCTGACCTCGGGCTACAAGGCCTTCACGCGCCGCGCGCTGGAGACCATCGAGCTCGGGTCGGTGAAGAGCAACGGGTACTCGTTTCAGATCGAGCTGACGTACCGGGGCATCGTGCGCGGGCTCAAGGTCACCGAGGTGCCGATCACCTTCGTCGACCGCCGCGCGGGCGCCTCGAAGATGTCTCGAAAGATCTTCGCCGAGGCCGTGGGCATGGTGTGGAAGCTCCGCGCCGACGCCCTCCTCGGCCGCCTCTGATCGACGCGCGAAGGGCACACGCGGGGCTGAAGGGTCTTCCCTCGCCCACGGGGTCGCGCGCGGGTCGGGAGACGATCCCCTGCGACTACTTCGTCGGCCCGCTCGGATCGACGGGGCTGTCTTCGGTGTGCGAAGCGCGGTTGCCGCCGCGGAAGGTCTCGCGCCAGCGGTCATCGAAGGCGGCAAACGCCGTGCGCACGCTGCTGCCCTCGGGGGTGGCGACGAGCAGGCGATGCACGTCGGAGGCGACGGTGGAGACGCGCTCTCCTTCGGCGTTGAGGTGGCGACGTACGAGCTCCTGCGAGAGTTCGAGGCGACGCACCAGACGCTGGAGCGCCACGAGCCTCGGAATGGCCTCGACGGCCGGCGCGACGTCGACGCCCGCGAAGGCGAAGAAGTCGGCGTAGTGCACGAGCGCCTGTCGTGTGTCCTCGTCGGCGAGGAGCAGCGCCATGTCCGAACGCCTGCGATCGCCCGCCCGCTGCTCGGGAAGGCTCGCGAGGAACGTGTAGTCCTCCGGGGAGAGCACCGCCTCGTGCAGCGCGTGCTCGCGCCGTCCCCCGCGCGGCGTCTCCGTGGCCGTCTCCGTGGCGGTCGTCTGCTGCACCTTCTTCGCGCTCGTCGTCATGGTCCCTCCTCCTGCGCCTGGCCATGGACGCCCCCTGCGGGCGCCCCCGCAGACACTCATCGGACGACCGTGGCCAGAGCTTGAGCCCGTCGCTCTCATTTTTCGGCGAAGGTCCGCCGAGCTGCGACGACGGTCGTGCGAGGGCGCTACCGGATGGTCACGACCCGGCGACGGAACGCGCGAACGCCGTGGCCTGGGAACGATTCGCGTACGGCCCGCGGGTCAACGATCGGCCGTCGAGGCATCGGGTCTGGCCGATCGGATGTGCTCCCAGACGGGACCCACGCCCGTGGCGCGAAGACGTTCCTGGCACTCGGGGGACTGAAGCGCAGGGTCCGCGACCGGCGGCGCCCGACCTCCCGGCGGAGCGCCGCGCTCGACGTTGCAGTCGACGGTCAAGCGGCCGCGAACCGTGACCGTCGCGAGGTCCGGTGAACCGGGAGGCATGCGGCCGTACGAACGCGCCAACGCCCCTTCGAGCTCGATCTCCCCACCCGGAAGCCATCGAAGCTGCAACCGGCGAATCGGTCGATCGATGCGTCCCGTGCTGGACGGGTACTCCACCGTCGCCTGCGCGTAGGCCGGAAACTCCAGCGCCCCGGTCCGAACCAGTTCCTCCGATTGAGCGGCGGCGAGGCCCACCACAAACTGCGTCGAACTCTCATCCCCCGGACGCAGGAAGCACGAGACCTGCAGATAGACGTCCCACGGGCTGCCGGGTGTCAGCAGACCGAAGAACCCGCTGCAATCGAACCTGCCCGCGGCGTCGGAGACCTCGACGTGCACGGGAAAATCCGTGACGGCGACCGAAGAAGAACCGCCCGGTGAAACATCGCTGGAAGCCGCGGCCCCCGGCGAGCGCTCGGCACACCCCATCGCGAGAACCGCCCACAGCATCGCACCGCGTGTCCGCATCCGTCGCCCCTCCTGCGCGGCCGTCGAGGAGGACGCCGACGACCGCCCTCCCCCCGGCGCTTCTCTCACGTTGCCACCGTCGGGTCTGTGAGCCTCTCACCGCGCGCATCCCCGCGCCATCCCCGCGTCTCCCGCCGTGCCGCCTCGCGGCGTCGCCGTTCACGGCGGGTCGGGCTCACCGCGCGCTCGCATCGCCCAGAAACTCCAGCAGCGCATCGAGGAACCGTTGCGGGCGCTCGACGTGGAACAGGTGCCCTCCGGCGATGCTGCACCACGCGGCGTCGCGGATTCCCCGATGCAGCGCGGCGGCGTCGCAGGGCGGCGCGAGCACGTCGTCGGCGCCATGCATCACCAGCGTTCTCGCCTGGATCTTCGCGAGGCCCGCGCGGCCATCGAACGCGAGCTGCGCGTTCAACGACCGGATCCAGTCCTCGGGCGTCTGCGCCTCGGGCTCTCCCTCGGGAAACGACAGGAACGGCACGGCGCGTTCGCTCCCCAGAAACTCCCTCGAAAAGAGCCACGGAAGAATCAGCGCGTACCTCTGCTTCGCGGTGATCGAACGCGCGTCACAGGCGGCCACGGCCTTCAGGAACAGCCGCGACGAGACGGGGGTCGTCGCGAAGGTGGCCGCCAGCACGAGGCTGCGAACCCGGTCGGGCCACGACGTGGCCATCGCCTGCGCCACCAGCCCCCCCATGGAGAACCCGACGATGTGGGCCGCGTCGATCTCCTGCTCGTCGAGCACCGACACGACGTCGCGCGCCATCGCGTCGATGGAGAGCGCCTCGTCGCCCGTGGGTGTGATGCCATTGCCGCGAAGCTCCATCGCGAGCACACGGTAACGGACCGAGAGCGCGTGTTGTTCGGCGGACCAGAATCCGGCATCGCCACCCAGGCCGTGCAGCAGGACGACGACGGGATCGGCGCGGTTCGCGCACTGCTCCGTCCAGTGAACGGGACCGCGCGGGGTCGGTGTGACGGGCATCGAGGGATCGGGTGGGGTGGATGGGACTGCGGGCGGTGGGCGGATGGGGTGTCGCGACGAGGCAGGGGCGTCATTCGGTGCAGGTAGATCTTCGCCGGAGTACGTCCGTCGAAGTGTTAGATGTTGTACCAAAGCGGGAGCGCGTGGAGGTACACGGCAAAGTCAACGTTGCAGGGAGACGTGCCAAGCTCCCCGAGGACTTGGACGGCGTCACGAAGCGCTCGGCCTGACTACCGTTTGGGGCAGTTCTGCGGTGCGGTCGGTGCAGGCGGAGAGCACCAAGGTGTTCGCATCATTGGTCACCTCGCCGTGCGCAGTCCACAACCGGGAGACAGCTGTTACCATGACATGCCTTGGATCAACGGATGCCGGTGATCGCGCTGCAAATGCTCACGCCCAATCATCCACTTCCACCAAGCAATTCTACCCACCGAAGGGCCCCTCAGCTTGTCTATGGATCGCCCGAAATGATGAGAGGTTCGGCGTCTGAGAGATCGAACTCCGCAGGCAATCCCCACATTTTCCTAACTCGAGCGAGCAATCGGATGATCTCCACCATGTCCCGCACATCCGCGTTGTTGCAGACAAACTCCTGCAACAGCCCCTTCGATGGAGATTCCCACTGGTATCGCTGAATTTTTCCCTCACGATAAGTGACCGAGCATGATGCAGTCCCCTGATCAAAGTAGGCACTTTGAATACGAAGAGACAGCAAGTCCTCGATCACAACCTGCTTTTTAGCGGACGAACCGGGATGCCTTTTGGGATCAAGCGTCAACGAATAACGGCCAGCCTTGAACCCGAATCCGACAACCTGCTGACTGCCCTCTAGGCCCGCTTCGTCGTGGTCGAAAACAAGCGCAATTCCGTAGTAAGCTTCATACTCAAAGCACGCAGACTTGATCGCCTCAGCAAGACGCACAATCTGCTTAACTCCACCCCTAGCGGGGTCACCCTTCTGTCCCCGCGTGACAATCCCCACTTCGATTTGTCGTCCATCGGCTAGGTCGACCGATAGAGGATCAAATCCGGTATGTTTGCAAACGAGTTCGGCAGCGCGACGCAGATACTTTACATCGGTCCATCCCTCGACAACGATTGTGTAGAGAGGAAGCGGTTCAAGACAAAACGCTTCACCGAGGTGTACTGCAAGCTCCGCTAGCAAAGTCTCTACGGACTTCAGTGGCTTGGGGTACGGGGCGAGTGATGCGGCGTGCGTTACCACTAGTCTACCCGCGTACCGATTGGTACTGCTTGTGGCCCGAAGAGCGTGAATTGAATAATGCAGTCGAGTTCTCGACCAGGTCGAATCCGGTCGACAGGAAAGAGTTGAGGGCGAAAGGCTAGTTCCAACGACCCCCATCCATGAGGAACGCCGTAACCGCTTCGACCGATCTCTGCCGACTTCTTTACTACAAACGAGGTCCTCAAGGGCCTCAGAAATGAAGCGGCAGGATCAGCCAGCAGTTTCAACTCGGACGGCACTCTCATGCTGCCACTCCGATCGCGGAGATTCGTCCGGATCCAACGGAAGATCCTGTCCCCATCCTCACGATATGTCGAGTCGCCGACCTGATACAGGAGTATCGCGTACTCAAGTCGTAGTTGCATAGGCCATTGGAACCCACCATCACGCTCCAGCGCACGCAACACCTGCAAACGTTCAGTGAAGCTGTGGGGACGCAGAACACTCACGACGTGGTACAGGAGTGACTGACTTCGCCAAGTGGCTTGCACAGAGGCGACTCGCCTCAGCAGATCTTCCGCCTCATTGAGCGACTCGGGAGTGGGAATCGCTCTCGGTGCGCCAAGCACCAACCTCGCCAGCGCCACCAGCGCAGTTTCATCGCCATCCCGGGAAAGTTCGATCAGCCAAGCTCGACCACGGCCCTCACTCAACATCTCGTAGGCGCGACTCAACTCTGCAACGATAGGTTCGTCACGTTGATCTTGATCGTCGGCGTTCTGCTCCATCTCCAGAAGCGCGATTGCCTCCACAATGAGACGAATGCGGGTCGTTTCATTGTTTTCAGACTTCGCGCGATTGAGTTTAAAGCGAGCAAAATTCTCTAGAACGTAGAGATTGTCGGCATCAAGTTGCTGACTCAGGCGGTACTGTTCATCTCCCTTCTGCCGGTATTCATTGGCGTCGGACTCGTTGCCATATGATGCTTCAAACCTGGCCCGCGCGTCGTATGTCAGCGCAAGGGACACGCGGAGATTGAGGGGAGACTCTCGGCTGTGTTCCTTGTCGGGCTTAATGTTGCTGATGGCGTCGCAAATATGGGCCTCAGCAAGAGCGAACTGCTCACGACGGGCCTCGATCGTCCACTCAAGCGAGGGCGGGTCCGTCGCAAGATGACGTCGAGCGATTGCGACGTGGTGATTAAACACCTGACTGGTGTCCCAAACGGTCAACGGCACGTTCTCAAAGAGCGCCACAATGCGGTCACGCTGCTGGTAGTTCCTTGGAGCAACCCTCGGGTCGACCCGAAGGGCAGTCGTAACGATATCTTCAACGAGCGCTAGACTGCTTGACGACCCGGAGATGGGACGCGAAATGATCCGACCCAACAGGTGCAATTCAAGATCGAACACAGTCAGACAGGTTGGCTTGTTTATTGCCGCCAATGCAGTGCTATCTTTGGAGGCGATTTGAAGCACTTCTTCAGCGATGTGCGGATGCGTGAAGGTCATGTGGGACATCGAGTCGACATCGACTTCGCAGACTCCGAGTACGTTGTCCGGTTGGCTGGCAACCTTACGGAGGGTCAGCCGAACTTCCCTTTCGAGCAGAGAGGTGGGGAGAGCCAACCGGAAGCGGGCGAGTACTGCCACCTCAAGCACACCGGCGTAAGCACCGGCGTCCGCGCCGAGGATGTCCTGTACCTTCCTCGCGAGCCAGGCCCGAAACGACTCTCGAGAGCCCTGCATCTGAAAAAGCCAAAACCGCAGCGCCAGCCAGAACAGACTTCGTCGAGCGGCTTGCATCGGCAGCACTGTCTGCCGAATGAAGTGATCCCAGTCGTCCTTCCCCTTCGAGCGCACCTCCGGCAGATACTTACCCAGATGATCCCCAAGTCCAACGCCGCCGGAAACCGGGATGGTATTGGAAAGAAGACCCTTGAGTTTTCGGTTGTCACCGAGTGCCTGACCACGGTGGTTGGGGGCGCCACTATCTACCGACTGGACGACAACGACAGCCACAGACCGCTGCAAGTTCTTAAGCCCGTTGCAAAGACCTGAAACGAAGTCCCAGTGATTTTGCGTATGCGCAGCATCGAACACAATCACCCAAGGGACATCTGCCAATCTCTCGTCGGTAGTGATGGCACGATCGACCGCCTGCGTCAGAAACACTGCGATCTGCCTGAAGTCAAAATTCTCCACGAGGGGTTTTGCGAGCAGTACTGGCACTCCCATTTTCGCGAGATCGTAGGATAGGCATCTGACGGTGGTGGTTGCCCCGGAGCCGTCTTCAGCCTGCAACCAAGCAGTAAACGATGCCGAAGGCCCCTGACGCTCGAACATTCTCAGCAGGCGCACCAACTCGTTCAGGTAGGACATGTGCCTTGGGAAAGGCAGCCCAACTCGGTAAGCATCCCAAGCGCACGTAGGGTCGTTAAAGAAAGCTCGAATCTGATCACCAGTGATCGGGCGGTCAGAGAGAATGTCCTCATCTGTAATCAAGTCGAACGCCCCCGTGATTGGAGCGCTAGGATCAATGCAATCAGTAAGATCTACGGGGGAGGGGGAGCCAGGCGGCCCAATCAGAACTCGAACGCGATCCAATGTGTCGCGGGGAGGCGGCAGCGCATTGAGCACCGCCTGCAAAACCGCCGTCCACCTCCAAAGGACTTCTGCCCTAGCGGCGAGGCCCGAAAGATCCAAATCAGTTGCCGGGTTCAGAACAATTCGACGAAACGCAATCGCAAGATCAGCGGCCTCAATGAGACCTTTCACATCTTCCTGTTCAACAACACCCAAGGCGAACACGAGGCGGGTCGCGGGGGGAACTTGACGCAGTTTCTGAAACCAGCCCTTTCAACGTGGGCATCGTGAGCGCGCTCACCAGACATGACATGTCCT
>CAMFHP010000142.1 GCA_945952225.1 uncultured Myxococcaceae bacterium
CCCGGAACCCTCCGGGACCCGTCTGCGGTCGTTGCAAGCAGGTCCCGGAGGGGTTCGGGGGGGATTCGATCGTGCGCACGTCCCGCGTTCTGGTGGTGGTGCGATCGTGCCAACGGTCTCGCGTGCTGCCGATGGTGAGACTGTGCGGGCGGGCTCGCGTGCTGCCGATGGTGAGACTGTGCGGGCGGGCTCGCGTGCTCCCGGTGAATGAATTCACCGGCAGCAAGGGGAAAGTCCCTTGCGGGACTCGCGCTTCATTCCCCGGGAGCACGGCCCATTCGCATGATCGCTCCCCCTGCAGTTTCACCGAGAGCACAGCCCATCCGCACGCACGCTCTCCCTGCTCCGCACGCACGGCCGTGAGCTCAATCGGAAACACACGCGAGCAACGCGCCGCGAAGGCGACGCAGGATCGAGAGTCCCGTCAGGGACTTTCCCCTTGCTGCCGGTGAATTCATTCACCGGGAGCACGCTCCCCTTGCTGCTTCACCGGGAGCACGCTCGGAAACACACCCGGTTCGGAGGCCCCTCGATCGCGAATCCAGGGCCCTCCCGCGATGTGCAGATGCCCCCGGATCGCGAATCCAGGGCCCTCCCGCGGTGTGCAGATGCCCCCGGATTCCGAATCCAGGGCCCTCTCGCGGTGTGCGGTGTGGTCCGTCAGCCCAGGCCGAGGGCGCGGAGTTCCTGCACGGCGAGGGGATGGCCGAGGGCCGCGGCGTGGCGGAGGTCTTCGAGGGCCCCCACGGGGTCGCCCACCGCGCGTCGCACGCGGCACCGTTCGAACCAGCACGCGCCATCACCGGGGGACCGCGACACGCCCTCGTCGAGGTCGGCGAGCGCGCCCCCCACATCGCCGCGCTCCTGACGCACCGCCGCCCGCGCGCGGAGGGCCTCGACGGAGCCTGGCTCGCGCTCGATCGCACACGTGAGGTCGGCCTCCGCCGCCAGGTCGTGGAGGGCGGCGTGGGTGAGGGCGCGGGCGATCCACGCGTCGGCGCGCGAGGGGTCGAGCTCGATCACCCGCCGTCGGTCGACGAGCGCGATGTCGTAGCGGCCGAGAAGGTGGGCGACGCGGCCGCGCTCCCGCACGAAGGCCGCGGCCGAGGGGTTCAGCGTGGCCGCCACGTCGAGGGAGGCCAGCGCGCCGTCGAAGTCGAGGCTCCGCGCGCGCAGCACCCCCAGGAGGTAGTGCGACTGCGGGCTCTGCGGGCCGAGCTCCACCGCGCGCATCGCGTCGTCGAGGGCCCCGGCGCGGTCGTGCTGCTGCTCGCGGGTCCATGCGCGGGCCACGTAGGCCGCCGCCGTGCGCGCGGGCACGTCGCGGTCGGCGCACCCGTGCGAGAGGAGCTCCTCGCCGATGCGAATGCGCGCCTCGACCTCGCCGCGCCGCTCGCCCTCGTTGAGCGCGAGGAGGAGCATCTTCACCCGCGCCGCGCGCTCGTCGGCCTGCGCGGGCGGCATCGGAGGTTCGGTGGTGGGCCTTCCCACGACGGGCGCGAGCACCGCGCGCAGCGCGTCGACGGCCTCGGTGGCGTCACGAAAGCGCCGCGCGGGGTCGCGGTCGACGCAGCGGGCGAACCAGTCGTCGAAGCCCGAGGGCGGCATCGCGGGGCGGCGGAGCGCCGAGGCCCGCGCGCTCGCGGGGTCGAGGGTCGAGCCGTCGATCTCGGCGAGGATCGCGGGGTACTGATCGAACCAGCGCCAGTACGAGCCCCCGGTGAGGGCATAGAACGCGAGGAGCCCCAGGGCCCACACGTCGGTCGCGAGGGTGACGTGCCCGCTCGGGTGCATCTGTTCCGGCGCGAGCCATCCCGGCGAGCCCGCGGGGAGCGCGATCTCGACGGAGGTCTTGAGCGCCGGGAGCACGTGGGCGATGCCCAGGTCGAGCACCTTCACCGTGCGTCGCACGTCGACGCGGCGGCTCTCGGCGAGGTGGATGTTCTCGGGCTTCAGGTCGCAGTGCACGACCCCCACGCGGTGCGCGGCGCCGACGGCGTGACCGATCTGTTCGAACACTTCCAACGCCTCGGAGGGCCCCATGGGGCCCGCGCGTTGCACCCGCTCGTCGAGGGTCTCGCCGCGGAGGAACTCCATCACGTACCAGGGCACGTCGCTCGGCGAGAGCACGCCCGCGTCGATGACCTGCACCACGTGTTCGCTCTCGATGCGCGACCCGATGCGGGCCTCGTCGATGAAGCGCTGCCGCACGCGATCGTCGTCGGCGAGGCCGCGGTGGAGCACCTTCAGCGCCCGCGCCTGCCCCGTGTTGCGCTGCACGACCTCGTAGACCGAGCCCATGCCCCCGTCGGCCACCATGCGCACGACCTCGTAGTCGCCCGCGAAGAGGGTGCCGGGCACGAGGGTGTCGCGCGCGTCGGGAAGGTCGACGGCGTCGTGGGTCTCCGCCATGGGATCGCCCTCTAACACAGCCCCGCATCCGTCACGTAGGCCCCCGCGCACCCATCGGGGAACACCCGCGCGCCGGGACACCTACACCGTGGCCCGACCGCGGGTGAACAATCCCATGACCACGGGGAACTGTTGGAAATGAGATGGTTTCTTGCCCCGACCGTATGGCCCTGCGATTGCAGTCCGAGAGGTCTTCGATGCGATTCCTCGGACGAGTGACCAGTGTGCTGTCGATGGCCGTCACCGCGTTGGCGGTCGGGGGCTGTGCGAACGTCGAGGAGACCGACACCGACGACGACTGGGACTGGTCCCACGACACGCAGGAGATCTCGGTCCCGGGCCGATGGATCCCCACGTCGTCGGTGACCGCGCAGGCGAACGGTCAGTACGCCCGGTATGACGACGCGCCCTCGTGGTCGGGCGGTCGCAACTGCGGCGGCGCGTTTCTTCCGGGCACGCGCACCCTCGCGGACTACGTGCGGGCGAACTTTCGCGGGGTGAGCTCCTACGGCGGCTATGCGTGTCGGCCCAACACGGCGAACACGAGCCAGACCTCGGTGCACGGCACGGGACGCGCGGTCGACATCTTCGTGCCCACGCTCTCGGGCGGCGCCGCGGACAACACCGTGGGCGACGCCGTCGCCGCGTGGCTCATCACCAACGCGAGCGAGCTCGGCGTGCAGCTCGTGATCTGGGATCGCTCCATCTGGAACGCGAGCCGCGCCGCGGGCGACAAGCTCCACGCCTACGGCGGCCCGCACCCGCACAACGACCACCTCCACGTCGAGCTCAACACCGACGGCGCCGCGCGTCGCACGGCCTGGTTCTCCGACCGCAGCGTGGCCCCGCTCCCCGGCGCCTCGACCCCTGCGCCGACGCCCACCCCGACGCCCACGCCCACGCCGACGCCGACCCCCACGCCCACGCCGACCCCCACGCCCACGCCGACCCCCACGCCCACGCCGGCGGCGACGTACTTCCGCGTGAACGTGTCGGCGCTGAACCTCCGTCGCGGCGCGGGCACGGGCTACGCGGTCATCACCTCGATGCCCTGCGGCGCGCGCGTGACCCTCGTGAGCGGACCGACCTCGGGCTGGTACCAGGTCGACTACAACGGCACCCGCGGATGGGCCTCGGGCAACTACCTGCTCGCCGAATCGCGCTTCTCGTCCTCGGTCTGCGGCGGCTGAGCACGTTCGTTCCGCCGTTCGCCCTCCGCATCGCGTAGCACCGGGCCACGCGATGGACGCTCCTCTCCCCTGGTCCCGACGGCTCCGATCGCACGCGTGGACCGCGCTCTGCGTGGCGGCGTGCGCGACGGTGGTTCCCCGCACGCTCGTGGGCCGCGAGGGCGATGCGCTCTTCGACGGCGACCTTCGCACGCAGCACGGACTCGCCCGCGCCGTGGCCGCGTCGGTGTCCCACGACCTCGGGCCTGAAGCGTTCCACACGGGCTCGTCGCGCTTCGACGGCGAGTGGGCCTTCGGCGCAAACCAGATGGCCGCGCTGGGCCTCGCGCAGACGATCGTCGCGCACCCCGAGACCCGCGCGGAACTCCTCCCCGCGCTGCGCCTCGCCGTCGACCACCTGCTCGCGTCGCGCACCTGGCGCTTCGCCATCGAGGCCTGGGGAGAAGACCCCTTCGCGAGCCTCGACAGCGACCACGGACACGCCTACCTCGGCTACGCCGCCCTCGCGCTCGGCGCGCTGCGCACGGTCGATCCCGCGACCCCGCACGCCGCCCTCCACGACCGCATCGTGCGCGCCCTCGCACGGCGCCTCGAACGTTCGCCCGCGGGCGCCATCGAGACGTACCCCGGCGAGGCCTACCCCTGCGACATGGCCTCGGTGATCGGCGCCCTCGGCCAGCACGCGCGGCTCACGGGCACCGACCGTCACAGCCTCATCGCCCGCATGGCGACGGTGTACCGCACACGCTGGATCGACCCCGCGTCGGGCTACCTCGCGCAGTCGGTGAACGCCACGACGGGCGCGCCCTTCGACGCGCCGCGGGCCTCGGGCACGGCGCTGGCGGCGTACTTCTGGCGCTTCGCCGACCCCGCGATGGCGGCGACCCTCGCGGCGGGGCTCGCGCGCTCGGGCGACGTCTCGCTCGCGGGCTTCGGCGCGGTGCGCGAGTACGCGCCCGGTCACAGGGGCCACGGCGACATCGACTCGGGGCCCGTGGTGCTGGGGCTGTCGCTCTCGGGCACGGGCTTCTCGCTCGCGGCGGCGCGCTTCACGAACGACCGCGCGCGCTTCGCGAGGCTCTACCGCACGGCGGCGCTGTTCGGCGTTCCGGTGTCGCGCGGTGCGACGTGGCGCTACGCGTCGGGCGGGCCCATCGGCAACGCGATCCTGCTGGCGATGGTGACGGCGCGATGAGGACGGTGATGCGACGCGAGATGCGCGTGTGGGCCGCGGTGCTGCTGCTGTGGGCGGTGCAGTCGATGCTCGCGCAGTGGCTCGATGGTGCGGGGCTCCTCGCGCGGATGCTCTCGCCGTGGGGCGCCGACGTGTACGCGGGGCTCCTCGCGGCGGTGGCGATGTTCACGCTCCGTCTGGGGCTGCTGTTCCTGGCGCCGGGGTGGCTGCTGGCGAGGGCGATCCGTCGGCTGCGTTGACGGCGCGCCACCACGGAGACACCTCGGCCGGGTCGACGCGGGCGGGCTCCACGGCCTCGCCGGGCTGCGGCATGAGCAGCGAGAGGCCCTCGGAACGCGACCGCGCGAGGAGCTTCTCCGCGGGGTCGTCCCACGCGTGGAGGGCGAGGTCGAAGGTTCCCCAGTGCACGGGCAGGAGCCGTCCGCCGCCGAGGAGGCGGTGCGCGTCGAGGGCGTTGTCGGGCCCGAGATGGATCGTTCCCCACGCGGGGTGGAACGCGCCCACTTCGAGCATCGTGAGGTCGAAGGGGCCGTACTTCGCGCCGAGGTCGCGCATGCCGTCGAAGAGGCCCGTGTCGCCGCTGAAGAACACCCGACGGCCCTCGCATTCGATCACCCACGAGGCCCAGAGCGTGCGGTTGCGGTCGGTGAGCGAGCGGCCCGAGAAGTGTTGTGAGGGTGCGGCGGTGACGGTGATGCGCCCGTCGCAGAGCGAGGCGCGCTCGTGCCAGTCGAGCTCGGTGATGCGCGCGGGATCCACACCGAGCGCTTCGAGGCGCGCGCCCACGCCGAGGGCCGTGGCGAAGTGCGTGCGGGCGCTGCGGGCGAGGGCGGCCATGGTCGACGCGCAGAGGTGGTCGTAGTGGTCGTGGGAGAGCACCACGAGGTCGACGGGCGGCAGCGCGTCGAGGGGCACCGGCGTCGGGTGGAAGCGCCGCGGACCCGCGAACGACACGGGCCCGATGCGCTCGGCGAACACGGGGTCGGTGAGCACGCGCAGCGCGCCGAACTCCAGGAGCACGGTGCTGTGTCCGAGCCAGGTCGCGCGGAAGCCCGTCTCGGGCGCGCGGAGCCACGCGGGCCGCGGGTCGACGGTGGGGAGCGCGCGCGGCGGGCGGCGCTCGGTGGTGGAGAACATCCACTCGCCGAGGAGGGGCAGCGGGCTGCCCTGGAGTCCCGCGGTGGCGCCCGAGGGGTTGTGAAAGCGTTCGTCGCGAAAGAGCTTCGAGGCGGCGATGCGCTCGGCGCGCAGCCCGCGGGCAGAGTGGGGGGCCATGGGGTGTGCGATGCCTCCGGCGCCGTGGGGGTGACGGCGGTCGAGCATGGTTGACAACTGCGACCCGATTTGTCAATCGAGTGCGCTGTGACCAGCGAGAAGACGGGCGACGACGGGCGACGGGTGCGGCTCCTCGACGCCGCGGTGGGGGTGTTCCTGCGCTACGGCTTTCGCAAGACCTCGATGGACGAGGTGGCGCGCGCGGCCGACGTCTCGCGGCAGGCGCTCTACCTGCACTTCGACACGAAGGAGCAGCTCTTTCGCGCGGCGGTGGAGCACGCGGTGGGCGCGTCGGCGCGGGCCGCGGAGGCTGCGTTCGCCGACACGTCGCGCGATGCCGAGGGGCGCCTCGTGGCGGGCCTCGACGCGTGGATGGGGCGCTTCGCGGGCGCGCCGTCGCAGGGCATGGGCGACATCGAGGCGCTGCTCGAACAGCGCGAGCCCGAGCTCCGTGAGCTGCTGCGCTCGCACGAGCAGCGGGTGGTCGAGGCGATGGCGAAGTGCCTGCGCGCGACGGGGCTCGCGGCGGCGTACAAGCCCGCGGGGCTCACCGCGCGGCAGCTCGCCGAGACGCTCTACGCGACGGGGCGGGGCACGAAGCACGCGGTGGCGTCGCGGGCGGAGTTCGTGACGGCGATGGAGCTCGCCGCGCGCGCGCTGTGTCTGCCGCTGCGCGCGGGCTGAGTCACGGAGAGAGAGAGGGGCGGAGGAGGGCGCGCGCCCCGCGATCGGGCGATGCGGGGCGCGGCGGGCGATCAGTTCTGCGCGGCGTCGGTCACGATGCGGAACTCGACGCGGCGGTTCTGCGCGCGGGCGGCGGGCGTGGTGCCCTGCACGAGGGGACGGGTCTCGCCGAAGCCCTCGGAGGTGAGGCGACCGGCTTCGATGCGGCCCGTGGTGGTGAGCCAGCGGACGACGGAGGCGGCGCGGCGGCGCGAGAGGTCGAGGTTGCGGTCGTCGGGGCCCGCGTCGTCGGTGTGGCCTTCGACGGAGACGTGGCGGATCTCGGGCGTCGCGCGGAGCGCGTCGGCGACGGCGTTGAGCAGCGGGAAGCTCGCCGGGAGGATCACGTCGCTGTTCACCGCGAAGAACACCGGGCGGAGGATGCGCAGCGCGCCGTTCTCGACCACGAGGAGGCTCGGGCAGCCGTTGCGCGCGGGGTTGGTGCTGGGCGCGCCGGGCTGCGTCGGGCAGCGGTCGACGGCGTCGGGCACGTTGTCGTGGTCACGGTCGGGGGCGGGGCATCCCGCGCGGGCGGGGTCGGGGTGCAGGCCCGCGGCTTCGGTCGGGCACTGGTCGCCGTGGTCGAAGACGCCGTCGTCGTCCGCGTCGCCGTCGGGGCATCCCGCGCGCTCGGGGTTTGGGTGCTCGCCCGCGGCTTCGGTCGGGCACTGGTCGTCGGCGCCGAAGACGCCGTCGTGGTCGTCGTCGGGGAGGGCGCATCCCGCGCGGGCGGGATCGGGGTGCTCGCCCGCGGCGTCGTTGGGGCACTGGTCGGCGTGGTCGAGCACGCCGTCGTGGTCGGCGTCGCCGTCGGGGCATCCCGCGCGCTCGGGGTTCGGGTGCTCGCCCGCGGGCTCGGTCACGCACTGGTCGTCGGGGTCGTTGACGCCGTCGTGGTCGGTGTCGGCGGGGGGAGGCGGCGGCGGCGGCGCGGCGGGCGCGTCGGCGAGGGAGTAGATCGCCAGCGAGATGCCCGCGCTCCACCACTGGAGGTCGCCGGTGGGGGGCTGCGGGGCCATGGAGGGCTGGTTCACCAGCACGGGCGAGCCGTCGCGGCCGTCGAAGGTGTGGAAGAAGCGACCGTAGGGGCCGATGGCGATGCGGCGCGAGAGAAAGAACTCGATGCCGAGGCCCGCGTCGACGCCGAAGCGGTTCACGGGACCGACCGCGTGCACGGCCGCGTCGCCGTCGAGCCAGAGGCGCGCCACGTCGCCGAGCTTGGGCTCGATGCGAATGCCGCCGAAGCCGAAGATCAGCGGCACGTCGGGCTGGTTGTCGGGGAGAAAGAAGCGTCCCGCGCCGGCGCCGAGCTGGAGCGAGAGGGGCTCGAAGAGGCGGTACGACACGCGCGCCGAGACCTCGCCCGTGAGCGTGCTGGTGTTCACGTCGTCGTGGGTGAAATCACGGATCGACGTGCCTGCCCCGGCTTCGAGGCGAAACACCCAGCCCGAGTACTCCTGCGCGGAGGCCACGGAGGGCGCGAGTGCGAGGGCGAGGCCCGCGGTGGCGAGCAGTGAGGGGCGCTTCAGCGACATGTTCTCTCCCGCAGGCGCCCGTGGATGGTGTGGGTGGCGTTGGAGAGGGGGCGCGGTCGCGCGCTCTCCGGGAGGGCTCTCGACGCGACCGGCAACCGGCCGACGCGACGAGACACGGGGCGCCTCGGGCGCGATGGCTAACGCACTTCGCGGCCCTTCTGCAACGGCAGAATCGCCTTGCAGAGCCGCGCGCTCGCACTCTTCAGAACCGCTGTAGAGTCACGTCCCCGATGGCCTCCGACGACACCGTGACGGTCGAAGCGCGCGCCCTCACCCGACGCTTCGGCGCGCGCCTCGTGCTCGACCGCATCGACCTTGTGTTGCCGCGCGGCGAGGTGTTCGGGCTCCTCGGTCCCAACGGGGCGGGCAAGAGCACCACGCTGAACCTGCTCATGGGCTTTCTGCGCCCCACCGCGGGCGAGGCGCGCATCTGTGGCCTCGACTGCACGCGCGATGCGCAGCGGGTCATGGCCCTCGTGGGACACCTCCCCGAGGAGCCCTCGCTCTTCGAGAACCTCACGGGCCGCGAGCTGCTCTCGTTTGCGCTCTCGATGCGCGGCGAGTCGACGCCGGACCGCTGGCGCCGCGTGGGCGCGCACGTCGAGCGACTGGGCTTCGCCACCGAGTTCGACCAGCTCGTGGCGGGGTACTCCATGGGCACGCGCAAGAAGCTCGCGCTCGTGGCGGCGCTGGCCCACGAGCCCCGCGTGCTGCTCCTCGACGAGCCCACGAACGGACTCGACCCGGTGGTGGCCCGCGAGGTGCGCGCGATGCTCGAAGCGCTCGCGGCGGGCGGTGTGACGGTGCTGCTCTCGACGCACCTGCTCGATGTGGCGCAGCGCGTGTGTCACCGCCTCGGCGTGCTCGGCGGCGGACGGCTCCGCGCGCTCGGAACGCCCGACGAGGTGCGCGCGCAGGCGGGAGCCACGACGCTCGAAGAGGCCTTTCTCACGCTCACGGGACCGGGCGCGCCGTGACACCCCGCGGCCCGTCGGGGCGGGCGCAGCTCGCGGCCGTGGCGCAGATGCTCCTGCGCGCGACGTGGAACTCCATCCGTCGTCGTCAGGGCGCGGGCGCGATGGTGGTGCTCCCGCTGCTCGTGACCTTTCTCGCGATCGAGCTCGCGCGCTTCGGCGGACGCTCCGCGGCGGGCATCACCCGCGTGCTCGCGGTGGTCTCCATCGAGCGCGGCGTGCACTACGGGGCCTTCTGGGTGCTGGTGCTCGCGCTGGCCCTCACGGCGCTGAAGTTCGCCCGCGTGGTGCCCGGTCGCGGCGCGCCGAAGCTCTTCGAAACGGTCTTCGTGCGCGGGCTTCCGTTGCGTCCGCGGGCGCGGGTGGCGGGGGAACTCCTCGCGGCCTTCGGGGCCTCGTCGGGCGTGGTGGCCTTCGTGATGGTGCCCACGCTCTGGGGCCTCGCGCGCCACGCCCACGCACCCCTCCACGCGGCGCTGTCCACGGGCCTCGTGGCCCTCGCGGTGAACCTCGCGGCGAGCGCGACGGCGGTGGCGCTCTGGGAGGGCGCCGCGCGCAACCTCGCGGGCCGCGCGCGGGACGGTGTGCGCGTGCTCGCGGCGGTGGCGGGCGTCGGGCTCATGGGGATGTTCACCGCGGTGGGTCCTCTCGGCGCGGGCCTCGCGCGCACGCTGCGAACGGGCATGACCGTGCCGGGGTGGAGCGCGTGGCTCCCGACGCGTCCCGCGGTGCGCTGGATGCTCGCGGGCGCCGACGGCGAGACCGCGTTGCGCGCGACGCTCTCGTGGGGTGTGCCCGTGGCGCTCTCGCTCGCGGTGTTCGCGTGGCGCGCGCGTGTGCCCGCGGACCTGAGCCTCGACGCGCCGTGGACGCCGTTGCGCGCCCCGCGGTGGGAGCCCGCGCTCACGGCCCCGCGCGCCGAGCTTCGCGCGATGCTCCGTCAGTCGCCGTACCTGCTGCTGGCCGCGCCTGCGTTCGTTGGCTTCTTCGCGCTGCTCGCGAAGGGGTCACGGAGCGCCACGGGCGCCGACCTCCCGCTCGTGGTGCTCACGGGGCTCATCGCGTGGGCCATCGTGGTGATGGGCACGGCGCTCACGGGCGCGGCCTCGCGGCGCTGGCGACGGGTGCTGTGGCTGCTCCCGTCGTTCGGTCGCTCGCACCGTGAGGCGTTGCGCGCGGTGGCGTCGGCGAACCTGGTGATGGTGCTCCCGCTCGCGCTCTCGCCGCTGGTGGTGCTGCTCCGCGCGGAGCGCGCCGCGTGGTGGTTCTACCCGCGCATGATGCTGGGCCTCGCGGCGGCGCTCGCGGTGGGCCAGTGGGCGCAGGCCGCGGCGCTGATGCTGCTCATCGACCCCGCGCCCGATCGGCTCACGGGGCTCTCGGTGGGTGCGCTGTTCGGTGTGCTCGCGGCTGCGCTCCCGACGGCGGCGCTGGCGGGGCTGCTCTCGGCGACGGCGCTCGGTCCGTGGAGCATTGCGCTGGGCCTCTGGGCCGCCCTCGCGTGGACGCTCGAACGCGCGGCGACGGAGCGCCTGCGGTGGATCCGTGACCCCGACGGAGACCCCATGGCCGACGCCCGCGCGTGGCCCGCGATGCGCACCTTCGGCACGGCGCTCCTCGCGCAGGTGGTGGCCGTGGAGCTGTGCGGGCCGGTGCTCCACGTCTCGCTCGCAGCGACCCTGGTGATGGCCTACGCGGCCTTCGCGGCGCTGGTGCTCCCGCCCGCGATCCGTCGCTGGCGCGCGGCAGCGCCCGAGGCGCGGTGGAGCCCGTTGCGCGCGGTGCTCACGGGGGCGCTCGTGGGGGCGTTGAACTTCGCGCTCACGGTGGCGGCGATGCGCGCGTGGCGCTCGCTGGGCTTCGGCGCGTCGGGCCCGGCGAGCCCCGTGGCGGGCGCGCTCTCGCAGACCTCGGGGGCGCTGCGCATCGGGCTCGCGGTGACGGCGGCCCTCGTCGCGCCGGTCTCCGAGGAACTCTTCTTCCGCGGGTGGTTGCAGCAGGCGTTGAAGGTCGACCTGGGGCCGTCGCGGGCGCGGTGGGCGTGGGTGCTGACGGCGATGGTGTTCGCGGGCCTCCACGCGGGCGAGCCCCTGGCGCCGGTGCTGCTCGGCGGGCTCTGCGCGGGCGCGCTGCTCGAACGGAGCGGACGCCTCGCGGCCCCGATGGCGTTTCACCTCGTGAACAACGGCCTCGCGGTGGCCGTGGCGCTCACGGCGCGGTGACAACGGCTGGAGCTCTCGCTGCGCACTGGCAACCGTTGCGTGGGATTGCTGTTTGACAAGTGTCAAACGCGCCGCGATACTGCGGGCCCATGAAGACCTCGCTGGCCGAACGGGTGCGCGCTGCGATGGAGCACGCGGGCATGAACCAGAAGCAGCTCGAGACGCGCGCGCGGCTCTCGCTCGGGTACATGAGCCGGGTGTTGAACGGTCAGCGCGAGCGCATCGACGCGTCGCGCATCGACCGCATCGCGGCGGCGTGCGGGGTCGACTTCGAGTGGCTGTCGACGGGCAAAGGGGGGATGGTCTCGCGCCGCGCCGAGGCGAGGGGCGACGTGGCGGTCGAGCCCGTGGAGCCCGCGCCCGCGGAGGAGTCGAACCCGCTCGAAGACGCGCTGGCGGCGGCCTTCCGGCAGGGGAGCTTCGCGCTCGCGGACCTCGACGCGGTGCGGGCCCTCGTGCGCAACGGGGCGGCGCTCCTGCGCGACAAGGAGCACCTCGTCGACGCGTCGCGGTCGTGGCTGCTCGCGGCGGCGTCGCTGCGCAAGGCGAACACCCCGGTGACCTTCGCGACGCTCGCGTGGCAGATGACGGCGGCGGCGTCGCCCCGCGCGGCGGGCTCGATGCACGACCGCGACGCGGCCCTCAACCGCGAGGCGCAGCGGGAGCTCCAGGCGCTTGGCGCCGAAGCCCCCCGCGAGGCGGTGCGGGTGCCCCGCAAGCGGTGACATAGGCTGTCACACCTCCCGGGGCCTTGCCTGATGGCGTCTGCGCGAGGGGGAGCGCGAGAGTGCCTTGAAAATAGGGGTTCGAGCTGGGCCGTGCGGGGGGCGCCGCGGGGCGGTCGGGCGTTGTGTTGTCGGGTGAGAGGGCTTCAACTGGGGGCCGACCGTGCGTCACGAAGCGATCAGCGAGAGCGGCCTTGGATGGGACCAGCGCGAAGCCGCGGCGGAGAATCTTCTCCGTCTGGCGCGGCTCGACGGGGTGGTGGCGCCGCCGCTGCGGGCCCTCGTGGCCGCGCTGGGGTGGAAGCTCTCCGCGGGCGTCACCCACGGGGCCCACGGGTGGATCGTGCCCGAGACCACGACCATTCACGTCGACCTCCGCGGGTCGCGCGAGGCGGTGAACCAGCGCATCGCCCACGAGCTCGGCCACCTGGCCGCGATGCTCGCGTGCGTGGCCCACGACGAGCACGACGCCGACGCCATCGGCACCGCGCTGGCCGTGCCCCGCCGCTGGGTGCGCCACACGGTGCGCCAGGTGGGCTGGGACGCGCCGCGCCTCGCCGCGAGCTACCCCGACGCGCAGCCCCTCGAAGCGGTCACCCGCGTGGCCGTGATCGCCGGCGGGGCCGCGGTGATCTACATCGCCGGACACCGCTCGGTGGCGGTCATCGGCGAGCGCGGTGACATCCCGGTGCTGCCCGGCGAGCGCGAGGTGGTGCGGGTCATCCGGAGTTCGAAGCGCCCGCGGCCCATGGTCGACACGCGCACGGGGCTCCACGGCTGGCCCATGCCCGGGCCGTACGGCACCGCGGTGGTGCTCCTCGCGTCGCCCGAGGCCGTCGCGAGCTGGTGACGCCGCGCAATCGCCGCTCCCCGGCGGAGGGAATGGCGAAGTGACAATTGCCCATTGACAATTGAACTGAACGGATGTACGGTATGGATGTGAACAACGCGAAGGGTCGACGGGCGAAGGCGACGCGCGCGGGTCACAGAGAAGGGGCGTCGGTCATGGGTGCGCAGATCGGTCGGGTGGCGCGCGGCGGGGCGATGGTCGCTGCGAACGCGCAGGGGTTCGACGACGAGGCCTCGCTGGCGGGTGATGCCGACTGGCAGGCGTGGGTCGATGCGCGGGTGGCGGCGGCCATCGAGGCGCAGGACGACGCGGAGCTCATGGCGCGGCGCTTCGGCCCCGAGCCCGAGTTCATGCTGCCGATGGGGGGAGGGCGTCATGCGTGCTGAGCGCTACGTGGCGCGGTGTCTGCTGTGCGGAACGGCCTACACCGCGCGGAGCTGGTACTGGCTCGAATCGCTGGGGATCGAGCGGAGCGCCGACGGGGGCTCCGTGGCCGTCGAGGTGCGGCAGTGCGCGGTGCCCGGGTGCTGCAACACGCTCTCGCGCATGAGCGAGGTGGCCATCGCGGCGATGTGCGTGCGCGGCGCGGCTTCGAACGACACGCGGTGAGGGGGAACACGGTGAGCACGGTGAGCACGGCGGATGCGGGGATGGCGGCGGGGCGGTCGGGCGCGGCGCGAAGGGTGTCGGAGGGTGCGATGAAGGCGTTTACGGTGGAGTGTCCGGGGCGGTGCGTGGCGGGGATCGCGGTGCAGGGCAGCGCGATCGTGATGGGGCTGCGGCCCATGGATCACCGGCCCGTGAGCATTCCGCTGGACCCGCGGTCGGTGGTGGTCGACGGGCGGCTCTTCGAAGCGCCGGGACGCGGCGCGCTGGTGCTCCTGCGCGATCACGCGGGGGCCTACGGGAGCTGGTATCTCCGCGCGGCGCACCCCGACGAGCGCTGGGATGCCATGGTGGCCACGGAGTCCATTCCGAACGCGCTCGATCGCATCCTCGCGGCGGAGCGGGTGCGCGCGCGGTTTCCCGCGAAGGCGCCGGTGGGGTGGTACGAGTTCGCGCGCGGCGCGCTGGTCGACGGCGAGGTGGGCACGCGCCCCCGCGTCGACGTGTACGGCTACCTCGAAGAGGGCGCCGCGGTGGAGATCCGCCGTCGCGGTCGCCTCGACGGAACGCCGCCGGCGCTCCGCGTCGAGTGTCGTCAGGGTGAGGTCATCGTGAGCGACCCGCGGAGCCTCGCGCTCGCGCGTCGGCAGCACCGGATGGCCGCGTCGTTCTGACGGCGGCCGATCCCCCGATCGCCGCACGAAACAACGGTTTTGAAAGGTTTCGCAGGCGCCACCAGCCCGACGACCAGACACGGAAACGCCCGGCCCAGTACCTCTCCGTCCTCCACTCGGCCAGGAGGGTGTCCCCGTGGTGGCCGTCGTGGGGAAGTGTCCGTCTGCGAAAGTCTCTCCCGAATGCGCTGTGCCTGTCCAGTGCCATTCGTAGGGCCCCGGAGGGTCCGCGCGCTGCCGCCGCCACACTGCCGCAGCGCCGCCCTCCGGGGCCGCGGAGGCCAACGCGCCTCACGCCCTCTACTCCTCCCCGAAGCCCGCAATCTCCGCGCGCCGTCGTCACCGCGCCGTAACGCAGGTCGCGTGTGGTATGAGCGCGCCCGCCATGCTCCTCGCCATCGACGTGGGCAACACCAACACCGTGCTCGGGCTCTACTCGGGCCACGACCTCCTCCACCACTTTCGCATCGAGTCGGGGCGCGGTCGCACGGCCGACGAGTACGCGGCGCTCATGCGCATGATGCTCGACCTGCGCGGCGTGGCCCCCGACGCGGTGACGGCGAGCGCGATCGCGTGTGTGGTTCCCTCGCTCGGCGAGACCTTCGTCTCCGCGGTGCGCTACGCCTTCGGACACGAGCCCATGGTGGTCGGGCCGGGCATCAAGACGGCGATGCCCATTCTCATCGAGAACCCCCGCGAGGTGGGCGCCGACCGCATCGTGAACGCCGTCGCCGCCTTCGAGCGCTACCCCGGCGGACTCATCGTCGTCGACCTCGGCACGGCCACCACCTTCGACGTCGTGTCGCCGAAGGGAGAGTACCTCGGCGGCGTGATCTGCCCCGGCGTGCAGATCTCCGCGGACGCGCTGTTTTCAAGGGCTGCGCGTCTGCCCCGCGTCGAGATCGCGCGGCCTGCGCGGGCCCTCGGGCGCAACACGCTCACGGCCATGCAGTCGGGCATCGTGTTCGGCTACGTGGGCCTCGTCGACGGGCTCTGCGAGCGCCTCCGCGCCGAGCTGGCCTTCACGTGTCGGGTGATCGCCACGGGCGGTCTCGCGCGGCTCATCGGGCCCGAGTCGAAGTCCATCGAAGTGATCGACGATTTTCTCACCCTCGACGGCCTGCGCATCCTCTGGGAGCGCAACCGGTGATCGGGTGAGCCGCGCCCCGCGCCTCGCGCTGCTGGGTCTCGCGGCGCTCGCCTCGGTGCTCGTCGCGCTGCGCATCGGCGTGGCCCCGGTGTCGTTCGCGCGGGCCTGGCGCGAGCCCGCGAGCCTCGACGCGGCCATCGCCTCGGCCCGCCTCGCGCGCGTGCTCCTCGGGGCCCTCGCGGGGGGCGCCCTCGCGCTCGTGGGGGCGTCGTTTCAAGCGCTGCTGCGCAATCCGCTCGGTGACCCCTACGCGCTCGGTGTGTCGGGCGGCGCGGCGCTCGGCGCGTCGTTCGCGGTGCTGCTCGGACTCTCGGGGGTGATGGTGCCCGCGGGGGCCTTCGTGGGCGCGCTGGCGGCCACGGCGGCGGTGCTCGCGGCGGCGCGCGCGTCGGGCCGCGTGGGGGTCGAGTCGCTGCTCCTCGCGGGGCTGGTGTTCAACGCGTGCGCGGGCGCGGCGCTGTCGTTCCTGCGGGCCGTGGCCTCGTCGGGAAGGGCGCAGGAGACGCTCTCGCTGCTGCTCGGCGTGGTGCGCGAGGAGCCCGCGTCGCGCGTGGCCCTCGTGGCCTCGCTGGTGATTCCCGGCGCGCTGGGGCTCTTCGCGTTGAGCAAGCCCATGAACCTCCTCGCGCTCGGCGACGACTCGGCGGCGAGCCTCGGCGTGCGCGTCGACGCCGTGCGCGTGGCGATCTTTCTCGCGAGCTCGCTCGTGGTGGCCGCGGTGGTGAGCGTGTGCGGGCTCATTCCCTTCGTGGGATTGCTCGTGCCCCACTACGTGCGCGGCGCGCTCGGGGCCGACCATCGCTGGGTGCTCCCCGGGAGCTTTCTCGGCGGCGCGGCGCTGCTCGTGATCGCCGACCTCGGCGCGCGCATGGTCTTTCTCGCGCTCGGCACCGAGCCCCCGGTGGGCGCGCTCACGGCCCTCGTCGGCGGACCGTTTCTGCTCGTGATGCTCCGCGCGCTTCGCAGCGAGGCGTAGCTCAGTCGGCGCCCGCGTCGCAGGGCACGTTGATGCGCGGCGCCGAGGGGTCACACACGCCGTTCGCGCACGCCACGAGCGACCCGCACGTCGCCGTGTTGCAGCTCACCCAGGTGATGCACTCCGTGGTGCGTCCCGCGTCGGGATAGCCCCCGTCGGCGCACGCGCGAAACACCGTGTCGACCGCGCAATACCCCTGCACGCAGAGCGAGACCTCGCCGCAGAGCGGTCCCTCGTTGCAGTCGCGGTCGGCGGTGCACGCGGTGCCTCCGCTGCGAGCCGCTTCGGGCTTCGCCACGCAGGCCGTCGAGAGCAGCAGCGCGAACACGAGCACAGGATGGCGCGACATCGACGGCACGATATCACCGCCGCGGCGTCGGGCTGTATAACCCCCCGCGTGCGTCGCGTGCTTCTGATGGTGCTTCCCGTGGTGATGGCGGCCTGCGGTTCGACGGTGCCCGCGCCCGTCGATGGGGCCGCGCCGGGCGACGGATCCGTGGATGCGGCGACGAGCGACGTGTCGGGGGGCGCCCGCGCCGTGCTCGCCACGGGAGGCTCCATGTGGACCGACCTCGCCACCGATGGGAGCGGTCGCGCGGAGATCGTGCACGGTCCGCAGGGCGGCTATCACATCTTCGGCCGCGTGCGCTTCGAGGCGCTGCCGCCCGATGTGTACGTGCTCTTTCGCGTGACGCGGCTCTCCGACGGACGCGTGCTCACCGACGACGCCGACCGACTGCGCCGCGCCGATGGCCGCGGGCTCGTTCCGTCGAATGGCGCGTGGGAGTCGGCCTCGGGCGAGCTGGTGATTCTTCAGATCACCGATCCCGCGACGGTCACCAACGCGCGCGTGCGCTTCGAGGTCACGGTCACCGACGTGGTGGGCGCGCGCATGGCCTCGGATCAGCGCACGGTCACCCTGGTCGACGACGTGCCGTGAGCCCCGTTCAGCGCGCTGCGAGGGCCTCGCGCTTGCGCCGCAGAATGGCCACCAGCTCGTAGCGATCGACGCGACGCGCGCCCGCTTCGAGCGCCGCTTCGAGCCACGGACCCGCGAGGTCGAAGTGCTCGCTGTAGCGACCCGCGTGCTGGATCGCTGCCGCGGGGATTCCGAGCGAGGCGGCGAAGCGCACGAGCTCGTTCGTGCCGGTCTCGCCGGGTTCGTCGGAGAGCAGATGCGCGGAGGGGCCCCAGCGGCGGTTGAACGCGCTGCCCCAGTCGCGCGCCTCGTCGAGCACGATCATCGCGCGGAGGTTCCCGTGGCCGCTGCGTCGGGCCGCGGGTGGCACGGGTCGGGGGCGTCGTCGATCACGTCGTCGGCGTCGCGCGCGTCGTCGGAGGCATCGCGCGGCCGTGCGTCGTCGGCATCGTCGCTGGATGCGTCGCGCACGTCGTCGGG
>CAMFHP010000143.1 GCA_945952225.1 uncultured Myxococcaceae bacterium
TCGCCCCTATCGCGATTGCCCGAGAACTCAAGCAGATTTGGTGCGCCCGCCCTGGCGTGACCCCTTCGCGTTCCTCTTCATCGACCCGACGGGATGGACCGGTTTCGGCCTCCGAGCGATCACGCCGCTCCTTCAGCAAGTACGCACCGAGGTGTTGCTGAACTTCATGACGGGGCACATCAGTCGCTTCATCGACAAGGGGCCGCGGAATGTCAGCGCGTCCTTCGCCGACCTGTTCGGTGATGATTCCTTTCGAGAATCGTGGCGCGACGTGAAAGGGCTCGATCGAGAGGAGCGCATGGTTGAGACCTACTGCACCAGACTCGCTCAGGCGGGAGGCTTTCGGCACTGCGCGAGTGCGGTCATCCTCAACCCGAAGTTCGACCGCACGCACTACCATCTCGTCTACGCGACCCACAGTGACGACGGGCTGGTGGCGTTTCGAGAAGTGGAGCGCCAGGGCGTGACGTTTCAACGAGAGCAGCGCGCCGACGCTCAGGAGCGCAAGAAGGCGATGCATTCGGGGCAGTTGGGACTGTTCGGGGGCCGTGAACTCGTGACGCGCGGGTACGAAGACGAGCTGCGCGAGCGCTACCTTCCTCGCGCGTTTGAGCGGCTCGACAAGATGCTGGAGACGCGCCGCGAGGTCCGGTGGGATGAGCTCGTGGTCGAGGCCCTGGGCGTACCGATGATCTCAGAAGCCGACGTGAAGCAATGGGTGAAGGAGCGGCAGACGCAGGGAGCCGCAGAGGTCATGGGGTTGGCTCCCCGCGCGCGCGTACCTCAGTGGCGGAGCAATCATCGGGTGCGAAAGACCCCATGAAGCGACTCGATGAACTCGTTCGCTCCGAGCGGCACTTCACCTCTGGTCTCCTGCTGCACCTCCTCCTGCACGACGGGCTGCGCGGCGTCGACGCCTTCATCGACCTGCTCATCGCGCGCGCCATCTTCGCGGTGCGTCCGATCGCGTGCGCGGCGAACGACCCGAGAACGCAGGTCATCGCCGAGTTCGCCACGCGTCGAGACCTCCTCGCGACGGGTGGAGCCGTCATTGAGAACCTCCCCGGCGACGTGATCGACGTGGTGATCGTGGCGGGCGAAGTGCTCATCGCGATCGAAGCGAAGTTCTTCACGAGGCCCACCCCTCGCGAGGTTCGCGATCAGCTCGCAGCGCAGCGCAACGCGCTCGGCGCCGTGATGCGCGACCCTGCGTTCGGCGTGTCGAAGATCGTGCAGGTATTTCTCGAACACGGTCGTCAGCTCTCGGCGCAAGACCTCGGCTGCGAGGGAGTGCTCACCTGGGACGACGTCCACGAGCTTGCCTGCTCGCTCCTCGGCGCAGACTCATACGTGGCGCGCCAGTTCGCAAACGCGCGAGAGCGCTGTGACGCGGAGCTCAGTCCCAACGTCCCCGGAGCGAGGGTCTGGGCAGGAGTGACGACCTTCGATGGCGTCGTTGCGATGTGCCGACGCGACGGCGACGCGGTGTTGGTGGGCTTCGAGGGGGGCGAGCGCCACGTTCGCAAACAGTCGGGCGCAGCGCTGCGTGCCCGTGAGCGCTGGAAGTGGGATCGTGCCGACAGCCCCCTCAACGCACGCAAAGACCGCTCGAACTGGATCCCTGGCAAACGCTTTCTCGCGCTGCTCATCGAGCTCGGCGCGTTGGATTCGTGATCGCAGATCGAAGAGGTCACTCTCCCCGGCGAAGCACACTCGCCGGGCGTGGTGACGGTGCCGAGCGAGGCCACGTCGAGAAGCGGCCCGCGACGGGCGTCGGCTCCCGCGACGCCTACGCGTCGAACACCTTGAGGTACAGCTCCGAGAGGCGCAGCGCGCCCCCGAGCGTCGCGACGGGCACCTCGTCGTCGTTGCGGTACTCCCGCAGCAACCACGACCCGTCGGCCTGTCGCGCGAAGTGCTCGACGTACGGTTCGGTCTGCGACACGAAGATCAGGTCGCGCAACGTCGAGATGCCGCGATACCCCGTCGCCTTCTCGCCGCGATCGAAAGCCTCGGTGCCCTCGGAGAGCACCTCGACGAGCACGGTGGGGTTGGTGATCACGTCGCGCGTCTCGCCGTAGAGCGCGAGGGGGCCGCACACCACTGATGCGTCGGCGTATACGAAGCCCTTTCGCAGCGGCACGTAGACCTTCAGGTCCGACGAGAAGACACGGCACGGGCCACGTCGCGTGACGCTGCGAAGCTCGGCGAGCACGTTGGCTGTGATCGCGTTGTGGTCGGGCAGCGCGCCCGCCATCGCGTAGACCTCACCGTCCCAGAGCGTGTGCTTCTCGGAGGAGGTCCGCTCCATCGCAAGGTACTCGTCAACGGTGACGCGCGTTCGAGGGGCGGCGACCATGGGCAAGAGGGTACCTCACGCGCGCTCATTCACCCATCGCGCCGTGGCGGGACACACAATGTCCCTTCCCCAACGCATCCCGCTGGCCCCTCGCACACGCCCTCTGTGATCATCGCGCGCCATGACCGCTCCGACCTCCAGCGTCGCGGTGCGCTCGCACCTCGTCGACGCGCTCCACGCCGACCTCATCGGCCCCTTCGACGGCGACGCCAACTCGACCGAGGTGCTGCGGCTGCCTCCGTCGCGCTTCTACCTCGCGGGCTTTCTCGCGCCCTCGGGAGCGCGCACTGCCAACGACCCGACCGACGACGAAGACTTCGCCACGGGCAGCGACAGCGACGACGAGGAGCAGAGCGAGCCGACGCCTGAACCCAAGGTGCCGAAGCTGCTCCCTGCGTCGATCGGAATGTCGGTGCTGCTGCCTCCCGGCGAGGGAGACGCCGTGCAGATCACGCTGCACTACGCCGAGTATCTGCCGGGCACGGCCGAAGAGACGCCCGACGGAGCGAAGCGCCCGCCGCAGCAGTGGCAACGCCTCCCACGAAGGCCCGTGCGCTTGCGCGTCAAGCTCGACGCCGCGCGACTCGCAGAGGGCGAAGAGATCCCCGGCTCCGAGGGCTTGTGGCTCGAAGGGAGGCTCGCTCTCGCCGACGCTCCCGGCCTCGCACAGGGCACGCGCGCGTTGTCGCTCTTCGTGGTGAACCATCGCAGGCCCGTGACCGAGAGCGGTCGCGGTGACATGGCCTTCGTGTTCCAGGTCGCGATGGAGCTTCGCCACGAGGCGGGACTCGTTCCTCGACCGAACCGTCGCGACGAGGGCTCCGACGATCGCGACGACCGAGTGGCCGACCTTCAGTATCGCGACCGCGTCGAGTGGGCCGTCGGTCACGGCGTCTCGACGGAGCCGCTGCGCGAAGGCGATCGCGTGGTGGGCGCGCGCACGGTGTGGCTCCCTCGCGCCGAGGTGCGTCCGGTGGTGAGCTGCGACCTCGACACGCTCTCGACCGAGATGGACGCGCTCGCCGCCGCTCCCGACGGCGCGACGCTCCGCACGCAGCTCACGCCGCTCGTCACCGCGTACGACGCCTGGATCGAGGCGCAGTATGCCGTCGCGCTCGACACTCCGGAGCGACGCAAGACGCGCGAGGAGCTCATGGTCGACGCCGCACACGCGCGCGACCGCATCGCCAAAGGGCTCGACCTGCTCGCGTCACACGACGACCTCTTCGCGGCCTTCGTGCTCGCCAACCGCGCGATGGCGCTGCAAGCGCGCAAGCGAGACCCCAAGCGCTACGAGCACGCGGCGCCCCGGTGGAGGCTGTTTCAGCTCGCGTTTCTGCTGCTCAACATCGCGGGTCTGCACGACCCGACGCACGCCGACCGCGAGCGCGTCGAGCTGATCTTCTTTCCCACCGGCGGAGGCAAGACCGAGGCGTACCTCGGCGTCATCGCCTTCACGCTCGTGCTGCGACGCCTTCGAGGCAGGTCGCGTCCTGATGGCGGGTACGGCGTCGCGGTGCTGCTGCGCTACACGCTGCGGTTGCTCACGCTCGACCAGTTGCAGCGCGCTGCGACGCTGGTGTGCGCGCTCGAAACGATGCGCCGCGAAGACCCCGCGAGGCTGGGCGACGTGCGCTTCAGCGTGGGCCTCTGGGTCGGACGCACCGCCACTGCGAACACGCTCGCCGAGGTGGGCGACAAGATCACGACGTGGAAGACGCAGCGCGACAACAAGAAGGCGCCGTCGCCGCTTCCGCTCACGCACTGCCCCTGGTGCGGCTTCGAGCTCGACCCCGACACCGCGACGCTCCAGCCCTCGAAGAGCGCGCCGACGCACGTGCGGCTCCTCTGCAAGAACTTCCGTGGGTGCGACTTCGGTCAGGGCAACAAGCTCCACGCCGAAGAGGGACTGCCGCTCGTGTTCGTCGACGAGCAGGTGTACCGCGAGCTTCCGTCGTTTCTCGTAGCGACGGTCGACAAGTTCGCGATGGTGCCCTGGCGTGCCGAGGCGGGGATGCTGTTCGGTCGCGTTCACTCGCGTGAGGGTGCTCGCTTCTTCGGCACGCCTGACGGCGCCATTCCGCAGCGGAGCGCCACGGTGCTGCCCGAGGGATTGCGCCCGCCCGAGCTCATCGTGCAAGACGAGCTGCACCTCATCAGCGGCCCCCTCGGCACGATGGTGGGCCTCTACGAGACCGCGATCGAGGCGCTCTGCGAGACCAGGCGCGATGACGGAACGCGCGTGCGCCCGAAGCTCCTCGCCTCGACGGCCACGGTGCGAAGGGCGCGGCGACAGATCCTCTCGCTCTTCGGACGCGACGCCGTGGCGCTGTTTCCTCCGCCCGGCATCGAGGAGGGCAACACCTTCTTCGCGCGCGTCGATCGCGAGGCGGACGGTCGCCTCTACCTCGGCGTCGCCGCGGGCGGACGCGCCCTCAAGGCGGTGCTCCTTCGCGTGTACGTGACGCTCCTCACGGCGGCGTGGCACGAGGTCAAGGAGCCCTCCACCGACGACGCACCCGCCGACCCGTACACGACCGTGGTCGGATACTTCAACGCGTTGCGAGAGCTCGGCGGCATGCGACGCCTCGTCGAAGACGAAGTGCGCTCTCGCTGCGCTCGAATCGCCGACCGTGGCACCGAAGACGGACGCGGCGGCGCGCGATGGTTCCGCACGAGGGAGCTCGGCGAACCCGTGGAGCTCACCTCGCGCGAGAGCACCGGGAGCATCGCTCGCACCCGCGCGCGGTTGAAGCTGCCCCACACGCACGACGAACACGTCGACGTACTGCTCGCGTCGAACATGATCTCCGTCGGCGTCGACATCGACCGCCTCGGCGTGATGGTCGTCGCAGGGCAGCCGAAGACCACGAGCGAGTACATCCAGGCGACCTCGCGCGTCGGACGTCAGGCGAAGTGGCCGGGCCTCGTGGTCACCGCGCTCGCGCTCCACAAGCCGCGCGATCGATCGCACTACGAGCGTTTCACGCCCTGGCACGAGAGCTTCTACCGCCACGTCGAGGCGTCGAGCCTCACGCCCTTCTCCGCGCCCGCGCTCGAACGCGGCTTCGCGGGAGCGCTCCTCGCGATGGCGCGCCACGGCGACGGATCGCTGCAACCGAGCGACGGCGTGATGGACGTCGAGGCGCATCGCAACGCGCTCCACCAGGCCATCGAGACCTTCGCCACGCGCGCAGGACGAGAGCGTCTCGGGCTCGACGCGCGCGCTCACGAGGCCCTCGTCGAGACGCTTCGTCAACGCGGGCAGAGCCTCGTCGATAGCTGGGTGGCGCTCGTGCGCGCGAGCCGTGAGGGAGCCGCGTCGCGATGCTGGTCTCCCTACGACAAAGACCGTAAGGGCAAACCGATGCTCTTCACGGTGCTCGACACCGAAGCTCCGCCGACCGGAACCGACGACGCGCGCTTCGCCGCGCCGACCTCGATGCGCGACGTCGAGCCCACCGCTCACATCTGGGTCGAGCGTCGCAAGCTCTCGCGCAAGGAGGTGTCGCGATGAGCAGCAAGAAGGCACCGTGGGCGGCGAGCAAGCAGGTCGCGCAGCCCGAGGGAAAGATCCGTCGCTCGCAGCTCATCACCGCGTATGGACCGGGCGCGATGGTCGACCTCATCGAAGACGCCGTGGTGATCGGCGGACTCGACTTCTGGCAGGGCGACGGGATGCGCGTGCTCGCCGAGTCGCGCCTCTGCGCGAGCATCAACGCGCGCCGTCGACAGCAGGGGCTGAGAGAGCTGCGAACCGAATCGCCCTTCCGTGAGCCGCCGTCGTGCGACGACCAACAGCCGAGCAAGGCGAGCGGGATCCGCGCCGTGGAGTTTCCGACGTGGTTCGTGTGTCAGAACCCGTCGTGTCGCGCGCTCGTGCAGGCGTGGAACGGCCTCGAACGCAAAGGCGGTCACTATCTGCACCGATGCGATGACCGCAAGACGGGCGCGATCAGCGTACCTGTGCGCTTCGTCGCGGCGTGTTCGCGCGGGCACCTGCAAGAGTTTCCGTGGCTGTGGTTCGCTCACAACGGAGCGATCTGCAACGCCCCACGCCTCGTGCTCGACGAGGGCGCCTCGGGCGACTTCTCGGAGATCTGGGTCCGCTGTCGCTCGTGCAAGAAGAAGCGCCCGATGTCGAACGCTCGCGCGGGCCTGCCGTCGTGTCGTGGCGATCGTCCGTGGCTCGGTGAAGAGGGCACCGAAGACGGATGCCCCGAGGAGCTTCGCCTGCTCGTTCGCACGGCAAGCGATGCGTACTTCGCGCTGGTCGAGAGCGCGCTGTCGATCCCGCCCGTGAAGGAGCTCGCGCTCCGTCAGGCCGTCGATGGCGTGTGGAACGTGCTCCAGGTCGCGTCGCCCGAGACGCTCCCTGCGTTTCGGATGATCCCCGAGGTGCGCAAGGCGCTCGACGGGTGGAGCGACGCCGAGGTGTTGGAGTCCGTCATCGCACGACGCGCGGGTACGCCGGTCGATCACGGCCCCGTGCGCACGGCGGAGTTCCGTCAGTTCATCGCGGCGCCCGACGAGGTGCCGGGCAAGCTCGCATCGCCGAGCGACACGTTCTACGCCACGCGCGCTCGACGAGAGGTTGGGCTTCCCGCGTCGATCGAGCGCGTGGTGCTCGCACACAAGCTCCGCGAGGTGCGCGCGCAGGTCGGCTTCACGCGGCTTCAACCCACGAGCAGCGACCTTCAGGGCGAGTACCAGGTCGTGCCCGCCGCGCTCGGCCTCCTCACCGACTGGCTCCCCGCGAGCGAGGTGAAGGGCGAGGGAATCTTTCTTCGCCTTGACGAGAACGCGCTTCGCGAGTGGGAGCGGAGTGAGCCCGTGCGAGCGCGCGAGGCGCAGCTCCGCGAGGGCTTCTCGAAGTGGGCCGAGGCGCTCAAAGAGCCGCCCGAGTTCCCCGGTGCGAGGTTCTATCTCCTGCACTCGCTGTCGCATCTGGTGCTCACGGCGCTGTCGCTGGAGTGCGGTTACTCCGCGAGCTCGATCCGCGAGCGCATCTACTGTTCGCTGCCGACCGATCCGGTGCCGATGGCGGCCATCCTTCTCGCGACGGGCAGTAGCGGCACCGAAGGAACCCTCGGCGGCCTCGTCGATCAGGGACGGCAGCTCCTTCAACACCTGCGCTGCGCGTGGGATCTCGCGACGCTCTGCTCGAACGACCCCGTGTGCGGCCACCACTCGCCCCACAAAGAGCACACGGGACGCCACCTCGAAGGCGCCGCGTGCCACGGGTGTCTGTTCGTCGCGGAGTGCTCGTGCGAGCGCTTCAACCAGTATCTCGATCGCGCGCTCGTGGTGCCGACGCTGGGGTGTGACCCCGACGTGGCGTTCTTTCGGAGGCGTCCGTGACGGCGCCGCTGCCGGGCTTCGGCGGCATCTCGACGCCCGACCTGGAGCGCGCGCTGCGACGCATCGACGAAGGGCGACTCGGCGCGACGGTGAACGTGCCCGCGCTGACGCTCCTCGGCCTCGATCACTCGATGGGGCGTCTCTCGGAGTACCTCGACCTCGACTGGAACACGTTCCGTTGGATGGTGAAGGCCGTGCTCGCGGAGCGCTGTCGACCGCCCGCGACGACGGTCTCGCTGGTGTGGACGGGGCCCGAGGCACGATCGAGCAGCGCGCGAGACACCTCCGTGGTGGTGCGCGAGTTGTTCGAGCGCGCGACGTGGCATGTGCTCATTGCGGGGTACTCGTTCGAGCACGGTGAGGCGATCCTCGCGCCGCTGCACGAGGCGATGCGCGACCGGGGCGTGAAGGTCGAGATGTTCGTGCACCTCGACGGAGCGGAGGCAACGCCGATCGATCCCGAGTGGTATCTGCGCACGCAGGCCGCCGCGTGGAGGACGAGGTTCTGGCCCTTCGGCGCGCCGACGCCGACGCTCTACGTCGATCCGCGCGCGGCGGTGCCGAAGAGCTACGCGAGCCTCCACGCGAAGTGCATCGTGGTCGACGGCGCGAGGGCGCTCGTGGGCTCGGCGAACTTCACCGACCGGGGGCAGACGAGGAACATCGAGGCCGGCGTGCTGGTGGAGGACGCGCGCTTCGCGACCGAGCTCACGAGGCAGTTCCATGACGCGGTGGGGACAGGGCTATTCGTGGCAGCGTAACGACGCCTTTGGCTGGGTGAATGCCCAATCTATGGCTGTGCGGTCGCCTGACGGTCGATGGTGATGAGAGTGCCCAACATGCCGTCGATCAGACCCTCGATCCGGCGAATGTGTTCGTCGAGCGTGGGCAGGAGCCGGTCACCAGTAACGCCTGCGCTGCTCGATGCACTGGGCTCGGAGGTACCTGCGAGGAACACTCCCTCGGCCGTCACGTTGAGGCATCCTGCACGCACGAACTCGCGGTGCACGATACGATCACGCACCGACTTGTTGGTGCCGTCAGAGCAGAAGTGCGACAGCGCCGCGTGCCGAGGGCGAAGTTCGTCGAGTAGGCGTTCGGCGAACTCCGGCGGCTTCCAGCGGAGCATCGTCGTCGGCAACCCGTGGAAGTTGTGGTACTTCTGCCCGAAGTAAGCGGCGATCGTGTGCGTCAGGTAGTCTAGGCAACCGCGTGCGCTGAGGATGAACGCTTGGTACTCCGCGTCGAGCGCGCAGGTGTCGCCGCCGCCGAGTCCGCTGCGATGGGCACTCATCAGCTCAACAATCCCGGTGCTCCTCGCGGCGTTCACGACCTCGTGCTCCATCCTCGCGAAGTTGTCGCGGTGATAGTGGGTGCGACGCAGTGCCGAGTGGACGTTGCCGTGGGGCCATGCGCCGTTCTTGAGCACGTTGAAGTGACTCTCGGGCGTGGCCGCCCGCTCCATGAGCTTCTTGAGGCAGGCGGTAGGCGGCGCCACGCTGAGCCACACCCTCGCAGCTTCAAACACGTTATCAACGCCCGTCGGCGCCGAGCGACCAGCAATCAGCTTCACGCGGCGCACGAATTCGGTCACCGTGGGCGAAGTGGCGAGCGCGTAAGCGCGCACGAGTGTGTCGTCGGGGTTGGTCGGATCCATGGCCTTTGCACCAGAGATGAGAGCTCATCTCGATAGCACTACTTTCGGCTGCTGCCACCGCGAACAGAGGCCGCTGCGATTGGCGCGGAGCAGAGTTGAAACGCTGCGATCGACGTGCGACCGGCTTGGTACCCTCATCCAGTGGCCCCATTGAGCGCCGCTGATGGACCCGTGACGAGCTCCTGCTCGTGCTGCACCTCTACGCGTATCCCCTTCGGCTAGCAGCACAAGGGCAACCCACAGGTGATCGACCTCGCGGGCGCGCTCGGCCGCACGCCATCGAGCGTCGCGATGAAGCTCAACAATTTCACATCACTCGACCTGTACGAGACCGCGCGGTGTGAAGGGCCTCGAAGGCGCGAGCGTGCTCGAAGCCGAGGTGTGAGCCGAGTTCGAGAACCGCCACGCCGAAGTGGCGCCCGAGAGTGAAGCGCTCAGGCAAGCCCGCTTAGAGCGGTGCACCCCCCGATCGGAGCGGATCAGGCGGAACGGCCGCCGAAGGCCGTCGCACGGAGACGACGGCGGAGCGACGCGTTCGTCTCGGTCGAGAGTACTTCCGCAGAGTCGTGCGCGCGAACTTCAACGGTCAGTGCGCGCTCACGGGGATCGCGCATCCTGCTCTCGTCAACGCGAGCCACATCGTGTCGTGGGCGACCGACGAAGCGCACCGACTCGACGCATCGAACGGCATCGCACTGAACCGTCTTCACGACGGCGCATTCGACTCGCACCTCATCACGTTCGACGAGCAGCATCGCCTCGTGGTGGGGCGGCGCGTTCGCGACGCGTTCGGGCGAGAGGACGCCGAGCGGTTCTTCAAGTGCGATGGGCGTCGACTGGAAGAGCCTGTGCGCCGAGCGCTTTCGGAGGAGTTGCTTGCCAGGCATCGATCGAGGTTCGCGCGAACAAACGCGTGACGTTCAGTTGGCGCCGGGATGCATCTACTGCGATCGAGGGCGCAATACGTCGTACGGGAAGGTCGAATCTGCACCCCGAGGAGATCGACCTACCCTTGGTCCGTGACCAATCCCCAGGAAAAGCGTCCCGAACTCCGGCTGGGTTCCGTCTCCGAGCTCGACCCCGCCGAGCACCCCGACCAGAACCCAGTCTGCGACCTGGAGCAGCACACGCTCGCGCCGGGGCTGTTCGCTACGAAGGACGCGGCCAACGCCCTCTGGGATCGCCTCGACGCGTGGGCGAGCCAACTCGGAGACCCCGAGAAGCGCAACGAGGCCCGCGTGCGCCACCTTGCTCGGATGATCGCGGTCCTGCGCGCGAAGCTCCTGCTCCACGAGCGTCGTCGAGAGGAGATGCTCCACGCTGGGGACACCCACCTCGCCCTGGTGCTTGACCGCATCATCCAAACCGACGGACGACGCCTCGAAGGGCTCCTTCGCGAGCACCGGGAGTCGTGTCGGGGCGGCGCGCGGGTCGTGCAGATCGCGGCCGTGGCCGTCGGAGATCGGCCACAGGTGTCGGTCGTCACCGCGAGGTCGGGGTAGCCATGCCGTACCGCGACTCCATCACGCGCGTGTCGATCGCGCAGCTTCGAGCGCAGTTCAAGCCCCGCGCCTTCCGCGCGTTGACCTCCGTGCGCCTCGACGTGGGCGGGGTGGTCATGGACGCGACGCTGGTCGACGACGCGGGCGCGGGCTTCGTGAAGGGGCTGCGGCGGTGGTTCCTGTGCCCGAAGTGCCAGCGGCAGGTGAACGTGCTCGGGGCCGTGGAGGGCGTCGGGTGGGTGTGCCCGAGGTGCGGCGGGTGGCGCTCGCGGAACCGAGTCGAGAAGCGCCCGTACCGCAGTACGGCGCTCAGCCAGACTTTTTCGGGGGCAGCCACTGCGGAAGTTCCCCGTGCTCCTTCAGAAGGCTGTCGAGCAGGTCGATGACCCGGTCTCTCGTCACCCGGCGAGCGCTCTTGGACGTTACTTTCGACACGTTGAGCATCTCCTCGACGGCCTCACCGAGGATCTGACGTGCGCGCCAGTAGCGCTCGTGCCGCTCAAACCGTGCTGCGTCGCGGGCACCCATGCCCGCCTTCTGGCGCTGTTGCGCGGCAGTCAGTCCGAACATGTCGCTTCGTCGATCTGGAGCGCGCTGCGGTGCGGGCGTCTCCGCCGACGGGTCGGCCTTCGCCCTCGGTGCGACCCTCGACAAGCGCTTCGGGGCGCTTGCCTCGCGTCGCTTGGGAGTCGGCGTTGTTGTACGGGGCTTCGCCATGATCGGATCCTCCGTGGCCGCCGTTCGGGGAGCGGCCACGGAGGATCCGAGCAACGAGATGAGCGCGTCAATTTTTCGGCCGCTGCATTGGCCCGAGAATGCTGGTCAGTCACCCGACGGGATCACGACCGCGACCTTGTCGACGAGGTCGATGCTGCCCGCAGTCTGACAGTGCTCATCGGAGGGGATGTCGGGGAGCAGTCCGCACATCGCGTACCCCCGCGCCTCGACGAACACCCAGGTGTGGTCCGTGGGGTGGTCGTCGAGGATCGCCGCGACGATCGAAGGCGGGAACATGCCAGTGAGCGCAGCGAGCGGACAGCACGCCGTTTGGATGATGAGGTCCGACGTGCCGTTGACGACGACGGGGCCGCGCACCCACGCCAGCACGAGCTCGTCGGGGGCCACCTCTTGGCGGCGCAGTGCGATCGTGCGGCCGAGATCACCGATTCGAGGGCCGAGAAGCGAGCGGCACACATGTTCGAGAACGAGGGGGGTGTTGAGCATCATGATGTCCTCCATCTCAAGGATAGGCAGGGCGCCACGCGCACATGCGCAGCTTCGGGCCTACCCCATCCGCAGCATCCGCAGCAGACGTCCGAGCCGAAGCTTCGCTGCGCTGATCTGCCCGGATTCCAGGGCTTTCAGCGCGTCTTCGAGCCCGTCTACTACACTACTACAGTGGACCGTCGTGAGACGGTTCGAGACCGCGCTGGCCCTCCGAGGGCCTTTCGCGGGAACGCCTAGTTTCTCGGCGTTTTCGATCGAAACGACGCGAGACGTATCGAGACCATCGTCGCTCCGGCCGAATTCGACTCCCGGCGCCTCCACCTCCCTCACAATCCGTCGTCGTTCGCGGCCCCGCGCATCACCGTTCCCGGTGAACGGCGGGCGTCGCGACGGCGGCGGGTTGTGGCCCCTGCGCGAAGTGCGGTAGCGACCGTGCGCATGGCCCTCGATCCCGAACTCGTGCGACGGCTTCTGCGCGCGAAGGATCGCCTCGACGCCGCGTCGCACGAGCCCTGGACCGTGCGTCGCCTCGCGCGGGTGAGCGGCGTCTCCGAGGCCCACTTCGCGCGGTGCTTTCGCGAGGCCTTCGGGGTGCCGCCGCATCGGTACCTTCTCACGCGTCGCATCGAGCGCGCGGCGGCCCTGCTGCGCGACACGGAGCGCACCGTCACCGAGGTCGCGTTCGAAGCGGGATGGAGCAGCCTCGGAACGTTCAGCCGCACGTTTCGCGATGTGACCGGCGAGAGCCCCGCGGCGTTTCGGGCGAGGGTGTGCGCGGCGCCGTCGGACCTCTCGCGCGTGCCGGGGTGCTACCTCGCGGCGGCGTTCCGCCCTGCGCTCACGATGGCAGTTTCGGAGAAGCGTCGCCGTGAGACCGACGCTACGAACGTGGCCCATCTCACGGAGGAACCATGTCCCAGGGTGTCGGAATGATCGGGCTCTACGTGCGCGACCAGGAAGAGGCGCGGCGCTTCTACGTCGAGAAGGTCGGCTTCGCGGTGCACACCGACGTGCGCAACGGAGACTTCCGCTGGCTCACGTTGCAGCACCCCGAGCAGCCGTCGTTCGAACTCGGTCTCTTCGTGCCCGGTGCGCCCATGCTCGATGCCGCGTCGGCGCAGGCGCTCCGCGAGCTCGTGGCGAAGGGCGCGATGCCTCCGATGGTGCTCGCCGTCGACGACTGCCGCGCCGCGTACGAGCGCATGCGCGCGGCCGGCGTGGAGTTCACGCAGGAGCCCGTCGCGCGCTACGGCGCCGTCGATGCGAACTTTCGCGACCCGTCGGGCAACGGCTGGAAGATGATCGAAGCGCGCCGCTGAATGCGGTCTTCTACGCGCGGCGAAGCGCTCAGGGCTGGAGCGGCGTGGCGGTGAAATCTCCGCCGGGATAGATGCCGATCTTGCGGTTGTTCTCGGTGCCGAGGAGGCCGCAGTTGCCCTGCGAGGCGTACACGTTGTTGGTGCCGTCGGTGTACACGCAGAAGTTGTACGCCGCGCTGTGGAGCCGCAGCGGATAGGCCATGTCGAAGCCGCCCTGGTCGTAGCGTTCGAGGGTCCACTGCTGCGAGCTGCTGGCGGTGTTGCAGGCGGCCATGCCGATGGTGCCCACCCAGCTCTCGGCGTTGAGGCACTGGCGCGTGCCCACGTTGCGGAAGGCCCTGCGTCCGCCGCCCACGTCGACCACCTCCCACTGCTGCGTGCGCGCCGCGCGGTCGCACGACGTCGTCGAGCGCACGTCGCCGCCGTTGTCGTAGAGGCAACGACCGGCCTTCACGCGCAGCAGCGAGAACGCGGGCTCGCCGCGCGGGGTCGGGTCGCACGCGTCGCCGAGGCCGTCCATGTCGGCGTCCTGCTGCATCGGGTTCGCCGCCATGGGGCAGTTGTCGCGCGCGTCGGTGACACCGTCCATGTCGGTGTCGGGGTCGCTCACCATGTCGCACGCGTCGCCGAGGCCGTCGTGGTCGCTGTCCTGCTGCGTGGGGTTCGCGACCATCGGGCAGTTGTCACCCGCGTCGGGAATGCCGTCGCGGTCGCCGTCGGTCATCGTGGTCATCGCGTCGCACGCGTCGCCCTCGCGGTCGAAGTCGGCGTTCGCCTGCGTGGGGTTCGCGACCGTGGGGCAGTTGTCGTAGTCGTCGAAGACACCGTCCATGTCGGTGTCGACGAGGGGAGCCTGCGCCTCGGGGCATCCGCCGGGCTCACAGCGCCAGTCGGCGAAGTAGTAGTTCACCAGCAGGTTGCTCGGCGCGCACATCTCCTCGGCGATCGGGTCCGCCGTGCACGCGACGGAGAAGTACCCGCCGCCGCGCGCCGAGTCGCGGATCGCGATGTGCGAGATCACCGTGCCCGCGTAGTCGCCCGTGAGCGTGACCATGCCGCTCTCGGTGCCGTTGCCGCCGAAGTCGGTGTCCTGCGAGAACGACCCGCTCGCCGTGAGCCGCAGCGGAATCATGCGCGTCGCCATCGGGTCGGTGCCGCGCGGGTCGCGCGCCCAGTCGTGCACGGGCACGCTCACCGTGTTGTCGCAGTTCGTGTACGTGAAGCGGCTGATCGCGCGGAGGCCGCTCAGCGAGACGTTCCAGCTCACGGTGCCGCCGTGCTCGCACATGGCGCTCCAGTTGCCCGTGCCGCTCGGGTTGCGACAGCCGTTGAGGCTGCACTGCACCTCGTCCTTCCACATCGCGAAGGCGCGCGCGAGGGTGCCGTTCGTCCACGGGAGCGCGATGGGGCCGCGCGGGGTCGTGTCACACACGTTGCCCACGCCGTCGCGGTCGTCGTCGGCCTGGTTCACGTTCCAGACGTGCGGGCAGTTGTCGTCGGCGTCGGGGCGTCCGTCGCGGTCTTCGTCGGGCGCGCCCATGGCCTCGCACGCGTCGCCGATCATGTTCATGTTCGCGTCGCGCTGATCGGGGTTCGCCGTCGTGCGGCAGTTGTCCATGCCGTCGGGCACGCCGTCGCCGTCGGCGTCTCCGTCGGGGCGCGTGCAGTCGAGCGTGAAGTTGCCCGACACGGTCTGCACCAGCGTTCCGTCGGTGGTGGGCCAGTCGAAGGTTACCTTGATGCCGCGGATCGACGTCGCCGACGTCTCGTCACCGCACGCGAGCGTGATGCGATGGTCCGCGGGCATCGCGCGCGTCGTGGCGCCCGCGCAGCGTCCGTCGCGGAGCTCGGGCATCGAGCCGTCGGTGGTGAAGCACACCACGCGGTCGGTGATCGCACGCAGCGTCACCACCCCCGTGGGCGCGCGGAAGTTGTGCCCCGGTTGCGGGTCGAAGATCTCCGAGGGCAGCGGCACCGGTGTGGGCTCACCGCAACCGACCGCAAGCGTCGAGAGCACGAGGAGCGCGGGGCGCACGGACTTCATTCCGCGGGGCATGGCGTGACCTTAAAAGCACGCGGGCGGCGCTGTCACGATTGCTTCGTGGCCACCGTTGCGTAGCGCCGTGCGCAGCGCGCGTGGCACCCGTCGCCTACGGATAGGCCGGGCAGCGTGCGTAGCGGGTGCACACGGAGCCCGAACCCGCAGCGCCGCCCGCGGGGCAGCAGCGCAATCCCGCGCGGCAGGGCGCGGGCGCAGGGAGGTGATCGCGGTCGGGCGAGAAGGGCATTCCCCAGCCGCACACGGCGCCGAGGGTTCCGTCGGCGCGGGGGCGGTCGCGCGTGGCGGGCGGCGCGCTGAGGGTCAGCACGGCGTCGACGGGATGGGCGAGCGCGGGCGTCATCACCAGCGCCTGTGCGGTGCATCGGGCGACGACGCGGGCCACGGGGGTGGGCGTGCGGGGGCGTACGTCGGGCGGTCCCGCGGTGGGCGCGCGGAGTGTGAGCGCGACGTCGCCGCGCGCGTCGGGGTGGAGCGCGTGGACGCACGCCGTGATCGGGGTGCGGAGGCTGTGGAAACGGGCCAGCAGCGCGCGCTCGGCGTTGGTGGGATAGCGCCACTCGCGCACGAGCACGGTGGCCGCGCGCGGCGGTGCGGGAAGCGTCGGCGGGAGGTGTTCCGAGAGCGCGGCGATGGCGCACGCGCGGAACGCATCGAGGCGCGCAGGTGCGAGCGGGAGCGGTGCCTCGACAGGGCCCAGGGCGACGCTCCACGCGCCGTCGGGGTGCACCACGAGCGAGATGCGTGCGGACCAGAGGTCCTGCTCGGCGATCTCGTCGCAGGGCGAGGGGCCGAGGCCGTCGAGGATCGAGCGCGCAACCGCCGTGGCGGGCGGATCGGCGTGCGCGTCGAGAGGGAGCGCGAGGGTGAAAATCAGGGCGAGGCGCGAGACGAGGGAGCAGCGCATCGGAGCGTGTGTGGCCGCGCTCAGGGCAGCGCGACGCGGCCGCGGATGAAGATGTGTCCCGTGCGATGGCATCCCGCGCGGAAGGGCGTCGGCATCGCGCGGGCCATGCATGCGCAGGTGGGCGTGTCGCGGCACGCCGCGGGCAACGGGCGGCAGTCGCGGTAGTACGGCCGCGCGCCCGCCACGCCGGGGATCATCTGCGTGCAGACCTGCCACGCGGGGCCTCGCGCGGGCTGCGACGCCACCGTGAGCGGCGCGAGGAGGAGGGCGGCGACGAGGGCGAGCGTGCGACGCATCGGAGTGCCTCTCAGAACGCGCCCTGGAGGCCCACGGAGGCGCCTGCGGGCGAGGGGGAGACCGTCCAGCGGAGCGAGGCCGTCGCGCGGGCTGGCGGGGCGCCTGCGCGGCCCACGAGGTACCACACGGCGCCGCCGACCACGGCGGCTGCGCCCACGCCGAGGGCCACGTTGGTGAGCGTGAGATCGCGCGCGTAGGCGTCGTCGTGAGACTGCGCCGAGGGGTCACATCCGACGCCCGCCTGGCACGCCGCGTCGCGGTCGGCGCGCGCCCCGAGGGCCATGCCGTAGAACACGCCCGCGAGGGCGAGACCCGCGACGCCGACGCCTGCGACGATCCACGGTCCCGCGCCCGGTCCGCGCGAGGCGGGCGCGGGCGAGGGCGGCGTGGGGAGCGGCTGCGGTGCGATGGGGGGGGCGGCGGTCGTCACGGCGGCCGCGGGCGCAGCGACGAGCGCGATGGCGACGGTGGCCGACTGCCCGGCGGTGGTGGTCACCTCGCGGTGAAAGGGCGCCATCCCAGGCGCGGTCGCGTCGACGGTGGTGGCGCCCGGCGCGACGGGATACGCGATGCCCCAGAGCGCGGGCGCGAGCTCGCTCGTTCCGACGCGTACGGTGAGTCCCGGCGGCGCGGGCGAGGGCACCGTGACCGTGAGCCGCGCGACGCGCGCTTCGGAGGCCGTGGCGATGTCGCGGCACGCCTGGAGGATCGCGTCGCGGTTGCGGAGCGCGGTGTCGGCTTCGGCGGCGCGGGCGCACGCACCGGCCCAGGCGAGCGCCTCGACGGGGTGCCCGAGCGACTGCTGCTCGCGGGCGAGAAAGTACTGCACCGACGGCGTCGCGCGGATCTGCGCGGCGCGCTGCGCGAGCTCGACGGCCTGCGCGTGGTTGCCCGCGGTCGAAGCCTGCTCGGCCTGCGCGATGAGCTCGCGGCGGGCGATGTCGGCGGGGCTCTCCTGCGCGGTCGCGGCGGCCGTCGCGAGGAGCGTCGAGAGGGCGATCGTCGTGGCGAAGCAGACGCGCGAGATGGAGGGCATCACTCGATCACGATGGGGCGAGGGGTGGGCTGCGACGGGGCCGTGGCGGCGGGCGTCGTCTCGGTGCTGCGACGGGCGCGCGGTCCGCGGCGGCGGCTGCGACGGTCGTCGCGCGGCGCGTCGGTGGGGTCGGCGCCGAGGGCCGCTTCGACCGCGGGCGCTG
>CAMFHP010000144.1 GCA_945952225.1 uncultured Myxococcaceae bacterium
TCCGACTCGCGGCTCTTTGCAATCCGCGGAGTTTCCACGTCAACACCCTCTCAGCCCTGCGCGCCGACGTGCTCGTCGATGCGCTGCCACCACGTGGAGAGCCACGCGATGCGGGCCTCGCGCTCCGCAGGAATCTCCGCGCGAGGGCAGCGCCAGAGCTGCACGCGGATGTGGGCGCCGACGAGCGCGCCGCGACGGAGGTCTGCGAGCGAGCGCACGCGGTCGAAGCCCGTGTGCGAGAGGAACACCACGTCGGCCCCGGGCGCCGCGTCGAGGAGCGCGAGCACCCCTTCGAGGCGCGGCGGGAGCACGTGCGCGAGTCGGTGCGCGGCGGCGCGCTGCGCGTCGGACACGGTGGGCGACGCGTCGAGCTTCGCGAGCACCTTCGCGCGCAGGGCGGGCGTCGCGCGGGTGCCCTCGGGATAGATCAGCACGCCGTCGTCGGGGCCGAGGTGCTCGCCGAGCGCGCGCACGGCGGCCACGTCGCCCGCGGTGTCGCGCGCGTTGCGTCGCACGAAGGCGTTGGGAATGCGGTGCCCCACGAGGTCGAGGCACGGATCCCAGAGCAGCTCGCGCTTGAGCACGTACCGCAGCCGCAGTCGGTACGGACGCGAGAGGCACGCCGCGGCGAGGAGCGTGTCGGCGACGCTCACGTGCCGCGCGAACACGAGCACCGGACCGCCCCGCGCGCACTCGCCGTCGCGCACGTCGACGCGCATCGAGAAGAGCGCGCAGGCCGCGTCGAGCAGCGCCGAAGCCCATCGCCACTGGAGCGCGAAGGTGCGGGTGAGCTCGTCGTCGCGGGAGCGCGCCGTCACGCGGATGAACACCGCCACGAGCACCCCGACGGCCTCGCACACGATCCACACGGCGAACATCGCGACGGTGCGCGTGAGGGCGAGGCGCGCGCAGAGCACCGCGTCGACGACCGCGGCCAGCAGCAGCAGCGGGAGCCCGAGCGGAACGAGCGCCGTCAGCGCGATCGCGAGCGCCGACAGCGACACCGCGCGCCGCAGAAGCCATGGCCCGGTTCCCTCGGTCATCGTCACCCGGGCATCACGGCTAACACGCGCGCTGTGAGGGCGGCAACGCGGTCGTCTCACGGAACACGGACACGCCACCGTCGCGCGCGGCTTCACGGCGTTCGCGGTGGCCTCGCGGCGCGCATCTGTCGCACGATGGAGGGCCATGGAGCCCCACGAGCCGCTGCCCTTTCTCACGCCGACCCTGCACGCGGGAGGCGAGTCCGACCTCGCCGTGCTCGACCCCGATCACCCCGGGTTTCGCGATGACGTGTACCGCGCGCGCCGCAACCTCATCGCGCGCATCGCGCTGCACTACCGCACGGGATCGCCCGTGCCCGAAGCCCCCTACACCGACGAGGAGCAGGCCGTGTGGCGCGCGGTGTGGGAGCGCCTCGAACCGCTCCATCGCGCCCGCGTGTGCCGCGAGATCCTCGAGCTCCAGGAGGTGCTGCCGATGCCGCGCGCGCGCATTCCGCAGCTCGACGCGCTGAACCCGGTGCTCTGGGCCGCCGCGGGCTTTCGCATGGAGCCCGTCGCGGGCCTCGTCTCGGGCCGCACCTTCATGCGCTACCTGGGTCGACGGGTGTTCCTCTCGACGCAGTACATCCGTCACCACAGCCGACCGTTCTACACGCCCGAGCCCGACGTGGTGCACGAGCTCGTGGGCCACGCTGCGACCCTGGTGCACCCTGGAATCGCCGAAGTGAACCGCCTCCTCGGGCTCGCCGCCGACGTGGCCGAGCCCGACGAGATGCGTCGCCTGGAGAGCGTCTACTGGTACGCGATGGAGTTCGGCGTGATCCGTCAGGGCAGCGAGCTCAAGGCCTTCGGCGCAGGGCTTCTGAGCAGCGCGGGCGAGCTCGAAGGCTTCGACCGTCACGCGACGCTCCACGACTGGGACCTCGAACACATGGCCGCCACGCCCTACGACCCGACGAACTACCAGTCGCAGCTCTTCGTCGCGCCGAGCTTCACGCGACTGCTCTGCGACGTGGCCGCGTGGGTGCGCATGGGCCGCTGGCGATCGGTGCCCCGGCCCATCGATCCCGCGCGCTGACCGTCAGGGAATGCCCGCAGGCTGCGCGCGCGTGGGGTACTGACACGTGGGCTGCGACGCGGTGTCGACGACGCCGGTGGCGCTCTCGTCGCGGCGGCACACGAGGGGCGCGGTGCATCCCGCGTTGCGCGTGCAGTCCTTGAAGAGGCACACGGCGAGGTTGTCGCCGCTCGGCACGCCGCGGGGCGCGACGAGCGTCGGCGTGTCGGGGCACGCCATCGACGTGCGCAGGTCGAGGAGGCTGCCGCAGATGCCCTGCGTGGCGGTGCCGATCGTCCAGCAGATGCCGCGGCACTGCGTGTTGCGGGGCGTGGTCTCGCCGGGCACCGTGGTGGTGATCGTGGGGTTGCACGGCGCGCCGTCGGGCAGGCGCGCGCTCACGACGCCCGTGGTGTCACAGTCGCCCGTGCGCGTGTTGCAGCGCGAGCCCGTCGGGCACTGCGCGTCGTTCGTGCAGAAGGGGAAGCACCCGGTCGCATCGGGCCCCGCATCGTGCGTGAACCACCACCCCGTGCACACGAAGCCCGCGCGGCACGCGCCCGTGGCGGTGCTCGTGCCCGTCACACGGCACGACGACACGCAGATCGAGCTCGCGTCGGCGCCGTCGCCCTGCGTGAGGCACGTCGAGCCCGCGCCGCCGCACATGGCCTGCTCCGTGGCCTGCGAGGGGCTGTTCGTGCACGCATCGGTGCACATCGGCGTGGTGCCCGTGGGCACGCACACGAGCGCGCCGCACGCGGGATCGAGGCCGCCCATGGGGTCGGGCATCGTGCACGGAGCGCCCGCGCGCGAGCTGGTCGTGGGCGTGATGCAGCGGCCCGCGGTGCACGTCTGGCCCGTGAGGCAGCGGTTGCCGCAGCTCCCGCAGTTGGTGGTGTCGCTCTGCGGATCGGTGCAGCTCGTGCCGCACATCACCCGCGGCGACGCGCAGGTGGTGGTGCTGAAGCAGAGGCCGTCGGTGCAGGTCTGGCCCGCGGTGCAGCGCACGTCGCAGAAGCCGCAGTTGGCGGGGTCGGTGAGGGTGTTCACACACACGGAGCCGCAGCGCGTCTGGCCCGTGGGGCACGCGCTCGATCCGAGGCATCCGCCCGCGGAGCAGGTCTGGCCCGCGGCGCATCGGATGCCGCAGCCGCCGCAGTTCGCGGCGTCGGTGAGGGTGTTCACGCAGCTCGTTCCACAGGCGGTGAGCGGCGCGGCGCAGGTGGTGGTGGTCGACGCGCGGCACGAGCCGTCGTTGCAGGTCTGGTCCGAGGGGCACGCGCGTCCGCAGGCGCCGCAGTTGGCGCGGTCGCTGAGCGTGTCGACGCAGCTCGTGCCGCAGAGGGCGCGGGGCGCGGCGCAGGTCGGCGTGGTGCCCACGCACGCGCCGTTGGAACAGCTCTGCGACGCCGTGCACGCGCGTCCGCAGGCGCCGCAGTTCAGGGCGTCGGTGCGCGTGTCGACGCAGGCTCCCGCGCAGGTCGCGAGGGGCGCGGAGCACGTCGGCGGAACGTCGAAGCTCGGTCGCGGCGCATCGTCGGCGGTGTCGTCGGCCGCGTCGGCGGAGGCGGTGTCTTCGGGCGCGTCGTCGTCGACGACGATGCCGCTGCCGCCGTTGCCCGCGGAGCACGCGGAGAGGGTGGCGAGCGCGCAGAACGCGGCGTGGAGGGTCCAGCGTGGGAAGGGCATGAAGCGTCGTCCTCGGAGGGGAAGCAACGGGCGTCGATGAAGCGGCTGCGCGATCGTGCGGGAACGGCCACGCGCGTCAAGACGGCACGCGACGCCCGGAAGGGGGCACCGACGCGGTGACGGGGCCTCGGACGCGGACGGGGTGGGACGCCGCGACGCTGCGCCGGTCAGAGCGCGACGATCGACGACGAGAGGGCGATCGCGGGCTGCACACGCAAGGGCGCCGACGCGCCGCCGAGCACCACGACGAGGGAACGTCCAACGACCACGAGCACGTCGTCGAAGCCGTCGCCGTTCACGTCACTCCCCGCGCTCGCGACGGGCGTTCCCGTGGCGAGGGCGAGCGTCGCGAAGGGCGTGGTCGCGTAGCCCATCGCGGTGCCGCGATGCACACGCAGCGAGGTGCCCGAGCGCGCGACGCAGTCCGAGAGCCCGTCGCCGTCGACGTCGCCCACGGGGATCGTGTAGCTACCGAAGGACGTGATCGATTGCGTGGCGGTGTAGGGCGCCGGGGAGAGGAGCAGCGTCGTCGACTCGCCCGGACTCAGGGGCGAGGAGAGCCTCAACGACGCATCGGAGAGCCCATCCCCATTCACGTCGCCCTCGAAGACGAAGCGTTGTCCACCCCCGATCCACGAAATACGCCACGACGGATCCATCCGCACACCCGCCCCGGAGCCTGCGTGGAGCGCCCATGCAGCGGCATTCCAGACGAGCACGTCAGAGAACGGGTGGGCCTCGATCGCGACGAAACCCAGAGTCGACGTCGCGCCCAGCGATTGGGCCGCGGTCCATCGCGTCGAGAGAACCTCTCGCCCCGTGAGCACATCGTTGCGGCGCGGCCCGCTCGGATCCTCACTCGCCGTGACGAGTGCTGCGAGGTCGCCGTACCCGTCGCCGTTCACATCCCCGATTCCCTCCAGACCGTCGACGCTCGCAGCGCCCTGCACCTGCATCGAGAGTCCGCTCAGTCCGGTGCCCGTCTCCACGCCACCTGGAAACAGCGTCGTGCTCCCGTTCACCGTCGCGACGAGATCGCCGTAGCCGTCGCCGTTCACGTCGCCCACGGCGCTCACGAACGCGAGATCTCCGCTGCTCGCGCGCAGGGTCACCGCGGGCATCGTCGCGAGCCCCGTAGCGCCACCGAGGTACACCTCGACGAGGCCCGAGGGGTTCCACACGGCCACGTCACGACGGCCGTCGCCGTTGTAGTCGAGCGCGTTGCCCCAGGCGGCACTTCCCATCGCGTCGCGCGGAGGCACCACGAACTGCCACGTCGGGCTCACGCGCGACGACATCGCGCCATCCACCACGGACCGCGCTCGCCAGAACACGACACCCGCAGGCAGCGCGCCCTCGACCGTGAGCTGTCCGCCCGCGACGGTGGTCGCGATCAGGGGCGTCGCGCAATCGGCTGTGCGGCAGAGCTCGATGCGCACGCGGTCGACGCCGGGCGGAGGGCGCCACCAGAGCGTCGGATGGCGTCCTGCGACGTGCGCGGTCGGTGATGGCCACAGGAGCTTCGGCGGTGCGGGCATCTCGCACGCATCGCCCGCGAGGAGCGTTCCCGGTGGGCAGCTCGGGATGCACACGCTCGCACGGCACGACGCGCTGCCGCCCGTCGGTGCGGCGCACGGGGCGTTGCAGCGGCCGCAGTGCTGCGCGTCGGAGCTGAGCGTCACGCAGCGTCCGTCGCAGCGCGTTTCCGTGGCGGCGCAAGGGGCGGGCGGTATCTCCGGCGCGTCGAGGGAGGCGTCGGTCTGCGTGTCGACGGGCGCATCGAGGAGCACATCGAGCGACGCATCGGCGGTGCTGCGATCGGCAGCGATGTCGGTCGCCGCGTCACCGGCATCGACGCGCACGAAGGTGATCTCCGGCAGGCAGGCCGGGATCAATGTGAGGAGTGGGAGGAGGAGAACCGAGGGAGGGGTGGAGCGCATGGCTCCAGAGCTACCGCAGAGCGCGCGCAGGGCTCAAGCGGCTCGTCAGCGGGGCTGCGCTGCCGTCGGATACTGGCAGGCCCGCGCGCTGCCCGTGGGCGTCCCGCTTGCGTCCTCGAACAGGCGGCAGATGAGCGGCGACGTGCAGTTCGTGTTGGAGGTGCAGTTCTTGTAGAGGCAGAGCCCCATCGCATCGGTGAGCGTGCCGCCGGACCGGGCCGTAAGCGGCTGTACGTTCGTCGGGTCGTCGGGGCAGCTCGTGGAAACCGCCGCGTTGAGGAGGCTTCCGCAGATGCCCTGCGTCGTCGACGTGCCCGTGCGGAAGCAGAGGCCGCGGCACTGGATGTTCCGCGGCGTGGTCTCGCCGGGCACCGTGGTGGTGATCGAGGGGTTGCAGGGCATGCCGTCGGCGAGGCGCGAGGTCACCACGCCCGTCGAGTCGCAGTCGCCGAGGCGCGTGTTGCACACCGAGCCCGAGGGGCACTGCGCGTTCGAGGTGCAGAAGCCGATGCAGCCCGGGGCATCCGGCGCGCTCGCGTGCGTAAACCACCAGCCCGTGCAGATGAAGCCCGTGCGGCAGGCGCCAGCGCCCGAGGTCGTTCCGGGGGTGCACGCGCGGGTGCAGAGCGAGCTGTCGTTGGGCGCGTCGCCCTGCGTGAGGCAGGTCGAGCCCGAGCCGCCGCACATCGACTGCTCCGTCGCCTGCGAGCTGCTGTTGGTGCACGCGTCGGTGCACATCGGCTGCGAGCCCGTCGGAATGCACACGAGCGCGCCGCACGCCGGGTCGGTGCCACCCATGGGATCGGGGTTCGTGCACGCCGCGCCTGCGGTGGAGCCCGTGGTGGTGCCCGACCGGCACACGCCCGCGGAGCACGTCTGGCCCGTCGCGCAGCGGTTGCCGCAGAAGCCGCAGTTCGTCGCGTCCGTCGACGTGTTGGTGCACGTCGAGCCGCAGAGCGTGTTGGGCGCGCTGCACGTGGTTCCGCCCTGGCAGCGGCCGCTCACGCAGGCCTGCGCGCTCGGGCACGCGTTGCCGCACGCGCCGCAGTTGTTCGCGTCGAACGAGACGTCGGTGCAGAACGATCCGCACATGCGCATCGGCGACGCGCAGCCAGTCGAGCCGCCCGTGCACGAGCCGTTGCTGCACGTCTGGCCGCTCGCGCAGCGCAGGCCGCACACGCCGCAGTTGGCCACGTCGCTCGTCACGTCGACGCAGCTCGATCCGCACATCACCCGCGGCGAGGAGCACGACGGCGTTCCGCCCTGACACGAGCCCGACACGCAGGTCTGGCCGCTCGTGCAGGCGCGTCCACAGCCGCCGCAGTTCGAGGAGTCGGTGAGGGTGTCGACACAGCTCGTGCCGCAGAGCGCGCGGGGCGCCGAACACGTCGCCGTCGAGTCGGGCGTCGCGGGACGGTCGGGGGTGACCACCACGTCGGGGGTCACCATCGCGTCGTCGCCCGTGGTGCCGTTGTCGGCGGGCACTTCGGCGTCGGGGTCGCCGCCGCCACCACCACCGCCCGAGGCGCCGCGCGCAGAGCACGCCGCGACACCCTGGAGAGCCGCCAGCGCGAGGAGAAGGAAGGGAGTGCGAATGGACGACATGAGAACGAAAACCTCCGGCCAGAAAAGGCTTGCGGAACGGTGTTCTTACAGTGCGGCGCTACGGTAGAGGGTTGGCGCGCGGCGTCAAGCGATGCGGAATGGCGCGTCTGCCACGGGCGCGGCGCGGAGGGAGCGGGGCCTCCGCGGGCACGGCGTCGACGGTCGGAGGCCGTCGCCGGGGAATGCACTTTCTACAGGCTCTTTGGTGAGCTTCGACGCGCGACAAATCGACGCCGCGCGCCGCGTCGGGGGGTTACGGCGTCGGCCGCGGGCGGAATAGTGTCGACCCATCGGAAGGGACCCCGAATGATGAAGACTTCACTCACCCGATGGATGGCCGTCGGCGCAGCGCTTCTCGCGCTGGTCGGCTGTGACGGCAGGGCGGTGGTCGGTGGGAACACGGCGCGCGACGCCACCACCGTCGACGACACGCCCGACGTGGTCGATGCGGCGGTCACGTGCCCGTCGCCGCTGATCTCCTGCTTCAACCGCTGCGTCGAGCCGCGCAACGACCGCGAGAACTGCGGCGCGTGCGGCCGCACCTGCACCGCGGGCAACGTCTGCCAGAACGGCGCGTGTGTGCCCGACTGCGCGGCCACCGAGTCGCTCTGCGCGGGCACCGGCGGTGACGCGGGCACGGGGCTGCGCTGCGTCTCGCTCCAGACCGACCGCGCGAACTGCGGCGCGTGCGGCAACGCGTGTGGACGCGACCAGGTGTGCTCCAACGGCGCGTGCACGTTCATGTGCACCGCGCCCGCGACGGAGTGTGCCGGGAGCAGCGATCCCGACGCCGGCGTCGACGGCGGAACCTCGTCGCGCTACTGCGCCGACCTCACGAGCGACCGCGCCAACTGCGGCGCCTGCGGAAACACGTGCGCCGAGGGCTTCACCTGCGACGGCGGCCGCTGCCGCGCGCGGTGCAACGAGCTCGAAGTGCGCTGCCCCATCCCCGGCGCCGACGCGGGCCCCATGGGCGGCGGCGAGGTGTGCGTCAACACCACCAACGACTTCCGCAACTGCGGCGCGTGCGGCAACGTGTGCCCCACGGGTCAGTTCTGCGTGCGCGGCGCGTGCGCGGCGATGTGCGGCGCGGGCCTCGAGAACTGCATGGGCGTGTGCCGCGACCTCACGAGCGACCGCAACGGCTGCGGCGCGTGCGGCAACGTGTGTGGATCCGGTGAGGTCTGCACCGGCGGACGCTGCGTGGTCTCGTGCGGCGGCGGGCTCATGGCCTGCGACGGCGTGTGCCGCGATCTGACGAGCGATCCCAACCACTGCGGCATGTGCGGCTCGCGCTGCGCGCCCGGACAGCTCTGCTCCCGCGGAATGTGCCAGGTGAGCTGCGGCGTCGGACTCACCGACTGCATGGGCGTGTGCCGTGACACGCAGACCGACCTCGCCAACTGCGGCGCGTGCGGAACCTCCTGCGCCGCGGGCCAGGTGTGCTCCGGCGGACGCTGCGTCGTCTCGTGCGGCGCGGGCACGACGAACTGCTCGGGCACCTGCCGCGACCTCGCGAGCGACATCGCCAACTGCGGCGCGTGCGGCAACGCGTGCCGCTCGGGCCAGGTGTGCTCCGCGGGCGTGTGCACCGTCTCGTGCGTCGAGGGAACCACCAACTGCTCGGGCGTGTGCCGCGACCTCCAGACCGATCCCAACAACTGCGGAACGTGCGGCAACGCGTGTCCCTCGGGCACGGTGTGCTCTCGCGGAACGTGCACGGTCTCGTGCCTCGCGGGCCTCACCAACTGCTCGGGCATCTGCCGCGACCTGCAGACCGACAACAACAACTGCGCCGCGTGCGGCATGGCGTGTCCCGCGGGCCAGGTCTGCTCGCGCGGCACCTGCACCGTGAGCTGCGGCGCGGGTCTCTCGAACTGCATGGGCGTGTGCCGCGACCTCGCGTCCGACCGCGCCAACTGCGGCATGTGCGGCAACACCTGCGCGTCGGGCCAGGTCTGCACCGCGGGCGCGTGCGTCACCACCTGCCTCGCTGGACAGACCGACTGCTCGGGCACCTGCCGCGACCTCAACACCGACACGCGCAACTGCGGCGCGTGCGGCATGGCCTGCCCCTCGGGTCAGGTGTGCTCCGCGGGCGTGTGCGCCGTGAGCTGCGTGTCGGGCACGACGAACTGCTCGGGCGTGTGCCGCGACCTCACCACCGACAACAACAACTGCGGCGGCTGCGGGCGCGTGTGTCCCTCGGGCCAGGTGTGCTCCGGCGGCGCGTGCGCCGTGAGCTGCCTCGCGGGCACCACCAACTGCTCGGGCGTGTGCCGCGACCTTCAGACCGACAACAACAACTGCGGCATGTGCGGCGTCGGCTGCCCCTCGGGTCAGGTCTGCTCGCGCGGCGCCTGCACCGTGTCGTGCGTCGCGGGCACCACCAACTGCTCGGGCGTGTGCCGCGACCTCACCACCGACAACAACAACTGCGGAACCTGCGGTCGCGCGTGCGCGTCGGGCCAGGTGTGCTCGGGCGGAACGTGCACCGTCTCGTGCGTCGCGGGCACGACGAACTGCTCGGGCGTGTGCCGTGACCTTCAGACCGACAACAACAACTGCGGCGCCTGCGGCGTGGCGTGCCCCTCGGGCAACATCTGCTCGCGCGGCCTCTGCACCCTCTCGTGCGGAACGGGCACCACCAACTGCTCGGGCGTCTGCCGCGACCTCGCGACGGACAACAACAACTGCGGAACGTGCGGTCGCGCGTGTCCGTCGGGTCAGGTGTGCTCGGGCGGATCGTGCGCCGTGAGCTGCGTGTCGGGCACGACGAACTGCTCGGGCGTCTGCCGCGATCTCACCACCGACAACAACAACTGCGGCGCCTGCGGAACCGCCTGCCCCGGCGGCCAGGTCTGCACCGCGGGACGCTGCGTGGTGACCTGCCAGACGGGCCTCACCAACTGCTCGGGCGTGTGCCGCGACCTCAACGGCGACAACAACAACTGCGGCACGTGCGGGCGCGTGTGTCCCTCGGGTCAGGCCTGCGTGGCGGGCGCGTGCTCGGTCACCTGCGGCACCGGGCTCACGAACTGCTCGGGCACCTGCCGCGACCTCCAGAACGATCGCACCAACTGCGGCGCGTGCGGTCGCACCTGCGCGTCGGGTGAGGTCTGCACCGCGGGCGTGTGCGGCATCTCGTGCCCGGCCGGACAGACCGCCTGCGGGTCGGTGTGCGTGAACACCACGAGCGATCGCAACAACTGCGGCGCGTGCGGGGTGGTGTGTCCGAGCGGGCAGATCTGCTCGGGTTCGGCCTGCGTCACGAGCTGCGCCACGGGCCTCACCGCCTGCGGAACGTCGTGCCGCGACCTCACCTCCGACGGGAACAACTGCGGCGCCTGCGGCCGCGTGTGCACCACGGGCCAGACCTGCGTGGCGGGCACCTGCACGCTGGTGTGTCCGACGGGGCAGACCAACTGCTCGGGCACCTGCCGCGACCTCGCCGTCGACAGCAACAACTGCGGGGTGTGCGGTCGCGCCTGCGCCTCGGGCCAGGTGTGCTCTGCGGGAACGTGCGTGGTCACCTGCGCCGCGGGTCTCACCAACTGCTCGGGCTCGTGCACCAACGTGGCGACGGATCCGCGCAACTGCGGCGCCTGCGGAACCGTGTGTCCGACGCGCGCCAACGCGGCGAGCACGTGCGCGGGCTCGACGTGCGGGTTCACCTGCAACGCGGGCTTCGCCGACTGCAACCGCAGCGCGGCCGACGGCTGCGAGATCAACACGGGCACCGACCTCTCGAACTGCGGCGCGTGCGGCTCGGTCTGCACGATCAGCAACGGCGTGGGCGTGTGCTCGTCGGGCGCGTGCCGCGTGGCCTCGTGCAACACGGGCTTCGCCGACTGCAACAGCAACCCCGCCGACGGATGCGAGACCAACCTCACCACCAGCAGCACCAACTGCGGCGCGTGCGGCACCGTGTGTCCCTCGGGCGGCGCGTGCACGGGCGGATCGTGCGGCTCGCGCTGCTACACCGGCGCGGCCCGCGTGCTGGTCTACGGCCCCGGCAACACGCGCGGGTCGGGAATGTTCCCCTCGGGCACGGTGACCACCGTGGCGAGCGACGCGATGTGGCGGTCGATGACCACCGCGCAGTTCGGCGCCTACGACATGCTCTGGATCGACGGCGGCAACTGCGGCGGATCGACGGCGACGAACTACGGCACCGCGCAGGACACCATCGGCACGTGGGGCCCCGCCGTGACGGGACGCATCGTGCTGCTCACGGGCGACCCCGACTACCACCAGGACGGCCAGGCGTCGGTGCTCTACCAGAACTCGGTGAACTGGCTGAAGGGCATGGGCCCCACGGCCTCGGGCGGACGCACGGGCCTCTTCTTCTCGTGGGGATGCACGCTCTGCTGCGGTCCCTTCGTGGCGGGCCGCGGCACGCCGGAGACCTTCACCTCGGTGCTCGGCGCGGGCCTCACGTCGGACACCTACAACTACTGCTCGGCGACGCTCACCGGCGTCTCGCACCCGGTGACCTCGGGCTTCAGCACCTTCTGGGGCTGCCCGATGCACGGCGCCTTCGCGTCGATTCCGTCGGGCTACACCGTGCTCGCCCGCTCGGGCAGCGCGGCCAGCCTCATCGTGCGCGAGTCGCCGGTGCCCTGCATCCCCTGACCGCGCTCCCTCCCGATGGACGTCGCTCCGCGTGAACCGCGCGGGGCGGCGCCCGTCGCCCTCCGTCTCCGCCTCCCGCAACCGTCCTCTCTCGTTCGCGTGACGTGCCCGTCGCGACGGCGTGCGCACGTCCGTGGCGACCTCTGGAGGGCGCTCCAGCGGCCGCGACGGTGCGGGGATGGGTGTGTGGGAAGGGAGAAGGCGCGCAGGGCGCTCAGGCGGGCTTCGCGGGGTTCGCGGGGGGCTTCACGACGGAGCGCTTCGGGGCGATCCACGTGGCGAGGTCGCCGAGGTCGGGGAGGCGCACGGCGTCGTCGAGTTCGGAGGCTTCTTTGAAGGCGCGGTAGATCCAGTCGGCGACGTGGAGCACGCGTCCGTCGGCGGCGTCGAGGTCTTCTTGCGAGACGATGGCGCTGGCGGCGGCGGAGGCGGCGGCGTCGGTGTCGGTGACGGACTTCGCGGCGGCGCGGAGCGAGGCGGTGTACGTCGCGTCGAGGCGCACGCGGTCGAGGAGGCGCTTGCGGGCGTCGGAACCCTGCGCGCGGTGGCGGTCGATCTCGTCGGCGATGGCGGTGAGTCCGTCGGCGAGCGTGGCGGCCGACTCGGCAGAGCCGATGGATGCATCGAGCGCGGCGGTCTCGGCCTCGCTGCCGCGGGTGACCCGTCGGAGGAGGCGCGCGGCCTGGTCACGGAGGAGGCGTCCGCGGGTGAAGGCCGTGTGGGCGGCCTCGCGGCGGCGCGTGAGCTCGATGGCGGTCTGCGACTCCTGCTTCACGTAGCGCTGGTGCAGCGCACGGAGGCCCAGCGTGTCGGCGACGAGCACGGGGAGCATCTCGGGCGCATAGCCCACGAGGGCGTGTCGGCGGGACGCGTCGAGGGCGTTCCACGCGTCGCGCACCGAGGCCGCGAAGCCCGGAACGGCCGCGTAGAGCGTGCCCGATTCCGCGCGCTGTCCGAGCGCGACGAGCACCGGGCGGGAGACGCCCTCGAAGAGTTCCTCGACGACCTCGGGCGACGGGGCGCCGAGCGCGCGCCCAAGCTCATCGAGTGTGTGCAGCGTGGCCCCCTCGGGCGCCGCGGCTGCGGTAGGTGTGGTGTGCGGGGTGTGTGCCGATGCGTGTGGTTTCGCCATGCTGCGCATTGCAGCACCGCGAGCGCGCGGGGCGCAAGCGCGGGAAGCGGGCGGAGGCGCGCGGGGGGCGGAGCAACGTGGCCGGGGTTCCCGGCGTCACCGTCGGGCAACGGCGCGAATGGCACCGGGCGCGGCCCGGCGCTCTCAGAAGCGGGCGCAGCGGGCGACGTTCATGCAGCGTCGGAGGCGACTCCGACGCGACCGCACACACCAGCCCGGGGTGACCAACGGGAACCCCGGCGCCGCGCGCGTGACGCGCCTCACGCGCATCACGCATCACGCATCGCGCGCCTCACACGCATCACGCGCGTCACGCGCATCACACGCATCGGGCGCAGCGCGCATCACGCGCATCACACGCATCGGGCGCAGCGCGCATCACGCGCGTCCCACGCACCGGGGCCGCCGCGCATCGGGCGCAGCGCGCATCACGGCCATCACGCATCACGGCCATCACGCGCATCACACGCATCGGGCGCAGCGCGCATCACGCGCGTCCCACGCACCGGGGCCGCCGCGCATCGGGCGCAGCAACGTGGCCGGGGTTCCCAGAGTCACCCCGGGCTGGTGTGCGAATCGCACCGGGCGCCGCCCGGCGCTCCCAGAAGCGGGCGCAGCGGGCGAAGGTCATGCAGCGTCGGAGGCGACTCCGACGCGACCGCACACACCAGCCCGGGGTGACCACCGGGAACCCCGGCGCCGCGCGCCTCACGCGCATCGCGCGCCTCACGCGCATCCGACGCGTCGTGCAGCGGGCGCAGCAACGTGGCCGGGGTTCCCAGAGTCACCCCGGGCTGGTGTGCGAATCGCACCGGGCGCCGCCCGGCGCTCCCAGAAGCAGGCGCGGCAGCGAAGTTCATGCAGCGTCGGAGGCGACTCCGACGCGACCGCACACCAGCCCGGGGTGACCAACGGGAACCCCGGCGCCGCGCGCATCACGCATCGCGCCTCACGCGCCTCACACGCATCGCGCGCCTCACACGCATCGCGAATCACGCGCATCGGGCGCAGCAACGTGGCCGGGGTTCCCAGAGTTACCAACGGGCTGGTGTGCGAATCGCACCGGGCGCCGCCCGGCGCTCCCAGAAGGCGGGTGCTGTGGCAAAGAAGGCGGTGTCTGTTGGCAAAGAAGACCACGTTCGTCCAGCGGGGGACGCTTCCGTGGCGAAGGCGTCACTGCTCGTGGCAACGAAGGACGGTCCCCGAGGCGCGGGGGAAGCCCGATGGCCCGCGGGGACGGGGGCGTCACCCGCGGGGAGGGAGCGCGGGGGCGCGGGGGAAGGTCAGCGGGCGTAGAGGTAGGCGAAGACGCGCGTGTTGCGGTCGCCGCTGTCGCTGCCGCAGGTCGCGATGTTGCCCGCGGTGGCGCCGGAGAACGTGGGCGTGACGCAGCCGTTGCTGTCGCTGCCGAAGCCGATGCCGAGGCACGAGTCGGGCGAGCCGCAGTCGTTCTCCTGGTTGGTCACGATGCCGAAGCGCACGCGGCGGTAGCCGCCGACGCCGACGTTGAAGCCCTCGCTGTTGCAGAAGGGCTGGAGCGACGGCGACGACACGAGCGAGCGCCAGCCGTTGCGCGTGGCCGCGGTGGCGCGGGCGCCGCCGGCGAAGATGTCGCGGAGCGAGGTTCCCGACGTGGTGACCACGAGGGAGCGCGAGGTGGATCCCTCGACGAACACCACGCGCAGCGCCGTGAAGCCGAGGTTCAGGAAGCCCTGGAACTTCGCCTCCACCTGATCGAGGTTCGTGCTGCTGGTGTTGAGCAGGGTGGTGCTCGTCCAGAGGGCGCTGTCGTAGTTGAACGTGCTGCTGTTGCCATTGAGCTTGAGCACCAGCGACCAGCCGCCGCCGTCGCCGCTCATGTCGCAGTAGGCGCTCCACGACACGCCGCCGGTCGAGAGCGTGTAGACCCCCGACGGACGCGTGCGCGGCACCGCGTTGCACGACGCATAGACGCACGCGCCGCTCGTCTCGCAGCCGTTGGCGGGGTTGTCGTCGCAGTCGTTGAAGCCCGCGTTGCACGCGTAGGTGCATCCGCCCGACGCGCAGGTCGCCGTGGTGTTGGCGCGCGTGGCGCAGGCCGTTCCGCAGGCGCCGCAGTTCGAGACGTTGTTGGTGGTGTTGATCTCGCAGCCGTCGGCCGCGTTGCCGTTGCAGTTCGCGAAGCCCGTCGAGCACGAGACGATGCCGCACACCGAGGCCGTGCACGCGCTCGTCGCGTTGGTGGTCGAGCAGCGGTTGCCGCAGCGGGCGCAGTTCGCGGCGTCGGTGCGCGTGTCGACCTCGCAGCCGTTGGCCGGGCTGCCGTCGCAGTCGGCGAAGCCCGCGTTGCAGGTGTACGCGCACGCGCCCGACGTGCAGGCCACGGTGCTGTTGGCCCGCGCGGGGCAGGCGTTTCCGCAGGCGCCGCAGTGGGCGAGCGTGGTCTGCGTGTTGGTCTCGCATCCGTTGGCGGCGTTGCCGTCGCAGTTGCCGAAGGGCGCGGTGCACGCCTCGATGCCGCACGCGCCCGCCACGCACGCCGCCGTGCCGCTGGAGACGGTGCAGCGGTTGCCGCACGTGCCGCAGTTGCCCACGTCACTGCGGGTGTTGGTCTCGCAGCCGTTGGAGGGATTGCTGTCGCAGTCGGCGAAGCCGTCGTTGCAGCGCGTGAGCGTGCAGATCGATCCCATGCACGACGACGAGGCGTTGGCGGGGGCGCAGATGCGTCCGCAGCCGCCGCAGTGCGTGGTGCTCACGCGGGTGTCGGCCTCGCAGCCGTTGGAGGCCAGGCCATCGCAGTCGGCGAAGCCCGCGGTGCAGGTGAGGGCGCAGCGTCCGAGGGCGCAGGCGGGCACGGCGTTCTCGGCGCCGGGGCAGCTCGTGCCGCAGGTTCCGCAGTTGGCGACGGCGGTGCGGACGTCGGTCTCGCAGCCGTTGAGGGCGTTGCCGTCGCAGTCGCCGAAGTTGGTGTTGCACGCGGCGACGGCGCAGCGACCCGCGGTGCAGGCCGCGGTGGCGTTGGCGAGGGCGCAGCGGTTGCCGCAGCTTCCGCAGCTCGCGACGGTGGAGCGGAGGTCGGTCTCGCAGCCGTTCGACGGATCGCCGTCGCAGTCATCGAAGCCCGTGTTGCACGAGTAGCGGCACGTTCCCGCCTCGCAGCGCGCCGAGGCGTTGGGACGGGCGCCGCAGGCGTTTCCACACGCGCCGCAGTTGCTCGTGTCGTTGAGCAGGTTCGACTCGCAGCCGTTGTCGACGACTCGGTCACAATCCCCGAAGGGCGCCGTGCAGCTCGTGAACGTGCACGACCCGTTGCGACACACGGCCGCCGCGTTGAGCACGGTGCAGCGACGTCCGCAGGCGCCGCAGCTCGCGATGTTGCTCTGCGTGTCGACGCACGCGTCGTCGCAGCAGGTCTGCCCCGTCGGACACGGACGCGTGGCGGTGCATCCCGCGACGCAGAGGTTGCCCACGCAGAGGTTGCCGGGCGGGCAGTGGTCGTCGGTGACGCACTCCACACACTGGCGGTTCGAGAGGTTGCAGCGCGCGGTGCGGGCGCCCGCGTCGCCCGTCGCCGAGGTGCACGCGTCGTCGTTGCGGCATCCCACCTGGCAGCTGTTGAGCATCGGCACGCAGTACTGGCCCGCGGGACAGCGGTCGTCGCTGTCGGTGCAGGGCACGCACGCGCCGGTGGCCGTGTTGCACGCAGGACCGCCCGCGTTGCCCACGCAGTCGGCCGCGGTGGTGCAGCGCGCGGGGCGCGTGTCGACGGGCGCATCGGCGGCGTCGGACGCATCGGCGACGTCGGACGCATCGGCGACGTCGGCGTCCATGTCGGGCACGTCGGCGACGTCGGCGTCGAGGGAGGGCGCGTCGGTCACATCGGGCGCCGTGTCGACGGGCGCGTCGGTGACGGGCGCGTCGCCGCCGCTGTCCGGGAGTCCCGCGACGACGGAATCGCCCGAACACGCGGCGAGCGTCGCGGCGAGCACCGCGAGGAGCGCGGGAGATCGCAAAGCAGTGGGTCGCATCATGGCGCGAGCCTAGGGCGAGGGTGCGCCTTCGCGAAAGGGGCGGACGGGTTTGTCCGATGTGCAGAGGCTTCGCGAATCGGGCACCGGGCGCAGGCGGGCGGCGGGGAGCGATGGGCGCGCGGGCGCGGGCGGGGCCGGGGGGGCGATGGGCGTGATGCGCGCGAGGCGTGTGAGGCGCGTGATGCGCGTGAAGCGTGTGAGGCGCGTGAAGCGTGTGAGGCGCGTGAAGCGTGTGAGGCGCGTGAAGCGTGTGAGGCGCGTGAAGCGTGTGAAGCGTGTGAGGCGTGTGAAGCGTGTGAGGCGCGTGAAGCGTGTGAAGCGTGTGAGGCGCGTGAAGCGTGTGAGGCGCGTGAAGCGTGTGAGGCGTGTGATGCGCGCGAGGCGCGCGGCGCCGGGGTTCCCGGTGGTCACCCCGGGCTGGTGTGTGCGGTCG
>CAMFHP010000145.1 GCA_945952225.1 uncultured Myxococcaceae bacterium
GGGTATCGCTGCGGTGACGTTCCTTGTCCGACTCGCGGCTCTTTGCAATCCGCGGGGAATTCCACGTCAACACCCTCTGAGCTTCGAAGCGCGCCGCGCCCTCAGCGCGTGGCCGCCCACCACGACACGGTCTCCGCGAACACCGTCGCGTACGAGTCACCGCCGTCGAGGCCCCAGAACTGATCCGACGGGAAGTTGTTCCGCACCTGCGCGCGGCCCGCGTGGGTGTAGTTGCGCTCGTCGACGACGGTCTCGCCGGGACGCAGCCCGCTCATCGCGTGCTGATGACACCCCACGCAGTTCGACCGCACGAGCCCCGGCGCCCCGTCGATGTACGGGTTCGAACACCACGTGGGCCCCCCGCGGCCCTCGTGCACCGCGCGGAGCGACGCCGCGAGCGTGGGCGCGTCGCGGTCGAAGCCTCCGCCGGGATCGCCGTCGCCCTCGGTGAAGTCCATCGACGCACACATCTTGTACGAGCCCCAGGGGCCGCCGAGGGCGCGCACCGAGGCCGTTCGGTCGGCGCCGAAATCGGTGTCGGGCGTGGGCGACCACCACATCGTGATGTTCATCCAGCGCGAGAGTTCGCGCGTGCGGATGTGCATGCCCGCGAGCTGAAAGGTCGCGCCGTTTTCGAGGCGCATGGTGTAGATCGACGAGGCCGTGGGCGAGGCCGTTCCGTCGGCCGGTCCCCACGTGGCGGTGCCGTTCGCGAGGCGTCGCGCGAGGGCCGGTCCCGAGGTGTCGTAGGTGGGCAGCGCGGTGCTGCCTTCGACCCGTCGCCACTCCATCGCCACCGTGGCCGCATCGAGCGGGAACACCCCGCGCAGACACGCCGCGAGGGGCACGTCGGGCGCCGCGTAGCGCACGTCGAGGGTGCCCGTGACGGCCTCACGATCGGCGCTCGCGCGCACGAAGAACACACCCGGTCCCGCGACGGTGCAGCCCTGCGTTCCGAGCGCGTGGCAGCGGCCCACGGCGTTGGCCTCGGTGCCGCCTTCGCTCACCCGCACGTGGGTCTTCGCCGCGTCGGCGCCCTCGACGCGCGCGGTGATCGTCGCGCCCGAGGCCACGTAGAAGGGCCCCGCCATCTGCGACGCGCAGGGCGTGAGCGAGAGCGGCTCGCGCGCGGCCTGCTGCGTCGATCGCGTCGCGTCGACGACGGCGGAGGGCGCACCGCGCTCGATGCAACGGAGCACCTCGGCGTAGCTGTCGACGAGGTGGCGCGCGGCGTCGGGGCTCACGGCGATGCGGCGCAGGCCCGCGATGCCCGCGCGGGTGCTCGCGTCCGTGAGCGCGGCCGCGGAGAAGCCCTGCCAGCGCGCGGCGTCCCAGGTGTCGAGGGTGTCGAGGTAGCGGACGTTCCACCCGAAGGCGTCGTCGAGCGCGTCGGCGGCGAAGGGCGCGCGCGCGGCGCGGTCGGCGGGCGAGAGGCGGCCGTACACGCGTTGAAACACCTGGTTGAGATCCTCGCGGTCGTACCAGGTGCGAAAGCGCGGCACGGTCTCGTGCGTGTCACCCACGGGCACCGGCGCGAGCACGCGAGCGATGGCGTCCCACGCGGCGGCACGGCGCGCGCGTTGACTCGTGCGGAGTTCGTCTTCGCGGGCTGCGAGTGATCCGTCGCCGGGATAGCGCGACGCGAGGCCGAGGAGGTGTCGCCCCGACGCGCTGGCGCCGCTGACCGCGACGCCCGTGGAGCACTGTTCGAGCGGGGCTTCGGAGGCGCCGCCGCCTCCGCCACACGCCGCGGTGAGGGAGACCACGGCGACGAGGCGGAGGGTGCGGCGCGCGGGGTTCATCGCGCGGCCAGCACGATGGCGGCGTCGGTCGCGACGATGTGCTCGGGGCTCGCGCCCGCGGTGCGCACGGTGATGTAGATCCACCCGTCGGCGCGGAAGTGCGGATACAGCGCGTACTGGCCCGGCTGCATGTTCGTGAGGCGCGTCTTGCGGCCCGTGAGCAGGTCGATGAGGTACGCGTTCGCGGCGCCGCGCGTGAGGTACGGCGCGAAGGCGGGATCGTCGGGCCCGGTGAAGCCCATCTCCTGCGCGTCGTCGCGGCCCACGTAGTGGTGGATGAGCGCCCAGCGCTCGTCGTAGGAGATGTTCGCCTTGCTGCCGGTCACGCAGTAGCGCGCGATCTCGGGCATCGCGATGTTGTACTCCTCGCCGTTGCGCGTGACGTCGACGCGGCGGAGCACGTATCCGAGCTGCGTCGAGCCCGTGCCCGACACGCGCGTGAGCACCACGCCGCCCGACGGCGACACGATGAGGTCGCCCTCGTAGGGGAGTTCGACCGCCACGTTGGTGCGCTGGGTGAAGCCCGCGCCGTTGTTCGACATGAGCACCACGTTGGCCGACGACGAGACCGTGAAGGGCGCGCGCGGGTCACGGAGCGTGGCCGAGTGGCCGCCGTCGTCGCTCTCGAACTGCGTGTCGATGACGAAGTAGTCGCTGCCGTCGAGCGAGGCCGCGGCGTGTTCGTAGAGGCCCACGGCGCCCGCGCGGCTGCATCCCGCTTCGGTGAACGTGAGCCGCGAGAGCATGCCCGTCGACAGCACGCTCTGCGCGCACACGTACGGCGCCGTGCCGTGGAACACGAAGCCGCTGTTGTCGGGGAAGAACGCGGGGTCGTAGTTGCCGTTCGCGGGGATCACGCGGTTCGACTGGAGGTCGATGAAGCGTCCCGCGGGGGCGGCGGTGCGCGCGCCGTGGGCCACGAAGCGGCCGTCGGCGGAGCTGCGGGTCCAGTAGGCCGAGCTGTAGTCGGTGGTGAAGATCTCGCGCATCTGCGCGCCGGTGACGGCGTTCCACATGGCGCCGTAGGTGGTGGTGCTCACCGAGGGGGCGCTCGCGAAGCACTCGCTCGGGCGCGTGGCGCCGGTGCAGCCGTGCATGAGCAGGTTGCGCTCGCGGTTGAGGGCGGCCCATCCGCGCGTCGACATCGAGCGCACGTGCGCGGCCACGTCGGCGGAGATGCCCGGGGTGCACTCCGTGGGGCGCGGGTCGTCGAGGAGGCGGTCGTCGAGGCCCGGGAGACCGCGCGCGAACCACTCGCCGAGGATGTCGAACTGGGCCTGCGTGAGCGTGGCCGAGGGCGACGGCGGCTGCACCACGCGGTCGGCGAACTCACCGTGCGCGGCGGTGGGGTTGGTCACGCCCGCGCGGCGGAAGAGGTACTGGAACCACGGGAGCTTCGCCGCCGTCGCGAGGATGCCCAGGCGGTCGGGCTGAAAGTTCCCCGAGTCCGAGCCGCCGCGGAGGCAGCGGATCATCGTCTGCGCCGAGGCGGGCGTCGCGACGGCGAGGTCGGTGATGCAGGTCGAGAGCGACGTGTCGGTGAGCGCGCGCCAGTGGCGAACGGTCTGACGGGTCACGCCGTGGCACTGCACGCACGAGGGCGTTCCCTCCGCCTGCGGGGCCTGGAGGATCGCGAGGGCCTGGTCGGCGAGCGCGTCGTCGGCGAGGTCGAGGCGGTTGCGCAGCGGGGGCGCCTGCTCGGTCACGTCGCCCGCGTCCGTCGACGCGTCGGAGGAGCCATCGGACGCGGGCACATCGGCCGGCGTCGGGGTCGGCGTCGGATCGCTGCTGCACCCGAGCGCGGAGGCCATGAGCAGCGCCCCCGACGTGAGGAGCAGCGACGGGAGGCGGGAGAGCGTTGACGTCATGAGCGGTTCGCCTTCGGGGTCTTCGGAACACGCGCTTCGCTGCGCGCAGCAGTGCCACGCCGCGCGCGATGGAGCGCGGCGAGCGCAAGCAGGGAGAGGGTCGTCCACGGGGCCGCGGGGGCGCGCGAGGGCGTCGTCGAGCAGCCGCCCTCGGTGGTCGCGTTCACCGGCGCCGACGCATCGGCGGACGCATCGAGCGAGGCATCCGCGGTCGCATCGCGCGACGCATCGGACCCATCCGCGGACGCATCACGGAGCACGTCGGTGACCGCATCGCGCGCGATGTCGCTGGTCACATCGCGGGCCGCATCGGTGACCGCATCGCGCGCGGCGTCGCCCGCATCGGCGCCCGCGTCGACGGGACCGGCATCGGGGCGCTCCACACCGCCCGAGACGTTCACGCGCACGGTGGTGCTCGCGAGCTCGACGGGCGGCGCGCGGCCCGAGGCGTTCCACAAGCGCAGGAGCTCGGTGCCCGTGCTGTCGGTGCGGTTCGCCGCGGCGATGGTCTCGACGTAGTGCTTCGTCGTGGCCCGGAGCAGCAGCCGCACGGTGATCTCCGCGGGGCCGTTGTACATGGGCAGCGCGACCTCGTACGCGGTGTCGTCCCAGTTGCGCAGCGCGCCGTCGGCGCCGCCCGCGTAGTCGCGTCCGACGGGCGTGGTCTCGCGCGTGGGGCGCATGCCCAGCGGCGGAATGCGCGTGTCTTCGTAGACCGCTTCGTGGCGCGCGACGAAGTCGTTGGGCACCGCGCGTCCGCCCTCGATGCGTCCGAGCTGGAGGCGGTAGACCTTCGCCTGCGCGTCTTCGACGAGCTCGTCGTCGACCATGGCGCCCGACACCACGCGCCCGTCGACCAGCACCTGCACCCACATCACGCGCGAGTCTTCGTAGCCCGTGGGGAGCTTGTGGCCCGTAAGGTTGGTCACCCGCGCGGTGAAGCGCACGGACTCTCCCGCCCGTCCCTCGGCAGGCGCGCCCGTCACCGCCACGCTCGCCGCGTTGCGCACGAAGGCCTGGATGCCCATGCGCGCCGCGATGAACTCCTCGTCGCGCTCGCCGGGGAGCGCTGCGCGGAGAAGGTCCATGCCCCACGCGTTGGCGCCGAAGAAATCGTGACGCCGCTGGCCCTCCCGGAGCGGGGCGTCGACAGTGCGCGCGGCCTGGTACGTGCGCATCGTGTCGACGAGCGGCATGTGGCACGTCTGGCAGGTCTCGGGGGTCGCGCGCCGCGCGTAGTCGCTCTGGGCCCACTCGCTGTAGGTGGTCTGCACGGGCAGGCGATACCCGAGGTCTTCGCCCGTGAGCGAACGGCGGTTGAGCGACGGGTGCGTGAGGTCGTGGCACTGGCCGCACATCCGCGAATCACGGATGAAGCTGCTGCCCGCGGTGGGGTGGCGCGGCGAGGTCGAGGGGTCGAAGCGCGGGCCGTAGCGCGTGGCGTCGATGCCCACGGGCGCGTCGGCGAAGAAGAGCTGCCCGTTGCTCACGTACGGCGCCATCGGGTCCGTCGTGGGGACGATGCTCCGGTGGCACGCGTCGCAGTTGATGCCGTCGGTGTCGCCCACGTCGGGGTTGAGCATCCCCGTGCGCGCGTGGCCGTTGGTGTGCGCCGTCGGCGAGTGGCACCGGAGGCACAGCGCGCGAGAGCCCGGCGCGTCCTGTTCGGCCACGGACATCGTCGCGAGAAAGAGCGGATCGCGCGTGGCGTTGGCCATCATCGACGTGGCCCAGGTGTCGTAGGCCATGTACGGGCGGCCGTCGCGCGTGCGAAGCCCCGCGTGGCACTCGAAGCACGTCTGCCCCGGCTGAAGCTGCGTGTTGAGCGTGCCCGGCTGCGTGCCGTGATCCTGCGCGAAGGCCCACGAGGGCAGCAGCGCGGTCACCATCGCGAGGCCCCACGCGGCGCGGCGCGCGACCGACGGGGTGGAGCGAGACGTCTGCGAAGCGCGAGAGAAGAATGAGGTCATGCGTGCAGCCGCTGTGCTGTGGGGATCCGCCGTGGCAGGGCGCGACGCACGACGCGTGGCGCGGTCACGAGGCTCCGAACGCGGCGAGGCTCACCCATCGACGCGCGTGAATCAAGCGCGCCAACAAGGCCGCAGTGCGCAGCGTTCTTCAGGGGTTGCAGGCGTTCGCGGTGCGGCACCCTGCGCGCGGAACGGGGCCGCCTGCGACGCCGCGCTGCGTCGTGCGGAGGTCGTCACGGGAGCGCTTCGAGGCGGTCGAGGAGGCGCTGTCCGTCGTCGGTGACGGTGAACGCGAAGCGCACGCGGGCGCCCACGGCGAAGCCCGCGAGCGAGGCGCCGGGACGCGCGGTGAACGACATGGTCATCGCGCCCATCACACCGGGGATGCGCTCGTGGGCGATGTGCACCACGCGGCGATCGTTGGAGATCGACACGATGCGCCCGGCGGTCTCGTAGCGGGCCTCGGCGTGCGCGTTCGCCGCGGTGAGCGCGAGGGCCGCGGGCGCGAGCGCGAGGGAGAGCAGGAGCGCGGCAGAGGGGAGGCGCATGCGACGCATGGGAGAGCTGCGTCGTAGTGCGGGCCGCGACCGGAGACAAGACGCGCGCGGCGGGTGCGACGCTTCGACGCGCGCAGACCGCGTGCTGGAGGGCGGTCGCGCTTGACACAGATGGGTCCCTTCGCGCACCGAGGATTCACGATGCGGCGTGCGGTGTGGCTCTGCCTGGCGGTCTCTCTCGGGTGCGATCTCGACACGGTGATCGAGGTGGCGCAGCGCGTGTCGCCGCCGTTGCAGGCGGGCGCGCCGCGGGTGAACGTGCCCGCGCAGACCGTGGGGCTCGTGAACGACAACACCGCGATGGGCGTGCCGTACGACGCCTTTCCCGCCGACGATCTGTGGCTCCCGAAGCGGCAGTACGTCGTGTCGTACAACCGCTTTCGCAACGCGCCCAACTGGGTGGCCTGGCGCCTCCGCGCGGAGGACCTCGGCGACACGGGGCGCACGCGCCAACGCTTCGCGCCCGATCCGCAGCTCCCGTCGGGGGTGTACCGCGTGCTCGATGGCGACTACGCGGGCAGCGGATACGACCGCGGGCATCTGTGTCCGTCGGCGTCGCGCACGGCCGATCCCGACGACAACGCCGCGACCTTTCTCACCACCAACATCGTGCCCCAGCGCCACGACGTGAACGCGGGCCCGTGGGAAGACCTCGAACGCTGGACCACCAACACCGCGCGCCAGGGCTGGGACCTCTACATCCTCGCGGGCGGCGTGTGGCCCGCGACCTGCGCGACGAACCTCGCGCCCGGCGGCAACAGCCCCACGGCGGCGTGCCCCTCGGTGGGCCGCTCCAACGACCCCGCGCGCCGCGTCGCCATTCCCCTCTCGACGTGGAAGGTCATCGTCGTCGTGCCCCGCGGCGCCGGGCCCGAGAGCGTGAACGCGAGCACGCCCGTCGTCGCCGTCGACATGCCCAACGACGGCAGCGCGGGCGCCGACTGGCACCGGTACATCACCACCGTCGACGCGATCGAAGCGCGCACGGGCTACGAGCTCCTCGCGAACGTCTCGCAGGCCGCGCAGGCCATGCTCGAAGCCACGCCCTACGCGGGTCGTTGATCGCCCTTCGCGAGGGTGGTTTGCGCCGCGCACGGGCGTGTTAGGGTCCGCGCCGCCCGCCGACGCCCCGAGAGTTGCCCCACACCATGCGCACCCACTCCCTCTTCGCCGCGGCCGTCGCCGCAGGCGCGCTGCTCCAGTCGCTCACCGCCGACGCGATCGTGATCTCTCGCATCACGCGCCGCGGGTACATCGTCTCGTCGGACACCGAGCTCTGGGGGAGCACCATCCCCGTCGACAGCACGGCCAACACCGTGCAGTTCATCAGCGCGGTGACCTCGGCGCTGAGCGAGGTCGGGGGCTTTCACGAGGGCCAGTACCTCGCGGCGATGCAGATCCCCACGAGCACGTCGGCGCTGGCGTTCTACCTCCCGATCCGCAACGACGTGCGGGGCATCGGGCAGCGCAGCCCGCTCGACAACCGCAGCGAGGTCTTCGACCTCAACGGGATCTTCGGCTCGTCGTTTCAGCTCGACGGCTTCGTGTTTCTCAACACCTACCGCTTCTACACCGACCCCCGCGCGGTGGAGTTCGGGCGCTATCTCATCTGCACGCAGGAGTTCGGTCATCGGTTCGGGTCGACCTTTCGCGCGAACACCGCCGCGCAGGCCGACGCGGGCGTCGCCGACGGAGGCACCGCGCTCGCCGCCGACAGCTACCTCGGACGCGGCAACCAGCTCCCCTCGGGCATGGTCGTGAACCGCTCGCACTGGAGCTACTTCTTCAACTCCGGCGGCTCGCCCATGGAGGGCAACCTCTGGACGGAGACCTCGCCGGGCACGTTCCGCACGTCGATGCCGACGTTCCGCTTCTCGCCCATCGACCTCTACGCGATGGGGCTCATTCCCGCGGCCGACGTCGAGCCCACGTTCCTCATCGCCGACGCGACGAACGTGCCCAACGGCATCACCCGCGACAGCCCGCCCGAATACAACGGCCGCACGGTCACCGTGCGCGGACGCCGCGTCGACGTGGGCATCAACGACCTCGTGCGGGCCAACGGCGCGCGCAACCCCGCCTACGACGAAGAGGCCTCGCACGACCTCGACGTGGTGTGGGTGCTCCTCGCGAACCCCTCGCAGGTGACCGACCAGCTCGCGCGCGATTTCGACACCGCCGTCGACTCGTGCGCGCAGGGCTACTCCTTCGCGACGCGCGACCGCGGGCACCTCGTGACCACCGTGCCCGACGTGGGCCAGTTCGCCGACGCCGCCGCCGACGCGCCCGCCGACGATGCGGTCACCGACGCCGCCGTCGACGATGCGAGCGCCACCGACGCGGGCTCCGACGCGGCCCGCCCCGTGACCCCCGCCGCGCCCGGCGAGGGATGCAACTGCACCACGGTTCCGACGCCCCGCGCGCGCACCTCGCCCGCCCTCTTCGCGCTGTGCCTCGCGGCCTTCGCCGTGCGCCGTGGGAGGCGCCGCGGCACGCGATGACCGACGGGCGCGACGGGTCCCTCGCCCACCGCCGCGCGCGCGACCTCGTGCTCGCGGTGACCTTCGTCGCGATGGCGGGCTACGAGGCCGCCGAGATGCGCGCCCTCGAACGAACCGACGGCGCCGCCCTCCCCCTCGCCGTGCTCATGCACGCGCTCCAGGTGGCCGTCGTGCTCGCGGCGACGTGGACGGTGCTGCGCGCGTGGCGTGAGAAATCCGCCCACGAAGAGGCCCTCGCGCGCATGGTCGAGCGCGTGATCTTCGCGCAGGAAGAAGAGCGTCGCCGCGTGGCCTACGAGCTCCACGACGGCGTGGCCCCGCTGCTCGTGAGCGCGCGGCAGCACCTCGAAGCGGGCCTCGCGGCCACCGACCGCGTGCCCTCGCGCGCCGATGGAGACCTCGCCCGCAGCGCCGAGCGCATGCGCGATGCGCTCACCGAGCTGCGTCACGTGTTGCGCGCGCTGCGTCCCGCGGCGGTCGACGGCGTGGGGCTCGCGAGCGCCCTCGATGCGAGCGTGCGCGAGGCCGCCCGCGAGGCCGGGTGGACGGTCACCTTCGAAGCGAGTCTTCCCGAGCTTCCCCTCGCGCCCGCGGTCGAGACCGCCGCGTACCGCATCGTGCAGGAGGCCCTCGCCAACGCGGCCCGCCACGCGCGCTCGCCCTCCATCGAGGTCGCCGTGCGCGTCGAAGGTCCGTGGCTCACCGTGACCGTGCGCGACCGCGGCGTGGGCACCTCGGAGTCGTCACCGCGCGGCCTCGGACTCGCCAGCATGCGCGAGCGCGCCGCCCTCCTCGGCGGCCGCTGCGAGGTGACCGTCGACGGAGGAACCACCGTGCGCGCATGGCTCCCGTTGAAGCCCGCGGGCGAGACGCCGTGAGCCCGCTCCGCACGCTCCTCGTCGACGACCATCCCGTGGTGCGCGAGGGCCTCCGCGCGATGCTCGCGGGCGACGAGGTCACCGTGGTCGCCGAGGCGGGCACCTGCGCAGATGCGTTGCGCGCGATCGAATCGCACGCGATCGACCTGGTGCTCCTCGACATGCAGCTCCCCGACGGCGAGGGAACCACCGTGCTCACGGCCCTGCGCGCGCGGCCGACGCAGCCCGCGGTGCTCGTGCTCTCGATGCACGACGACCCGACCCGCGTGCGGCGCGCGATGGAGGCGGGCGCGCGCGGATGGCTCCTCAAGGGCGCCTCGCGCAACGAGCTCCTCGCGGCGATGCGCGCGGCCGTCGAGGGACGCACCACGCTCGATCCGTCGCTCACGCCCGACCCCGGCGAGGCGCTCACCGCGGTCGAACGGCGCGTGCTCTCGCGCATGGCCGAAGGGCGCACCAACCGCGAGATCGCCGACGACCTCGGCTGGAGCGTTGCGACGGTGAAGAAGTACGCGCAGCGCGTGTTCGAAAAGCTCGACGCGCGCGACCGCACCGAGGCCGTGGCCACCGCGGTGCGACGGCGCATCGTGTGAACTCGTAGCCACCTGGCTCTCGACGGCGCGCGCCCCGCAGCGATAGACGCAGCGGCCCCGATGCTTCGCCGACCTTTCGTCTTTGTGCTTCCGCTCGTCGCGCTCGCGACGCTCCCCCGTGTCGCCCGCGCCGACGACGAGACCGAAGAGGCCACCGTGCGCGCCCGCAGCGCCACGCCCTCGACCACGGTCATCGGCCACGCCGAGCTCGAACGCACGGGCGGAACCACCCTCGCCGACGCGCTCCGTCCGCAGCCCGACATCGACCTTCTCGGCGGCGGCGCGGCGGGCACCGCGGGCCGTCTCTCGCTGCGCGGCGCGGCCCCCGAAGAGACGCTGGTGATCCTCGATGGGCTGCGCATGAGCCCGCGTTCGAGCGCGGCCACGGTGGCGGGCGTCGACCCGAACCTGCTTCCGTCGGCGCTCCTCGATCGGGTGACCCTTCACCGCGGCCCCTCGTCGGCGTGGGGTGGCGCCAACGCCGTCGCGGGTGTCATCGAGCTCACGACGCGCGAGCCCGTCGCGCCGCGCACCCTCGCGGGCACGCTGCAATACGGCATGTACCTCGCGGGCGAAGGCGACGACGACGCGCCCGCGCCCTCGCCTGCGGTCGATGACGACGACGACCTCGCCGAGGGCGTGCAGCCCTGGTTCGGCCTCCGCGGACAGCTCCTCGGCGCCGTGCGCGAGGGAGACCGCTACGCCCTCGCGACGCTCACGGCCAACACCACGCGCGCGTGGGCGCCGGGCACGCAGGCGCGGCTCGTCGACGGCACGGTGAAGGTCGGACGCTCGTGGGGCGCGCGCGGCACGGGCTACGTGTGGCTGCGGCTCTACGACAGCTACACGGGCGCGCCCGCGTGGGGCAGCCTCCTCGCGGCCGACACCTTCGACGCCGACGACCGTCAGGCGCGGCAGGGAATGCAGGTGGCCGGCGTGCTCCGTCGCTCGCTCGGCGGACGCATGACGCTCGAAGCGGCGGCCTCGGTGGCCCTCGCGCGCGCCACGCTCTTCAACCCCGACGGAGACACCAGCGCGGGCAACTCGCTCGCCGAGTCGCGGCAGTCGGGCAGCGAGATTCAGGGACGCCTCGCATGGACGCGCGAAGCCAACGGCCCCCTCGGCGCCGTGCAGGTGGGCGTCGACTTCGGCCACGAGACCCTCGACGCGCAGGGCTTCGGCCGCGCGGGCGCATCGCGCGTGGGGATCTTCGCGCGCGACACGCTGCGCTTCGGTCCCGTCGTGTCGCTCGACCTCGCCGCACGGCTCGACGGCGACTCGCTCTACGGCTGGATCCCCTCGCCCCGCGCCGCGCTGCGCCTCGGTGCGCCCGATCACCTCGTGCGCGCCGAGGTCTCCATCGGCAGCGCGTTTCGTCCGCCGACCTTCGGCGAGCGCGCGTGGCCCGTGTTCCGCTACGCGGCGGCCTCGGGCGGCGCCGTGGGCGAGCGCGGCAACCTCACGTTGCGTCCCGAGCGCGCGTGGGGCGTCGACGCGTCGGTGGTGTTCGGCGGCGGCGACCGCGGCTGGCAGGCCATCGCGCGCGGCTTCGCGATGCAGACCGACGGACTCATCCGCTGGGCCATCGACTCCGACGGATGGTGGACGCCCACGAACACCGACGGCGTTCGCACCGCGGGCGCCACCGTCGACGGCACCGTGCGCGTGACGCAACACCTCTCGCTCGTGGCCAGCGCGTTCTGGCAGACCACCCGCGACGCCCACGGCGACGAACTCACGGGAAGGCTCCGTTCGAAGGTCACGGGCCGCGCGGTGTGGTTCTCACGCACCGGGCTCCGCGCGTGGGTCGAGGCGCTGTGGTTCGACCGCAGCGGCGTCGATGCGCGCGGTGAAGCGTGGCAGGGCGTCTTCGTGAACGCCCGCGTGGGATGGCAGTTCGCGTCGGGCGTCGGCGCCTTCGCGCTCCTCGAAAACGCCCTCGACACGCGCTTCGAAACGGCCCGCGGACTCCCCACGCCGGGGCGCATCGCGTGGCTCGGCGTCTCCGTCGACGTCGACGAAGACTGACCGACGCTCACGCGCGATCGAGCACGAGCTCGGTGATCTCGGGCGCCGTGCCGAGGCGCATCGGAGGCCCCCAGTAGCCCGTTCCCTCGCTCACGTAGATCTGCGTGTCGCGGTGCCGATGGAGCCCTGCCAGGTAGGGCTGATCGAGGGCCACGAGCTTCGTCCACGGCCAGATCTGCCCGCCGTGCGTGTGGCCCGAGAGCACGAGCGACACACCGCGCTCCGCGGCCTCGTGAATGTGCTTCGGCTGATGCGCGAGGAGCACCACGGGACGCGCCGCATCGCGCCCTTCGAGGGCCCGCGCCATGTCGGGTTTGAAGGTGTCGAAGCGCTTCGCCGCGTAGTCGTTCACGCCCGCCACGTCGAGCACGTCGGCCCCCTCGCCCACGGTCACGCGCTCGTTCGCGAGCACGCGGATGCCCAGCCGTCGGAGCTCGGCCACCCACGCGTCGACGCCCGAGTAGTACTCGTGGTTGCCCGTCACGAACATCACCCCGTGCTTCGCGCGAAGGCCCGCGAGCGGCGCCACGTGCGCGCCGAGCTGCGCCACCGAGCCGTCGACGAGATCGCCGGTGATCACCACGAGGTCGGGCGTGCGCGCGTTCACCGCGGCCACGAGCGAGGTGATGAACTCGCGGCCGATCGTGGGCCCGACGTGAATGTCGGTGAGCTGCACGATCTTCAATCCGCGCAGCCCCGCGGGGAGGTTCGCGAGCTTCACGGGCACCGTGCGCACCGTCCACGGCGCGAGGGCCGTGCGCATCGCGACGAGGCCCGCGACGACACCCCCGAGGCCCGCGACGGCCGCGAAGGCGCGTGCGAAGAAGGTCCGCCGCGACGGATCCATCGGCGACGAGACAGCGCCCATCAGCGCGCGCACCACGTCGGTGCCCGCCACGCCGAGGAGCAGAAAGAACGACAGGCCCATCCACGAGAACACGGCCCACGCCACGGGCTGCATCACGGCGCGAGGCAGCGCGCGGTTGAGCATCATGCCCAGCGGGAGCAGCACCGCGAGCGTGACGATCGTCCACGTGGCGAGGCGCGTCACGCCCGACGACCACGCGGGGTCTCGCACGAGGCGCGCCCAGAGGTAGTGGTGCACGCCCCAGGTCATGAGCGAGAGCACCGCGAGAAAGATCACCATCTGCACCGCGCGCATGGGGGTTGAGATGCGACGCGCGCTCAGCGGGTTTCGACGCGGCAGGTGTACGCCGAGCCCGCGCGATACGGCCCCGTCAACACCCGGATGCGCCCCGACGGAGGGCACGTCACCGTGACCCGCGAACACGGGTTGCGCGCGCCGTCGACGGGACACGCGTCGTCGTTGGAGCCCAGCGCCGCGAGGTCGGCGCAGATCGCATCGCCCGCGCACACGCGCAGCACGGGATCGCTCGCGCACGCGCCGAGGGGCTCACCGCACGCGGGATCGCAGCCCACGGTCACCATCGCGCCGGGGGTGCACACGCGCGTGCCCTGCTCCGCGTCCCAGCCGCAGTCGCGGTGCTCGCCCTGCTCCGTCGTCGCGCAGGGCAACGTCGGATCGATCACCGCCGCGTCGCCCCCATCGACCGCGCCCGCATCGGGGAGCACCGCGGGAATCTCCACCGTGAGCTCGCCCACGTTGTTGTCGTAGCGGGCCTCGGCGATGCGGCGCTCGCCGTTGACCGTCGCGCGAATGCGGTACGTGCCCGGCGGCACGTCGGTCACGTCGATGTACTGGCAGTCGAGGCCGCGGGGATACACGTCCATCCAGCCCGCGTGGATGCCCTGGTTGCTGCACGAGAAGCGGTCGCGGTCGGCGAGGGGCTGCGTGGCGTTGTAGCGGTCGGTGTCTTCGAGGCAGAAGGCCTGCTTGCGTCCGCGCGCCACGTCGCGCCCCATCGCGTCGACGAGGCGGTACTCCGCGTAGCCCTCGAAGTGGTAGTGCCCGTGGCAGTCGCCCCATTGAAAGCCGGGCTGCACGCGGCCGTCGACGGTGGGCGCGCCGAGGTGGAGGTCCGCGGGTCCGAGGTTCGGCGTCGTGAGGTCGAAGCGCAGCAGGCGGCGGCGGCCCGGCACCGAACACCCCTCGATCACGTCGCACGACGCCGCCGAGAACACGCGCTCCTGAAGCAGCGGAAAGCGCACCTCGGCGGTGAGGTCAGGCAATGACACGTCGGAAACTTCCGACGCATCGCGGAGGTCGTGGGGCACATCCGCGGGCGGCGCGCTCGAAGGGGAGGTGCACGCGCCCGTGAGGAGGGCCGCGATCAGCGCACGTCGAGGTGACACTCGTAGGCTCCGCCCGCGCGGTACGAACCCGACAGGATGGTGTAGCGCCCGCTCGCGGGGCACGTGAACGAGGTCATCGAACAGAGCCGCGTAGGACCGCCGTCACCGGGGCACGAGTCGTCGTTCGAAGCGATGGCCGTGAGGTCCTGACAGGGCGTGGTGCCGGGGCAGATGCGGAGCATGGGATCGCCCGCGCACACGCCGAGCGGCGGCATGCATCCCTGGTTGCATCCGACCTCGACGCGCGCGCCGGGGGTGCACGTTCGCGCGGGGCCTTCGACCTGCCAGCCGCAGTTGCGCGTGAGCCCTTCGGTGGCGCCGGAACACGCGAGCGTCGGGTCGAACGACACGCCGCCGTCGAAGCCCGCGTCGCTGTCCGCAGGCGGCGGAATGGTGATGTCGAAGAAGGTCTCGTTGTCGTCGTAGCGGCTCTCGCGCACGACGCGCTCGATGTTGATCTGCGCGCGGATGCGGTACACGCCCGGCGGCACGCCCGTGATGTCGACGTACTGGCAGTCGAGGCTGCGACCGTAGACGTCCATCCAGCCCGCGTGGATGCCCTGGTTGCCGCAGTTGTAGCGGTCCGCCGCGGGAATGTCGGTGCCCATGCCCATGTAGCGCCCCGAGTCGAGGAGGCAGAACGACTGCTTGTGGCCGCGTCCCACCTCGCGCCCCGCGAGGTCGAGGAGCCGATAGTCGGCATAGCCGCGCAGGTGCCAGTGCATGTGGCAGGTGCCGTACTCGAACATCCCCGCGGGACGTCCCGCGGCCGTGGGCGCGCCGAGGTAGAGGTCGCCCGTTCCGACGTTGGGCGTGGTGAGGTCGAAGCGCAGCAGACGACGGTTGCCCGCCATGGTGCAGCCCTCCATCACCTCGCACGATCCCGCGGCGAAGGTGCGCTCCTGAATCTGCGGGTTCGAGATCACGGGAATGAGATTGGGCAGCGCGCCGCCATCGCCCACGGGCCCATCGAGCGACGCATCGCGAGGTGCATCGACGCTCGCATCGTTCGCATCCGCGCGCCCATCGGCGGCGCCATCGCGGGCCGCGTCGTCGGGCACCGCGGGCTGATCGGGATCGATCACCACGGGCACATCGACGAACACGTCGAAGCCCGGCACGTCGGGCGCGGGGCGATCGGGAATCGCGGGCGCGTCCTTCGAAGGAGCGGGCGCATCGGCGCTCCCGTCGCGCGCGGGCATGGGCACGTAGTCGGGAGCGCACGCGGCGAGCGCGAGGCCCAGCGCGAGCGGCGAACAGGAGGCGAGCGTGCGGGCGTTCACGGTGCGCGATCATAGACGCAGCGCGGCGCTTCCCGGAGCTTTGCGACAGGGCATTTTCACGCGCGGTCGCACCGCACCCCGCGCATACACTCCACGGCTCCATGCGCATCGGAACCCGCCTCGCGAACGCCGCCGTCTCCGACATCCGCGCGATGACCCGCGCGTGCGATGCGGTCGGTGGCATCAACCTCGGTCAGGGCGTCTGCGACCTCCCGACGCCCGCCCCCGTCGCCGCCGCGGCCCACGAGGCCATCACCGCGGGACGCGCCATCTACGCTCCGCCCGAAGGAATCCCCACGCTCCGCGAGGCCATCGCGACGCGCGTGCAGCGCGACTACGGGCTCGTCGTCGACCCGATGCGCGAGGTGGTGGTGACCGCGGGCGCGACGGGCGGATTCGCCGCGGCGATGCTCGCGCTCCTCGACCCCGGCGACGAGGTGATCCTCTTCGAGCCCTACTACGGGTATCACTACAACACGGTGGTGGGCCTCGGCATGCGGCCCGTGCTCGTGCCGCTCCGTCCCCCGTCGTGGGACGTGGATTTCGACGCCCTCGCCCGCGCCATCACGCCCGCGACGCGCGCCGTGGTGGTGTGCACGCCGGGCAATCCGCACGGCAAGGTGTGGACGCCCTCCGAGCTCGACGCGCTCCTCGCCCTGGCCGACGCGCACGACCTCACGGTGATCACCGACGAGATCTACGAGCACATCGTCTACGAGGGCGCGGCGCACGTTCCCCTCGCGTCGCGACCGGGCGCGCGGGGTCGCGCGGTGATGCTCTCGGGATGCTCGAAGACCTTCTCGGTCACGGGCTGGCGCGTGGGCTACGCGATCGCGCCCCCCGAGGCCGCGCAGCGCATCGCCGTCGCCCACGACCTGCTCTACGTGTGCGCGCCGACGCCGTTGCAGCACGCGTGCGCCGCGGGGCTCGCGATGCCCGACGACTACTTCCGCGCGCTCGGCGCGAGCTACCAGGTGAAGCGCGACATTCTGTGCGACGCGCTCGCCGAGGTGGGGCTCACGCCGTACGTGCCCGCGGGTGCGTACTACGTGCTCGCCGACGCGCGGCGGCTCGGGTGCGCGACGGCCCGCGAGGCGGCGCACGCGCTCCTCGCGAAGACGGGGATCGCGTCGGTGTCGGGCGCGAGCTTCTACCGCGATCCCGTGGGCGAGACGCTGCTGCGGTTCTGCTTCGCGAAGGACGACGACGTGCTGCGCGAAGCCGCGCGACGCCTGCGCGCGATGTGAGCGCGAATGGCAGCCCCGGCGGGCTTCGAACCCGCGTCGTTGGAGTGAAGGTCCATCATCCTGAACCGATTGGAAGACGGGGCCGTGAGAGAGGGTGAAGACGGCGGTCTCGACGGGAATCGAACCCGTGTCTGCCGATCGACAATCGGCGGTCCTGTGCCGCTGAACGACGAGACCAGTGGAGATGCGCGCGCCGCGAAACCGGACGGGATCTCGCGTGCGCTCTCCGGAGCGGGCGGCGGGATTTGCACCCGCGCGAGCGACGTGGAAGGCCGCCAGGCGACTCGTACCTCACACCCGCAAAGCACTTGTTTTCTCGACCTTTCGTGACCTCCTCGCCGGGTGTGTTTCCGATCGTACTCACGGTTCCGCGTGCGGGGCCGGGAGGAGCGATTCCGCGCATGGGCACGCGTGCGGCCGGTGAATGAATTCACCGGCAGGGAAGGGAAAGTCCCTGACG
>CAMFHP010000146.1 GCA_945952225.1 uncultured Myxococcaceae bacterium
CGGCGACGACGAGTCGCAGCTCCCCGAGAGCTTTCTCGACGGCGGCGCGGTCGATGCGCGCGCGGTGGCCGAGTGGTTCGAAGCGGCCGCGCGGCTCGCGTCGGCAGCGCCGTGGAGCACCGTGCCCGATGACACCGTGGTGTTCTCCGTCGACGCGCCCGCGTTCGACCTCCGCGACGCCGCGGCCGTGGTGCACGACGGGAGCGTCGGACCGCGCGGGGTCACCCTCTTCCGTGATTTCGACGCGGCGCTGATGTTCCACGGCGACGGCGACGCGGCGCACGCGCTCTCGCCGCTCGGAGGACTGCTCTCCGTGGAGTTTCGCGACCTCGTGCCCGATGCCCTCCGCGCCGAGGTGCGCGCCCACGCGTGGCCCCTCGCGACCGCGGGGGTGATTCCCGTCATCGCGCGCGTCGACGACGATGGCGTGCGACTGCCGTTGAGCACCCGCGACGTGCAGCTCGCCACCGCGCTGGCCTCGGGGCTCGCGCGCATGACCCGCGACCACGGACCGCGCCTGCGGGAGAGCGGCGGCGCCACCGTGCAGACCCGCGTGGGACCGCTCACCCTCACGCTCCCGCACCCCGAGGCCGTGGCTTCGAACTACGAGCACGACATGGCCGTGACGCGCACGGCCCACACGATCCTCCGCGCGTTTCTCGCGTCGGAGCTTCGCGGACGCATTCCCGGTCTGTGGCGCGAGGTGGCGATCTTCGCGATCGAGACGCTCCTGCGCGTGCGCCTCGAAGCGCGCGGCGGACGCGACCTCACGCGATGGACGCCGCGCCAGGTGCAGCAGGGCGTTCGCAACGCCGTCTCGCAGCTCGCCGACACGCGCCACGTGCCCCGCCTCGTCGACGCGTGCGGTCGCTTCTTCGCGTGGATGGCCGCCACGGATCAGATGCCCGCCGACGTCGCCGCCTCGCTCCAGAAGGCCGTGATCGACGCCGCGGGCGAGGCCTCGGCGCTCACCGCGCCCCCTGCTCCGGTGGTGCCCTCCGAGCCTCCGCAGACGACGCTCACGGGTCCGCTCGGCGAGCTCGCCGCGGTGTTCGGCGACGACACGGCCCGCGCCGTCGACGACTGGGCCCGCAACGCCATCGCCCGCGCGAAGACCTGAACCGTCGGCTACGCGCCGCCCTGCGCCCGCACCGCGCGCTCCCACATCCAGCCCGCGAGGGCGAGGAGCGCGCCGAGCACGACGGCGACGGCGTCCCAGCGGTTCATGCGCATGGCCGCCGCGGAGAGCAGCATGGTCACGAGGCCCGAGCCCAGGAGCCACGGGCGCGTGCGCTCACGCTCACGAAACGCGCCCACCGCGAGGGCGAGAAAGATCGCGCCGTTCACGAAGGCCCACGGGCTGATGGGCACGCGCGAGATGCCGTAGGTGTTCCGATGCCAGAGCGCCACGAGCACGACGCTCCAGAAGAACCAGCCCGAGAGCAGCAGCGCCATCGCGCCACCGAAGCGGGCCCAGAACCGTGTCGATCGCATCCACATCCTGGTCACAAGCACCACGTACGACGGGAACCTTGCGATCTCGACAAACTGGCGGAGGCGGCAGGATTCGAACCTGCGGACGCGTTTCCACGTCGACGGCTTAGCAAGCCGCTGCCTTAGGCCACTCGGCCACGCCTCCGTTGCGCACGATCTCTCGTGAGCGGACGCGGGGAGTAACACGCTCCCACCACGCGCTCAAGGTTTTCGTCGACCGTCGGGGATTTTTACGCGCCCCGCACGACCAGCACGACACCCGCCGCGAGGAGCATCGCGTAGACGGCCTTGCGAAAGGTGCTTTCGGGCACGCGCGCATGGAGCTTCTCGCCCGCCCACGTGGCCGCGACGAGCGAGGGCACGAAGGTGATCGTGGCGCCGAGGCTCGCGCGCGAGAGCGTTCCGTCGAGGGCCATGGGCGCGAGAAAGATCACGTTGAGCGTGAGCCACAGGGCGTTGAGCGTCGCGCGGACGCGGTGCCGGTCGTCGAACCAGCGGCTCACCACCCAGACCACCAGGGGCCCGCCCACGCCGAACATCCCATGCACCGCGCCGCCGAGCGCGAGGAGGCCCAGCGAGGCATTGCGCGAGAGGTCCGTGGCGGGCTGCGCGCGGCGCATCCGTCGGAGCTCGATCGACGCGAGGGCGAGCACGAAGAGGCCAAAGGCGCGCACGAGCCACGCGGCCGGGAGCCGTGCGGCGAGGAGCATTCCCACGGGCATGGCCGCGAGCATGGGAGGACCGATGCGACGTGTGAGGGCGCGCACGTCGACGTCGCGCCAGTGCCGCGCGGTGAGGTACGCCGAGAGCGCGAGGTTCAGCGGAATGAGCGCCGCGAGGAGCGGACGCAACGGCACGAGCGCGGCCCCGAGCGCCAGGGTGATCACCGTGGCGCCGAAGCCGAGCACCGTCTCCGTGGTGAACGCGAGAAACACCACGAGCGCGACGAGGAGCGTCGTGACCGTCACCCGCGCGGTGATACAACCCACGGCCCCCGCGACGCGAGCGGACGCCGTGGTGGGGTGCACCGAAGCGATGGAGCTCCGGTGTCATTGACTGTCCATCGGACGGCGCGGCGCGCGCACGGTACGGCAGGGCGTGTGGTAGACGAGGCGCAGCAGGTCGAAGAGGCGATGTCCGCACGAGAACTCCTGGCCGAAGGGGGACCGCTCGCCAGGGTGCTCCCCGGGTACGAGTCGCGCCCCGAACAGCTCGCGATGGCGACGGCCGTGGAGCACGCGCTGGAGTCGGGCACGGGCCTGCTCGTCGAAGCGGGCACCGGCACGGGCAAATCCCTCGCGTACCTCGTGCCCGCCGCGCGGAGCTCGCTGCGCGTGGTGATCTCCACGGCCACGAAGGCCCTCGGCGAGCAGCTCATCGAGAAGGACATTCCCACCCTCAAGCGCCTCGGGTTGCACCCCGACGTGACGCTCGTGAAGGGCCTCTCGAACTACGTGTGCCTCCGTCGTCTCGAAGAGTACCGACAGGGCGTGGCCACGGGCGCGGTGGCCCCCGAGGTGGGCATCGACCGCATTCTCGACTGGGTGCAGGAGACCTCGACGGGCGACCGCGCCGAGCTCCCGACGCTCTCGGAAGAGGCCCCCGTGTGGCGCGAGGTGGTGTCGAGCTCCGACACGCGCATCGGGCCCAAGTGCCGCTTCTACGACCAGTGCTTCGTCACGAAGATGCGCCGCCGCGCCGAGTCTTCGCAGATCATCGTGACCAACCACCACATGCTCTGCGCCGACCTCGCGCTGCGCGGTGGATTCACGGGCGCGCAGGCCCTTCCCGACTACGACGCGGTGATCTTCGACGAGGCCCACGCGATCGAAGACGTGGCCACGGAGTTCTTCGGCGTGCGGCTCACCCGCGCCCGCGTCGAGACCCTCGTGCGCGACGCCGACCGCGCCCTCCGCGCGGCGGGGTTCTTTCTCGATCGCTCCCGCGAGGGATCGGTGATGCGCGCGCTCGGCGACCTGGCCTCGGGCGCCTTGCGTCTCTTCACGTCGCTCCCGCGCACGGCCCACGGCGGACGTGTGCTGCTCGCCCCCGAGCAGATGGTGGGCGAGTTCGTGGCGGGCTCGGAGCAGATGCTCCGCGGGCTCGACGAGCTCGACGCGCACACGCGAGATTTTGTGGGCGCCAACGACGCGGTGCTCTCCGTCGCGCGCCGCACGCGGGCCATGACCGAGAGCATCAAGATCATCACCCGACGCGATGAGAAGACCCGCGACGCGTACGTGGCCTTCGCCGAGCCCGACGCGCGCGGTGGCGGCGCCGTGGGCGCCTCGCCCGTCGAGGTGGGACCGCTCTTGCGAGAGCGTCTGTGGAGCCGCCGCGGGGCCGTGGTGATGACCTCGGCGACGCTCTCGTCGGGGGGAGACTTCCGCTTCATCCGTCAACGCATGGGGGCGCCCGAAGACGCGCAGGAGCTCACGCTCCCCTCGCCCTTCGATTTCGCCTCGCAGGCAGGGCTCTACGTGCCGCCGCGCTTCCCCGAACCGAGGGATCCGCGGTGGCTCGACGCGGCCTGCGACGAGATCCGTCGGCTCGTGGCGATCACCGGCGGCGGGGCCTTCGTGCTGTGCACCAGCGTGCGGATGATGCGCGCCCTCCGCGACGCCCTCCGCGGCGCGTGGAGCTACCCCACGGCGATGCAGGGCGAGTCGCCGAAGCGCGTGCTGTTGGAGCGCTTTCGCGCGGCGGGCGACGCGGTGCTCTTCGCCACGTCGAGCTTCTGGGAGGGCGTCGACGTGCCCGGTCGCGCGCTGCGTCTGGTCATCATCGACAAGCTCCCCTTCGACGCCCCCAACGACCCGGTGACCTCGGCGCGCATCGCGCGGCTCACGCAGGAGGGCCTCGACGCCTTCGACGACTACCAGGTGCCCACCGCGGCCATCGCGCTGAAGCAGGGCTTCGGACGGCTCATTCGCACGCGCGACGACGCGGGCATCGTGGCCATTCTCGACCGCCGCATCGTGACGCGAAACTACGGGCGCACGCTCCTCGACTCGCTTCCCCCGGCGTCGCGGCTGGGCAACCTCGACGAGGTGCGCACCTTCTGGGAGGTGGTCTCGGCGCCGCCGACGCGCGTCGTGGGCCCCGCGAGGGCGCCGTGAGCGACGACGGACTCCAGCGCGTCGTCGACCGCGCCATCGCGCTGCTCTCGTACCGGTCTCGCAGCGCGCGCGACCTCGAAGCGAAGCTCATCGAGAAGGGCGAAGACCCGCAGCTCGCAGCCCTCGCCGTCGCGCGCCTCGCCGAGCTCGGGCTCCTCGATGACCGACGCTTCGCCGAGTCGCGCACGCGCTCGCAGGCGGCCGGCGCGCGCTCCGTGCGACGCATGCAGCGCGACCTCACGCAGAAGGGCGTCGACGCCTCGACCGCGCGCGAGGCCGTGGCGCAGGTGCTCCGCGACGAGGGACGCACCGAGCGTGACCTCGCGCTCCAGGCCGCGAAGAAGAAGCTCCGCTCGCTCGACCGCGAGGGGGATCCGCGCGTGCGTCGGCAGAAGCTCCTCGCGTTTCTCGCACGGCAGGGCTTCTCCGCCGATGCCTCGATGGCCGCCGTGCGCGCGCTCGATGCGAAGCCCGGCCCCGACGATGATGCGCTCGACGAAGACCCGTCGCCCGACGAGCGCTGAGCCGTGCTGACCTTCTCGCGCTTTCTCGACGTGGCCGTGGTGGTGTTCGCCGCGTGGGGCCTCGCGCTCGTGGCGCTCCGTCGGTCGGTGACATTGTCTGTCCCCCGTGCCCGATGGGCGTTCCGCGCGCTCGTGGCCGTGTGGTGCGTGGGCTACGCGCTCTCGACGCCGCTCGTCTCGCTGGCCCTCGTGCGCGCGTTGGAACTCCCTCCGCGCGACGTGGCGGCCCTCGACGACGCGGCCCTGCGCGACCGCACGGCGCTCGTGGTGTTGAGCAGCTCGGTGGGCGCGGGATCGCCCGGTGACACCCCCGCGGAGCGCCTCGACGCCGAGGGGACGGCCCGCGTGCTCGGCGCGGCGCGCGTGTGGAAGCGCCTCCAGACGCGGCGGGTGATCGTGTCGGGACGCTCGCCCGGCCCCATGCCCGAGGAGAATGTGCGGGCCATGCGCGCGCTGCTCGTGCTCGCGGGTGTGCCCGACGCGGTGATCGTCGACGAGCCCTGGGCGCTCAACACGCGGCAGAACGCGCTCCACAGCGTGCGCGTGGGACGCAGCCTCGGGATCACGCGCTTCGTGGTGGTGACCAGCGCGCTCCACATGCGGCGCTCGCTGCGGGAGTTTCGTCGCGCGGGCGTCGAGGCCCTCGCGGCGCCGGTGCACTCGGTGGCCGGACGCTACGGCAGCGTCGGCGATCTGCTGCCCGCCGCGTGGGGGTGGAGCGCCACGAGCGCGTCGCTCCACGAGCTTCTCGGGATGCTCAAGCCGTAGCGATCACGCCCCGAGCGACTCGCGCACGCGGGTCCATCGCAGCGAGGCGAGGGCCGCGGGGTTCTGCGCGAGGTGCTGTTCGAGATGCGGCTCGACCTCGTGGGTCCACACGGTTTCGAGCACGTCGGCGAGGTCGTCGCGAAAGAAGCCCGCGAGGCCCAGCGTGGCGTCGGGCCCGAGCGCGTCGTTCATCGTGCGCAGCGTGGCGAGCAGCGCATCGGCCGCGTAGCCCCGCGCCGCGAGGTAGCGCCCGAGCACGTCGTAGCGCGGCGGCAGCGGAAGGAACGCGAAGCGACGGCGCAGCGACTGATCGGCCACGGTGATCGCGCGCTCGGCGGCGTTCATCGTGCCGAGGAGAATCACCTCGCGCGGAATGCGCAACTCGGCGCCGCTCGCGAGTCGCACGGGCTCGTCGCGGTACTCGAACGCGTGCATGGCCTCGCCCATCACCCGCGCGAGGTCGGCGCGGTGCACATCATCGAGGATCAGCACCGCGGGGCCTCCGCGCTCCGCCGCGCGCCCCAGAAACTCGGGGAGGCGACCGGGCACGCGCGCGCCGCGGTCGTTGCGCTCGACGAAGTCTTCGTAGCGGTAGTTCGCGTGGAGCTGGAGCTGCTCGACCACGCCGCCTTCGCCCGCGAGGAGCCGCGCGAGATGCCGTGCGAGAAAGGTCTTTCCGGTGCCGGTGGGGCCGCTCACGATCGCCTGTCCCTTGCGTCGCACCACGTCGACGAGGCGGCGGAGTTCGTCGTGCGTGAAGCCCGTGTCGTCGTGTCCTTCGACGGGCGCCGAGGGCCTTCCCGAGGCGGCGGGCGACACGCCCGAGACGGGGCGCGCGGCGGGCACCGAGGGCGCGCGCGCGGCGGGTGCCGAAGGCGTGCGAGGCAACGGCGGAGGCGAGGCCGAGGCCGACGGAGGCGACGAGGCCACCCAGCCGTGTTCGGCCCGCGCGAGGCGCACCGTGGGGGCGTTGAAGGGGTTCACCGGCGGCGGGAGCGAGACCGTCGCGGTGTCTCCCGAGGCGGCCATGGCGACGGTGCTCTCGGCGAGCTCGTACGCGTCGGCGAAGGAGAGGTCGACGCGCGTGTGCTCGCCCGACTTCGAAACCTTGAGGGCCTGCTCGATCCACACCGAGGGAACGGGCGCGAGCACGGCGGACCAGTCTTCGCGGTCGACGCTGCGCTCCTCTACGTCGAACCAGTCGACGTCGAGGCGGTGCGGGTACGCATCGCCGGTGAGAAAGCGGTAGGCGCCGGTGACGCGTCCGAGGCCGAGCACCAGGTCGGGCGCGCGCGACGCGACGAGGAGCGTGCCTTCGGCGCTGCGCGCGAGGTGCCAGAGGTGCTCGATGCCCGGCTCGCGAAAGGCCGCGTGCACGACGGCGAGGGTGGCCACGCGCTCGCGGAACATCTCCAACGAGAGCGACGCGAGGTCGCCGAGCTCGGGCCACGCGAAGGCCATGGACTCATCGGCGAGGCACTTGAACCACCGCTGCGCGTGGAGGCCCGGAGAGACCTTCCACCCGTGTCCTTCGGGGGCACCGAGCTGCGCAGGCTCCCAGGGCTCCTCGAGCACCTCGGGCGCGCGGTCGAAGAACCACTGCGCGAAGAGGTCGAACACGTCGTGGGGCCGCAGCCCTTCGCCCTCGCGCGGCGAGAGCGTGTCGCGGTGCTTCGCCACGAAGGCACGCAGCGCCTCGTTGGCCTTCGGGTACGTCTCGATGCGCGGCGACCACGGAACGCCCGTAAACGCCCGCAGCGCCGCGATGGAGGCCGCGTTCACCACGGCATACCGCTCGGGCACGAGCGCGTTGAGGAGCGGCGACACGAGCGACGACTGGATCAGGCGCTTCTCGTGGCGCGCGGCGAACCACGCGCAATGCTCCGCGAGGCGTTCGGGCGCGAGGAGGCAGCGCTCGGTGAAGCGCACCAGGGCCTCGATCACGTTGGTGCAGGCCTCGTCGTCGGCGGCGCCCTCGCGCACGAGCCATCCGCGCACGTCGAGGGTGAGCGTCGACGAGGGGTGCTGCCAGCGCGAGCGACCGCGCGTGGCGCTGTTCATCGAGTACGGGAGCATCCCGAGGAGCACCGCGTCGGTGAGCGGCGCGTGGCGCGCGCGGAGGGCCTGCACGCGGGCCCAGCGGAGGTTGCCCTCGTCGCGCACGTCGAGCCATCGCTGACGGCGCGCGCGGGTGACGGGCGACAGCCAGCCGGACGTGAGGAACTCGCGAAAGGTCGACTCGAAATCGTGCGCGGTCATCGGGGCGCTTCGCGGGGCGTCGGAGGGTGGAGGCAGATGCAGCGGCAGCCGCGCGACGCCCGCATCGTCACGGCCCTGCGCGCGAACCTACACAGTCCGCCCCGGAGCTCCCATTCTTCGACAAGATCACGGCGCGAAGGCGGGGTTGCGGGCGAGGAACTCGGGGCTGAAGCACGCCACGCGCGCCGTTCCCTCGCGCCAGCGCAGCACCATCAGCGTGGGGGGCGTCACCGAGAGCGGAGAGGCACCCGCGCGAAACGACGTCGAGGTCCACTCGACGAGCCAGTCGCCGGGCGCGAGCGCGAGGCCGCGTCCCTGCTGGCGCACGCGCTCGTACGACGACACGCGCACGAGGGAGGCTTCGAAGCCCCGCACGTCCATGAGGTCGAAGAGTCGGGTGTGGAGGTTGATGACCGTCTCGCGCGGCACCGCGGGTCCCTCGCGCGCCGGACGCACCTCGTCGTCGAGGAGGGCGCGCACGGCGTCGGCGTCGCGCGCGCTCACGGCCCGCACGTAGCGCACGAACACGTCGAGGGCCTCGTCGCGACGGTCGTCGAGGCGCACATCCCCGGGAACGCCCGCGCGGCCGCAGCGGGGCGATGGGCACGGGTCGGCGTCGCCCGTGGGACCCGCGGCGGTGACCCGCGGCACCACGAGGTCGGCCTCGTCGACGGGCGCAGAGGCCGGTGAGAGATCGAGCGCGCGCGACGGAGCCACGGTCGTGACGGGCGACGCGGCGCAGGCGGTCAAGCAGAGCGTGAGGGTGGGGAAGACGAGGCGCGCGCGGAGCGCAGCGGAGAGGCGGGAGCGGGCCATCGCGGCGGAGGATATCCCCTCCGCCCGCGACGTCAGCGGTCTCAGTGACCGCCGACCTTGCCCTGGAGGAAGTACGCGATGAGGAGCGCGTAGAGGGCGATCGACTCGATGAGCGCGAGGCCGAGAATCATCGGCGTGCGGATCTTGCCGTCGGCGCCGGGGTTGCGCGCGATGCCGTCGAGGGCCGTCGAGGCCACGCGGCCCTGGGCGAGGGCGGCGCCGAGCGCGCCGAGACCGATCGCGAGGCCCGCGCCGATGGCGGCGGCCATCTGGGCGTCGAAGGCGTTCGAGGCCGAGCCCGTGGCGCTCTCCTGCGCGAAGGCCGAGAGGGTGAAGAGGGTGACGAGCAGCGCGCTCGAGGTGGCAACGATCTTCTTCATGACGGTGCGTCTCCTTCGTTCGTCCGGTGCGGTGATGGCCGCTGGAAAAGTCACTTCGTGGGGTCGAGGCCGCGAATGTGGTGTCGGGGTTTCGAGATCAGTGGGCGGTGCTCGCGTGGCCGTGGGCCTCAGCGCCGTCGTGACCGTGGGCGTGGTCGCCGTGGTCGTCGTGGTGCTCGATGGCGAGCTGGATGTAGATGGTCGCGAGCAGGCAGAACACGTACGCCTGAAGCGTCACGGTCAGCACGCCCAGGAGCATGATGGGCAGGGGCACGAGCACGAACACGAGGCTCGTGAACACGCTCACGAGCAGGTGGTCGACGAACATGTTGGCCGCGAGGCGGATCGCGAGCGAGAAGGGCCGCACGAGGTGGGAGACGATCTCCAGCGGGATCATCAGGGGCGCCAGCGCGGGCACCGGACCGACGAAGTGCTTGAGGTACGCCACGCCCTGACGCTGCAGGCCGTAGAAGTGCGTCGCGAAGAAGATCACGAGGCCGCACGCGAGCGAGACGTTGAAGTTGCTCGTGGGCGGCGAGAAGCCCGGGATGATGCCCAGCGCGTTCGAGAAGAAGATGAACAGCGCGCAGGTGCCGATGATCGGGAGGAAGTGCCGCGCTTCGTCTTTGCCGAGGCCCTCGCGGAGCATGCCGTAGAAGGTCTCGACGAAGTTCTCAAGGAACGACGAGAGCGTGAGCGACCCTTCGGGCACCACGGCCTCGGCGGTCTTCGACACGCGGCCGCGGAGCACCATCGCGAAGACGCCCACGACGAGCGCGGCGAAGAGCGCGAGCACCGAGTACTCGAGCGTCACCGGCATGTTCACGGGGTACGTGAAGTGGTTCGGGAGCTCGGCGAGGGTGTAGTCCGCGGGGCACTGCGCGCCCGACTGGAGGGCGACGGTCTCGCCCGCGGCGTTCACGCAGCCGAGGTGGTTGAACACGGCCCACAGCCCGCGAAAATTCGGCAGGGCCAGCAGGTACGTGAACCATGACGTGTGATCGGGCATCGGTCTTTTCCCTCAGGAGTTCCCGTCGGAGGAGTCGTCGGATCCGCCCCACGCGCCGCCCACCACGATGGCGAACACCACCGCGGTGAAGCCCGCCATGAACCCTTCGCGGTGCAACCACGGACGGCTCACCAGGAAGCCCGCCAGGATGAAGAACCCGAGGGCCTTGGCGACGTAGAGCACCGCCGCGGGACCCTTCGATCCCGACGGGGCCTTCGTGTCGATGAGGCGCGTGATGAGCCCCGCGAGGGCCCAGAGGTTCAGCGTTCCGAGCGCGGTGCCGACCACGGCGCCGAGGGCTGCCATGGCACCGCCCAGCCACCACGCGGCGAGCGCCGTCACGCCGCCGATGGCCGCGGCGGCGATCGCGATGCGACGCACGATGGGCTCGGTGGTCATGGGGTCTCCGGTGTGGCTCAGGGCGTTCACGGGGTGCGGGGCTTGTCGTTCGTTGCGTCGGTGGAGGCTTCGCGCTCGCGGCGTCGCTCGATCTGGTCCATGCGATCCATGAAGCGCCAGATCTGGCGGAACCCCGCGGCGGCCCCGATCACGACGCCCAGCAGAAGGAACGTCGGCTCGGAGCGGAAGCGCCCGTCGGCCCAGCGGCCCACGGCGCCACAGAGCACCACAGACATCACCATCTCGATTCCCAGTGAAAGCCCGGCAAACTCACGCGCAGGAAGCTTCATCGTCGCACCTGCACGGTGTTGCTCGTCGAGGCGTTTCCACTGGAGGGTTCCAGACGGCGCGCGGCTTCTATCACCCGCGTTGTCGCAGGGTCAAGCTGCGGGCGAAGGTCTCTCCGACGAAAAACTTTCGGCGCGCGCGGAGCCCTTCGTTCACCGCGGAATCACCGTGTGTTCACCGGGCGATTCAGCGCACGAACTCGTCGGGTTCGGGGTGCGCGTCGGGGTCGGGCGCTTCGAGGGCCGAGCGCGCGATCACCCCCGTCTTGCGCAGGGCCTCGTACACCACGATGGCCACGGCGTTCGCGAGGTTCAGCGAGCGCACCGCGCCGATGGTGGGGATGCCGTAGATCTCGTCGGGGTGGCGGTCGAGCACCTCGCGCGAGAGGCCCGACGACTCGCGGCCGAAGACCAGCGCGTCACCGGGTTCGAAGTCCGCATCGAGGTAGCTCTTCGAACCCGCGGCGGAGAAGAGCCGCACGCGACCGCGCTTCGACTGCGCGTGACGGAGCGCGAAGCTCGCGTAGTCGGGGTGCGTGTGGAGCTCGACGAGGTGCCAGTAGTCGATGCCCGCGCGCCGCACGGACTTCTCATCGATGCGAAACCCCAGGCGCCCCACGAGGTGCAGGGGGCACTGCGTCGCCGCGGCGAGGCGCGCGATGTTGCCCGTGTTCTGCGGGATCTCGGGCTCGACCAGCGCGATGTGGAAGGGCACGGCGGGCTTCGGCGCGCGGAGCTTGGGCTGCATCGTCGGGGCTCCACCGGGTAACACACGCGCGCCGCGGAGACCACGATCCGTCGTGACAGCCGCAAGTGGCCCTGTGATAGCCTCGCGCGCGGCATGCGGTTCCCCGTGCGTTCGCTCCAGGTCGCAGCGTCGCTGCTCGCGCTCACCGTCCTCCCGTCGGTCGCGCGCGCCGACCCGATGGACCTCTCGCTCAACCGATTGAGCTACTACAACGACACGCCGTGGCAGGGCGGCGGCGTGAACTACGACCCCGCGCGCTGGCGCTTCAACGGCGGCTGCGGCACCACCGCGACGGCCTCGGCGGGCGGCCAGGGATACGCCCAGTGCAACGCCGACAACCAGCTCTGGGCCGACCTCGTGAACCAGCTCGGCGCGGCCCTCGCGCCCGGTCTGTCGGCCCCCGCGATGACCCTCGGCTACGGCGGGTTCTACGTGGGCTACGAGATGGCCATCACGAACCTCGACGCGTCGAGCGACGCGTGGCGCAGGGGCACCGAGGGGAGCGTCGGCGCCAACGTGGGATCGGGCACGCTCGCGCGCCGCGACCGCCCCGACACGACGGCCTTCGTGTCGCGCGTGCACGTTCGCAAGGGCCTTCCGCTGGGCTTCGAACTCGGCACGCAGGTGAGCCACCTCCATTCGAGCAACATCTGGTCGATCGGGCTCGATCTGCGCTGGTCGCTCTTCGAGGGCTTCCGTCGTGGTGTGGGGTACCTCCCTGACTTTGCGCTGCGCGCCGCGGTGAACACCATGGTGGGTCAGCAGCAGATGAACCTCACCGTGGTCGACCTCGACGCGATGATCTCGAAGCGGCTCACGATCGGCGGGCACCTGCGGCTCACGCCCTTCGTGGGCGGGCAGTTCCTGATGATCTTCGGCGACTCGGGGGTGATTGATTTCACCCCGACGCGCAGCGCGTACACCGAGTGCCCGCGGCAGGAGATCCGGTACGTGCCCGACACCCGTGCGATGACCGATCCGAACCGCTCGCCGAGCGGGCTCGTCGGGCAGCTCCAATGCGGCGGCGGTGGAACGGGCCCGGCGGGTCTCCCCGGCGATCTCAACGACACGCGCAACAGCAGCGTCTTCAACGCGATGCGCATCTACCGCACGCGCTTCCTCGCGGGGCTGCAACTCCAGTGGGAGATCTTCACGCTCTCCGGTGAGTTCTCCATGGACGTCGCCGCGCCGGGCTTTCTCCGCACGCCCTCCAGCGATGCGGGACGCCCGTCGACGCAGCCCGATACGATGGGTCAGCCCGCACCCCGCACACCCATCACGCTCTCGAATTATCAGCAGTGGACGACCACCATCGCGGTGGGCCTGACGTTCCAATAACCCACTCGTAAATCCCATCGGTCAGCAAGTTCCCGCGCTTTACGCGTTGTGACAGGATCCGCCGCGTTCCTGAGCCCATGGGAGTTGCGACGATGTGGAGCGATTGCCTTGAGGGACAGAGCGAAACGCTCTCGTCCATCCAGTCCCTGTTCGCGCGCGGCGAGCGCCTGGTCTCGCTCACGGGCGCCGCGGGGATGGGCAAGACGCTGCTCGCCCGACGCTTCTCGCAGGGCCCGCGCGCGCCGTACCTCTCCGCGCTCGGCGAGGGCACGCCCTCCGCCTGGTGCGACATCGAGTTCGCCTTCACGCAGGCCGACCTCCTGCGCGCGCTGGCGACCGTGCTCGACGTGCCCCGCGTACGCGACGACGCGATCGAACACCTCGCCGAGACGCTCTCACTCCGCGGCGGGCTCTTTCTGGTCATCGACCACGCCGACAACGCCCTCGACGAGCTCCGCACGGCGCTCCCCGCGCTGCTCAACGGCTGCGCCGAGCTGCGTGTGCTGGTCACGTCGAGAGAGCCCCTCGGACTCGAACCCGAAGCCCAGGTCGACTGCGCGCCCCTCACCGTCGACGACGCGCGACGCCTCTGGCGCGAACACGCCCGCCGCGAGCACACGCTGGTCTCCGAGGTGCTCCCCCTGCTCGGTGGCAACGCGCTCGCCATCGCGTTGTGCGCCACCGACGACCACGCCGAGCTCGTCTCGCTCCACGACGCGCTGAAGGTCCGCGCGGGCAGCGGTTCGCTCGGCCTCGACGACGTGATCGACGTGGTGTTCGAAGGCCTCGCGAGCGACACCCGCACCACGCTCTTCGAAGCCTCGGTCTTCGAAGACGGCTTCGCCCTCGACGAGGCCATCGCCGTGTTCTCCGCGGGCCCCGCGACCCCGCTGTGCCTCTCGGACCTCACCGCGCGCCGCCTCGTGCGCGTGCTCGAAGAGGGCCCCGAGCGCCGCGTTCGCTTTCGCCTCGACGCCGCCGTGCGCGCCTGCGCGGGCTACGGGCTCCTCCGCGCGGGACGTCAGCGCGAGGTGCGCGTCCGTCACGCCGCGCACTATCTCCGACGCGCCAGCGAGTGGATCGAGTCGTTCGTGTGGCGCGGCTCCCTCGCGGCCCGCACGGTGCTCGACCGCGAGAGCAACAACCTCGCGGTGATCGTGCGACGCGCCGACGAGCTCTTCGACGCCCCCGCCGAGCGCGCCGTCACCCGACTCAACGCGCGGCTCTACCAGACCCCGTCGATCATCCGACGCGCGGCCCTCGCCTCGCACCTCGACGCCTTCGAACGCGACCTCGACGAGGCCGTGCGCGCGGGCGCCGACGAGTCGCAGCTCCTGCGGGCGTGGTTCATCCGGGCCTGGCACCGGAGCATCGCCGGCGACACCGACGGCGCGCTCGCCACCTACGAGCAGACCCTCGGACGCTGTACCTCTCCCTCGTCGGCCGCCCTCGTCGGACACCTCCACCGGGCCATCGCGATCGTGCACATGAGCCGCGGTGACATCGGCGAGGCCCTCGCCTGCGCCGACCGCGCGCGCGCCGTCTTCGAGAGCCACGGGCACCTCGGCGACAGCGCGTGGGCCCTGCTCCTCATCGGTCGCCTGCTCTACGAGCGCGGGGCCTTCGACGAGGCCGTCGGGGTGCTCTCGCGCACGCTGCTCCGCGCACGCGAGCACCGCAACGAGGTGGTCGAGGCGCGCGCGCTGCTCACGCTCGCCGAGGCCGAGCTCGCCCTCGCACGACACGAGGCCTCACGGGGTCACCTCCGCGAAGCGCTCGCGGCCTTTCAACGCGCGGGAGAGTTCCGCGGCGTGGCGAAGGCCCACGAGGTGCTCGCGCGCTTGCTCCATGACCAGGGCCGCACCGACGCGTCGATCGCCGAGTTTCAAGCCGCGGTCGAGCTCGCGGCGGTGCACGGCGACAGCTTCTCTCGCGCGCGCTTCGAGGTCTCGCTCGGCGCGCTGCTCCACGAGTTCGGCCACCTCACCGAGGCCCACGCCCTGCTCGAACGCGCGAGCCTCCTCCTCGCGCGACGCTCGCCCCGTGTGGGCGCCTTCGGGCACGCGCACCTCGCCGCCGTGCTGGCCTCCATGGGCGACCACGACGCCGCCGCCGAGGCCGTCGACGCCGCGCGCGACGCGCTCACCACGCCCGGTGACCGACTCTCGCCCGTGGTGCGCGCGCTGCGGGTCTTCGTGATCCTCTGCCGCGCGCGGGAGTACCCCCGCGAGAAGGCCCGCGAGGTCGCCCGCGACGCGCGCCACGAGCTCGAACGCCTGAAGGAACTCCCGCCCGAAGAGCGCGGCGTCGAGCTCCGCATCGCGATGCGCCTGGTGTCGGGCTTCGATGGCGACTCGCTGCTGCGTCCGTCGGCCGAGCTCGTGCGCCCGAAGTCGCTCGTGGTGCACCGCATGGGGCAGTGGTTCATCGCGCCGGGCAAGCCCGAGGTGAGCCTCCGCACGCGCACCACGCTGGCCACGCTGATCCGTCGACTGGGCGAGCAGCGCGGAGAAGCGCCCGGTCGATCGCTCTCACCCGAGTCGCTCATCGCCGACATGTGGCCCGGCGAGAAGATCATCCCGAAGGCCGCGCGCAATCGCCTCCACGTGGCCGTGCGCTCGCTGCGAACCATGGGGCTCGAAGGCATCCTCCGCTCCGACGTGGCGGGCTACCACCTCGACCCGACGGTGCCCTTCCGCTTCGCCCACGACGAGACGCTCACGATCTGATCGGGCGATGGGCGATGCGCCTCGACGCACCGCCCTCATCCCGTCGACCGCGCGCCGTCAGTGAACGGTCGGGCCGTTGGCGCCGGTGAAATCCACCACGCCGTTGCCGCGTCGCTCGACCTCGCCGATGAGCTGGATGCGCCCGCGCGCGAGCTCGTGCTGGCCGCGCGCGTCGGCGACGGCGATGGCGACCTCGTAGTTCTCCATGGGCTGAAACTCGTCGGGCCCGCGGTGCAGCGTGGTCTGGTGGTAGAAGATCGGCTCGTTGGGGCTCGAGAGCGCGACGGACTCGTTGGAGATGTACCGACGCGAGCGGCCTTCGAGCTTGTAGAACACCAGCGTGACCTCGGCGGCGCGAGGCGCGCGCGGGAGAAAGGCCACGAACTGCACGCGCCACACGTGCGAGGTGGTGTCTTCGGTGTAGGACGCCGCGCGCACGCCCGCGGACCACGCGCGGAGGTTGCCGCGAAAGTCGCGCGGCGGGCGCGAGCGCACGAACACGATCGTGCCGCCGGACTGCGCCTGCACGTCGGCGGGAGGCGTGGCGAGCACCGCGGAGGCGGCGCAGAGGGCGAGCGGGAGGAGTCGACGCATGGGGTGTTTCCTTCGGACGTCGCGCGGACCCACCGCGCGTCGGGCGCGGGAGTCTATGCAGCACAGCGCGGTGTCGTGAAGGGCCGCGTACACACCGCAGACGTCTGTCAGAAAGTGGCGGCGGGCGCGCGCTGCGTGGCACTGGGCGCGTTACGTCGCCGCGCGATCTCCGCGCCGACGAGGAGCTGCGCAGAACGAGCCATGGGCGTGTGGAGTCCGACCGCGAAGACCGTGCTTGACCGCGCGCTGGCCATCGCCGCCGAGCGCAACAGCCGCCCCGGCACGCTGCACCTGCTGGCCGCCGTGCTCGAAGGCTCCTCCGAGCTCTCGCGCAGGCTCCGCACCCGCGGCGTGCGCGCGCAGGACCTCCGCGCCGCGTCGCGCGCCTACGACGAGCCCGACGCCCTCTTCGACAAGGTGCACGGCCGCGCCCGCAAGCTCGCGGAGATCACCAGCGCGCCCGAGGCCCTCGGCACGCACCTCCTCGCCGCCGCCCTCGCCGAGCCCCGCACCGCGCTCTCCGCGTGGACGCAGGCCCTCGGCATCGACCCCGTGAACCTCGCCGAAGAGATCGTGCGCGAGTGCACCGTGGCCCCCGTGGTGCGCGCCGCGCCCGCGCAGACGCCCATGCGCACGGCCGTCAACGCAACGGCCCATCACACCGCCGCGCGCAGCGTCGCAACGCCCATCGCGCGCGCGCCGCAGTACACCCCGACCGCGCCCGCGGCGACGCCCCTCGCGGTGCCCTCGGTGGCGTCGCGCGTGAAGCTCTCGCCCCTCGATGCGCGACGTGTGGCGCCCACCCGCACGCTCCTCGCAGCGGCCACGGCCAACGCGCTGCCCGCCCCCGCGACGCCCGCCCCGGCGCCGGCGACGGCGCTGCCGGCCAAGCCGCCGACGAACGTCGACACGCACAGCA
>CAMFHP010000147.1 GCA_945952225.1 uncultured Myxococcaceae bacterium
GCTGCGCCCGCAGGTCGAAGTGGGCCTGGAGCATGCGGCGCGCGATCTCTCGCGAAGCCAGAAGGACGTGCTGCTCGATGTCTCCGTGCACGAGATCCATCGCGTCGGCGCGCAGCCAATCGCAGTTCGTGGAGAAGTGCGCGAGGGCGGCCGCGAAGGGGTCGTCCGCGGAGACGAGATGTGGTTGCATGGCGTCGCGGGGTTTGGGCAGTGGGTCAGGTGGTACTTTCCAACTACCCGAAGCCCGCGCTCGTCGTCAGCAAGCCGCGCGGTTGATGCGGCGCGCGGCTATGCCGACCTGCGCTGGGAAAGAGCCGCACCCAACGCTTGGGGGCTCGTCTCGAAGCTCTTCGCCGACGCGACCTCGGGTAAGCCTCGCGAGCTGCGCGTGCGCCCCGATGACCCGAGCGCGCAGGTCACGCCCCCTGACCGCGGCGCGCGCAAGGGCAAGCAGTTCCTCTACCCGAGCGAGATGCTCGCAGTGCTCTCGTGCGACGACGTCGACTCGGCGGTGCGAGAGGTCTACGCGCTCGCGGTGTACCTCTACCCTCGCGTCGGGGAGCTTGAGGCCCTCAATTGCGAGGACATCTACCTCCATCACGGCACCATGCACATCCACCGCGCACGTCACCCAGACTCGGGAGAGATTCGTGAGACCAGGGGCAACCGCCCGAGACGTGTGCCCGTGCAACCACTGCTCGAACGGCTGGTCTCACGCGTCGGCGGCTCTGGGCCGCTCTGGCCCGAGTGGCCCCTCGTGAAGGACCGCTCCGGCCAGCTCCGGCGCGCCCTCGCCCGCGCCATGGTGCTGAGACCCGAGCTCTTCGACGGCGCCGAGACACGCAAGGCGATGACCTTCCACGACCTGCGCGCGACCGGCATCACCTGGGAAGCGATCGTTGGGACTGACCTCAGGCGCATCCAGTAGCGTGCGGGTCACACGACGACCAACACGACGCATATCTACTTCCGCCTCGCCGACGAGGTCCGCGGCGTCCGCTTCGGGTCGCCGTTCCCCGAGCTGCGGGAGATTGGTTCCACGGGAACTACAAATGCTCGCTGAACGCCTTCCCTGTAGGGCTTTGGCGTGGTTCGGGGAGAGGGATTCGAACCCCCATAGGCGGTACCAAAAACCGCCGTCCTGCCATTAGACGATCCCCGAAGATCGTGTGGGCCGTGTTCTCTAGCACCTCTGGCCCGCGCGCGTAAATCACCGCGCGCATCCCCCGTCGTCCTCGGCGCCGTTGCGCCCTTCTGCGCGTCGCCCGCGCGTCGCTGGTAGAAGCGCCCTCAACGCCACGATGCCTCCCGCGATCGTCTCCCACCGCGCGCGCCTCGCCGTACGACCCGACCGCACGCTGCGCCTCGCGCTCGTCGCCGACACGCACTCCGCGCCGCACCGCGACTGCCTCGCGCGGCTCCGTGACGTGGCGCCCGATGCGGTGCTCCACGCGGGCGACATCGGCGACCTCGCGGTGCTCGACGCGCTGGGCTCCGTGGCGCCGGTCTACGCCGTGCGCGGCAACATCGACGAGCGCGCGCCCGACCTCCCCGACGTGCTCACGCTCGATGTGGTCGAGGGAGACGCCCTCTGGATGCGCGTGCTCCTCACGCACATCGCCGTGCACGGACCGAAGCTGCGCGCCGAGGTGTTCCGCGAGGCGACGCGCGCCAACGCGGGGGTGGTGGTGTGCGGTCACTCGCACGTTCCCTTCGCGGGGCGCGATCGCGGGATCACCGTGTTCAACCCGGGCTCCGTGGGCCCGCGGCGCTTCGCGCTGCCCATCGTGTTCGGCACGCTCTCGCTCTCGCCCGAAGGCGCGCGCTTCGCCCACGTCGACTGCGAGACCGGCGCGTTGTGGAAGCCCTCACCGCGCGCTGCGCCCCACGTGTAGCGCTGCGCCACGGGGCACGCGGCCGATGCGCCGTGGGGCCCACACATCGACGCGCGCGCCGCACCCGGATTGTGCGATTGCGCTCGCTCGCAGACCGCTCTCTATTTCGCGCGATGCGTGCTTCCCGCTGGTGGATCGTCGCGGGCGCCCTCGCGCTCGCCCTCGCCCTCGCCGCCGTGCTCCGCCTGCGACACCCCGCGCAGGCCCAGAGCGCAGCGTCGTCGGGCGCGTCGGAGTCCGATCGTCCGACGCCGGTGCTCGTGACCCGCGCCGAGCGCCGCGATGTGCCCGTGGTGCTCGAAGGCCTCGGCACCGTGACCGCTTCGAACACCGTCACCGTGCGCCCGCAGGTCGACGGACGACTCGTCGAAATCGCCTTCCAGGAAGGCCAATCGGTGCACCGCGGCGACCTGCTCGCGCGCCTCGACCCGCGACCCTTCGAGATCGCCGTGCGCCAGGCCGAGGCCGTCGTCGCCCGCGACCGCGCCACGCTCGACACCGCGCGCCGCACCCTCGACCGCACGCGCGCCCTCAGCGCCCAGCAGTTCGTCGCACCCGCGGACCTCGACACCGCCCGCGGCGCCGTCGCCGTCGCCGAAGCCGCCGTGCGCGCCGACGAGGCCCAGGTCGCCGCCGCGCGCCTCTCGCTCAGCTACACGCGCATCACCGCACCCTGCGACGGCGTCACGGGGTTGCGCCTCGTCGACGCGGGCAACCTCGTGCGCGCCAACGACACGACGGGCCTCGTGGTGATCACCACCGTCGATCCCATCGCCGTGGTGTTCACGCTGCCGCAAGACGACCTCCCGCAGGTGATGGCGCGCGCGCAGCGGTCGCCGCTCGCCGTCGAGGTCTATGCGCGCGACGGAGACACGCGCCTCGCCGCGGGCACGCTCGCCGTCATCGACAACCAGATCAATGCGAGCACCGCCACCGTGCGCCTCAAGGCCCTCTTCGAGAACGGCGCGCGGGCCCTGTGGCCGCAGCAGTTCGTGAAGGCGAGGCTCCTCGTCGACACGCTGCGCGGCGCCCTCGTGGTGCCCGCCGCGGCGGTGCAGCGCGGCCCGCAGGGAACCTTCGTGTACGTCGTCGGCGACGACCAGCGCGCGCGCGTGCAGGCCGTCACCGTGGCGCGCGTCGAGGGCGAGCGCGCGGTGCTCACCACGGGCGTGCAGGCGGGCGACGCGGTGGTGACCGAAGGGCAGGCGAGGCTCCGCGCGGGCGCGAGGGTGCAGCCGCGCACACCCGAGACGGGCGGTGAGCGCGGGGCGAGGGGAGCCGAGCGCGCACCCCGCGGAGCACACGACGGAGGCGCCGCGCCGTGAGCATTTCGGAGCCGTTCATTCGACGGCCGGTGGCGACCTCGCTGTTGATGGTCGCGCTGGTGCTCGTGGGCTTCCTCGCGTTTCGCGACCTGCCCATCGCGCCGCTGCCGCAGGTCGATCACCCGACGCTCGTGGTGTCGACGGCGCTCCCCGGCGCGAGCGCCGACACGATGGCCGCGTCGGTCACCACGCCGTTGGAGCGTCAGCTCGGACAGATCCCTGGCCTCGCGCAGATGACCTCGCTCAGCAGCGCGGGCACCTCGCAGATCACGCTCCAGTTCTCGCTCGAACGCCCGCTCGGCGCCGCCGAACAGGACGTGCAGGCCGCCCTCAACGGCGCCTCGACGCTGCTGCCGCGCACGCTCCCGTCGCCGCCCACGTACAGCCGCAGCAACCCCGCCGACACGCCCATCCTCACGCTCGCGGTGTCGTCGTCGGTGCTCTCGCTCGCGGCGGTCGACGACGCGGCCGACTCGATCCTCGCGCAGAAGATCTCGCAGGTCGTGGGCGTGGGGCTCGTGACGCTCAACGGTCGGCAGAAGCCCGCGGTGCGCGTGCAGGTCGATCCGCAGTCGCTCGCGGGCGCGAACCTCACGCTCGAAGACGTGCGCGCCGCGCTGGCCGCCGCCAACGTGCACCAACCCACCGGGAGCCTCGACGGACCGCGGCAGAACTACACCCTGCTCACCAACGATCAGCTCGGCGACGCGCGGGGCTTTCGCGACGTGGTGCTCGCGTGGCGCAACGGCGCGCCCGTGCGGCTCCGCGAGGTGGGCGACGCGCGCGACGGCGTCGAGAACGACCAGCTCGCGGGATGGGCCGACGGGCGAAGGGCCATTCTCGTGAACGTGCAGCGGCAGCCGGGGGCGAACATCCTCGATGTGGCGACGCGCGTGAAGGCGCTGCTCCCGCGGCTCCAGGCGTCGCTCCCGCAGGGCGTCGAGGTGCGCGTGGTGAGCGACCGCACGGAGACCATCCGCGCCTCCGTCGACGACGTGGAGTTCACCCTCGTGCTCACGATCGGGCTCGTGGTCGCGGTGATCTGGCTGTTCCTCCGTGACCTGCGCGCGACGGTGATCCCCGGCGTCGCGGTGCCCCTCTCGCTGGTGGGAACCTTCGCCGTGATGTGGGCGCTGGGCTACTCGCTCAACAACCTCTCGCTCATGGCGCTCACCATCGCGACGGGCTTCGTGGTCGACGACGCGATCGTGGTGACCGAGAACATCGCGCGCTTCATCGAGCACGGTGACCCGCCCTTCGAAGCGGCGCTCAAGGGCGCGAAGCAGATCGGCTTCACCATCGTGTCGCTCACGGTGTCGCTCGTGGCCGTGCTCATTCCGCTGCTGTTCATGGGCGGGCTCATCGGAAGGCTCTTTCGCGAGTTCGCCGTGACGCTCGCGGCGGCCATCGGCGTGTCGGCGCTGCTCTCGCTCACGCTCACGCCCATGATGGCCGCGCACCTGCTCCGGCCCGTCGACGCGCACGCGCGACCGGGCTTCGTGCACCGCGTGGTCGAGGGCGCGTGGACGTGGCTCGTCGAGCGCTACGACCGCGGGCTCCGCGTGGTGCTCCGTCACCGCGGGCTGACGCTCCTCGCGGCGGCGCTCACCGTGGCGGTCACGGCGGCGCTCGCGGTGGCCATTCCCAAGGGGTTCTTTCCGCAGCAGGACACGGGCCTCGTGGTGGGCGTGACCGAGGCCGCGCCCGACGTGTCGTTCGAACGCATGGCGTCGTTGCAGGAGCGCGTCGATGCGGTGGTGCGCGCCGACGACGCGGTGGCGAGCGTGGTGTCGTTCATCGGCCCCGACGGCACCAACGCGACGGCCAACACGGGCAGGCTCTCCATCGCGCTCAAGCCCCGCGAGCATCGGCGCGATGACGCGGGCGCCGTGGTGGCGCGGCTCCAGCGCGCGCTCGCCGACGTCGAGGGCGTGGCCGTGTACCTCCAGGCCGCGCAGGACCTCCAGGTCGACACGCGCCTCGCGCGCACGCAGTTTCAGTACACCCTCGAAGACGCCGACCCCGACGAGCTCGACACGTGGACGCCGCGCTTTCTCGACGCGCTCCGCGGGCTCCGCGACGTGACCAGCGACCGCGGCGGCGACGGGCTCGCGGTGGCGGTGGACGTCGACCGCGACACGGCCTCGCGGCTCGGCGTCGACGCGCAGACCCTCGACGACACGCTCTACGACGCCTTCGGGCAGCGTCAGGCCTCGCTGATCTTCACGCAGCTCAACCAGTACCGCGTGCTCGTCGAGCTCGCGCCCGCGCAGCGCCGCGACCCCCGCGCGCTCGCGTCGCTCTACGTGCGCACCCGCGACGGAGGGCTCGTGCCCCTCTCGGCCTTCTGCCGTTTTCGCGAGCGCCCTGCGCGGCTCTCGGTGAGCCATCAGGGGCAGTTTCCGTCGGTCACCGTGTCGTTCAACCTCCCGCACGGCGGGTCGCTCGGTGACGCCGTCGCGGTGGTCGACGCCGCCGTCGCGCGCATCGGAATGCCTCCCACGGTGCGCGGGCAGTTTCAGGGCGCGGCGCAGGCCTTCCGCGAGTCGCTGGCCACGCAGCCCGCGCTCCTCGCGGCGGCGATCGTGGCCGTCTACATCGTGCTCGGCGTGCTCTACGAGAGCCTCGTGCACCCGCTCACGATCCTCTCGACGCTCCCGTCGGCGGGCGTCGGGGCGCTCGCGGCGCTGATGCTCACGGGCACCGACTTCAGCGTCATCGCGCTCATCGGCGTGGTGCTGCTCATCGGCATCGTGAAGAAGAACGCGATCATGATGATCGACTTCGCGCTGGAGGCCGAGCGCGACCAGGGGATGTCGCCCGAAGAGGCCATCCACCAGGCGTGTCTGCTGCGCTTCCGTCCGATCATGATGACCACGCTCGCGGCGCTGCTCGGGGCCCTTCCCCTCGCGCTCGGGCACGGCACGGGCTCGGAGCTGCGTCGTCCGCTGGGCGTGTCGATCGTGGGCGGACTGCTCCTCTCGCAGGTGCTCACGCTCTACACCACGCCGGTGATCTACCTCGCGCTCGATGGGCTTCGCGCGCGGCTCACCCGTCGCGCCGCGCCCGTCGCGGAGCGTGCGCCGTGAACCTCTCGGCGCCCTTCGTCCGTCGGCCCATCGCGACGCTGCTCCTCGCGGTGGCCGTGCTCCTCGCGGGCGCCGTGGCCTTCGTGAACCTCCCCGTCGCGCCGCTGCCCCGCGTGGAGTTCCCGACGATCTCCGTGTCGGCCGCGCTGCCCGGCGCGTCGCCCGAGACCATGGCCTCCGCGGTCGCGACGCCCCTCGAACGCCGCCTCGGACGCATCCCCGGCGTCACCGAGATGACCTCGTCGAGCTCTCTCGGGAGCACCACGGTCACGCTCCAGTTCGACCTCTCGCGCCGCGTGTCCGACGCCGCCCGCGACGTGCAGGCGGCCATCAACGCCTCGCTCGGAGAGCTTCCGCCGGGCCTCCCCTCGCGCCCCACGTTTCGCAACTTCAACCCCGCCGACGCGCCCATTCTCATCGTCGCGTTGACCTCGGACACGCTCCCCCTCGCGCAGGTCTTCGACCAGGCCAACACCGTGCTCGCGCAGCGCATCTCGCGCGTCGACGGTGTGGGTCAGGTGCAGGTGGGCGGAGGCCAGCAGCCCGCGGTGCGCGTGCGCGCCGACCCCGAGGCCCTCGCGGGCGTCGGACTCACGATGGCCGACGTGCGCACGGCCCTCGCGCGGGCCACGGTGAACCTCCCCACGGGCACCGTCGCCGACGGATCGCGCGCCCTCGCCGTGGAGCCCGACGACCAGCTCTCGCGCGCCGGGCAGTACGGCCCCCTCGTGCTCGCGTGGCGTGACGGTGCGCCCGTTCGTCTGCGCGACGTGGCCACCGTGCTCGACGACGTGGAGAACAACCGCGCCGCCGCGTGGTTCGACGGACGCCCCGCGGTGCTCATCATGATCCGCCGCGAGCCCGGCGCGAATGTGATCGACGTGATCGCGCGGGTGAAGGCGCTGCTGCCCGAGCTCTCGGCGACGATCTCGCCGGCGATCACCGTGAGCGTGGCCGTCGATCGCGCGGGCACGATCCGCGCGTCGGTGCACGAGGTCGAGACCACGCTGGCGTTGAGCGTCGGGCTCGTGGTGCTCGTGGTGCTCGCGTTTCTGCGCAGCGCGCGGGCCACGCTGGTGCCGAGCGTCGCGGTGCCGCTCTCGCTGGTGGGAACGTTCGCCGTGATGTGGGCGCTGGGCTACTCGCTCAACAATCTCTCGCTCATGGCGCTCACCATCGCGACGGGCTTCGTGGTCGACGACGCGATCGTGGTGACCGAGAACGTCGCGCGGCTCCTCGAAGCGGGGATGAAGCCCCTCGATGCGGCGCTCCAGGGCGCGAAGCAGATCGGGTTCACCATCGTGTCGATCACGGTGTCGCTCCTCGCGGTGTTCCTCCCGATCCTGCTCATGGGCGGCATGGTGGGGAGGCTGTTTCGCGAGTTCGCGGTGACGCTCGCCGTGTCGATCGCGCTCTCGGCGGTGGTGTCGCTCACGGTCACGCCCGCGATGTGCGCGCGCATCCTCCGCACGTCGCCCGAGGGTGACGGAGGGCCGTCGCGGTGGCTGCGTCTCTACGACGTGTGCCTGCGCTTCGCGCTGCGCCATCGGGGCCTCGTGCTGCTGCTCACGAGCGGCGCCGTCGCGCTCACGGTGTACCTCGGCGGAGCCATTCCCAAGGGGCTCATTCCGCAGCAGGACACGGGGCAGCTCATGGGCACCGTCGAGGCCCCGCAGGACGTGTCGTTCCCCGCGCTTCGCACGCGCCTCGCACGCGTCGCGGCGGCGGCGGTGCGCGACCCCGACGTGCACCACGCGGTGCTCTTCGCGGGCGCAGGATCACCGGGCGGCGGCGGCAACACGGGCACGCTCTTCATCGAGCTCAACCCCACGCCCGCGCGGCGCCTCTCGGCCGATGCGGTCATCGCGCGGCTCCGTCGCACGCTCGCGCCGGGCCCCGGCGTGCAGACCTTTCTGCAGTCCATTCAAGACGTGCGCGTCGGCGCGCGCATGGGACGCACGCAGTACCAGTACACCCTCGAAGACGCCGACCTCGACGAGCTCCGCACCTGGGCGCCACGGCTCATGACCGCGCTGCGCACCGTGCCCGTGCTGCGCGACGTGGCGACGGATCAGCAGAGCGCGGGGCTCTCCCTCGACGTGTCCGTCGACCGCGATACGGCCGCGCGGTTGGGGGTGAGCGTGCGCGACGTCGACGACGCGCTCGCCGACGCGTTCTCGCAGCGCCAGGTGGCCCTCGTGAACGGCGAGCTCAACTCGTACCGCGTGGTGCTCGAAGCGCCGCCCGCGATGCAGCGCGGACCCGAAGCCCTCGACCACCTCTACGTGCGCAGCGCGAGCGGCGGGCTCGTGCCGCTGCGGGCCCTCGTGCGCACGACAGCGGGCACCGTTCCCCTCGCGGTGAACCATCAGGGGCAGTTTCCCGCGGTGACGCTGTCGTTCAACCTCGCGCCCGGCGCGTCGCTCGGTCAGGCCGTCGAGGCCATCAACGCCGTCGAGCGCCGCATCGGAATGCCCGCGGGCGTACGCGCCAGCTTTCGCGGCACGGCGCAGGCGTTTCAAGAGTCGCTCGCCACGCAGCCCATGCTGCTCACTGCAGCGATCGTGGCCGTCTACCTCGTGCTCGGCATGCTCTACGAGAGCCTCGTGCACCCGGTGACGATCCTCTCGACGCTCCCGCCCGCAGGCGTCGGCGCGCTCCTCGCGCTCAAGGTGATGGACACCGAGTTCACCATCATCGCCCTCGTGGGCGTGGTGCTCCTCATCGGCATCGTGAAGAAGAACGCGATCATGATGATCGACGTCGCCCTCGAAGCCGAACGCGACGAGGGACTCACGCCCGACGAGGCCATCCATCGCGCGTGTCTCCAGCGCGTGCGGCCCATTCTCATGACCACGATGGCGGCGCTCCTCGGCGCGCTCCCGCTGGCCTTCGGACACGGCCCCGGCGCCGAACTCCGCCGCCCGCTGGGCATCACCATCGTGGGCGGACTGCTCGTGTCGCAGGCCCTCACGCTCTTCACCACGCCGGTCGTGTACCTCGCCCTCGACCGCTTCTCGCGCCGCGCGCGCAACCCCGTCGAAACGGCCCGTCGCACGGCGCCCTGAAGCTCCGCCCGAGACGAAGCTTCGTCGCGCGAGGGCTTCCGGGGCGCGATGGCACCGCGTTCGCACCGCGCTGGGTTGTGCACTGCTCTCCGTCGATCGAGGTTCGCATCTCCGAGGCCCCCCGCGGCGAGTCGTCGTCGTCGCGCATCGCGTCGGTGCTCCGTCACACGCGGCTCCTTCGCGCGCTGGGGCCCGAGACCGTCGACGACGCCGTGCGCAGGGCCTCCGTGCGACGCTTCGAACGCGGCGAGCGCATCTGGCGGGCGGGCGACACGGCCACGCACTTTCAGATCGTGGTGTCGGGCATCGTGAAGCTCGTGGCGCCGGGGCCCGGGCAGCGTCCGATGCTCGTCGACGTGTACGGTCCCGGCGAGTCGCTGGGCTATTGGGCGGCCTTCGATGGGAGCCCGTACATCGGCGACGCGATGCCCGTCACCGCCCGCGTCGAGACGCTCTTCGTGCCCGCGGGAGTGCTCCGCGATGCCGCCGCCGCGCGCCATGGGAGCGCCCTCGCGATGACGCACGCAGTGCTCGGGTATGCGCGTGGCCTGCGCGCAAAGCTTGCGATCCTCGGGGCGGGGACGGTGCACCAGCGCCTCGCGATGTTGCTGCTCGATCTGAACGCGCGATTCGGCGACGAGCGTGACGATGGGACCGTGGTGCTGCCCGTTCCGCTCTCGCGTCTCGACCTCGCGCTTTGCGTGGGCGCAACGATCGAGACGGTGATCCGGGCCATGTCGCGGTGGCAGAAGCAGGGCGTGATCGAGACGCACGCGCAGGGCTTCGTGCTGCGTGATCCGTCGGCCCTCGAAGCGCTGCTCGAAGACCTTCCGCGGCCCCGCGAAGAGCCCGCGGTGTTTGCCATGCCCGCGTAGTTCAACGGTTCCCCTCGACCCCGCGCGCAACGACGCGCGATGCTGCGCGCTCGACCATGAGCGAACGCATCGAGCCTCCGCGAGGCGTGTACCTCCAGCTCTACCGCGATGCGATCCGCAGCGCGGTGCGCACCGAGACCCTGCAACGCTATTGCGACGCCCTCGCCGAGATGCGCACGCGCGGGCTCGTGCAGGCGCCGGTGTTCCATGGCTTTCCCGAAGAGCTGGCCGACGCGTGGGAGGGCCTCGCGGCCATGGCGAACGCGCGTGGGATGCTCGCGCTCGCGGGCTGGGGGCTCGATTCGAACGCGCTCACGGGCGAGCGCAAGGGCGCGCTCGTGGGAGACGTTCTCGCGCGGCGTGATTGTGCGGGCGGGCTCCTCGACGCCGAGGCCGCGTGGGACAAAGACGACGGACGTCGCGACGGCACCGACGAGGCGGGCGCGCGCGACCTCTGCGATGCGCTCACCGCGCGTGCGCCGGGCGCGTGGGTGGGCGACCAACCGTGGTATGCGATCCTCGCGCACGGAGACCCGCGGAGGCCCGCGAAGGGGCCGCGCGAGGGCGGAGTGTTTCGGGGCTTTCCCGTCGACGAGTTCGCGGCGGTGACGACGTGGGGACGCTTCCGGCAGGCGTACATCTACAACCGTCGGGGCATCACCTACGCGCCCACCTTCGCGCGCATGGACCGCGAGTGGGCCGCGCTCAACACCACCCTCCGCGACGCGGGCCTCGAACGCCCGCTCCGCATCACGCTCCAGGCCTACGGGTGGAAGCGCCACGAGCTCGTGCACGCCCTCCTCGACCGCTGCGTGCGCCCTGCCGATCCGCTCATCCTGTGGTGCGACCCGTGGCCCGACCGCGTGACCCGCGAGGCGCTGCGCTTCGTCGAGATGCTCATGCGCGATGGGTTCGCAGGCCCCGGCATCGACGCGCGCGACGCCGTGCGCGCATGGCAGACCGACTACAACCGCACCGCGCCCGAACGCGCGAAGGTGCGCGTCGACGGCATCGCAGGGGCGGGGAGCTTCACCGCCGCGGGCATCCGCGAGGTGTGATCGCAGCGGGCGGGGTGAGTGTCAGGCGGCGCCGACGAGGCGTGCGCGTTCGACGGTCACGGCGGTGGGATCGAGCGCGTCGGCGGGGTGCGCGACGAGGAGCGTTGCATCGCACGGGCGGAGCAGCAGTCGGAGGCTCGCGTGTTCGCTGTCGGGCGCGAGCCAGCGCGTGAGGGCGTCGCCGTCGAGCACGACGGGCATGCGGTCCGAGGCGCGCGCGGCGACGGCGTTGGCGGGGCACGTGGCGAGCGCGACGGAGTGGTGGGCCTCGCCGGTGATCGGGTGTCGCCAGGTCTCCCAGAGGCCCGCGAGCGCGAGGATGCGACCGTCGACGGCGTGCACGCGATGGGCGCTGCCGCGGGCGTCGTCGATCCATCCGGTGGTGAGCACCGCGCAGCGACGGTTCTTCTTGTACGCGTGGCGAAACGCGGGGCGCTCGGCGACCACCTCGGCGCGCGCGACGAGGCACTCGTGCGCCATCGCGCGGTCGCTCGCCCAGAACGGAACGAGCCCCCACGAGAGCGCGCGCAGCACGCGGCGTCCCTGCTGCTGCACCATCGCGAGGAGCGGCTGCGAGGCGCCGAGGCGCTCACCGGGGAGCCACACGAGTCCGGGCTCCGGCGTGGCCCCGAAGGCCTGCGCGTTGGCGTCGAGCGGGAGGGGGTTCGAGATGCGTGCGACCATACGGTTGCGATCGTTGCAGACCGCGGGCTGTCAAGGCGAGAAGAACGTGGCGTTCGGACCCCGTGCGCCGGAGCTCTCGCCCCTCGTCACCGATCACATCACGTCGAGCGACGCATCGGACTCCGCGCCGTCGCCGCCGTCGCCCTCGTCGCCACATCGCAGCAGTCGCGCGCAGGGGATCGTGAGCGTGTTCGGCATGCGCGCCGAGTCTCCATCGAGGCGCGCCGCGAGGTCGGCGCAGGGCAGCGCGTTGAGGCTCATCGCGCACGCGGGGAGCTCGTTCTCATAGGCCCTGCACCGCTCGCTCTGCACCGCGAGCGTGAGCGTGCGCGCGACGGCCGCGCCCATCTCGTCGAGGGCCGCGCGGTCCTCCGCGGTCATCGTCGACGCATCGACCTCGGACTGGTAGCAGACCCGCACGCGCTCGGTGATCGCCCGCGCGTAGCCTCGCGCCCACGCCGGCGCCTCGACGCCCCCGCCCGCGCTGGCCACACGGAGCCTCGTCGCGAGGCCCTCGCAGGTCGACGCGCGCAACGCATCGGCGCAACGGCGCTCGCCCTCGTCGCCCGCGCAGTCGACCTGCCCGAAGCTGTTGGCCACGGCGCGCGCGAGGGGCGTGAGCGCATCGCGGAGCACCGACCGCTCGTCGGGCGCGATGGGTCTTCCCTCGGCCTCGGCGCACGCGATGAAGCGGTCGGTGAACGCTGCCACGATCACCGGCGCAGGGCCGCGCGCGCGCAAGGCCTCGCGCTCGGCGACGTTCTCGGGATCCTCCTGCGCATCGGCGCCCACGGCCGCGAGCATCGCCGCGAGCGCGAGGGTCCACGTTGTCGGTCGACGCATCACACCGCCTCCTCGTCACGCTCCACGCGGCTCATGCGACGCCAGCGCGGAGAGACCACACCCCCGAGCGCCACGCCCGAGAACATCCACTGCGCGAGCCACTGCCACGGGTGCCGCGCCTCCACGGGCCGCTGCACCACCGTCCGCCGTCGTCGCCGCGTGCGCGCCGAAGGACCGTCTGCGCCGCCGCCACCGCCCGCACCGGCCGAACGCCCCTGGTTGCCACGCTCGCTCGCCACCGCGGGAGGCGCCGCACCGCCCGACGCCTCCACACGCCACACGGCCGCATCGCGCGCGCCCGCATCGGCCAGGGCCACCGCCGCGTCGGCCTCGTCGTGACGGTCGCGGTGGTGCCGACGGTGACGTCCGTGGTGTCCGTGCGAAGGCTCCTCGCCCGCATCGCTCGCCGCATCGCGCGCGGTCTCTGCGTCGTTCGCCGCGCTCGCGTCTTCGGTCTCGGCGACGAGGGCCGCCACGTCGTCGGGCGCCATCGACGCATCCGGATCGACGGATGCATCGCCCGCTCCCTCGCCGATGTTCGCGCGCGCCTGGAGCTGCGCCATGTACGACGAGAACGGCGTGGTCACGTTGCCGTGCCGATGGGCGCGCACGAGCTTTTCGAAGGGCCCCGCGCGGTCGTGTTCGTCGTCGAGTCCGCCGTCGCCGCTGCGGCTTCGCACACCGGGTCCGCGCGGCGTCGAGTCGGGCTCGTCGAACTCCAGCGCGTCGGGCTCGTCTTCTTCGACGGGCACCACCGCGGGCTCGGCGTGGCGCTCGGTCACGAGCATCACCAGCGCGACGGCCGCGAGCATCGACGCGCCCGCGATGACGCCGAAGCGCAGGCGTGTGCGGGCCGTGCGCGAGAGGTTGCGCGTGCGGGCCTCGGCGAGCGCGCCGAGCGCGTGCGAGAGCGCGACGCCCACGAGCAGGGCGAAGAGCGACGAGAGCCGCCCCTGCCACGACACGCCCTCGCGACGATCCGGTGCGCCCTGCGCGCGGTCGCCCTCGTCGAAGAGGTCGCCCACGTTGAACTGCGAGATCGCGCGCCACGCCGACTGCATGGGACGGAGGTTCGTGTCGCGCTCGACGCCGCGCGCCTGCCCCGTCGACGCGCCGTTGCCATGCGAACTGGCGAGCGACTCGACGCTGCGCCCCCGCACCGCGCGCTCCGCGTCACCGCCCACGAGCGTGTGATGGATCGACAACCCGAGCACGATCACGCCGACCACCGCGAGCACGCCGCCGCCCGCCATCGCGGCCTTGCGGAGGCTGTCGCGGTCGACGAGGGGGCCGCTCGACGCGCCCCGCGCCGTGCCGAAGAAGGTGCCGCCCACGGCGAAGTCCGAGGCCGTCGGGGCGGGGGACTTCGTGGTGTCGTTCGTGGTGACCGCAGACGTCGTGTCGTTGGACTTCGCGTCGTCGCGCTTCGCGTCGTCGGTCTTCGCCGCGGCCCTGCGTGGGAGCTTGCGCGCGCGGCCCGTGACGGTGTCGACCACGCTGTCGACGAAGGTTCGGAGCGCCGAGCGACGGTCGACGATGCACACGTCCCAGCCGACGTCTTGCAGCGCGTGGAGCGCGCGCAGCGCCGAGGCGCGGTCGTCGAAGCCGCCGAGCGACGCGGGCAACGGGAGCTTCGCCTCGCGGGCCGCATCGAGGGCCTCACGGGCGAGGCCCGGCGGTAATCGATCGTTCAGCGCCTCGACGCGACGGTCTCCGCGAGGCGGCGATTCGAGCAGGTAGACTTCGAAGACGTGCAACGCAGCAGCGCTCCCCCGCCGGTCGGCGGTGTCGGTCGGAGCGCAGCGGGCGCAGGCCTCGGTGCCTGTGCGACGCGGTTCCCCCCGGACGCTGCGGCATTGCAACCCCAACCCCGCGGAGGGGTCAAGGTAGGAATGTCTCCCATCAACGGTCGCGCGGGCGCTACGAGCCGGGCTTGAAGAGCACGGTGGTGACGGTCTTCATCAGGGTGAGGATGAAGAGGGGCACGGAGCGCTCCTGCACATAGAACAGGTCGTAGGAGAGCTTCACGCGCGTGTCGTCGACGCTGGCGCCGTAGCGGTAGTTGACCTGGGCCCACCCCGTGAGCCCCGGCTGCACCTGGAATCGCAGGGCGTAGAAGGGAATCTGCGCCTTGAGCTCCTTCACGAAGACCGGGCGCTCGGGGCGCGGACCCACGAGGCTCATGTCGCCGGTGAGCACGTTCCAGAGCTGCGGGAGTTCGTCGATGCGCGACCGTCGGAGGAAGCGTCCGAAGGGCGTCACGCGCGGGTCGACGGGGCCCATGGACCACTGCGGTCCGTTGCGTTCCGCGTCGAGGCGCATCGAGCGGAACTTGTAGATCACATAGGGCTCCTCGCCCTTGCCCACGCGCTCCTGCGAGTAGAGCACCGGCCCCGGCATCGTGAGCTTGATGCCCACGACCGCGACGATCCACAGGGGCCACGAGAGCAGGATGAGCGTGATGGCCGCGACGATGTCGAGCACGCGCAGGAGGTTCGAGAGCACGGGCCGCGTGTCACGGGTGAAGGCCCCCACGCCGAGAAAATACCGATCGTCGATGAGGGCCAGCGGGATGCGTCCCGTGAGCGCCTGGTAGAGGTCGCGGAGGTCGTGCACCTCGATGCCCTGGCCCTTGAGCCGGAGCAGCTCGGCGGCCTCGGTCTTCGGCAGTCGGTCGATGCCCGCGACGATGAGGTGACGCGCGCCCTCGCGGCGCAGCGCGGCCTCGCAATCCTGCACGGTGCCCACGGGCGGCGGAATGGACCCGCCCACCACCATGCGCGGCGGCGCGCTCACGGGCACGGTGCCCACGAGGTGGTACGCGCTCTCGGGGTTCTTGAAGAACTCTTCGACCACCTCGTCGGGCGGGAGCCCCACGGTCACGAGCAGCGCGCGCGTCGAGGGGAGCCGCTCGACGGTGCGCGACATGATCCGTCGGCTCGCGACCATGGCCACGGTGAGCAGCGCGCCGTGCATGAGGAACAGCGAGCGCGAGAGGCCCCAGTCGGGGAGCGCGAAGCTCGCGACGGCCACGAGGAGCCCGGCCACGAGCACCGCCGCCACGCAGCGGGCCATGTTGACCGTCGAACGGAAATCGAGCCGGAGGTTGTAGAGCTCGAAGATGTAGAAGGTCAGCAGGTGGAACGTGAGCACGATGGTGGTCGCGCCCGTCCAGTGCTCCAGGAGGCGCAGCGCCATGCGCACGCTGACCTCGCGCCACACGAGAAACGCGGCTCCGAAGAGCGTCGCGATGATCTGCGCTGCGTCGAGGGCCGCGAGCCGCGCGCCGCGACGTCCGACGTGAATGCCTGCCACGCTGCGAACCTCACCGGACGCGCACCGCGCCCTGCATCGGCCCGCCCTCGCTACGCTGCGCCGACGGACCTACGGCCCGCTAGGACCCTTGCATGAACCGCGTTCGAACTCCAAGCCCGAGCGAGAGCGAATCCGTGGCAGCGGTGTTACGACCCCAGACGGTGCGCGAGTATCCAAGATTGAGCTCCACCTCGGGGGTGAGGCGCACGATGACGCCGCCGCCGATGTCGAGCGCGTCGCGTTCGAGACGGAGCTCGCGGAGCAGGAGGTTGTTCGCGCCGAGGTACTCCGTCGCGGGGACATTGGGATCCTGCGCGGCGACGCTCACGCCGATGACCCGCCCCTGCGTGACGGTGTACGTGAGCTGCGCCCAGCCGTAGAGCAGCAGCCAGCGCCCGATGCCCTGACCCGCGCGCACCGCGGAGATCACCTGATGCCCCGCGCCGCCGAAGCGAACGTTGTAGGCCGCGTCGGCGCGCACGAAGGTCTGCGTGCGGAACGAGTATCCGAAGAGCAGCCCGAGGGAGGTGTCGAGCTGTCCGTCGCCGAGGGTGACGTCGTCGCGCACGTTCTCGGGCGTGACCCAGCGGCGCACGTCGGCGAGGAACGCGGCGTTGCTCGACGGCCGATCGCCGAAGGTTCCCTGCGGTCCCGTGTAGCCCGTGGGGGCCTTTACGCGCACCTCGGCGGCGAGCGCGAAGGGCTGTTGCAGCAGGCGATAGCGGGCCGCGAGGTTCAGGTCGCCGATGCCGCTGTTGGTGCGCGAGAAGTTGAGGATGTTGCGCTGGTAGTAGTCGATCGCGCGCTCGGTGCTGCCCTCGGGCGGTTCGAGCAGGATCACCGAGTCGCTCGTGTACGACACCTGACGGATGGGCAGTCCGAACTCGAGCTCGAGGCCGTCGAGAAAGGCCACGCGCAACCCGAGGTAGAAGCCCGTGCCCGTGTAGGCCCCGCGGAGGGGAAAGTTCTGCGCGCGTCCGCCGTCGAGGAACTCGCGCGTGGCCGACTGGTACCCGAAGGTGCCCGAGAGCGCGATGGTGCCGCGCGGGAGCGTCCACGGCGAGGCCGACGCGCGCGACGAGAGGACCAACAGGGGCGCGGCGCAGAGCGCGGCGACGAGGCTGCGGGGCGTGCGGAGCTTCATGGTGCGTGTGAGCTCAGCGCGTAGCGAAGTCGGGGGCAGCGGGCGCGTTCGGGGGCGGCGACGCAGGGCGCGGCGCGGGCG
>CAMFHP010000148.1 GCA_945952225.1 uncultured Myxococcaceae bacterium
GTCACGGGGTCGAGCGCGCGCGTGCTGCTGCACGCGGCGAGGCCGAGCGCGAGGAGGGCGGTGCGGAGGGCGGTGCTCATGGCGGCGCGGAGGCTGCGCTGCACGGGCCCGCGGTGTCAACGCCCACCCCGGTTGCAGACGTGTGCAGGTCAGGCGCGGGCGAGGGCGGCGGCCGCGCTGCGATCGAGGGAGACGTGCACGCGTCCGCGGGTGAGGGTGACCGTCGCGGTCGAGGCGCCGAGGCGTCGAAGGGCCGCGCGAACGGTCTTCACGAGCGTGGCGTCGGCGGCGTCGCGGGCCGACTCGATGGGGGAGCGCGCGCGGTGCTTCCGCAGGGCGCGGGTGGCCGTCTGGAGCGCGCGCACCGAGGCGCGGTCGAGGGGTGTGCCGTCGAGGGTGGCGCCCTCGTCGAGGAGGGCCGCGGCCGACGCGGGCGGCGTGTGCGCGGCGGCGTAGGTGACGAGGGCCGAGGCGCGCTCCTGCCCGAGGGAGAGCGCGGCGCGGCGCGGGAGGTTGCGCACGATGGCCACGAGCTTGTTGGCCTGGCGGTACGAGAGCAGCGACTCGGCCACGAGGAGCGCTTCGAAGCTCCGATGGCCCGCCGCGCGGTAGAGGCGCTTTTCGAGCATCTCGCGGAGCGCCTCGCCCGCGTCGTAGAAGCCCTCGCCGCCCTCGTCGACGCGCCGTCGCACCACGCCCACGAGCTCGTCGAGCTGCGCCCGGTGCCGTCGCTTCGCGGCCGTGCGCGTGCGCTCGATGAGCCCCTCGTCTGCCTCCCTGCGGCTGCGCTTCATCGCTCCATCGCACCACGGGCGGGCGACCGGGGGAACCCTCTTCGCGCGCCGGTTGCAGACGTGTGCAGGTCCGCGGTGGCAGACGTGTGCAGGTCGCGCTGACGGAAGCTCCCGGGGGTCGTCAATCCGCGAAAGACCCAGCGCCCGCGCCGGGCGTCGCCGTCGGCCCCGACACGACACGCACGAAGCACCGTGAACGCTGCGGCAGCGTGCGCGCGGCATCGCCCGGTGCAGGGCACATTGCCCATCTCCCCGCGTTGGACCCACCCGGGACGCGCTTGACCCCGTGGTGGCCATGTCCGTATCTCCTGATTTCTCGAAGGGAGTGGTGAAACGTTGGAAAATACGCCTCGCACCGTCGTCAGCTCGTGGAACGAGTGGGATCCGCTGAAGCACGTGATCGTGGGGGTGGCGACGAACGGGTGCATCCCCGTCTCCGAGCCCGCGATCGAGTACGACTTCGCGCCCGAGAGCGGCATCGTGGGGCGCACGGGTCCGTGGGCCGAGGAGCTCGTGGGCCGCGCGAACGAGGAGCTCGACAACCTCGCGCGGGTGCTCCGCGGGCTCGGCGTGCGCGTCGACCGTCCGACGCCCATCGCCTTCGACCAGCCCGTGAAGACGCCCGACTTCGAGCACCCGTCGATGATCGGCTGCATGCCCGCGCGCGACGTGCTGCTCACCGTGGGCAACGAGATGATCGAGGCGACGATGTCGTACCGCGCGCGGTGGTTCGAGTACCTCGCGTACCGCCCGCTGCTGATGAAGTACTTCGAAGAAGACCCGCGGATGCGCATCACGTCGGCGCCGAAGCCGCGGCTCACGGCGGCCTCGTACAAGCAGGGCTACTTCGAGAACACGAGCATCTCGGACTTCGGGCGCATCGTGTCGCGCGCCGACCAGCAGGACTACGTCACCACCGAGGTCGAGCCCCTCTTCGACGCGGCCGACGCCACGCGCTGCGGGCGCGACCTCTTCGTGCAGCACGGGTTCACGACGAACCTCAAGGGCATCGACTGGCTGCGGCGGCACCTGCCCAACCACCGCGTGCACCGCGTGAACTTTCGCAACGACCCCGACCCCGTGCACATCGACTGCTCGCTCGTGCCGCTGCGGCCCGGACTCGTGATGGGCAACCCCGACCGCCCCATCGTGATGGAGCCCGGCAAGGAAGACCTCTTCACCCGCAACGGCTGGGAGGTGGTCATGGCCGCCAAGCCCGCGCACGCGAAGCCCCAGCCGCTCTGCTACTACAGCATCTGGCTGTCGATGAACTTCCTCACCGTCGACCCGAAGACGGTGATCTGCGAAGAGACCGAGGTCTACCAGAACGAGCAGCTCTCGAAGCTCGGGTTCAACGTCATCCCGATCCCCTTCCGCAACGCGTACCCCTTCGGCGGGAGCATCCACTGCGCGACCGCCGACGTGCACCGCGAGGGCTCGTGCGAAGACCTCTTTCCGAAGCAATGAGCGCGCGAGAGACGCACCGCCCATGAGCGACTCGCACGCCGTCAACCTCGCCGACCTCGGGCTCCACGACGCCCTCGGGAGCCGCTTCGCCGCGCACTGCGAGGGCTACTTCGCGGGCGCCTCGGGGCACCACCTGCTCGGCATCGCGCTCAAGGTCGCGGTGGTCGAGCCCACGCTGCCGTGTCCGGGCTCGACGCTCCTCGACGAGATCAACGCCTTCGACGCCGCCGAGGTCGCGGGCGCCAACCTCGGCCAGCTCAACATGATCACCGTGTCGTCGTTCTGCGGCCCGCAGGGGCTCGTGTGGGGCTACGACGTGTGCGCGCCCGAAGGGGGCCACCGCGCGCTCGGCACGGTCTCGCGCAACGGCCTCCGCGCCGACGTCTACGACCTCTCGACGCTCACCGACGCGTTCGAACGCCTCGTGGGCACCGTCGACGCGAAGCGCTTTCCCTTCATGGCCGGCGCGCACGTGCCCGCGGCGATGAAGACCCGCTACGCCCGCGAGCCCGGCGTGCTCTACGCCGCCCTCGCGCTGGGCATTCCCGAGCACCGCCGCACCGACGCGTGCCTGCTCATGGAGAACCCGGGCTTCTGCGCCGACCCCGCGCAGTGGCCCTCGCAGCGCGGCGCCGTGCTCGACGCCATGGCCGCCTCGGTGCTCGCCGTCGGAGAGAACCAGCGCGTGCGTTACAACAAGGTCTTCGTGGGCGTGGCCGCCGCCGAGGTGAAGCCCTCGCAGGTCGCGTGCGCCGCGGCCATGGCGCCGTACTTCCGCCTCGCGGGCGACGCCTTCGTGAAGGGCAATCCGCTGCACCGCATGAGCCTCGAAGCGTGGGAAGGCGCCGTGCGCGACCGCTTCGTCTCGGCCCGCTGAACGCGCCCACCTGCACACGTCTGCAACCCGCCACCTGCACACGTGTGCAAGCGGCAGGGCGCGGCGCGTGGGTCAGCGGGTGATCCAGGCCTTCACGGCGGGGAGCGATTCGAAGGCTTCGTAGAGTCGAATGAGCTTCGGACAGGCGTCGAAGCAGGTCGCGGGAATGTGGTCGATGACGCCGCGGCGAAACGCGCGCATGCCCATGTAGAGCTTCACGTCGGCGATCATGGGCGTGGCGCCGCCCACGAAGGGACCGTCGCCGAGCTGGGCCTCGACGTGCGCCGCCCAGGTCTTGAGCGTGGTGGCCGCGAACTCCTCGCGCGCGATGCGCTTCGCCGTCTCGTCGGGCGCGCGGCCCGAGGGGAGCAGCGCCGCGCGGAGCCCTTCGACCGCACACAGGAGCGCCTCGTGGCGGGCGGCCTCTTCGAGCCCCGTCGGGTGCACGCCCCAACGGCGGCCGATGTACTGGAGAATCGCGTTCGACTCGCCGATGGGGGCGTGGCCCTCGATCTCCAGGACGGGCACGGTGCCGAAGGGCGTCGTGGGCTTCACCGCGGGCCAGTCGGCGCGGGCGATGCGGTGGTCGTCGAAGTCGACGCCGGCGATCACGAAGGCGAGGCGGCACTCCTCGCCGCGGCTCACGGGCATGTCGAAATAGCTCAGTCGGGGCTTGCTCATGGGCCGCGAGCCTACGCGCCTCCCACGCACCGCGGAACTCCGTGCGGAATCTCGTGCGGTCACGGTTTCCCGTTTTGGGGGCCGCTGGTAGCGTCGAGTGCGTCGGCGATGGGCAGCTATGGGAAGCAGATGGGCGGCTGCGTCCGCGCACTCGTGCTCGCGATGGGCACGGCCTCCTGCGCCCTCTCGGACTCGGCCTCCATCGTGGGCCTTCGACGCGGTGACGACGCCGCCGCGATGCCCGACGTGACCGTCTCCGACGCGTCGATCACGCACCTCAAGCTCGACCCCGACGGCGCCGCGCCCGATGCGCCGCCGCGCAACGACCTTCCCGCGCCGAACGATGCGCCCGTCGTCGATGCCACGGTCTCCGTTGATGCGTCCGAGGTGGCTGCGATCCCCGATGCGCTCGACGTGGTCGACGTGAGCGACGTGGCGGACGTGAGCGACGTGGGCGACGTGAATGACGCGTCGGAAGTTTCCGACGGATCGCCCGACGTGGCGCTCGACGTGGGCGCGCCCGATGCGCGCGAGCCCGGCGCGTGCGGGCCCTGCGGTGCGGTGTGTCCCGCGGGCGATGTGTGCGTCGCCGATCGCTGTGTGCCGGGGCCCGACGGTGCGGTGCGTCCGCTGTGGCCGCCGTCGATGGGGCGCGTGGCGTCGAACCGTCCGACGCTGCGATGGAGGCTTCCGCAGGGGGTCACCGCCGCGCGGGTGCAGCTCTGTCGTGACCGCGCGTGCGAGCGTGAGGTGCGCGCCGCGGTGGTGACGGGCGATGCGTACGCGCTCCCCGAGGCCCTCGCGCGGGGCGTGTACTTCTGGCGGGTGTTCGCGCGGCGCGACGGAGTCGAGGCGACGGTGCCGTCGGCCACGTGGGCGTTCTCCGTGCGGGCCCGCAGTGCGCCGATCGACACGGCGCAGGGCACCTTCGTCGACTTCGACGGCGACGGGTACAGCGACGTGATCGTGAGCGCGGGCTCGCCGCCGACGACGGCGATCTACCACGGCGGCCCCGAGGGAACGCCCGTGCGACCCACGGCGATGCTCCCGCTCCGCAGCGATGGAACGCCCGCGCGTGTGCAGTCGGTCGGCGACCTCAACGGCGACGGCTACACCGACCTGCTCGGCAGCGAAGAGGTGGGCGGGGTGCGACGGCGCGTGTTGTATCCCGGCGGTCCGCGCGGCGTGACGACGACGCCCGTGCTGCTGCGCGCGTCGGACCCGTGGCCCGCGGGGCTTTCGAACGTCGGCGACCTCGACGGCGACGGCTACCTCGACCTCGCAGGACCCGACGACGGCACCACGGGACCGGCCAACCAGATCCGCGTGTTCTTCGGCGCACCCGACGGTGTACGTCCGCGTTCGCGTGTGCTCCTCACCGCGGCGCAGGCGGGCGTGACGGGCCTCGTGGGCTCGTCGGGCGGTGACGTGAATGGCGATCGCAGGCCCGACCTCGCGTTCGGCGAACCCGCGGCGGCCGACGGCGTGGGGCGCGCGATCGTGTGGGTCAACGACGGCGGATGCGCCGATGGGCACCTCGTCACGCTCCCCGGCGAGACGGCGATGTTCGCGCACTTCGGCGACTCGTTGAGCATCGTGGGCGACTTCGACGCCGACGGGTACGCCGACGTCTCCGTGGCCGCGCCCTTCGACGCCGACAGCGTGGATCGCAGCGCGATCTGGGTGTTTCCCGGTGGCGGCGGAGGGCCCGACACGGCGCGTCCGCTGCGGGTGGCGATCGAGGGGCGGCAGGTCGAGAGCATCCGTCTCTCGTCGGGCGGCGACGTGAACGGCGACGGCTACGTCGACCTCGTCGCGTGGATGCACCTCCAGAGCACACCGCCCCGCGCGTACCTGCACTTCGGGAGCTGGGCGGGGCTGCGTCCCATGGCTTCGCGCATTCTTCAGAGCGCCGACTACGACCCGCGCACCACGGCCTTCTCCGTGGGCAACGCAGGCGACACCGACGCCGACGGATTCGACGACCTCACGGTGTTCCTCGCGCCGGGCCAGGTGGTGATCTCGCGCGGTGCGCCCGCGGGGCCCATCACGGGCGCGCTTCCGATGCTGGGGGCTCCGTGACGCTGCGCGGGCTGTGCCTCGCGGCCCTCGCGCTCGCCGCCTGCGCCGAACGAAACGGCGGCGCTCCGTCACCCGCCGATGCCACGACGGATGGGGGCGACGACCGTCCGTTCATGCTCCCGCCGAAGAACCCGCCGCCCGACAGCGCGGTCACCGATCGGTCGGAACCTTCCGACGCATCGCTCGCCGACGCCGTGCTGGAAGCCGATTCCGCGCGCGACGTGTCGCAGAACGCCGACGCGATGTTCGATGCGTTCGTCGATGCGAGCGTCGATGCGAGCATCGATGCGCCCGTGGATGTCACCGCGGATGCGAGTGCAGACGTGACCGCGGATGTCACCGTCGACGCGCCCACGGAGTACGGCCCGCTGCGCTTCGGCGAGGCCGTCTGCGTCGATGCGGCGCCCTCCCTCGACCGCGCGGTGCCCGCGGACCTCGACGCGATGGGCGCGCGGGATCTCGTGCTCGAATACCGCGGGGGAGAGCCTTCGCAGCCTCCGGGCTTCGCGATCGTGCGCAACCGCTCCACCGCAGGTGCGCTCGCGTTCGAGGCGCGTCTCGATCGACGCGACGGCATCGGCGCGCAGTTCACGCTCGCCGCAGACCTCGACGGCGATGGGCTCACGGAGCTCGTGCGCGATGCGCGCTGGTGGGCGCGGGGCGCGGAATGGTTCGCGGGAAGTGCCAACGTCTTCGTGAGCGGCCTCGGCACCGTGGTGCCCGATGCGGCCTCGCTCACCGTCGCCGACCTCGACCTCGATGGACGCCCCGACGTCGCCGCCACGCTCGGTTCGGGCGGCTGCAACGCGCTCGCGTATCCCAACGTGGGCGCGCGGGGAGCGCCGTCGTTCGCGCTCCAGCAGATGCTCCGGGTGTACGTGCGTCCGGCGACGCGGTGCACCTCGCTCGTGGCCGGTGACCTCGATGGAGACCGTCGCCCCGAGCTCCTCGTGACGAGCAGCAACCCCGACCTCGGGAGCGGCGAGCAGGGCTTCGCGGTGCTGCGCAACCTCACCGCGCCGGGCGTCTTGAACGAGGGATCGTTCGCGGCGCCCGTGAAGGTCTTCACCGCGCCGTCGGGTGTGCGCCTGGGCCTCGCGGGCGCGCGCCTCGTCGACCTCGACGGCGACGGACGCCTCGACCTCGTGCACCTCACCACACGTCCCGATGGGGCCGCGGTGGCGCTCGTGGCGCGGCGCAACGACGGCGGCGCGATGCGCGCGGGCTTCGGCGACGAGGTGACCGTGGCGTCGTCGTGGCCCGCGATGACAGTGCAGCCCGCAGACCTCGACGGCGACGGACTCGCCGACCTCGCGACGGTGAGCGACGGACGCGCGCGCTACGCGCTCAACCGCACGGGGCGCGGCGGGGTGATCCGCGGCGAGGGATTCGAAGCGGGCGCCCTCGACCTCGGCGCCGACGCGCGGGGCGGGGCCTTCGCCGACATGGACGGCGACGGTCGCGACGACGTGGTGTTCGCGCGGGCCGCGTCGTTCTGCGTGCGCCGCGCGCTCGCGCCGTGACCGGTTGCAGACGTGTGCAGGTGGCGGGTTGCAGACGTGTGCAGGCGCGCGGTTGCAGACGTGTGCAGGTGAGCGGTCAGCGCGGGCGGAGCTCGTCGGAGCCGAAGAGTTCGAGGTAGAGGCCCCAGGTGCGGGGGCAGCGGTCGCGGAGGCTGCACGTGCGGCACGCGGGGGCCTCGGGGCGGTCGTCGCGGCGTGCCGTTCCCTGCGCGTCGTGGAGGAGGTGCAGGTCGTCGACGCGCACGCGGTCGAAGTCGAAGGTCGCGTCGGGCGAGCCGTGGAGCTCGGGCGGGAGGTGGCAGAGGGGGAATCCCTCGGTGCTCACGGCGATGCCGCGCTGGGCGCAGAGGGCCGCGGCGGAGGCCACCGCGCGGGCGGCGTGTTCGAGGCGCGGGAGCGAGGCGGTGTGGGCGCGTCCGCGGGCCTCGGTGGGGCGCGGGAAGTTGAACTGGAGCCGCGGGAGTCCGAGCTTCTGCGCGAGGGCCACGATGGCGCCCAGCGAGCGGAGGTTGCCGCGCACGACGGGGACCGTGACGAGCAGCGCGCGTCCGCCGCGGGCCCATGCGGCGAGGGCCTGGAGCGCGGTGAGCACGGCGCGAAAGCTCCCCGGTGCGCCGGAGAGCAGGTCGTGCTGCGCGGGATCGGCGGCGAGGAGCATGGCCTCGACGGCGTCGACACCCGCGCCGAGCACGTCGGCCCGCACGCGCACATCGGCGAGAGAGGCGCCGTGGGTCTGGAGCTGCACGAAGGTGTATCCCATGGCGCGCGCGCGGCGGATCAGCGCCGGGAGATCGGGGCGCAGCGTGGCCTCGCCGCGGAGGATCACCAGGGCGTCGCATCCGGCGCGGCGTCCGTCGGCGAGGGCGCGGAGGGCGTCGTCGGGGGCGCGGTCGCCGTGGTCGCGATGGTCGCGGAGGGTGCAGTGGCCGCAGTCGAAATCGCAGCGCGTGGTGAGGCGCAGCGCGAGGCGGCGTCCGCCGGGGAGGGCGCGGAGCGAGGTGTCGCTGTCGAGCGGGCGCGGTGCGGGAGCGCGCGTGGCGATGAAGTTGCCGATGGCGAGGGCGTCGGCGCCGAGGGCCGTGAAGCACGCGACGGCGTCGTCGGGGGTGCACACGATGGGCTCGCCGCGGCGGTTGAACGACGTGTCGAGCACGAGGGGAACGCCCGTGCGCGCGAAGAAGGCCGAGAGCAGCGCGTGGTAGCGCGGGAGGTGCTCGGCGTGAACGACCTGCGGGCGCGTGGTGCCGTCGACGTGCACGATGGCGGGCACCGCGGCGCGACGTTCGGGGCGCACGGTCTGGGTGAAGAGCATGAAGCGCGTGTCGAAGGCGTCTTCGAACCAGTCGCGCTCGTGGCCCGCGAGGATCGAGGGACCGAAGGGCCTCCACGGCTCGCGCTGCTTGAGGGCGTTGACCCGCGCGTGCATCGACACGTCGCGCGCATCGGCGAGGAGCGAGCGCGCGCCGAGGGCGCGGGGGCCGAACTCCATGGGGCCCTGGAACCACGCGACGACCTCACCGCGTGCGAGGCGCGCCGCGGTCTCGTCGGCCACGTCGTCGACGCGCGTGTAGTCGATGCCCGCACGGCGCAGCGCGCGCTCGATGGACGCGTCGTCGAAGTCGGGGCCGAGGCCCGTGTGGTCGAGGGGCGCGACGGAGACACCCTCCAGCGCGAGGGCTTCGAGGGCTGCGCCGAGGGCTGTTCCTGCGTCGTTGGCGCCGGGCTGGGCGAAGATCGCGGCGGGCGCGAAGGTGCGTCGCAGCGACTCGTTCATGCGGCAGTTGAGCGAGACGCCACCGGCGAGGCAGAGGGCGTCGAGCGGTCCGTCGCCGGCCACGTCTCGGAGGAGTGCGGCCGCGGTCTCTTCGAGCGCGTGCTGCACCGAGGCCGCGAGCGCGCGGTGCCCGTCGTGGAGCGGATCCCCGGGCGACCGACGCAGGTGCGCGAAGGCGCGGTCGATGCCCTGCTCGTGCACCGCGGTGGGCGAGAGGAAGCGCGACACGTCGACGGTCGGCGCGGCGAACGACGCGAGCGCCATCACCGTGCCCTGGCCGTGCGAGCCGAAGCCGAGCAGTCGCGTGACGCCCTCGTACACGCCGCCGATGCTCCGGTCGGTGAGCGCGAGGAGCGTGCGGCGCAGCGTGAGGCGTCCGTCTTCGTAGCGGAACACCGCGGCGCACTCGCGGTCGCCGCGTCCGTCGATCGTGAGCACCCACGCGCGGTCGAGGCCCGAGAGGCGCGCCGCCGAGGCCGCGTGACAGCGGTGGTGCGGCACGTACACGACGCGGCCGGCGGTGAGGGTGGGAGGCTCGGAATCGCCTTCCAGAAAGGGGATCTGCGACACGTAGCGCCCGTGGAGACCGTTGACGGCGAAGCGGTCGACGTCGTCGAGCGTGAGGCCCTCGCGCTGGAGCAACGCGCGGATCGCCGGACGGCACAGCACCTCTTCGAGCGCGATCGTGGGGTCGACGGCGGCGGTCACGCCGGGACGATCGGGGGCGGTCCATCCGGCGTGGCGCTCGCGGGTGATGCGTTCGAGCTCGATGGCGCCGACGAGGCGTCCGTCGCGCACGAGGGCGGCGGCGTGCTCCTGCTGGGTCATCACCGCGAGGCCGAGCACCACACGCGCGGGTGAGCCCTTCGGACGCGGGCGAAAATAGCTCGGCGGAAAGGGCGCGGGCACCGACGGACCGGGCGCACCGGCGAGGCGCGAGAGCCATCCGGGGCGGTGGGCGAGGGCCGTGGCGCGTGTGGCCGTGCGCGCGTCTTCGACGGGACGGAGCGCGTCGACGGGGCACGCCTCGATGCACTCGCCGCAGCGCAGACACGCGTCGGCGTCGGGCGTGGTGGGCCTTCCGCGCGCGTCGAGAAAGCCCACGGGACACACGTCGCGGCACACGCCGCAGCCGTCGCAGCGGTCGTCGTCGACGCGCACGGGCGAGGGGTGCGCGGGGTCGTTCCAGACGGCGAGGGTGGGCCTGCGGGCGATCTGCCAGGCGAGTCCGTCGAGCAGCACCTCGCGGGCTTCGGGCGGCGGTGGCGCGGCGCCGTCGAGGCACTGCGCCAGCCAGCGGAGCGCGGGCACGTCGGTGGAGACCGCGACGAGCACGGCCGGGCGTACGCCGCGGTCGGCGCCGGGGCGCGTCCACACGAGCGCGTGGTGGCCTGCGGGCGGTGCGGTGAGGGTCAGGGGGCCGACGGGTTCGAGGGCGGCGCGCACGCGCACGAGGGCGGTCACCGTGAGGGCGAAGGGCGCCATGCGCGCCATCACATCGCGGAGCACCGGGTCTTCGAGCGCGGGGGGCGCGTGCGGCGCTGCGGCGAGGCCGAATCCTGCGCGTGCCTGGAGCGCGCGCATCGCGCCGTCGAGGGCGTCGGGCGAGGGGATCTCGGCGAGGAAGACCGACACGGGACGGCGCGCGCGGAGGTCGCGTACGAGTCCTTCGCGGGGCGCGTTCGCGTGGGCTTCGGTGTGCACGGGCACGAGGGGCGAGAAGCGGCTGCGGAGCCAGGTGACGGCGCGTGCGACGGCGTCTCCATCGAGCGCGTCGGGGGCGACGGCGAGGTGCAGGGCGTCGTCGAGGGCGCGGAGTTCGAAGGCGTCGAGGCCCGCGTCGCGGAGGCCGTCGCGCACGTCGTCGGGGCGGTGTCGGGTGCCGAAGGCGTCGAGGAGCGGGGCGGTCATCGCGCGGCCATTGGCCGACGAGGAGGGGATGCGGTCAAGACGGTTGCGCGGTGCGTCCGAGGAGGTCGAGCCAGGCGCGCTCGCGGGCGTGCATCGCGCGGCCCACGGTGTCGAAGAGGCCTTCGAGGCCGATGGGGTCGCCGCCCTCGCGGCGGTACGAGAGCGCGAGGGGACCGAAGCGACGGAAGCACGGGAGCGACGCGTCGTTGGCGGCCACGAGCATGTTGGTGACCACGGGGCCGTTCTCCCACTGCCAGCGCACGCGGATGCCGCCCACGCTGGGCACCGCGTCGAGCATCGACCAGCCCGCGGCGCGCGTGTCGGCGAGCAGGGCCTTCACGCGCTCGGTGACGGGCGCCACGTCGATCTCGGGCTGGAACGGATCGCGGGCCCGCGGCAGGTCGGCGTCGTCGAGCACGGAGCCGTACTGCTCGGTGACGTTGTCGCGAAAGAGCGCGCCGGTGAGGCAATCCTGGGCCGTGCGGGCCGCGCGGGGATCGGTGGTGACGGCGCCCGCGTACCAGAGGTCGAAGGCCGCGCGGGCGCGTGCGAAGTGGCGCTCGGAGCGGGCGCTCCAGGTGTCGGCGGCCTCCTGATCCCAGGGGCCTGCGCGGAGGCGCTCGCCGAGGGTGATGGCCTGGTTCACCGCGAAGCCCGTGCCCACGGAGTACACCGGGTCGCTGAAGGCGAAGGCATCGGAGACGAGCACGTAGTCCGTCGTGGCGGCGCGGTGCGCGCGGCGCGCGAAGCCCTGGCGCGTGTGCACGCGGTCGAGGGGGTGCTCACCCTTCGGTCGCGCGCGGAGCGAGAAGCACGGCGCGGCGAAGCCCGCCACGAGGTCGCGGTACTCCTCCTCGGTGCGCGGGGCGGTGCGCGAGACCACGCCGATGCTGATGCGCTTCGCGTCGAAGAGGGGGATCTGCCAGCTCCAGAGGCCGTCCATCACGCGCGTGAGGATCGTCGTGCGGCTCGGGCGCCAGGGGCGAAACTCGTCGTCGCTCACGGGCGCGCGGTGCCGCGGGTCGTAGCGCGTGAACGACACGCCGCCCTTCGCGATGCGGTCGACCCAGCGGCGATCGTCGGCGTCGACCACGTCGTGGTAGGCCCAGGTCGCGTACACCGGCGCGAAGCTCGTGATCTCGTCGCGGAGCTTCGCCACCACCATCGAGGGCCCCGAGCAGTCGATCACCACGCCGCGGTACGCGATGGGACCCTGGTCGGTGTGCACGATGCGCTTCGCCCAGTCGATGTCGACCACACGCCACGGGCGCGCGACGGTGCCCCAGGCCTCGGCGATCGTGCGCTCCATCTCCGGGCGGTACACGTGCATCGAGACGCCCGCGTCGCGCGTGGGCAGCGGGAAGTTCACCACCGCGTCGGAGGAGACGAAGGTGGTGCCGTCCTTCTCGGTGTACGACGCCATCTCGCGGATGCGCGGGAGCAGCGCGGCGAGCTCGGGGTGGCGAAAGAGCTCGGGGATCAGCGACTCGCCGATCTTGTAGCCGAAGGGATTGGGGTCGAGCAGCACGCTGCCCGTGCCGCGCAGCACGCGCTCCAGCACGAGGCCCGCGACGCCGCCGCCGATGATCACGTGTTCGACGGTCTCCATAGAGGGCTTCGACGCTATCACGGCGGCTCCGGTGGCGTGCGTTGCGTTCGCGCAAAACACCTTCGTACACGGAGTTTTCGCAAGGGAGCGATCGTGCAGGGTCAGTCCCACCACACGCGGGGCCACACGGTGAGCGGGCGTCCGTCGAGGCGCACTTCGAGGCGTGCGCTCCCCGGCGTCGCGGGCGCGCGGAGCGTGGCGATCCAGCGGTCTCCGTCGCGGCGCATGGGCGCTTCGAGCGTGCCCGTGCCGTGGGTGATCGCGAGGGTCACGGGCGTGTCGGGGGCGGGCGTTCCGTCGGGGCCCAAGGGGCGCACGGTGACGGTGACGGTGCTGCGCGCGTCGGCGGGCGCGTGGCGCGACGGCGGATCGACGGTGAGAAACGCGGGCTCGGTGACGGTGTGCACGCGGCCTGCGTCGAGCGCGGTGACGGTCTGCACGTGGCCCGAGGGCCAGGTGATCTCGACGCGCGCGGCGCGGTCGTGGGGGCCGAGTCCGACGAAGACGAGGGGCTCGGAGACGGCGTGCGGCGAGGCCACGGCGCCCACAAAATGCCGCTGCGGCGCCGACCCTTCGGTGACCCACACGCGCACCGTCGCGCCGAGGCCCGCGGGGTTGCTCACGGTGCCATGGAGCGCGAGCGCGAGGCCGCGTCCGCCCGTGACCTCGTTGCGCAGCACGCGGGGCGCGTCGCGGTGGCCGCCCACGAGCAGGTCGACGTCGCCGTCGCCGTCGAGGTCGCCGGTCCAGAGCGAGCGTCCGTGGCCGCGCTCGCGGTCGAGGCCCGTGCGCGCGGTCACGTCGACGAAGCGCAGCGAGCCCGCGTTCCAGTGCACGGTGGGGTGCTGCACGCCGATGAAGCGCGCGCGGTCTTCGTCGGGGATGAAATCGTCGCCGTGCACGTGCACCGCGTCGGGGCGTCCGTCGCGGTCGACGTCGACGAAGGCCACGCCCCAGGGGATCTGCGCGCGCGCGGTCTCGACGGCGCGCACCTCGGTGTAGCCCGACTGCGCGGGGAGGTCGGGGAGGGGCCACGCGCAGCTTCCGCGAAAGACCTCGTGGCGCGCGTTGATCGACACGGCGAGGTCGAGAAAATCGTCGTCGTCGAGCCAGGTGACGGCGGCGCCCATGGGCGCGCGGCATCCGAGGTTGGGGCACTCCGCGGGGCGCGGCTGGCGGTAGGCCGCGGAGGGGCGCGTGGGGTCGAAGCCCGCGAAGTGGGGAAGGCCCCCGTCGTCGAGGCCGCGCTGCGTGTGGAACATCGCCTCGGGGGTTCCGCAGTTCGAGAAGGTCGCGAGCACCATGGGCGAGGGGCCGAGGGGCGTCGCGAGCACGGTGTAGGCGCCGCCGCGGGGGTTGTCGTCGATGAGCTCGCTGCGGTCGGTGAAGGTGCGCGGTCCCGTGCGGAGCAGAAGGGCGTACGCGCGGCACGTCGCGCAGCACTCGCGGAGGCCCACGACGAGGTCGAGCCAGCCGTCGCGGTCGACGTCCCACACGGCGGCGCCCATCACCTGGAGCGGGTGCGTCGCGTCGCGCGGCGCCACCAGGGGCGCGCCGACGTCGAAGCGTCCGGCGCCGAGGTTCCACGACACCGAGGGCGTGTTGTCGAGCACGTCGCGGCGGCCGTCGCCGTCGAGGTCGAGGAGCGCCATGGGCATCGCCGCGGGGCGCACGTCGGCGAGCGCGTAGGGCACGAGCGTGCGCGTCGCGCGGCGGTACGTGAACGCCACCGGCACCGTGCGCGGCGCGGACCACACCGCGCCCATGAGCACCTCGGGGTCGCCATCGTCGTCGAGGTCGCCGGCCACCGCGCCCGTGAGGCCGTGAAAGTCCCCGGACATGAGACCCGTTGGTGGGAGTGCGACGCCTGCGGGGGGCGTCCACGGCACGCGCACGAAGCCCTCGCCGAAGGAGCTCGGAGGTGCGGGTGCGGGCGACGGGTCGAGGCGCGCGAGGCCGCATCGCATGGGGTCGGGATCGTCGGGCGGCGTCACCTCGTCGGCGGTGCACGCGAAGACCGTCGCGAGGAGCGCGGGGAGCGTGCGCTTCATCGCGTGACCTCGAGCAGGTAGCCGCGCTCCATGGGGTGCGCGGGGGCGGCGATTCCGTCGGGCAGGGCCCAGCTCCACGGGGGCATGTGCGCGGGCATCGGGCGCTCGCGGGTGCGACCGCAGCCTGCGTCGCGAAAGATCGCGCGCATCGCGTCGACGGGGTACTCGCCCTCGGGTCGGCGGAGCCAATCCTGGTGGTAGAGCACGCGCCCGCCCGGTCGCACGAGACGGCACACCCGCGCGAGGAACGACACGGTCTCGGCGCGCGGTCGGTCGGGGCCGAAGCCGAACACGTTGATCATCAGCACGCGGTCGAGGGAGGCGGGCGCGAGGTCGTCGAGGCCCGTGTCGCGCGGGGCCGTCACCCGACGGATCTCCACGGGCGCGAGGGGCCGGCGGGTGCGCGCGTCGTCGAGGTGCGCGCGGAGCCGTGCGAGGGCGTGGTCGTCGAGGTCCGTGGCCCACACGCGTCCGTCGGGGCCGAGGCGCTGCGCGATGGGCACGGTGAGCCATCCGGGGCCCGCGCCGAGGTCGGCCACGCGCAGTCCCGGGGTGAGGTCGAGCGCGGCGAGCACGAGGGCGTGGATGCGCTCCACGTCGTGCTGGGCGTCGTCGCGGTAGAGGTACGCGTCGGGCACGGGGTAGCGCGCGCCGAAGCACAGCCCGCGGCGGCACGTGCCCGCGCAGCGATCGTCGGCGGCGCAGCGGCATCCCACGCGGCCTGGAACGCACGTGCGCGCGTCGGCGTCGCCGTACCACCACGCGCGGAGCTCGTAGCCCGGTCGCGTGACGCGCTCGCCCGCCGAGAGCACGGCGTACGTGACCGCGACGGCGGCGAGCACACGACGGATCGGAACCATCGCGCCGACGGTACACGCAACGGTGTGCGGACAGGGCTTCGACGCATTCCTGCGCGGCGCCGCGGTCGCAAGGGCGTGCGGGCGATGCCGACTTGTCGGCGCGCGGCGCGTGTCCGATGGTCGCGGCGTGATGCGCGTCTGCGGGTTCGTGCGATGAAGCGAGCGATGCGACGGTGCCTCTGCGCGCTGTGGCTCGCGGGCGCCGCGGGTTGCGACGAGGTGGGGCGCGCGGTGGTCTCCGATGCGACGGTCGACGTGCGCGACGCGGGCGACGTGACGGATGCGCGTGATGCAAGCGATGCGAGTGATGCGAGCGACGTGAGCGATGCGAGCGACGTGAGCGATGCGAGCGACGTAAGTGATGCGAGCGACGTGAGCGATGCGGGCGACGTGAGTGATGCGAGCGACGTGCGTGACGCGGGCGACGTGAGCGACGTGGGCAGCGTGCGCAATCCGTCGTGTGCGCGCGGGCTCGTGTGCGGTGTGGCGGGTGCGCTGTCGTCATGTTGTGCGGCCGATCCGGTGCCCGCGGGAACCTTCGCGATGGGGCGCTCGCTCGACGGGAACGATGCGTTCGACGTGCCCAACCTCGAAGAGCTCCCCGAGCACGCGGTGACCGTGCGGGCCTTCGCGCTCGACCGCTACGAGGTGACCGTCGGACGCTTTCGCGCCTTCGTCGACGCGTGGCGCGGCGTGGCCCCGACGGAGGGCGCCGGCGCGCTCGACGACCTCGCGGGTTCGGGCTGGCAGTCGGCGTGGAACACCGCGCTCCCGACGACGCGCGAGGCGCTCGTGGCGACGCTGCATTGTGCGGGCGGCGCCGAGCCGTGGACCGATGTGCCCGACGGCAACGAGGAGCACCCCATGGGATGCCTCGACTGGTACACGGCCTTCGCGTTCTGCGTGTGGGACGGCGGCCGTCTGCCCACGGAGGCCGAGTGGGAGTACGCCGCGGCGGGCGGCGACGAGAACCGTCTGTATCCATGGGGCGCCGCGGAGCCCGACTGCACGCGCGTCGCGCCGCTCGACGGGTGCCGCGACCCCGAGGACTTCTTCGCGCCCGTGGGCTCGCACCGCGCGGGCGTCGCGCGCTGGGGACACCACGACTTCGCAGGCAGCATCGACGAGTGGGTGCTCGACTGGTGGGACTACTACCCCCGACACGGCGAGACCCCGCCGCGCGCCGTGCTCACGCCCACGTCGGGCGATCGTCCGCAGCGCGTGCTCCGCGGCCTCGGGCTCTTCGGGGGCTACGGCGACATGCGCGCCGCAGACCGCGGACGCGCCGACGTCACCACCCAGGGCGGGCGCACCAAATCTGCTTGAGTTCTCGGGCAATCGCGATAGGGGCGATTCATGGAGAGCTCCAGTCCCCCGAAGGTCGGCGAGGTGCTCGCAAAGCACTTCGAGACGCTGCATGACCCTCGCGTCGCGCGTGGCCGT
>CAMFHP010000149.1 GCA_945952225.1 uncultured Myxococcaceae bacterium
CCTGCTCCTGCAACCAGGTTTTCAAAGATCGACGGAGACCGTGGTCTCGCTGTCGCTGCGAGGCGCTTCCGGGCGGCGCTGACGGCTCTCACCGTCTTGCCTGCCTTTCGGCTCCTCTCGTCGAGGGAGGGCGCTTTTACTCGACCCTCTTTCTCGCCGTCAACTTCTTTTTTTCGATCCGAGATCTTTTTTTGATCTCGCCTTCGGCGGTCGGTCGTCCGGCGGTCAACGCTGCGTCGTGTTCCGACGCCGTCGTCTCGCGCCCTCCGTCCGTCGAGGGGAGGCGACTTCTACGCGCCCTCCCTCCGACCGTCAACTTTGTTTTCGGGAGTCTGTCTCTTTTTCTCGATTACCCTGCTTTCAAGGTGTTTTCGCGTGAACGCCCTCGCGAGGTCGGCGCCGTGGTGCGCGGCGGCGCACGCCGTATCGGCGCGATGCGCCGGGGTGATAGGCAACGTCTCATGCGGAAATACAGCCACGACACGATCGTCCGCGTGCGCCTGCGGCACCGGCCCGGGCAGCTCTCGCGCTTCACCGCCGCCATCGCCGACGTCGAGGGACTCGTCGGAGAGATCAGCACCGTGCACCTCGGCGAGAACGACACCGTGCGCGACGTCACCGTCGAGACGCGCGACGAGGAGCACACGCGGCGCATGCTCGACGCCATTCGCGCGCTCCCCGGCGTCGAGCTCATCGCCACGCGCGACAAGGTCTTCGAAGCGCACCGCGGAGGAAAGCTCCGCACCACGAGCCGCCTGGAGCTCAAGCACCTCAGCGAGCTCCGGTACATCTACACCCCCGGCGTGGCGCGCGTGGCGACGGCCATCCAGCGCGACCCCGACCTCGCGTGGGACTTCACGGGCATCGGCACGTCGGTGGGCATCTTCACCAACGGCACGCGCGTGCTGGGCCTCGGCAACATCGGCCCCCTCGCGAGCCTCCCGGTGATGGAGGGCAAGGCCGCCCTCTACGACCGCTTCGCGGGCATCTCGGCGACGCCGCTCCTCGTCAACACGCAGGACCCCGAGGAGTTCATCGAGACGGTGATGCGCATGTCCATCGGCTTCGGCGGCATCCACCTCGAAGACATCCGCATGCCCGACTGCTTCCGCATCGAAGACGAGCTCGATCGGCGCCTCGACAAGCCCGTGATGCACGACGACCAGTGGGGCACGGCCACCGTCGCCCTCGCGGCCATTCTCAACGCGTGCAAGCTCACCGGCGTCGACTTCAAGAGCTCGCGCGTGGGCCAGATCGGCCTCGGCGCCGCGGGCAGCGCCATCGCGCGCATCGCCCTCTCGTACGGCGCGCGCGAGGTGCTCGTGGCCGACACCTCCGACGACGCGCGCAAGCGCCTCGAAGGCTTCGGCGCCACGCCCTCGACGATGGCCGAGATCCTCCGCGAGGCCGACATCGTCGTCGCCACCACGGGCCGCGTGGGGCTCATCCGGCCCGACATGATCCGCCGCGGGCAGGTGATCTTCGCGCTCTCGAACCCCGACCCCGAGATCAACCCCGACGAGGCCGTGAAGGCCGGTGCCGCCTACGCGGGCGACGGTCGTTCGATCAACAACGCGCTGGCGTTTCCGGGCTTGTTTCGCGGGGCCCTCGACGTGCGCGCGAGCGCGATCACCCACGAGATGCGACTCGCGGCGGCAGAGGCCATCGCGTCGCTCGCGGAGCCCGGTGAGCTCGTGCCCAATCCCCTCGACCCGCAGGTGCACGAGGCCGTGCGCAGGGCCGTCGCCGAGACGGCGCGCGTGCAGGGCGTGGCAAAGATGGCGAAGCTGGTGTGAGGCGCGCGCTCAGGGCGCGGCGGTGACGTCGGGCGCGGCGGCGATGCGGGGCGCGAGCGCGGTGACCGCGAAGGTCGGCTGCGACGCGATGGTCTTCTTCACCTTGCAGTTCTCCACCGCGCGCACGATGGCCGCCCGGTACATCTCGGGAAACCCATCGGGGAGCTGGAGCTCCATCGAGAAGTGCTTCGGCAGCTTCGTCTCGGGGTCGACCTCGTAGCGCTGCGTGATCTTGAGCCCCTCCGTCGACAGCTTGCGGGCCTGGCAGAAGCCCAGCGCGTAGATGCCCGCGCAGGTCGCGAGCGACGCGACGAAGAGGTCGAAGGGCGCCGGCGCGCTCCCCTCGCCCCCGAGCTCCGCGGGCTGGTCGGTGCGAACCGTCACGCCGCCCATCGTCGCATCCACGCGCTTGCCACCGGGAAAGGTCACTTCGATGTCCATCACACGAATCCTCTCTGCGTCGGTTGGGAGCCGACGGCGGTGACGATGGGTTCGTGAACGCGACGATGAAAGCGCGCGCAGCCTCCACGCACGCCCGTTGGTCGCGGTGCCCGGCGGGTGTACACACCGCGACGTGAAACGCCTTCTTCTCTCGTGCGCGGCGCTCTCGTGCGCCCTCGCGGCCTGCGACGACGCGGCCCCAACGCCCGTCGCCGATGCCACCGTCGACCGCGCGGAGGCGACCGTCGACGCGCTCCCCTCGCCCGATGCGCCCGCGCCCGATGACGTGCGGGATGCGGCCGTCGACGACGTGCGCGACGCCGCCGATGCCAGCGACGCGGCCGACGTGCGCGACGCGGCCGACGCGTTCGTGAACCCCGTGCCCGACTACTGCGCGCGCTACGCGCAGGCCCTCTGCCAGCGACAGTTCTTCTGCCGACTCTCGGCCGAAGAGGGGACGCCGTGCATCCGTCGCGAGACCGCCGCGTGCGTCGCGCGCATGGCCTCCGTGGCCGACGCCCTCGCCGCGGGGCGCATGACCTTTCGCGCGAGCACCTCGGACGCGTGCCTCCTGTCGCTGCCCGAGTACTACTGCATCACGCGCGACCTGCTCGGCGCGTCGGCCGCGTGCGACGAGATGTTCCGCGGCACCGTCGCGAACGGCGAGGTGTGCGTGCCCGGCGGCGCGCCCGTGTGCGCGAACGGCTACTGCCCCGCGCGGGTTGCGACCTGCCCCGCGCGCTGTCAGCCCTTTGCCACCGAGGGTTCCGCGTGCGGCGGCGACGCCGACGTGCGCTGCGGCGCGGGCCTCGTGTGCGTCGCAGGCGTGTGTCGAAGCGCGCTCGCCGAAGGCGCGACGTGCGATCCCACGGCGTCGACGTGCGGCGCGCGGATGCGCTGCGTGACCGTGGGCGCGCGCTCCACCTGCCAGACGCTCCGCACCTCGGGGCTCCCCTGCGAGGCCGACGCGCAGTGCGTGAACGGCCTCTGCGCGAGCGGCTTCTGCGCGGGCGGACGCGCACTCAACGACTCGTGCTCCGCGGCCTTCGAGTGCGGCGAGGGGCTCGCGTGCGGCGACATCGACCCGTCACCCGCCGTCGACCGTCGGTGCATCGCCGGCGTGGCCCGCGACGGCGCGTGCACCGCCGACCAGCAGAACTGCGCGATCGGACTTCGCTGCGCGGCGAACCGATGCGTTCCGCTCGTCGCGTACGCGGGCGATCCGTGCAGCGCGAGCGAGTGCGTCGCGGGCCTCTGGTGCCGCCGCGATGCGGGCGCGTCCCTCGGTGTGTGCACCGCGCGGGGTGCGATGGGGGCGGCGTGTGATCCGTCGAATGCGGCGGGCTCGTGCGCAGCCCCGCTGGTGTGCGGTGCGTCGGGTGTGTGCGGCGCCGCGGCGGCGGTGGGCGAGGCGTGCGCGGCCGACGGCGTGTGCGCGAGTCGGCGATGCGTCGACGGACGGTGCGCGGCGGCCTGCACCGCGCCCTGAGCTACGCGGGGTCGGCCTTCGCGTCGTCGCCGAACTGGAGGCGATGGAGCCGCGCGTAGACCCCGCCCCGCGCGATGAGCTCGTCGTGCGTTCCGCGCTCGACGATGGTGCCGCGGTGAAAGACGAGGATCTGGTCGGCGCGACGGATCGTGCTGAGACGATGCGCGATCACGATGGCCGTGCGTCCGCGGAGGGCCTCGCCGATGGCCTGCTGCACCACGGCCTCGCTCTCCGAGTCCATGCTCGACGTGGCCTCGTCGAGCACGAGGAGCTCCGGCTCGCGGTAGAGCGCGCGGGCCAGCGCCACGAGCTGTCGCTCACCGACGCTGAAGTTCTGTCCGCGGTCGCCGACCTTCGTGTCGAGGCCCTCGCCGCGGCGCGCGAGCATCGCCCCGAGCCCCAGCGTGTCGACCACGCGCTGCGCCTTCACGCGGTCCGGTGACGGATCACCGAGGGCCACGTTCGAGAGCACATCCCCAGGAAAGAGCACCGTGTCCTGCGGCACCACGACGAAGCGCTTGCGGAGCGCGTCGCGGGCCATGTCGCGCACGTCGACGCCGTCGACCCGCACCTCGCCCGCGGTCACCTCGTAGAGCCGTTGAAGCACGGAGACCACCGTGGTCTTGCCCGCGCCCGTCGCGCCGACGAGGGCCACGGTCTGCCCACGCTCCACGCGGAACGACACGCCGTGCAGCGCCGCGCGCTCGGACTTGTAGCGGAACTCCACGTCGCGGAACTCCACCGCGGGCGCGCCCTCGATGCGGGTCACAGCACGGTTCTCGCGCTCGGGGGCGTCGGGCTCGGGCTGGTCGAGGAGGCCGAAGATGCGCTCGGCGCCGGCCATCGCGCTCTGCATCACGGTGAACTTCGACGAGAGGTCGCGGAGCGGCTCGAAGAAGCGCTGGATGTAATACACGAAGGCCACGAGCTCGCCGATCGTGGCCGCCGGCGCGTGGATCGCGAGGGAGCGCGCGCCCACGAAGAGCAGCGTCGCGACGCACACCGAGGCGAACATCTCGACCACGGCGAAGAGCAGCGCGTCGTAGCGGATGCTCGCGAGGTTGCCCTCTTTGTAGGCCGTGTTGATCTCGCGGAACTCGGCCTGGCAGCGCGCCTCCTGCCCGTAGGCCTGCACCACCTGGACGCCGATCACCTGCTCGTTGAGGTAGGCGTTCATGCGCGCGGTCTTCGTGCGGATCGCGCGGAACGCCTCCCTCGCCCGACGGCGGAAGTAGTCAACCGCGAACACGAGCGGAGGCACCGCGAGAAAGGTGTAGAGCGAGAGCTTCACCGAGAAGGCCAGCATCGAGGCCACGATGGCCGCGAGGGTCACGAAGTCGCCGATGGCCGTGATCGCCCCCGACGCGAAGAGCTCGCCGAGCGCGTCGACGTCGTTGGTCACGCGCGTCACGAGACGCCCGATGGGCTGACGGTCGAAGAAGGCCATGCGCTGGCGCTGGAGGAACGCGAACACCTCGCGGCGCAGGTCGTACATCGTCTGCTGCCCCGCGAGCTGGAGCAGGTATCCGAGCACGAAGCGCACGACGAACTCCGAGAGCATCAGCGCGCCGAGCACCATCGCGAGCGAGCGCACGAGCGACACGTCGCGATGCGCGATGCCCTCGTCGATGATCCGCTTGAGGATGCGGGGCTGCCACACCTGGAGCGCCGACGCGGCGGGCATGAGCACCATCGGGATCACGACGGCCCACGCGTAGGGCTTCACGTAGGGCCAGAGGCGGCGCAGCAGGCGCGCGTCGTAGGCGCGGCCGAGGGCCTCCTCTTCGTGAAAGGCGCGCTCGGCTTCGGCGCCGGTGCGGGCCGCGGGCTTCGCGGCGGGCTTCGTCGACGGAACCGTCTGCGGCGAGGGGGCGACGCTCACATGGCCTCCAGTTCGGCTTCGAGGGCCTGGCGCTCGGCGAGGCGCGCGTAGAGACCTCCGCGGGCCACGAGCTCGGCGTGCGTGCCGCGCTCCACGATGCGCCCTTCATCGAGCACCACCACGCGATCGCAGCGCGAGGCCGCGGCCACACGATGGGTCACGAGCACGAGCGTTCGCCCTTCGGCGGCCCGCTCGATCGCGTCGAGAATGCCCGCCTCGGTGCGCGCATCGACCGCGCTCATGGGGTCGTCGAGGAGCAGCACCTTCGGCCCCGCGAGCAGGGCGCGCGCGAGGGCCACACGCTGCTTCTGCCCGCCCGAGAGCTGCACGCCGCGCTCGCCCACGATGGTCTGCAATCCGTCGGGCATGGCCTCGGCCTCGGTGAGGATCTGCGCCTCGCGCGCGGCGTCGCGGGTGCGCGCCTCCGCGGCGGGCGAGTCGGGGTCTTCCTCCGCGAAGGCGATGTTGCGCGCCACCGTGGTCGAGAAGAGAAAGGGCTCCTGCTGGGCGAGCCCCACGGCCTCGCGGAGCGCGCGCAGCGGCACGGCCGTCACGTCGCGCTCGTCGAGAAACACCGCGCCCGGGGGGGTCGGAAGCATGCGCGCGAGGAGCTTCGCCAGCACGCTCTTGCCCGCACCGGTGCGCCCCACGATCGCGAGGCTCGTGCCCGCGGGCACCTCGAAGCTCACGCCGTCGAGCACCGCGCGCTCCCCGAAGCGCCACGCGAGGTTCTCGACGCGCAGCGCGCCGCGCACAGGACCGTCGAAGGCCCGCGCGTCGGCGGTGTCGTCGATGTCGGGCGAGGCGTCGAGGATCTCGAGCACACGCGCCGTCGAGACCTTGCCGCGCTGGAGGATCGAGAGGAGGTAGCCCAGCGCGATCGTGGGCCACGCGACGAGGGCGAGGTGCGCCTGGAACGCGAGGATGTCGCCCACCGTGAGCCGTCCGTCGATCACGAGCCCGCTGCCCACCCACACCACGATGAGCGACGCGATGGCCGCGCCCATGCCGAGGATGGGGAACATCAATCCGCGGAGCCGCGCGAGCGCGAGGTTCGCGTCGAGGGAGCGCTTCGCGTCGGCGTCGAAGGCCTCGGACTCCGAGCCTTCGAGCGCGTAGGCCCGCACGACGCGCATGCCCGCGAGGGTGCGCTGCACGCGGTCGCTCATGGCGCCGAGGGTCTCCTGCGCGGCGCGGCTGCGCGCGAACATCACCTTGCCGAACGAGCGCGTGAGCAGGATGAAGAACGGGAACGGCGAGAGCGACAGCACCGCCAACAGCGGCGAGCGCCAGAACATCAGCGGGATGTTCACCGCGTACGAGAGCGCGGTGTTCACGAGGTTCAGCGCGCCGAAGCCCACGAGCAGGCGCACCTGTCCGAGGTCGTTGGTGGCGCGCGACATGATCTCGCCCGGCGGCATCGTGCGGTAGAAGCTCGGCCCGAGGCGGTGCAGCGCTTCGAGCATGCGCTCGCGCAGCGTGTACTCGATCTCGCGGCCGCCGTTGAAGATCAGCACGCGCGACTCGACGCGGGTGTACGCCCCGACCGCCGCGAGCACCGCGATGGCCACGGCGAAGCGCATGGCCGCGTGGGCGTCGCCGTCGCGGAGGGCGTTCGAAGCGTTGCGAATGCACTGCGGAATCGCGCCGGCCGCCGCGGTGCTCACGGCGAGGTGCACGGCGCCGCGCGCGAACTCGTCGCGGCGTTGGGCGATGAGCCCGCGCAGCACGACCCACGGGTCGGACTTCGCTGCGGGCGTCGGAGTCGTGGGGTCGGTCATGCTGGGCTTTCGTTCGGCGCGGTCGCCGGAGGCGCGCGAAGGTCTCACCGATCAGGGCGCCGCGCAGCCGCCGTCGCGTGGGGGCGCCGGGGTCGTCTGCGCTGAGATGCACTCGCCGTGTCCGCGGGCATCGAGGCGCGTCGTGTCGCAGCGCCATGCGGTCGGGCAGTCGGCGTTGTCGTCGCACGGGATCGCGCACGCCCCCGACGCGCAGCCGTCACGCACGCACGCGTGGCCGCCGCACGCGACGGCGTCGGTGCACACGGAGACGCAGACGCCTCCGTCGCCGGAACACACCTCGCCGTCGCCGCAGCCCTGCGCGCACGGGCGGTTGAGCGGCGCGCGGCAGGCGCGGAGCACGTCGGATTCGAAGCCCGCGGGGATGCCTGCATCGTCGCGTCCGCGGAAGTCGAAGCGGCCGCAGACCTCTCCCGCGGCGCAGGCCGAGGGGGAGGCGCAGCGGTGGGCGCAGCGGCGCGATCCATCGGCGTGGGCGAGGCAGGCGCCCGAGGCGCACACGAAGGGCGTCTCGCACGGGCTGCCGTCGGCGCGGAGCGCGTCGTCACAGGCGGCAGGTCCGAGGGTCGAGACTGCGAGGAGAACGAGGGAGACGAGGGTCGAGGCGGGGGCCGCGCGTCCGGGGCGACCGGCGCGCGGACGGGGAGGCATCAGGCCTGCGCGGTCGACGACTTCTCGGTCGAGGGAGCGCGGTCGCGGGCGTCCTTGAGGCGGGCCGCCTTGCCTTCGAGACCGCGGAGGAAGTAGAGCTTCGAGCGGCGGACGATGCCGCGCGCCACGATCTCGACCTTGTCGATGCGGGGCGAGAACGTCGGGAAGATGCGCTCGACGCCGACGTTGTACGAGACCTTGCGGACCGTGAAGGTCGACCCGATGCCCTGCTGGCGCTGACGGATCACCTGGCCCTGGAACACCTGGATGCGCTCCTTGTCGCCCTCGACGACCTTGTAGTGCACACGCACGGTGTCGCCGACGCGGAAGGACGCCAGCTTGGTGTCATTGATGCGCTGCGCGTTGAGCGCTTCGACCTTCGGATTCTGGTTGCCCATGACGTAATGACCGCTCTCGTAGTTGCTTCTATCCCGAAGCTTTGGGGGGCGGGAACTCATCACGCGCCCTGTTTGATGTCAAGCGCCGGCGTCGCCGAAGAGCCGGTCGAGAATGATCGAAACCGCGGCCCGCACCGCGAGGTGGTTGTACCCATCGGGCCGCACCGGCGCGAGGTGCACCGAGGCCCGCGCGATGACCGAATCCGCGAGGCCGTAGCCCGTGCCGAAGACCAGCAGCGCGGGGGCCTTGCGCGCGCGGAGCTCCGCGGCGGCGACCTCGTACGACGTGGCGTCGAAGTTCGAACGCGCGGCGGTGGTGTAGACCGTCGGGGCGCTCCCCTCGCGGCGCGCGATGTCGGCGATGGCCTCTTCGATCGAGGGCGTCTCCTGCACGATCGAGAGGGCGTTGGCGCGCTCGGGCACGCGCTGTCCGCCGCCGCCCTCGCGCCAGTACCCGAGGATGTGCCGCACGAGCGCCTGCTGCGCCTCGATGGGCGTGACCACGTAGTACTTCGACACGCCGTAGGTGCGGGCCGAGCGCGCGATGTCGTGCACGTCGAGGTTGGTCACCGAGGTGGTGATCGTCGCGCCGCTGCGGTCGCGCACAGGGTGGTGCACCAGGGCCAGGTACACGCCGGGACGTTGATCGCTCATGGTTCTTCACCGTCGAGCCACGCGAGCTCCTTCGGGGTCAGCGTGAGCTTCTCGAAGAGGTCGGGGCGCTTCTCGCGCGTGCGTCGCAGCGCGTGCCATCGGCGCCAGCGGGCGATGCGCGCGTGGTCGCCGCACGTGAGGGTCGCGGGCACCGCGGCGCCGCGAAAGTCTGCGGGGCGCGTGTAGTGGGGGTATTCGAGGAGGCCCTCGTCGCCGTGCGATTCGCTCACCGCGCTGTCGGCGTTGCCGAGCACGCCGGGCACGAGGCGCACGACCGCGTCGACGATGGCCATGGCCGCGGGTTCGCCGCCCGTGAGCACGAAATCACCGAGGGAGATCTCGTCGTCGACGTGCGGTCGGATGCGCTCGTCGAAGCCCTCGTAGCGGCCGCAGATGAGCGCGATGGAGCGCTTCGTCGCGAGCTCGCGCGCCACGGGCTGACGGAACACCCGGCCCTGCGGGCACAGCAGGATCCGATGCGGTGGAGCTCCGGTCTCGGGGTCGTTGGGGAGCGACTCGATGGCGCCCACGACGGGCGGGGCCATCATCACCATGCCGCTGCCGCCGCCGTAGGGCGTGTCGTCGACGGTGCGGTGCTTGTTCGTCGAGAACTCGCGGATCTGCACCGGGTGGAAGCGCACGAGGCCCTGCTCCACCGCGCGCCCCACGATGCTCGCCCGCGCGAACGAGTCGAAGATCTCGGGAAAGAGCGAGACGATGTAGACGTCCACGGTGCGGATCTGCCTTGCTGCGAGGGGTTTTCGCGCGTCAGGCGGGGTCGCCGTCGGGGGCGATGCGCGGGTCGTCGGCGGCGTCGAGGTCGAGGGTCGAGAGGTCGACGGTGGCGAGGGCCGCGGCGACATCCATCGCGCGCACCACGTCGGTGTTGATCGGGAGCTCCAGCTCACCCTTCGCGGTCTTCACCACGAGGGCGTCGATGGTCGGGTACGCCTCGACGCGGAGCACCGTGCCGAGGGCGCGTCCCTCCACGTCGACCACGCGCATCCCTTCGAGGTCGCAGTGGTAGTACTCCCCCTCGTCGAGCGGGGGAAAGTGCTTCCGCTGGAGCTCCACGGTCGCGCCCACGAGCGCATCGGCGCCGTTGCGATCGTCGATGCCCTCGAAGTGCGCGACGAGCCCCGTGCCCTGCCCCGCGAGCGATTGCACCGTGAGCATGCGCGGCGCGGCCTTGGGCGCCACCACACGCACGGTGACCCCCGCCCCCAGCGACGACACCGCGTCGTTGTACGAACGGAACCACAGGTCACCGCGGAGCCCCCGGGCCTTGCCCAGGATACCCAGCGCGACCCAGTCCTCGGGCTTCGGCGCGCTCACTCGTCTTCTTCGACGATGTTGAGCACCGCGCGACGGCCCGTGCGGGCGCACGCCGCCGCGAGGAGCGTTCGGATGGCGCGCGCGGTCTGTCCGCGGCGACCGATGACCTTGCCGAGGTCCGCGGGATCGACGCGAAGTTCGATCACCGGCGAGGGATGGCCTTCGGTCTCACGCACCGACACCGCGTCGGAGTGGTCGACCAGGGCCTCGGCGAGATGCTGTACGAGGGCGACGTGCGACATGCGGGGCACCGCCGAGCGGGCCGCAGGCGCCGCGCATGACGACGCCCGCGCGCACCGCGCGAAAGCAGAGTGGAGATGGGGGCGAAGACGGTGGGAACGGACGCGATCAGGCCGAGGCGGCGGCGGGGTTGCGCGCCACGAGGCGAGCGACCTCTTCCGACATCTGGGCGCCCACGCCACGCCAGTACGACAGGCGCGTGTGGTTGATCTCGAACGACTTGGCGCCTTCGACGGCGCGGGGGTCGTAGGTGCCGATGTTCTCGAGGTGGCGGCCGTCGCGCTTCGCGCGCGAGTCGGTCACGACGATGCGGTAGATCGGGGTCTTGCTGGTGCCGACGCGCGAGAGGCGAACGGTGATCATGCTGGGCGTTCCTCTGTCAGTAATTTGCAGCGGCTCCGCTCGGGGTTCAGTCGCGACGGAGCACAGTGGCCGTTACAGGGCGGCGGAAGCTACTCCACCGGCAACAAGCCCGTCAAGACGGCCCGCACGGCGCTTTTCACCGCGCAACCATTGACGCCCGACACCCCGACAGCACAACAAACACGCCATCCATGAGCCGTCTGCCTTCGTTGCTTCCGCTCGCGCTGGTCTCGGTGGGTGCGCTCGCGAGCCTCGGCGCCTCGTGCCACCGCACGCCCGCACAACCGCCCGCACAACCGCCGTCCGCCGTCCGCGACGCCGCCCCGGCCGCGCAATCGGCCCCGACGCTGCGGCTCTATTTTCTCGTCGACCTCGACGGGTACCTCGAACCCTGCGGCTGCAATCAGCGCCCGCTCGGCGGCATCGACCGCGCCGCGCGCGCCATCGCGAACGAGCGCAACGCAGCCCCGCGCTCGGCCCTCGTCGCCGCGGGAAACACCTTCTTTCTCGACCCGCACCTCGACGAGCGCATGGTCTGGCAGGAGCGCTCGAAGGCCGAGTCGCTCGCGGGGATCCTCCGCGGCATGAACCTCGTGGGCTTCGCGCCGGGCCCGTCGGACTTCGCCCTCGGCGCCGACACCTGGTCGCGGCTCTCGACGGCGGTGAACGCCCCTGCCCTCGCGGCCAACGCCGCGGGCATGCAGCCCTCGCGCATCGTCGACGTCGAGGGCACGAAGGTCGCCCTCGTGGGCGTGAGTGATTTTGCGCCTGCGGGTGGAGCTCCTGCGCAGGGCGCGCCGGCCACCACCGATCCCATCGAGGCCGCGCGCGCCGCGGTCACGGCGGCGAAGGCCCAGGGCGCGCAGGTGGTCGTGGTGCTGGCGTCGGTGCCGCGCCGCGTGGCCCGCTCCATCGCGAGCTCGCTCGACCAGGTCGACTTCGTGGTCGCCGCCCGCGAAGAGGGCAACACCCCGCCGCCGCCGGAGCGCATCGGCCGCGCGTACCTCCTCACCGCCCCCAACCAGGGCAAGCACCTCGGCGTGCTCGACCTCTACGTGCGCGGCGAGGGCGCCTTTCAAGACGCCTCGGACACCTCCGCAGCCGCAGCCCGCACGCGCCTCGACGGACGCATCCGTGACCTTCGCGAGCGCCTCGCGCAGTGGGCCCACGACCCCTCCGTCGACCGCGCCGCGGTGGCCTCGCAGCAGTCGCGTCTCGACGAGCTCGTGCGCCAGCGCGCGGCCCTCGACGTGGTCGCCGTGCCCGCCCAGGGAAGGTACTTCCGCGCGCGCACGCTGGAGATCTCGCCCGACGTGGAGAAGCTCCCCGAGGTGCAGCAGCGCATCGCCGAGTACTTCCGCGCGGTGAACGAGCACAACCGCGTGGAGTACGCCTCGCTGCGCCCCATGCCTCCGCAGCCCGGCGTGGCGCGCTACGTCGGCGGCGAGGCCTGTCGCGAGTGCCACGAGGAGGCCTTCGCGGTCTGGGAGCACACGCCCCACTCGCTCGCGTACCGCACGCTCGAAGACATTTCGAAGAACTTCAACCTCTCGTGCGTGGGCTGCCACGTCACGGGATACCGCCAGCCCGGCGGGTCGGAAGTGGTGCAGAACGAGGGTCTGCGCGACGTGCAATGCGAGGCCTGCCACGGCCCCGGCTCGGCGCACATCGCAGCGCGCGGCGAGGCTGCGCGACGGGCCACGATCCGCACGCAGGTGCCCGGTGAGTTCTGCGCGACGCAGTGCCACACGCCGGAGCACTCGGATCACTTCAACTACGAGACGTATCTCCCGCGCATCCTCGGTCCGGGCCACGGCCGCCCCGTCGACTGGGACGGCGGCATGCCCGACGGCGGACGCGCCTCGCACCCCGCCGACGCGTCCATCGCCCCCGCGGCGCACTGAGCCCTTCGCCACAAACTGGCGCGCCCCCCTCGTCCCCGGTCACCGTGCGCGCATGAAGCTCTCGCAGCGCGTGGTCTCGCTCTCCATCGCCTTCGCCTCGATGGCGCTCGCGGGTTGCGGCGCCTCTTCGCCTCGAAGCGGACGCAGCACCACCCTCCCCACCGTCGCCATCGGCGCCACGCAGGTGGGGGCCGCGTCGTTCTACGCCGACTCGCTCGCGGGCAACTCCACCGCGAACGGCGAGCCCTACGATCCCCGCGCGCTCACGGCCGCACATCGCACGCTGCCCTTCGGCACCCGCGTGGCCGTCACGCGCCTCGACAACGGGCGCCGTGTGGTGGTGCGCATCAACGACCGCGGACCCTTCGCGGGCTCCCGCATCCTCGACCTCTCGCGGGCCGCCGCCGAGGCGTTGCAGATGATCCGTGCGGGGGTGGTGCGCGTCGAGGTCGAGGTGCTGTCGGTGCCGGGGGTTCGTCCCCGTCGCGCGGCGCGCTGAGAGCGCTCAGGGCTCGAAGGCGGGGAGCCCGCGCACCGCGTCGGCGTACTCGCGGGCGATGTCGTCGACGATGGCCGCGATGGGCTTCACGTCGCGCGCGAGGGCGATGCCCTGACCCGCGCTCCAGATGTCCTTCCACTTCTTGCCGCCGCCCTGCTGCACGGCCTTCTGCGCGGCGGCGCGGTCTTCGATCTTCGTGTCGGGGAGCGTCTGCGCAAGAAAGTTTGCGTGCACGCCGCTCACCGCGTCCGTGTACACGATGGACTCGGGCGCGCCGTTGACCACCATCTCCTTGTAGCGCGCGTCGGCGCCGCACTCCGTCGAGGCGATGAAGCGCGTGCCCATGTAGACCAGCTCGGCGCCGAGCGAGAGCGACGCCGCGACCTGACGGCCGGTGGCGATGCATCCCGCGGCGATGACGGGCACGCGGAGGTTCTCGCGGAGGTACGGCACCAGCACGAAGGGGCTCGTGGTGCCCGCGTGTCCGCCCGCCCCCGCGGCGACGCCGATGATCGCGTCGGCGCCGGCCTCCTGGGCCTTGAGCGCGTGCTTGAGGTTGATGACGTCGTGAAAGACCACGACGCCCTTCTCGTGCGCGCGGCGCGCGAGTTCGGTGGGGTTGCCGTAGCTCGTGATGAGCACCGGCACGCCGAACTCGAGGCACGCTTCGAAGTCCCGTTCGAGGCGCTCGGGGTCCGTGAGGCGGATCGTGAGGTTGATCGCGAAGGCCCGGTCGGTGCGCGCGCGGATCCACGCGAGCGCCTCGCGGAACTCCTCGTGCGTGCGGAGGTTCAGCGAGGGCATGGAGCCCAGGATGCCCGCCTCGGCGCAGGCGACGATCATCTCCTTGTTCGAGATGATGAACATGGGCGCGCTCACGAAGGGGTAGCGGAGCCCGAGGCGGTCGGCGAGCGGCGTGCGGATGCGTGACATGGTCGCGGTCCTCCAGAGACGGTGCGGGCGGTGGCAGAAGGGAACGATCAGCGGGGAGAAGAAACCTTGTGGTCGAGCCAGCGGGCCAGCGCGTCGGCGAAGCGCGCGGCGGACTCGGGGTGCGCGCGGAAGTAGAGCGAGGGCTCGATCGCTTCGAGCTCCATGAGCGCGAGGGATCCGTCGGCGAGGCGCACGAGGTCGACGCGGGCCTGGAGCGGGCGCTCGCCCCAGAGCGCCATCACGCGCGCGGCGGCGCGGGCCACGTCGTCGGGCGGGGCCGTGGGGCGGATGTCTCCGCCGTGCTCCTCCTGCACGCGAAAGTCGCCCGCGCGGGGCACCTTCACGACGGCGTGCGAGGCCTCGCCGAGAAAGAAGAACACCGAGTGCTCGCCCTCGGTGAGCACCGCGTCGACGAAGGGCTGGGCCATGTACGCGAGTCCGTCGGCGTAGGCCCGCGCGACGGTGTCGAGCAGGGCGTCGTCGGGGTCGCGGCCGAGGCGCCAGGTGTTGTCGGCGTTGGCGCTCACGACGGGCTTCACGACGCAGGGTCCGAGCGCGTCACACAGCGCGCGGAGCGAGGCGCGCGTGAGTCCGTGGCCCCAGCGCGTGGGCACGATGGGCACGCCGCGGTCGGCGAGGTCGCGGAGGTAGGTCTTGCGCGCGTTCCACGCGATGAGGGCCGCGGGGTTGGCGAGGGGAACGCCCGCAGACTCGATGCGCGAGAGCGTCGCGAGAAAGTCGTCGAGGCGCTTCTGGTAGTCCCAGGTGGTGCGCACCACGACGGCGTCCCACGCGCGCCAGTCGACGTCGGCGCGGCTCCACGGAACCTCGTCGACGGACCATCCCCGACGGCGCAACTCGTCGACGGCGAGGGCGTCGTCGATCACGTAGTCACCGCGGTCTTCGAGGGTGAGCAGGCACACGCGGGGCATCGTCGTGCGCTTGTACCGCAGCGCCGGGTCGCCCGTCTCCCTCAGCCGATGGCCTCGATGCGCGCGCGGGGAATGGGATCGCCCGACACGAACGCGCGGCGCAGGGCATCGAGCCCGGCGCGGTCGAAGCGGCGCCCACAGGCCGCAAACGCTTCGCCCACGAGGCGCACCTCTTCGCGCGCGAGGTGACCGTCGATGATGGCCGCCGTCGCGAGCACGCGGAGGGTCACGGTCTGCTCGTGGGCGGGGAGCGCCGCGAGGTCGGTGAGAAAGCGCGCGGTGTCGTCGATGTCGGCGGGGCTCTCCGTCGCGAGCGCGCGGCGCACGGTGCGGAGCAGCGCGAGGAGGTTGGGGTGGAGGTCCTGCGTGCGCACGATCGACGAGGCCACGGCGCGGAGCACACACGTCGCGAGCGCGGGCGACGGCGTTGCGGGGAGGATCATCGCGGTGAGCTCCAACGCCGCCGACGGGCCCAACACCCGGAGCTTCGCCTCGCGGAGGATGAGCCAGCACACGATGCCGTCCCACAGCGCGGTCACGGGCATGGCCACGAGTTCGAGCACGGCGCGTGTGGCGGCGCGTCCGAGGGCCCTTCGCAAGAGGGCCTTCGTGAGAAATCCCGTGAGCGCGACCTTGAGCTTGTAGAGCGTCGAGGCGAGCACCACGCGCCATCGCGAGGCCTCGCGCATCGGGTCGACGCCGGGCTCTGCGTCCGCGGGATTGGGCATCTCCAGGGCGGCGCGCGCGAGGGCCCAGAGCGCGTCGCGGCCGTGTTCGTCGTCGGCGAGGTCGAGGCCCTGTCTCTTATACACATCTCCGAGCCCACGAGACAAGAGGCAATC
>CAMFHP010000150.1 GCA_945952225.1 uncultured Myxococcaceae bacterium
GCGGCGGCGGCGGCTGCGGCATGGGCGGCGGCGGCGGCGGCGCGGGCGGCGCGGTGCGCATCGTGGCGCTCACGTCGGCGTCGGTGAACACCAACCGCATCACGGCCCTCGGCGCGGGCGGCGGCGGCGCCACCTGCGGATCGACCTCGGGCGGCAGCGGCGCCATCGGACGCATCGGGATCAACACCCCGAGCTTCTCGGGCAGCACGAACCCCGCCCGCGACACGAACTGACCGCGCGCCGGTCTCCCTCCCTCCCCGCACACGCCCGAACAGTCCCTCCACGGATGTCAACGCGTTGGCAGCGCTGCCAACGGATTGACACCGCACGCCCCGTCGACGCGCGCTCCGTCGCGACGGCCCTGCCCTTGCTCACGGGTCGGGCATGAACCGCCTCTTTGAACGCGCGTTGGCCCGCATCGACGCGCAGCTCCCACCCACGCTCCGCGCGGGCACCGACGACGAGCTCCGTCGGGCGCGGCTTGTGATGCTCTTCGCCACGGCGCTCACGGGCTTCGCGCCGGTGTTCGTGCTCAACGACCTCAAGCACGGCCGCTGGGGCAACGCCCTCGGGGTGCTCTCGGCGGTGCCCTTCGGGGTCTTCGCGGGGCGCGTGTTCCGCCGCGTTCCGTCGCTGCCGTTCATGGGCAACTACGTGACGGCGATCTTCGGCGTGGTGCTCGCCGCGCGCACGTTCATGACGGGCGGCATCACGGCCTTCGCGCCCTTCTGGCTCGCGTCGCTGCCGGTGCTCTCGATGCTCCTCGCGGGCCGTCGGAGCGCCGTGCGCTGGCTCGCGGTGTGCGCCGTGTTCAACGCCTCGATCTTCGCCGCCACACGCCTCGGCGTCGCCTGGATGGACACCTGGACCGTCGCCGAGCGCCAGCGCGAGTTCGTGATCGCCACGACGATGCTCGGGGCGCTGATGCTCCTGCTCGCGACGCTCTTCGAAGAGGCCCGCGCGGCCTCGCATGCCCGCGTCGAGCAGCGCGAGCGCGACATGCGACGGATGCTCGACGTGATGGGCCAGGGGTTCATCACGCTCTCACGCGAGGGCACGGTGATCGGACCGCACTCCGCCGCGCTGGCCCACTGGCTCGGCGAGCCGCGGCAGGGCATGCGCTTCGCCGACCTCGTGGCCCCGTGGGATCGCCCCGCTGCAGCGTGGCTCGCGGTGTCGTTCGAAGGGCTCGTCGAAGACCTCATGCCCCTCGAAGTGCTGCTCGATCAGTTTCCGTGGGTGATCCGCTGCGGCGCGCGTCGCCTCGCCGTCGAGGTGAAGCCCGCGCTCCGCCGCGATGGAACGCTCGAAGCCGTGGTGCTCGTGCTGAGCGACATCACCGATCAGCTCGAACGCGAGGCCGCCGAGGCCGAACAGCGCGAGCTGGTGACCGTGCTCGACCGCGCGCTTCGCGACCGCCGTGGCTTTCAGCTCTTCGTGCACGAGGCCGCGCGGCTCGTCGACGAGGTGTCGGCCACGGGGAGCCTCCGCGCGGTGCACACGATCAAGGGCAACGCGGCCCTCTTCGGCGCCGAGGCCATCTCCGCGCTGTGCCACACGCTCGAACGGCAGGCGCTCGACGCCGAGGCCGACGCCCTCGCCCCCGCGGACCGCGACACGCTCAAGGCCCGCTGGGAGGCCTTCTCGTCGCGCGTCGCGTGCCTCGTGGCCACGCGCGATGACACCTTCGAAGTGCCCGTGGCCGAGATCGAAGCGCTGCGCGCGGGATTGCAGCGCGGCATCGACTACCGACAGCTCGACGCGCAGGTGTCGGCGTGGGTGCTCGAACCGATGGCCGTTCCCCTCGAACGCCTCGCGCGCCAGGCCCGCGCCCTCGCGCTGCGCCTCGAAAAACCCGAGCCCCGCACGGTGATCGAAGACCACGGGCTCCGCGTGCGCTCCGAGCGCTGGAACCCCATCTGGGCCGTGTGCGCCCACCTCGTGCGCAACGCCGTCGACCACGGCCTCGAAGACGCCACGCAGCGCGTGAGCGTGGGCAAGGCGCCCGCGGGCACGCTGACCTTCCGCGCGCGCCTCGACCGCGGTCAGTGCGTGCTGGAGGTGCGAGACGACGGCCGCGGCATCTCGTGGGAGCGCGTGCGCGAACGGGCACGGTCGCAGGGCCTCGCCGCCGACACGCACGACGACCTCGTGCGCGCCCTCTTCGCCGATGGAGTTTCGACGGCCGAGACCGTGAGCGACGTGTCGGGACGCGGCCTCGGCATGGGCGCCGTCGCCGAGCTCTGTCGCTCGCACGGAGGCTCGCTCGAAGTGCACTCCGAACCCGGCGCGGGCACCACCGTGCGGCTCCGTCTGCCCGCGGAAGACGTGGCGCAGACCGACGACGCGCGCGTCGCCGCGTGACGGATCAGCGCGCGGGCAGGTACCAGATCGGCGAGGTCCACGCGCGCTCCTGCACCGTGTCGGGAAGGCGTCCGTCGCAGCACGCGCGGAGCGGGCTCGTGGCGCTCACCGACGCGCAGTCGACACGGAGCGCGTTGCACACGCGACGGCTCCATCGGCACGTCGGGTCTTCGAGCACGCGGGCGTAGTAGAACGCCGGCGCCGCAGGGTCGAACGCGGGATCGCGCCACACGCCGCACATCGCATCGGGCCCTCCGTCACGCGTCGCGCAGGTGGCCGTGTCGACGACGCCGCGTCCGTCGCGCACGCGGAGGTCCCACACGCGCTCGCGGGTCTCGCCGCCCTCGACCCAGCCCTTCACGATCTGGATGCGGTCGAGGCCCGCGCCCATCACATCGCGCAGCGCCGAGAGGTAGAGCACCGGCGCCCCCGCACCCGCCGGTCTCGCCGGCAGGTCTGCCCCCATGGGAACGCCCTGCGCATCGGCCACCTCCACCGCGTCGGTGCGCGCGCAGAGGTCGTCGGGGAGGTTCCATCCGGCGAAGAGGCGCACCACGAGGCGCGTGCCGCTGGTGGCGTAGGCCTCGCGCCGTCGCATCGCCTCGAAGAGCGCGCCGCGCGTGTTCTCCTCGGCCCAGAGCACCGCGAGTCCGCCCGGTCCGCTCGACGCGACGGTGACCGCGGGCTGTCCGCGCTCGTGGGGACGGAGCCGATCCGCGGGGTCGCTGTCGGCGGTGCCGGTGTGTCCGGGCCACGTGCCTTCGTCGGTCGCGCCGGGGATCGCCGCGTGCGTGTCGGTGCTCGCGACGAGGCCGAAATGAAAGGGGTTCACGCCGGTGCGCTGCCACACGAGGAGCCCGTTGCGCAGGGCGCCGCGCGCGAAGTCCGAGGGGTGCTCGCAGAGTCCCGTGAGCGCGCCGAGGGCGCCGGGCGCGCAGAGCGGCGTGCACGTGGGCGCGGTGCTTCCGGGTGGGCACGCGGGCGCGAGGAGCTGTTCGAAGTCGCAGCGCTCGTCTTCGCTCGCGAGGGGATTGCCGCTGGAGCGCAGGCACTCCGACGCGCCCTTGTGCTGGTACACCTCGACGAGCGGTTCGAGCCGCGCGCGCTGCGCCGCCTCGTCGCGCGTGAGAGGGCCGTGGTCGGTGATGGGGTTGAACATCCCGCCGCCGCTCACGTTGCCGTTGTGCGGAATGGTCAGCACGTCACAGCCGCGCCCTGCGTCGACACACGCGGCGTCGAGCCATCGCCAGAGCTGCGCGGGCGTCGGCGCGTCGAAGTAGCTGATGGGCACGCGCGGCACCGTGCGCCCGCGGAAGATCACGTTGCGGTGCGCGTTCGTTCCACCCGGTGAGCCGCTCCACTCGTAGCCCACGAAGGTCGTGAAGCGGCACGCGGCGCTGCGGTCGTAGGCCGCCTCCGCGGCGTCTTGAATGCGCTGCCACACGCGGTCGGCGGTGCCCCGACACGTCGCCTCGTCCCCGGGCGCACACACCTGCGGACGCGCGCCGAGTCCGCCGAGCGCGAGGCTGAAGGTCGACACGAGCCCCTGCGCCTCGCGGTACGCCGCGCAAGTCGTCGAGTCGTACGCGGGCGACGTGGGGTCGTGGCAGATCGTCGTCTCGGCGAGGTACTCCGCGTGGTCGGTGACGGCCGCAAAATCGAGCGGGCGCGCGAGCCGCAAGCGACGCGAGGGCGCGCCGTCGGCGCCGTACGGAGGAAGGCCCACCTCGGCGCCCTGCGCGAAGGCGTAGGCCTCTTCGGGTCCGCCGCGCACGTCGTAGGTGATCGCGTCGAACGAGAGCTTCGTGTGCACGTGGAGGTCGCCGAAATACGGGTTCCGGCGAGGGTTTCGCGCGGCGCATGCGACGTGCTCGTCGGGCAGCTCGATGAGCCCGGGAATGCGGTCTTCGATCACATCCGCGGACGCATCGACGGCCGTGTCGCGCGCCACATCGCGGCCCGCGTCGGGTGTGGCCGACGAGGTTCCGCAGCCCACCGCGAGCACCACCAGACCGCAGGTCACCCGGCATCGCACTGTCGCCACCACGGCGCCGACAGGTACCATGCGCGCGGCTCCCGACGACGCATGAACGCAACGACCTCCCTGGCCGCGCGCCTGCGCCGCGAACCGCTCGTGCACTTCGCCCTCGGGGCCCTCGCGCTCCTCGCCGCGGAGCGTGCGCATCGGGCCCTGCGCCCCGCGGCGCCATCGAGGCCCGCGGTGATCGTCGACGACGCCTTCGTGGCGGGACTGCGCGCGCGACAGGCGATGCTCCTCGGCCGCGCGGTGACCGACGACGAGGCGCGCTCCCTCGTCCGCGAGTGGGTGCGCGAGGAGGTGCTCTACCGCGAGGGCGTGGCGCTGGGACTCGCCGACGGAGACGCCATCGTGCGCCGACGGGTGGTGCAGAAGATGGAGTTCGCCCTCGCCGCGCGGGTGCACGTCGCGACGCCCGACGACCGCACGCTCGACGCGTGGCGCAGCGCGCACATGGACCGATGGCGCGAGCCCGCCCGCGTGACGCTCACGCACGCGCTCTACACCCGCGACCTCCGCGGAGACCGGACCGTGAATGAAGCCCGCGCCGAGCTCGCGCGCGCCCTCGCCGACGCGCAGTTCACGCCGCGCGGAGATCCGTTCGTGGGCGGCGCACACCTCGAATCGCGGAGCGAGCGCGACCTCGCGACGGTGTTCGGCGACGAGGGCGCGCGGGCGGTGATGGCGCTCCCGACGGGCCTCTGGCAGGGACCGATCGCAGGCCCCTTCGGCGCCCACCTCGTGCGCGTCGAGGCGCGCTTCGAAGGGCGTGTTCCGGCGCTCGGCGAGGTGCGCGACGCGGTGCTGCGCGACTGGACCGCCCACGCCCGCGACGAGGCCCTGCGCGCGGAGATCGACCGACGTTTGGCGCGCTGGACCGTGCAGCGCATCGCCGGAAGTTCTGCGCGATGAGGCTGCGGGCCGCGGTGGTGTGGGTGCTGTGGGCGACGACGGCCGACGCACATCCGCTGGCCTTCGCGACGCTCGACGCGCGCGAGCTCGACGACGGAAGCACCGCGCTCGTGTGGCGACTCTCGGGCACGGAGCGCGACGCGCGCGGCATGGAACCCGTGCTCCCCGCGCGGTGTGAAGTGGTGTCTCCGACGCTGCGCGAGGCCCTCGACGACGGCGGCGAGTCGGTGACCTGGCGCGTGCGCTGCGCGGGCGGACTCGCGGGCGCGACGGTGGCGCTCCGGGGCCTCGACCACGCGGGCGTGCAGGTGATGGCGCGCTACGTTCCACGCGCGGGAACGGCGCGCACGGTGATGCTCGACGACGCACATCGCGTGTGGCGTGTGCCCGCCGACGACCGTGCGTTCACGGGCGTTTCGCGCGCCGTGCGTCTCGGCCTCACCCACGTCGCGCTCGGCTGGGACCACCTGCTCTTCGTGCTCGCGGCGCTGCTCCTGGCGCGCGAGGGCGCGCGTCCGTGGCGACGGGTGGCGCTCACGGTGACGGCCTTCACCGTGGGGCACAGCGTGACGCTCGCGATGGCCTCGCTCGACGTGCTCCGTCCGCCCGCGGCGTGGGTCGAGGCGTGCATCGCGTGGAGCCTCGTGGTGCTGGCCCGCGAGCTCCTCGTGCGCAGTGAGATCCCCTCGTGGACGCGCCGTCGTCCGCAGCTCGCGACGCTGGGCTTCGGCCTGCTGCACGGCTTCGGCTTCGCGAGCGCGCTGGCCTCGACGGGCCTCGACCGCGGCGATGTCGTTCGCACGCTGCTGGGCTTCAACATGGGGGTCGAGCTCGCGCAGCTCACCTTCGTGCTGCTGTGCGCGGGCGCGCTGCGGGTGCTTCCGCGCGCGGTGGTGTCGCGGATGCCGGTGGCGATCGGCGCGGCAGGCACGTTCGCCCTGATCGAGCGCACGGTCGCGATGCTCGGCGGATAGCGCTCAGTCGCGGGCGGACTTCTTCTTCGCGGCGGACTTCTTCTTCGCGGCGGGCTTCTTCGCGGCGGGCTTCTTCGCGGCGGGCTTCTTCGCAGCGGGCTTCTTCGCGGCGGGCTTCTGCGGCGCGTACACCGAGGCGAGCGACGGGTGCTTCGCGACGATCGCGTCGAAGCGCGCGAGGATCTTCTCCTTCGACTTCGCGAAGTGACGACGGCAGTTGCGGTACTGGCGCACGACGAAGCCGAAGGTGCGCTCCGAGGGGGCGAGCTCGACGGCGCCGAGGTTCGCTTCGAAGCCGTTGATGCACTGGTCGCCGCGCGGCCCCCAGGTGGTCGAGAGCCGGTGCCACACGACGGCCTCGCGACGCTCCTCGGGGAGCGCGTTCAGCAGCGTGCGCACGCTCGCTGGATCGCCCGCATGGGGCACGAAGAGATCCCACGCGGGGTCGAGGGGAATGCCCGCGCGCACCACCGGGAGCAGCGCGAGCGTGCCGATCACCGTCGCCGCCGCGTGCGTCGCGACGCTGTAGCCGGGCACGGTGTCGAGCGGTCGTCCGCCGCTCAATTGCACGAGGTCGGCGAGAAAGCGCAGCGCCCACGGTGCGGCCTCGGCGGCGTGCGCATCGAGGGCCTCCTGCACGCGCGCTTCGAACGGGTACGGAAGGCTGTAGCCCTCTTCGAGCATCGCCTCGCCCGCGGCCTCGATGAGCTCCGCGCCGGTGAGCTGCGCGGCCACGTCGGAGGGAACGCCCTGCCCGAACTCGGTGAGCTCGTCGGGTGCGGTCTCCCAGGCCTTCCACACGGGCAGCGTGACCGTCGCGCCGTCGCGCACGACGGTGATCGGCCGTTCGAGCACCGTGGGCGCGGTGCGTCCGAGCCAGCGCATCAGCAGCCGCTTCGTGCCCGGAATGCCCATCGACACCACGTCGACCACGTCGCGCGACGCGAGCGCCTCCGCGAGCTGCCGCTGCGGCCCATCGAGCGCTCCGGGGAGCATCAGCGTGTACTTCGGGTTCTCTCCGCGAATGCCCACCCGCTCGAGCGCCAGCCACCACGCGATGGCCACGCGGTCGAGGTCGGGCTCGTCGCGCACCACCGCGAGGAGCGCCTCGAAATCGAGGGCCTCGTACATCGCCTCGACCTCGCTGGTGCTTCTGCTCCGACCGATCGCGCGTGCCATCGAGGTGCCTCCCGCGGGAGACACTCCCACGCGCACGACGCGTGCGTCGAGTTCGCGCTCACCGTCCGCACGCAGCGCCGTCGGTGGCGGGGTCGTGCGTGGGCGGCGACACGGGCTCGACGCGCGACATCCAGCACCACCCGAAGGCTCCGCGGTGCAACGTCAACCGCAACGCCGGAGGATTCATGCGCGACACCTCGCGCGCCTCGACCACCCCGCGCTGACCGCCGCCGCACACGCCCGGCGGCACCTCGAAGTGCAGCATCACCCGCCGGACGCCCTCGTCGTCGGAGGCCTCGTCGGTCTGCACATCGACGACGGCCCGCTGCGGCGCCGCACGGTCGAAATAGCGGTTTGCGTGCGCGAGGCCCGTCATCGTGAGCGGCATGAGCACGGGCCCGCCGAAGAGCAGCGCGAGGAGCACCCACATCAGCCCGTCGCCCGCGTGACGGCGCGCGACCCCACCCGCCACGGCCCACACAACGGCGATCGCGACGGCCGCGTGTGAGGCGCGGCTTCCCTCGATGCTCCCGACCACCGACGGCCCCACGATGAGCATCGCGACGCTCGCCATCGCCAGCGCGAAGGCCGCGACGAGCACCACGCCCACCCAGCGATCGCGCGCCGCGGTCCAGGGAACGTCTCGCCACGCGAGGCCCAGGAGTGCGAGGTCGGCGCCGAGCGTACGGAGCACCTCGTTCGAGCACCCCTGCAGGCGCTTCCAGAGACCGTCGTACCGTGCGTCGTGGAGGGTGATCCCCTGCGGCGCGATGGCCACCACGAGCCCCGCGTCGATGCACCGTCGAAGGGCACCGCGCACGGCCTCGTCGGCGATCGTGGCGCGCACCGCGGCGTCGTCGAGTCCCTCGCGGCGGAGCACCACCGCGTTGTCGAAGTCGGCATCGCCCGCGCGCGGTGTGGCGTCGAGGCCGAGCGCGCGACCGAGCGAGCGCAACCGTGTGCGCGGCGCGAACCACACGCTGCCCGCGACGGGTCCGGCGCATTCCACACGGAGCGCCACGTCGTCGACCGTCTCGTTCACCCGCAGACGCGAGAGCACGAGGGAGACGGGCGCGTCGAAGGCCTCGCGGTACGAGGTGCGCGCGTCGGGTGCGGGCACCACGGTCACGGTCACGTCGTCGCCGTCGATGCGCGTCACACGACCGAGGCGCTCCGCGAGGGCCACGAAGGGCGCGAGTTCGGGCGTCGTCGCAACGGGTTCCATCGGCGGGAGCTTCAACCGCCCGACACCACGCGTGTCAAGCGGTGCGGGTCGCGACCGCGAGTCGGCAGACCCACGCGTTCTCGTGCGGATCGCCGGGCAGATAGCGCCGCCAGAGCACGTCGTACGTGACCTCGTCGTACCCGTCGAAGCCCGCGGCGCGCACCACGGGCTCCGCGGAGTCTTCGGCGAAGAAATACGCCCCGTAGTCGAACGCGAGACGCGAGCCCGGCGCACACGCGCGATACACCGCCGCGAGCGTGCGCTCGATGGAGGCCCGATCGAGGTACGCGAGCACGCCCTCGCACACGAACACCGCGGGCGCGTCGGTGCGCAGCCCCGCGGCGACGAGCGCCTCGACGAAGGTCGACGCGAGGTCGGGCGCGGAGAAATCACAAGGCACGGCGCAATCCCACGGCGCGTCGGGCGCGTGGGCCGCGGAGAGCAGCGTGTGGCGCGCGTCGAGCACGGGCGCGAGGTCGACTTCGAACGCGCGGGTTCCCGTGGTGCGCACCTCGTCGAGGCGGCGCGCGCGCGTGTCGAAGCCCGCCCCCACGAGCACGAGCTGACGTGTGCCCGCGCGGAGGGCGTCGCGCACCACGTCGTCAAGGGCGCGCGTGCGGAGGCGGATCCCGTCGGCGAAGAAGGGCAGCGAGAGAAAGCGCGCGGTGCCCTCGGCGGCGTGCGCGCCCGCGGCGTCGAACACGGCGGCGAGCGGGTCGTCGAAGAGGCGCTCACCGGGCGGTCGGAGCGCCTCGACGGCGCGGATGTGCGCGATGGCGTAGGCGGTGTCGGAGACCGTGAGCATGGCCCCAGCGTCACACGAACCGTGAAGCGCGCGCGTGCGGTTTCGAAGCGTCACGGTGTTGATCTCGCGCGGGCTCCATGGCACTTCGCCGCACCATGAAGCGGGTGTGGTACGCGGGAGCGCTGCTCCTCACGGGGTGTCTTGGTGGTCCGGTGGAGCCCATGGCCGAAGGCGACGGCGAGGGCGCGGCGGTCTCCGAGGAGCTCACGGCCTACAGCGACGCGGTGGTCTCGTTGCGCCGCGACACGCGACGGTGCGCGGCCCCGCTCTGCGGCGGATGGTTCGCGCGCGACGTGAACCGCAGCGCCGCCGAGGTGTACGTGAACGCGCTGGATTTCGGCCGCACGAACTTCGACGAAGAGACCCGCGGCGACGTGCTCGACGCGGCCGATGGCGAGGTGCTGGTGCGCGGCCGTCTGGGCACCGCGGATGCGCGCACGGGCACGCGTCCGCTGCGCGTGGTCGAGGCGTGGCGCGGGCTCCCGGGCGTGGCGTCGCGCGCGGGCGACGTGGTGTACCGCGTAGACCGTCAGGCGTTCTGCGTGGGCCTCCCGTGTCAGTCGTGGCGGGCGACGCGCATGAACGTGGGCACCTCGGCGGGCTTCCACGAGCTCACGGGCCCCGCGGGCGCACCGGCCCTCCTCGATCGCGCGTGGGCGCTGAACGAGGTGTACACCCGCGGGGCGCTCGTGCGCGGCCGCACGCAGCTCGCGCGGCCCTGGTACACGGTGCTCGACGCGAGCCAGATCTACCTGAAGCTCCCGCAGCGGGCGCGCTGTGCGTTTCCGCCGCTCGCACCGTGCCCCGACGGGCTGACGCACACGTGGGAGCGCGGCCTCGATCGCTGTCTCATGGCGCGCGGATGTGCTCGCCCCACGGGGTGTGAGCCCGTGCGCGCGGTGTGTCCCGACGGGTGGGACGCGCGCACGTGGACGGGCCCCGGCGTGTGCGAGCAGGCCGTGTGCGAGCCGTCGTTCGTGCGCTGATCGCGCGGCCCTCTCGCGGTCCTCGCGGCGCGAAGTGAGCCTTCCCCGTGCGTTCGGGGAACTGCTAGGCTGCGCGCCGCGTTGGAGCACGCGGAGAGCCACGGATGCGAACGATCGAAGATGTAGCGCGGTACCTTCAAGACAGCGGCATCGCCTACCAGGATTTCGGCGATGGGATGTTCGTCGTGAGCGACGAGGAGCGCGGGGTGCGCAACCTCGCGATCAAGGTCGACTCGCCGGTGGTGATCTTCCGCATGCGGGCGGGTGACACGCCGGAGCGGGGCACGGCGGGTCGCGAGGCGCTCTTCGAAGAGCTGCTGCGGATCAACGGCGGAGGACTGCTCCACTCGGCGTTCTCGCTGCAGGACGACGGCATCTACCTGTCGGCGGCGCTGCCCCTCGACAACCTCGATCAGAACGAGCTCCAGGCGGTGGTCGAAGACATGGGCCTCGCCGCGTCGCAGCACCTGCCGCGCCTCAACCTTCACCTCTCGCACCCCTGAGCCAGGACCAGAGCCCCCATGGGAATTTTCGGCCGCCTCGCCTCGCTCATCAAGAGCAACCTCAACGACCTCATCTCGAAGAGCGAAGACCCTGAGAAGATGCTCAATCAGGTCATCCTCGAGATGAACACGCAGCTCATGGACGCGAAGAAGCAGGTGGCTCTCGCGATCGCCGATGAGAAGCGTCTGGGCAAGCAGTTCGACACCGAGAAGGCCACCGCCGAGGAGTGGGAGCGCAAAGCCATGATGGCCGTGCGCGCGGGCGAAGACGAGCTCGCGAAGGAGGCGCTGCTCCGTCAGAAGGAGCACGAGACGCTCTCGGCCGAGCTCGAACGTCAGTGGCAGAAGCAGAAGACCGCGGTCGAGCAGCTCAAGAACGCGCTCCGCGTGCTCAACAACAAGATCGAAGAGGCCAAGCGGAAGAAGAACGTTCTCATCGCGCGGAAGAAGCGCGCCGAGGCGCAGAAGGCCATCCACGAGACGATGTCGGGCCTCGCGAACGACAGCGCCTTCGAGACCTTCAACCGCATGGAAGAGAAGATCGTGCAGATGGAGGCCGAGGCCGACGCGCAGAGCGAGGTGGCCGAGCAGTACTCCGGCGACACGCTCCAGCAGAAGTTCAAGGACCTCGAGACCGCCCGCGGCGCCGACATGGCCCTCGATGAACTCAAGCGCAAGATGGGCCTCGCGAGCGCCGCCGCCGCGCCCGCCGCCCCCGCGCAGGTGCGCGTCACCGCCGACGAAGCGGCCCCCGCGGCCGTCGCCGCCGACGAGACCAACGAGGCCGCCGAGCTCGAAGCCGTGCTCGCCCAGGCCAAGGCCCGCCGCGGTCAGGCGGGCTGATCCGACGGGCGCGCGCCCGCGCCGTTCCCCTGCAATTCCCGGTGCCCCACACCGTTGACGGACGCACCCGCGCGCGTTACCCGTCGCCGCATGCCGACCTACTCGTACCGATGCTCCGCGTGCAACCACTCCTTCGAGAAGGTGCAGCGCATCACCGAAGACCCGATCCGCGTGTGTGAATCGTGCGGCGCCGAGGCGGCGCAGCGTCAGATCACCTCGGGCAACTTCATGCTCAAGGGCTCGGGCTGGTACAGCGACCTCTACTCCGGCGGCTCGAACAAGAAGGCCAGCGCGTCATCCTCGAGTGACTCGTCGGGTGGATGCGGCGCGGGCGCGTGCGCCACCACGGGTGCGTGCGCGGCCCCTGCGGCGGCCCCTTCGACGACGGCCTCGTCGGGCGGCAACTCGTCGGTCAACTGACCGCGTCTCGCGCCACGGCCTCCGCCGCGGGCGATGGTGCGCGCCCCCTTCGCGCCCTCGCCCGCAGCCCTTCTCACACCGTCGTCGTCAGTACCCCGCGGGATGCGGCTTGCGCAGGCCCGTCGCGCGAACGAAGCGCACCGCCGCCGCGCGCGTCTGCCACGGGAGCATGTACCAGGGCTTCCACGCGAGCGCGCCGAGGCGCCGCGTGAGGTTCTCCTTCGCGCTCATCACGGGACGCGCCGTGAGGTCGACGGCCACGCCCTGATCGCGGCACACGGCGAGTCCGTAGGGCTCCCAGCGGCCCGCCACGACGCCCGCGTAGTACCGCAGCGCGGGCTCCCACACCGAGTAGAAGCCGCGCTCGAAGGAGTCGGCCCTGCGCGACCCGAGCACCTCGAACTGCCACGGGTTCTCGCGCTCATCGAGCACGGCGAGCAGGTCGTCTTTGCGCCAGAACGCGGCCTGGAGCGACGTGCGATACGGCGCGCCCACGTCGATCTCACCCACCGCGGAGAAGCGCGCGAGGCGCAGGTCGGGCGGCGGCATGGGCACGAGACGCAGGTACGCCGCGTCGAGGCGTTCGAAGTCGTGCACGAGCCCCGTGAGCTTCGCCGTGTCGACCTTCGCTTCGAAGAAGAAGTCGTCGAGGAGGATCAGCACCACGGGCGAGTCGATGCGATCGAGCATCGCGCGCAGGCCCTTCGACCAGGTGATGTCGTCGCCGATCGCGAGGGGAATGGCGCCCTGCTCCGCGCACTCGGCGTGGTTCGAGCCCACGTAGAGGGGCCACGGGCAGTCGGGCCAGTGTCGACGGAAGAGGCTCAGAAAGGGCGTCCACAGGTCGCGGTAGCGGTCGCACGACGGGACGAGGATCGACACGGGGGCCATGGGATGTGCTCGGTTGCCAGAGCGGCCCCCGAGTTTCAAGCCCCGCGGACCGGAGACATCACTCGACGGTGACGGTCTTCGCGAGATTGCGCGGCTGATCGACGTCGGTGCCGCGAAGGTCGGCCACGTAGTACGACAGGAGCTGCAGGGGGATGCTCGTCACGAGGGGCGTGAACCACTCGATGGTCGCGGGCACCTTGAGCGTGTGCGCGGCGAGGGGCGCGGCGACCTTCTCGTCGTCGACCACGGCGATCACCTGGCCGTCGCGCGCGCGGACCTCCTGCACGTTCGAGAGCATCTTTTCGAGCGTCGAGTCGCTCGGGAGGAGGCACACGACGGGCATGTCGCGGTCGACCAGCGCGAGGGGTCCGTGCTTCATCTCGCCGCCTGCGTAGCCCTCGGCGTGCACGTACGAGATCTCCTTGAGCTTGAGCGCGCCTTCGAGGGCCACCGCGCTCGACAGCCCGCGCCCGAGAAACAGCGCGTCGCGCGCGTGCATGATCGACCGCGCCACGGACTCGACGTGCCGCGAGGTGGCGAGCGTGTCGCGCATCTTGTGGGGCACCGCGACGAGCTCCTGGAGCATCGAGACGCCGGCCTCGCGGGTGACCGCGCCGCGCACGCGACCGAGGTAGATCGCGAGCATCGTGAGGGCCGCGAGCTGCGCGGTGAAGCACTTGGTGCTGGCCACGCCGATCTCGGGTCCCGCGTGGGTGTAGAGCGTGCCGTGGGCCATGCGCGCGATGGCGCTGCCCTGCACGTTCACCACGGCGAGGATGCGCGCGCCGCGCTCCTTGGCCTCCTTGGCGGCGGCGAGGGTGTCGGCGGTCTCGCCCGACTGCGACACGGCCACGACGAGGTCGCCGGGGCCCACCACGGGGTCGCGGTACCGGAACTCACTCGCGAGCTCGGCCACCGCGGGCACACGCGCCACGCTCTCGAGCAGGTAGCGCCCGTGGAGCGACGCGTGGAAGCTCGTTCCGCACGCGAGGAGCACCACGCGCCGGATGGCCTTCGCGTCGTCTTCGCCGATGCCCATCTCCGCGGGTTCGAGGTCGCCCGATTCGAGCACCACACGACCGCGGAGCGTGTCTTCGAGCGCGCGCGGCTGCTCGTGGATCTCCTTCAGCATGAAGTGCTTGTAGCCGCCGCGCTCGGCCTGCATGAGCGACCAGGTGATGCGCGTGGGGGCGCGATCCACGGGGGTGCCGTCGACCTTCTCGATGCGGGCCTTCGCGCGGGTGATCTCCGCGAGCTCGCCGTCTTCGAGAAAGATCACGTCGCGCGTGTGCGAGAGCAGCGCGGGCACGTCGCTCGCGGCGAGCATCACGCCCTCGCCGATGCCGAGCACGAGGGGCGAGGCGTTCTTCGCGAGCACGATGCGCGAGGGGTCGCGCTTCGACATCACCGCGATGGCGTAGGCCCCGCGGATCTCGCGCAGCGCCGAACGGAGCGCTTCGAAGAGGTCGAGTCCGCGCTGCGTCGCGAGGTCGACGAGGTGCGCGACGATCTCGGTGTCGGTGTCGCTCAGAAACTCACGGCCCTGGGCCTTGAGCTGCTGCTTGAGCTCCACGTGGTTCTCGATGATGCCGTTGTGCACCACCGCGATGCCGCCGGAGACGTGGGGGTGGGCGTTGTGCTCCGAGGGCTTGCCGTGCGTGGCCCAGCGCGTGTGGCCGATGCCCGTGCTGCCATGCACCGGGTTGCGGGCGAGCGCGTCGCCGAGGGCCGTCAGCTTGCCCGCCGCGCGCAGCACGCGGAGCTCGGTGCCGTCGTGCACCGCGACGCCCGCGCTGTCGTACCCGCGGTACTCCAGGCGACGGAGCCCTTCGAGGAGGATCGGCGCGCACTCTTCATTGCCAACGTACCCGATGATGCCGCACATGCGTGGTGCCCTCTGCGTGGTGATTGCCCGGACGGGTGTGTCGTTCGGGGGGCGGAAGGTGCCTCCCAACAGGCTCAAGGTGCAAGTAGGCGGCGCGGGGATTCACGGCGAGCGGACCGCCCCGTGCGATGGGCGGTCGCCGTGTACGCCAGATGGTGAGGGGGTGACGCCGGGAGGGCGCGCGTCGCTCAGCGGCGACGGCGACGGACGGCGAGCGCGAGGCCCGCGAGCGCGGTCACGTACGCGAAGGGCGTCGGGCGCGAGGGCGCGGGCACGGAGCAGCCGCATCCGCGCGGGGCCGAACCGCCGGAGCCTCCCGTGAACGACGACTCGTCGGACGCGTCGCCCGCGGTGGCATCGTCGACGGACGCGTCGGACTTGCCACCGGTGTCACCGGGCGAGGTCACGTCGGTCTGGGTCACGTCGGCGCGCGGCGCGTCGGGCGGAGGCGGCGCGGCGGCGTCGACGGAAGATCCCGCATCGGTGTCGCTGCACGTGTTGGTGCCCTCGATGCACACGGTCTGACCCGTCGAGATGCGGCCTCCGCAGCGGAACCCGCGGGGGCACGAGCAGTCGTCGACACAGGCCTGCGTGCAGAACGCGCCCGAGGTCGCCGAGCTCACGCAGATGCCGCCGGAGGCGCAGTCGGCGGGCGAGCGACAGGGCTCGCCGAAGGCCGCGGTGCCCCCCACGGGCGTGGTGCCCGCGTCGGCCGTCGCGGTGGTGCACTCCTGCGGGAGCCACGCGAAGCCGCTCGCGCAGGTGCCGCGCGTGGGTCCGGTCTGCGTGCTCGACACGCAGGTGTTCGAAGCGCCGCACCAGCCGCAGCCGTTGATGGGCGTGCAGCCCGCGCACGACGTGAAGCGGTTGCAGGGATCGGTGGTCGTTCCTGCGTCGGGCGTGGGCGTCGCGGTGGTGCACTCCTGCGGGAGCCACGCGAAGCCGCTCGCACACGCACCGCGCGTAGGCCCGGTCTGCGTGCTCGACACGCAGGAGTTCGAAGCGCCGCACCAGCCGCAGCCGT
>CAMFHP010000151.1 GCA_945952225.1 uncultured Myxococcaceae bacterium
AGCCCTGCAACACGCCCCGCGGAATTCCGAGACGCCCCTCGCAGCCCTGCAACACACCCCGCGGAATTCCGAGACGCCCCTCGCAGCCCTGCAACACGCCCCGCGGAATTCCGAGACGCCCCTCGCAGCCCTGCAACACGCCCCGCGGAATTCCGAGACGCCCCTCGCAGCCCTGCAACACGCCCCTCGCGGATGCTTGTGGCCGGAGGACGCGCCACAAATTGTTCTCCGGGCGCTCAAGGTCGGGCTTGCGGGCGCCGTAGATCCCCTTGCGCGGGCGGAAGGGGCCGGTTGCGGAACCTGCGCGCCCTCGCAGAAAGACCAGACGGGGAACCCATGGAGTCACTTCGAGAGAGCCACGGTGTGGATGTGGTGCAGGGAGCATTGCGGATCCTTTCGATCCGCTGCGGGTCGAGGCCCGCTTCGAAGGCGATCGGCGGCGAGATGGCCTCGCTGCGCGCGTCGCTCCGTGCGCTGCGCGATGCGTGGGAAGACGCGCGGGATGAGCGGGTGGCCGCGACGGCGGAGATCCAGTACCGCGACGCGGTGCTCGACGACGCGGTGATGTCGCTCGCGCGGCAGGTGAACGCCCTCGTCGACGGCAAGACCGACGACGCGCGGTATCGGGCGCTCTTTCCCTCGGCGCCGAGCGCGCAGATGCGCCCCATCGGCGGAAGCGCGCAGCGGGCCTACGTGCGCGCGCTGCTGAAGACCCTCGCCGAACGCGACGACCTCGCCTCGCTCGCGCCGCAGCGCAAGGCCATCGCGAAGGCCCAGGACGCCCTCGACGACGCCACGGCCACGCGCGACGACCTTCAGGTGGCCGAAGACCGCGCGGCCACCGCGCTCCAGATCGCGCTCACCGAAGCGCGCGACGCGTACAACCAGGCCTGGCACCGGCTCAACGTGGAGTTTCCGAAGGACAAGGCCCTCGTCGAGAGCTTCTTCCGCACGCTGTCGCGCGAGAAGCCCCGCGAGACGCCCGACGCGCCGACGTGACCGTCGCGCGGTCTCTCCACACCGTCTCCCGCCCGCCGCACGCACGCTCCCTCGCCCCCCATCCCGCGCGGTAGAGTCCCTCGCATGGCGAGCGACGACGACGCACGCGAACGCACTCCGCCGCCCGAGACCTCCGCCGCGTGGGCGCGCCGCACCCAGCGCGAGAAGGAAGCCGCGATGACTGCCGAGGAGCGCATCCTCCTCGCGCTGCGCCTCGGGCTGCGTGCGCGGGCGATCGCACGGCTCACACGGCGATGAGCGACGACGCACACAGAGCCCTGACCGTCGCAGAGCACGTCACCGACGTGTGTGCCCGACACCACCTTCGCGCCGTGTTGATCGGTGCCACCGCGATGGCGGTGCACGGCTACGCGCGCGCCACCGAGGACGTCGACCTGGGCATCCGCGGCGCATCGCTCGCGACCCTCCGCACGATCGCTTCCGAGCTGCGTGCGTCAGGATTCGCAGTCGCGCTGCGTGAGCCCGACGCAGCCGACCCGCTCGGAGGGGTGCTGCGCCTGGAGGTCACCGAAGAGCTTCAGGTCGACCTTGTGAACTTCATCAACCCGTGGACGCGCGCGGGGGAGCGGATCGCGCACGCCTCCCTGGACGCCCCCGCACTCCCGCTCCCGGGCTGGCGCCTGTCGGTGGTCGACCTCGTGCCGCTGGTGCTGCTCAAGCTCGCTGCCGGGAGCCGCTTCGACCTCGCCGACGTCGCCGAACTGCTCGCACGTCATCCCGAACTCGACCGCGACGCCCTTCGCGCGCAGTGCGTCACGCTGCGGCTCGATCGACGACTCGATCGCGTGCTCGCATCCCTCGACACGCCGCCCGACGAAGGCCCGCTTCCCTGACCACCGCACGCCGCGGACCTCTCCACCCCGCGCCGCCCCGACCCACCGCGACGCATCCGCTGCTGCGATAGAGTCCCGCGCGTGACGACCTCCTCCGACACGGCCGACGCGCTCCTCGCGCGGGTTCGCGCGGTGTGCTTCGACTTCGCGGGAACCGAAGAGAAGCGCTCGCACGGCGCGCCCTTCTTCCACGTGCGCGGACGCGGCTTCGTGATCTTCGCGCACGACCACCACGGCGACGGACGCTGCGCCGCGTGGTGCAAGGCCACGCCCGACGACCAGCGACGCCTCACACGCGCGAACCCCGACGTGTACTTCGTACTGCCGTACGTGGGCGTGAAGGGATGGGTCGGCGTGCGTCTCGACCTCGACGCCAGCGACTTCGATGCGCTCGCGATGATCGTCGAAGAGGCCTGGCGCTCGGTGGTTCCGCGGAGCCTCGCCCACGCGGTTCCCACATCGCCTCCGCCCGACGCGCCGGTGCTTCCCACGACCGATCCCGCGGTGGTTGCCGGGGCGCGCGCATGGCTCACCGCACTCGCCGCCACGCTGCCTGGAAGCTCCCTCGAAGAGTCTCCGGGCCAGCTCTCGCTCCGCGTACGAAAGCGCCCCTACGCGTACCTCTTCGACAACGTGCACCGTGACGGCGTGGTGGCCGTGGGCTTTCGCAGCGACGAGGCCGAGGCCCTCGTGACCGACGCGCCGAAGCGCTTTCTGCGCGCGCCCTACCTCGACCCGCGCGTGTGGGTCTCGATGCGCGTCGACGGCAAGAAGGTCGCGTGGAAGGACCTCGCGCGACGGGTCACCGCGAGCCATCGAAGCCTCACGGAGAAGTGACTGCGCGAGGCGCTTCGATCGGTGCACACTCGCGCGCCGTGAACCCCGACGACACCGCGCGCGACGCGCTCCCTCCCTCGGCCTGGACGCAGCACACGGCCGACGTGCCCGCCGATTCGAGCACCCACGCGCTGTGCGTCCATCCTGCGACGGGGCGCGCGACGCTCCTCTCGCAGACGCAGGACTTCACCGACGACGGCGACCTCGAACTCTGGTCGTGGATCGACCAGCGCTGGCATCGCACGCACGCGCGCCTCTCGCCCGCGCGCCACGGCGAGGCGCGGGGAACCACCGTGATGCTCTTCACGCACAGCGCCACGCGCTCGCTCCGCGTGGCCCGCGTGAACCCCGAGGGTGTGCTCGTGGTGTTCGACCCCGATCGTCCCGACGACGAGCGACGATGGACGCACCCCGCGCTCCCCGCCCACACCACGCACGCGTGGGCCTGGGAAGACGCGCGTCACCGCTGCGTGTGGATGCTCCTGAACGAATCCGACGCGGCGCTCTTCAAGCTCACCGACGACGCGCTCGTCGAGGTGTCGCGGGGGCCGTACCTCCTCGGCGCGACCTTCGATCCGGTGCGCGGCGTGATCTACGCGCGCTCGGTGACCAGCACGTCGGTCACGCGCATCGCGCTGCCCGAAGGACGTCACGAGATGCTCGACGGCCCGCAGCCGCAGCTCGACGCGCTGTTCTTCGACCCCGCGCGCGACGCGGTGTGCGCCTTCGAGGTCACCTCCGTGGATCGCATGGAGTGCCTCACGCTCGGCCCCGACGGATGGCGCCGCCGCGAGCCTCCGTTGTGGGCGCCGACGTATCGCAACGGCGTGGCGCCCCTCGTCGACGAGGCGACGGGCGTGACGCTCGCCCACGGCGGTCAGGACTTCGATCGCTCGGGCATTCCCACGCACGAGACCTTCTTCGGGCGCGAGGGCGAGATGGCCGACACGCACGCTCCGCAGCTCCCCCGCCCGTGGAGTTCCTACGGCTCGCTGCTCACCACGGAGCACGGCCTCCTCGCGGTGGACCACCAGTCGCTGCGCGTGCTGCGCCGCGAGGACGCGCAGTGGGTTCCCATCGGTCGCGTGACGATCGAGGGCGAGGCGCATGCGAACCTCGACTGCCGCATGACGAACGTCGCGTGGGGCGACGGCGCGCTGTGGGTGCTCGACCCCGACGGACGCGTCCTCCGATGGCATCCCGACGGCGACGCGAGCGTGACCTGCGCGCCTCCCTCGAAGACCCCGGGCGCGGTCTACGCGCACCGCGTGGCGATGGGGTGGGACCCTTCGACGAAATCGTTCGCGGTGTTCCGCGGCGACCGCAAGCGCACGCTCTACCGACTCACGGCGGGCGCATGGCGCGAGGACGTGCTTCCCGACGCGCCGGTGGCGGGCATCGCGACGGCGCTGGGCACTGCGGCGGGCCTCTTCGTGCTGTCACGCAACGCGCTGCACCGGCTCGATGGCGACACCTGGGTGAAGGCCGCGACCGCGACCGAGACGCAGAGCTACGTGCTGCGCCACGACCCGTCGCGCGGCGCGCTGCTCGCGGCCACACAGCACGGCGTGTTCGCATGGGACGGCACCGCGTGGCGCCTCGTGGCGACGCTCCCCGCGGGCGTTCGTCTTCGCACGATGGGCGACGGCGACGCGGAGTTCGGTGTGGATCCGCGCGCCGACGCGCTGGTGCTGCTGAGCGGCCGCGGACTGTGGACGCTCCCGCTCGCCTCGCTCGCTCTGCAGGGCTGCACGCTGCCGACAGGCGCGTGGAAGAAGAGCGCCGTGAAGAAGAGCGCCGCGAAGAAGAGCGGCTGAACGCCCCTCCACGGAGCAGCGGCTCCTGCGGGCCCCTTCCACTTCGTAGGCGTCGGCTTCCGCCGATGCCGTCGCGCGCCATCGGACGCTCGGGGCGCGGGCTGTCACACCCGCACCCCGAGCGCTCACCTCACGAGCAGCCCATGCTGCTGCCGCAGTTGAGGCAGCGGTAGCAGGCGCCGTTGCGCACGGTGATGTGGCCGCAGTTGTCGCAGAAGGGCGCGTCGCCCATCATCTTGCCGAGCTGGCGGTCGAGGGAGTTCGCGTTGGCCGAGGGAAGCTCCATCGACGCGATGGCGCTGCCGTGCGCGGGGGTCGGCGTGCCCGAGGTGACCTCGGCCTGCTCGTCGGCGCCATCGGGGCGCACGTGCGCGAGGTCGTAGCGCTGGAGGTACTCCACGCCGAGCACGCGGAACACGTAGTCGATGATGCTCGTGCCGAACTTGATGTTCGGATGGCCCTCGACGGGACCCTGCGGTTCGAAGCGCGTGAAGGTGAACTGGTCGACGTACTCGGCCAGCGACACGCCGTGCTGGAGGCCCATCGAGACCGCGATCGCGAAGCTGTTCATCAGCGAGCGGAACGCGGCGCCCTCCTTGTGCATGTCGATGAAGATCTCGCCGAGCTGGCCATCTTCGTACTCGCCCGTGCGGAGGAAGACCTTGTGCCCGGCGATGCGCGCCTCCTGCGTGAAGCCGCGACGCTTCTGCGGCAGGCGGTAGCGCACCGACGCGCGCTGCGGTCCGAGCGTGGGCGCCTTCGCGAAGAGCGGACCGAAATCCGCCGCCAGATCGCTGCCCGTCGCCACCGGCGTGGGCGCCGCCACGGGCGCCTTCGGGGCCTCGGGCTCGGGCTTCGCGTCGAGCTTCTCGTCCTTCTTGTCGTCCTTCTTGTCGCCCGTCGACGAGAGGGGCTGCGAGGCCTTGCACCCGTCGCGGTAGAGGGCCACGGCCTTGAGTCCGAGCTTCCACCCCTGGTGGTAGATCTCCGCGATGTCGTCGACCGTGGCCTCGTTCGGGAGGTTCACCGTCTTCGAGATGGCGCCCGACAGAAACGGCTGCACCGCGGCCATCATCTTCACGTGCGCGAGGGGCGCGAGGTAGCGCGTGCCGTAGCGTCCGCAGCGGTTCGCGCAGTCGAACACCGGGTAGTGCTCCGCGCGGAGGTACGGCGCGCCCTCGATCGTCGACCGACCGAGCACGTGGTCGCCCAGCGTGTCGATCTGCGCGCGAGAGAGACCCCAGTGCGCGAGGAGCGAGAAGCCCGGCGCCTTCGAAGCCTCTTCGACCCCGAGGCGCTTCACGAGCTCGGGGCCGAGCACGTGCGGCGCGAGGGCCATGTCGAGGGTGAACGCCCCCGGCAGCGCGGCCTCGACCCGCTGGATGTCCTCCGCGCCGAAGCCCTTGCTGCGAAGGTATTCGCGGTTGACCACCGGCGCCGTGAGGAAGGTGTTCGTGCCCACCACGTACGCGACGATCTCGGTGATCTGCGAGGGCGTGTACCCGAGGCGACGGAGCGCGCGCTCGACGGAGGCGTTCACGATCTTGAAGTAGCCGCCGCCCGCGAGCTTCTTGAACTTCACGATCGAGAAGTCGGGCTCGATGCCCGTGGTGTCGCAGTCCATGAGCAGCCCGATGGTGCCCGTGGGCGCGAGCACCGTCGCCTGCGCGTTGCGGTAACCGTACTGCTCGCCGAGTCGCACGGCCTCGTCCCAGTCTTCGTGGGCGGCGCGGAGCAGGTCCTTCGGGCACTCGCGCTCGGCGATGAGGTACGAGGCGTCGCGGTGCTTGCGCATCACGCGGAGCATGGAGTCACGGTTGCGCGCGTAGCCCGCGAAGGGTCCCTTGAGCGCGGCCATCTCGGCGCTCACGCGGTAGGCCTGGCCCGTGAGAATGGCCGTGAGCGCGGCGGCCACGGCGCGTCCCTGCTCCGAGTCGTACGCGAGGCCCATCACCATGAGCAGCGTGCCGAGGTTCGCGTAGCCGAGGCCCAGCGGGCGGTAGTCGTGGGAGTTCTGCGCGACGGACTTCGTCGGGTACGAGCTGAGGTCGACGAGGATCTCCTGCGCGACGAAGAACGTACGCGCCGCGTGGCGGTAGCCCTCGATGTCGAAGTCGTAGCTGCCGTCGGGCAGCTCGCGGAGGAACTTCGTGAGGTTCAGCGACGACAGGTTGCACGCCGTGTCGTCGAGGAACATGTACTCCGAGCAGGGGTTGCTGGCGTTGATGCGCCCGCTGGCCGAGCACGTGTGCCAGTCGTTGATGGTGCTGTCGTACTGCACGCCGGGGTCGGCGCAGGCCCACGCGCTCTCGGCCACCTTGCGCCAGAGGTCACGGGCCTTGAAGGTCTCGCACACGCGGCCGGTGGTGCGCATGCGGGTGCTCCACTCGCCGTCGCGCTCGACCGCGCGCATGAACTCGTCGGTCACGCGCACCGAGTTGTTGGAGTTCTGCCCCGAGACCGTGTGGTAGGCCTCGCCGTTGAAGTCCGAGGGATAGCCCTGGGCGATGAGCGCCTGGGCCTTCTTCTCTTCCTTCATCTTCCACTCGATGAAGTCGACGATCTCGGGGTGGTCCATGTCGAGGCAGACCATCTTGGCGGCGCGGCGCGTGGTGCCGCCCGACTTGGTGCTCCCCGCGGCGCGGTCGAACACTTCGAGGAAGCTCATGAGCCCCGACGAGGTGCCTCCGCCCGAGAGCTTCTCCTGACGGCCGCGGAGCGCGCTGAAGTTCGAGCCCGTACCGCTGCCGTACTTGAAGAGACGGGCCTCGTTCTTCATGAGCTCGAAGATGCCCATGAGGTCGTCGGAGGCCGACTGGATGAAGCACGCCGAGCACTGCGGACGCTCGTAGGCGTTGGCGGTCTCCGAGACCGTGCCCGTGGCGTCGTCCCAGGCGAAGTTGCCGCCGGAGCCCTTGACCCCGTACTCGTGAAAGAGCCCGCAGTTGAACCACACCGGCGAGTTGAACGCGCCGTACTGGTTCACCATCAGGAACGAGAGTTCCGCTTCGAAGACGTCGGCGGCGTCGCGGTCGGCGAAGTACCCGCGCTGCTCGCCCGCGGTGCGAATGGTGTGGGCGATGCGGTAGACCACCTGCCGCACGCTGGTCTCGCCCTTGTTGGGATCGCCGTGGAGCCCCGCGCGACGGAAGTACTTCGACACCACGATGTCGGTCGCGAGCTGCGACCAGCTCTTCGGAATCTCGGCCCCGCGCGTGGCGAACACCACGCTCCCATCGGGGTTGGTGATCGCGCTGTCGCGGCGGTCGTAGTCCACCGCGGCGAGGGGGTCGACGCCCGCGGTGGTGTAGCGGCGCGACACGAGCCGCGGCCCCGACGGCGCGGGCTTCGCGGTCTTGGGGGCCTTCGCGGCGGCGGTCTTCGACCGGCCGTTCGTCTTGCCGTGGATCGGTCCGTCGATGCTCACTGGGGGACTCTCCTGCCCGGTGTCTCCGCCGGGGAAGCGCGTGAAAACAATGTCCGCGGGCGATGGATGCGCCCGCCGTGGGTCGATGCTCGGTGCCCCGCTGCGGTGACGTCACCAGCCGCGCGCGGGAGTCCCGTCGTCGCGCCGCGCCCGCCCCCGCGCAAGTTAACCCGCCCCGATCGCCCTCTGGTGCGGATCGTGCCCTCTGAGAAATCCCCGCAGACGCGCGGAGACGCTTCGAAGGGTTGTCAGAAGCCGCCGGTCTCATCCCCCGGGTTTTCCCGAAGCGGCGGGCGTTCACGTCACCGTTCGCTCGGAATTCCAGCGGATTTCGCGAAGGTCTCTCCCTCCGTCACCGCGCCCGCGCGCCGGAGCTCCCTTCGCGCCGAGGGCTTCGAAAAAATCTTCGCGAGGGACGCAACCTCGCCGACGCCCTCGCGATGACGTGCGCATGAGTGCCCACCATCCCCACGCCTCGTCGTCCGTCGTCGTCCACCTTCTCTGGAGCACGGCCCGCCGCGCCGACTGCCTCGACGCCTCCCTCGCCGCACACCTCTACGAACACCTCAGCACCCTGGGGTCGCGCCTCGGCTGCGAGGTGCTCGCCATCGGCGGCGTCTCCGACCACGTGCACCTGCTCGTGCGGGTGTCTCCGTCGCTGTCCCTCGCCACGCTCGTTCGCACGCTGAAGCGCGCCTCGGCCCGCCGCCTCACCCGCGTGCACGGACTCACGCACTTCGCGTGGCGCGAGGGCTTCGAGGTCTTCGCGCTGCGCGCCGACGAGTGCGACCCCGTGCGCCGCTACATCGAACAGCAGCCCCTGCACCACGCCTTCGCCACCACCGTCGACGCGTGGGAGCCCCGCACGCGCTGAGTCACCTTCCCTGCCGCGCCCGCGCCCCGCAGCCCTCTCCTCCCACAGCACCATCCCCCCGCCGCACCGTCGCCGTTCGGGACACCTGAACGCGACGGACCGCGCGCCGCAACGCACCGGCCCGGTGAATCCTCTGGGGAGCGCCCCACGATCCGCCGTATCCGACCCGGTGCCATGCCGCGACACGCCGCGCGCTCGAACACCCCTTCTGTGAGAACATCGCCCGCCATGCGTCGACCGTGGAGCGTCTCGTTGCTCGCCCTCACCGCCGCCCTGAGCGCGTGCGGCCCCTCCGTGCGCCGCGACCTCGGGAGCGTGCAGCAGAGCGCGATCACCTTCGACGACATGTGCCATCTGCAGGACTACTTCGACCAGCGCGTGGCCTCGCACGCACCCGCGCTGCGGGCCTTCGATGAGCTCAGCACCGAGACCACGCGCGAGGCCCGCGACGAGCACGGACGGATGCGTCCCATCGTGCTCGGCGAGGGCACCTACGTGGTCTCGCAGCGCTCCGATCGGCTGCGCCTCCACCGACTGCTCCGCGAGGAGTACAGCCGCGTGCCGACGGACCTCGGGCTCACCGCCGTCGAAGCGCAGGTGCGCGTGCGGGTGAACTGGTGGCAGGCCGGGGGCATCCGCCGCGTGCGCAACGACGGGCCCGTGGTGATCACCCATGGCGAGCACACGGCCACGCTGCCGCCGCATCCGTGCGTCGGGGAGTTCCTCTTCGGCGAGCGGGCGTACGAGATGCGTCGGTGCTTCGTCGAGGCCGACCGGGCGCGGGCGCGGGGAGAGATTCCCCCCGAGTGCCACGTCTCCGTCGAGGGCAGCGGCCACGAGGCGACGGCCGACGCGGGCGCGCCCGTGAACGCCCCCGTGAACGTGCCCGTGAACGTCCCCGCGAGCGCCGATGCGGGTGCCTCCACGGCCCCGGCCGACGCGGCAATTTCCGCGACCGGCGAAGCGCGAAATCAGTAACATCGCGCGCGTGCAACGCCTCTACGCGATCGCCCTCACGTCGTTTCGAGAAGCCATCCGCGACCGCATCCTCTTCGCCGTGCTGGGACTCGGCGCAGCGTCGGTGTGCCTCGGTCTGGGCATGGGCGCGCTCTCGGTCAACGAGGCCACGCGCATCGTGGTCGACCACGGCGTGGTGACCATCTCGCTGCTCTCGAACCTCGTCGCGATCTTTCTGGGCGCGAACTTCCTCTACAAAGAGCTCGAACTGCGCACGCTCTACGTGCTGCTGGCGCGTCCCGTGGGGCGCCACGAGCTCGTGCTGGGCAAGTTCGTGGGCATCCTGATGACCGTCGCGGTGTTCATCGCGCTGACGGCCACGGTGCTCCTCGGGCTCGTGACCCTCACCGCCGCCGAAGAGAACGTCGCGAGCATCCAGCGGACCGAGTACGCGATGAGCGTGCTCCATGGCCTCGCGGGCACGCGCCTCGCGCGCCTCGGGCTGCTCACGGGATTCCTCACGGTCAGCGGCATCGCGCTCCTCGTGCCCCGCGTACGTCGCCTGCTCACCATCGGCGCGGTGCTCCCGCTCTCGATCGCGCTCTTCGCGTTCTTCGCCTTCGTGGGCCACCTCGCGGCCCCGGCGGAGACCTCGTTCGTGCTCAGCGCGTGCGCCCTCGTGATCGCCGAGGTCGCGGTGACGGCCTCGTTCGCGATGCTCTTCTCGTCGTTCTCGACGCCCTTCGTGACCGGGCTCATGTCGGCCGGCGCCTTCGCCATCGCGCGGAGCACCTGGCTCATGCAGAACATCCGCAGCCAGCAGTTTCCCCTCGCCATGCGCCAGATGCTCGCGGGCATCGCGAAGGTGATCCCGAACCTGCACCTCTTCGTGCCCTCGCGGCCCGTGCTCCAGCCCGACGATCCGACCTTCTCGACGGTCACCTACGTGCTTCAGGGCGCGGCCTACGCGAGCGCCTACGCCTCGGTGCTGCTGGTCTTCGCCGCGTGGCTGTTCCGCCGCCGGGACCTGGTGTGATGCGCGCCCTCGTGCGCCGCTGGGCGCCGGTCGTCGCCGTGCTCGTCGCCGCGGTGTGCGCGCGCGTGCTCGTCGACGGACGCGCCGAACTCCACGCAGGCCAGGCCGCCCTCGCCGCGGGCCGCCACGACGCGGGCGTGCGCCATCTGCGACGCGCGGCGCACCTCTACCTCCCGCTGAGCCCCTACACCGCGAGCGCCTACGACGCGCTGGAGTCCTACGCCCGCGACGCCGAATCGCGGGGCCAGAACGACCGGGCCCTCACCGCGTGGCGCGCCGTGCGTTCGAGCGCCCTCGGCACCCGCTGGCTCGTGGTGCCCTACCGCGAGCGCCTCGACCGCGCGAACCGTCGCATCGCGCACCTCATGGCGCTGCTTCCGCGCGCGCCCGTCGACCGCGACGCCACCCCCGCGCAGGTCGAAGACCGTCACCTCGCGCTGTTGCAGGAAGACCGCGCCCCCGATCCCGCCTGGGTGGTGCTCATGGGCGTGGGCTTCGCGCTCTGGATGGGCGCCGTCGCGTGGGCCGTGCGCCGCGGCTGGGACGACGACGACCGCCCCCAATGGCCCGCGCTGCGCGTCGCGGGCGCCGCCGTCGCCGCGGGGATGCTGCTCTTCTTCGTGGCCCTCGCGCGGGCCTGAGCTCCGTCACCGCTCCGCAGCGAGAGAGAAACGTCCGATGCGCATTCCGCTGGTGTCTCCGACGGCCCTCACGCTGGCCGAGCACGTCTCTCGCGCGGTGGGCCGCGAGGTGTTCATCAAGCACGAGAACGCCACGCACCCGCGCTACGGCGGCAACAAGGTGCGCAAGCTCGAATACCTGCTCGCCGACGCGCGCGCGAAGGGCGCCACCGACCTGGTGACCGTCGGCGCCGCGGGCTCACACCACGTGCTCGCCACGACCGTGCATGGCACCGCCGCGGGCTTTCGCGTCGAGGCCGTGCTCGCGCCGCAGCCGCGCACCGCGCACGTCGAAGAGAACCTCCGCGCCGACCTCGCGCAGGGCGCCACGCTGCACCCCGTGGCCCACGGGTGGGAGGTGCCGCTGCGTGTGGCCCTCCGCGCCGCCGCGCTGCGCGCGCAGGGGCGTGTGCCGTATGTGATTCCGCCGGGCGGGAGCACGCCGCTGGGGGCGTGCGGCTACGTCGATGCGGTGGCCGAGCTCCGTCAGCAGCTCGCGACGGTGGGCGTTCCGGGGCTCGATGTGATGGTGAGCGCGCTGGGCTCGGGGGCCACGCTCGCGGGGCTCCTCGCGGGTCAACGGCTCCATGGCGTGGGCGGCGAATGTTGGGGCGTTCGGGTCACGCCGCGCGCGCTGAGCGACGCCTCGCTCGTCGCGTGGATGGCCCGCGGAGCCATGGCGCACATGGCCCCGAAGGGACGCGCGCAGGGCACCGTGGGGCGCGGCGACGTGGTGGTGCACACGCTCTCCGACGACGAGGGCTACGGGGTCGAGACGCGCGCCACGCGCGAGGCCATCGCGCTCTTCGCGAAGGACGACGTGCACCTCGACCCGACGTACACGGGCAAGGCCGCGGCGCTCCTCGTCGAGCGCGCGCGCAGCACGCCCGTACGCACGCGCTTTCTGTTCTGGAACACGCTCTCGTCGGCGCCGCTGTCGGCGCTCACGCCCGATCCGGGGGCGATGCTTCCGCCCGCGATCGATGCGCTGCTGACGTGATGGAAGGGTGAGCGAGACGGAGGGGCGCGGCGGTGCGTCGGCTCAGGTGCGGCCGTGCATCCAGCGCTTGAGAATGGGCGTGAGCGCGAGGAGCAGCAGCGCAGGCCCGATGGAGCTCACCACGAGGAAGCCGTAGATGGGCACGTGGCGGTGCGAGAGGATCTCTTCGAGCGTGCCCGCGAGGTAGTTCGCGACGGCCGACGAGGTGAACCACAGGCCCATCGCGAGCGACACGACGCGCGTGGGCGCGAGGCGCGTGACCATCGAGAGGCCGATGGGCGAGAGGCACAGCTCGCCGATCGTGTGGATCGCGTAGACCGCCACGAGCCAGAGCGGAGACACCCTGCCGTGCTCGCCCGCGAGCTGCTGGCCCACGTACATCACCACGAAGCCCAGGCCGAGCACGATCATGCCGATGGCCATCTTGGTGGGCGTCGAGGTGCGGAAACGCCCTGAATCCAGGGAGATCCACATCTTCGAGAACACCGGCCCGAGGGCCACGATGAGCAGCGGGTTGATGGCCTGGAACTGCGCCGCCGGGAGGTCGTAGTGCCCGGTGGCGATGAGCTCCTGGATGCCCGGTCCGGCGACCATCGCGGCGGCCACGACGAAGAGGCCCGCGACGGCGCCCCAGAAGCGGCGCGCGTGGGTCTGGTCGCGCGTCGACATCCAGATGTTCACCGCGGCGCCGAGGATCGCCACGACGATGAACACCATCGCCCCCCAGCCGAGCATGCGGTCGGTCTGGCTGTCGGCGAAGAGGGTCATCGTGCCGCCGGCCTGCTCGAAGCCCATCCAGAAGAAGATGTTGAACAGGCACAGGATGATGATCACCGCGAGGCGCTGGGCCTCTTCGGTGTTCGAACCGCGGAACAGTCGGTAGAACACCGCGCCCACAAATCCGAGCCCGAGCACCGCGCGCGGCGCGCCGCCGACGGAGGCCCAGAGGGGGCCGAGAAAGTTCCACGCGAAGAGGGTGGCGATGACCACGCCGAGGCCGCCGGCGACCCAGACGCCGACGTCGACGTAGTCCTTCTGGAGCAGCATCACGGGCGTCTCGCGCGTGACGGGACCGCTGCGGAACGCGCCCTCGCCCACGTTCTCGGTCACCGTGAGATCACGGTTGGGCGGGAGCCCCACGGAGCCCAGGAGCTTCTGCCACGCGACGAACACCGCGAGGCCCGCGGCCATGCCCACGGCCGCCGCGGAGAAGCCCCAGTGCCAGCCGATCTTCTCGCCGAGATAGCCGCACACGATCGGCGAGAAGAACGCGCCGAGGTTGATGCCCATGTAGAAGATCGTGAAGCCGCCGTCGCGACGCGTGTCGTTCTCTTCGTAGAGCCCGCCCACGATGGTCGAGATGTTGGGCTTGAAGAACCCGTTGCCCACGATGAGCAGCCCGAGCGCGTGGAAGAACAGCGGCTCGAAGGCCATCGCGATGTGCCCGAGCGCCATCAAGATGCCGCCGATGAGCACGGCCTTGCGACGCCCGAGCACCGCGTCGGCGAGCGCGCCGCCCGCGAGGGGCGTGAGGTACACGAGGCTCGTGTACATGGCGTAGATCGCCAGCGCGTGCGGTCGGTCGAGGTGCAGGTGCCGGGTCATGTAGAGCACCAGCAGCGCGCGCATGCCGTAGTACGAGAAGCGCTCCCAGGCCTCGGAGCCGAAGAGCACGTAGAGGCCCTGCGGGTGCTCCCGCGGTTCGTCGCTGCGTGGCGACGTGTCGGACGTGGTCTGCATCGTCGTCGACGCTACGTGTTCCCGCAGGGGGAATGAAGCGCCGTTTCGCCGCCGCGGAGTTGACATACTCCGCGCGCCGCGACCACAACGGCACCCACACTCCGATGGCTGCGCGACGACATCTTCCCGTGCTCCAGAACGCGCCCTCGCCCGCGCCCGCGACGCCCGCTTCCGAGGCCGACGAGGCGCCGCCGTGGCACTGGATCCCGCTCGGCTCCGTGGTCTCGGTGCTGGCCTACGCGCTCCTCGCGCAGGGCGCGGTGGCGCTCTCGGTGAAGCTCCTCGCGACGGTGTATCCGCCGCACGCGACGGCCGCGCAGATCGCGTCGATCCGCGCTTCGAACCGTGGCGCCGCGCTCACCGAGCTCGCCGCGGGGATGGTGCCCGTGGCCGCGCTCCTCGCGTCGGTGGGCCTCGGCGGGTACTTCATCGGCCGCTACGGCGCGCGCACCAACGCCCGCCACGGCACGCTCTCGGGCCTCGTGACCGCCGCCCTCTTCTGGCTCGTCACGGGACGGCTCACGGCCATGCTGCTGATGGTTCCCCTCGCGATGGCGACGGGCTGGGGTGCGGCCCGCGCGGGCACGTGGGTGCGCGACCGCGATGCGGGCTGAGCGTCGGAGCGTTTGAGCGCACGCTGCACAGCGACCGGGTTCTGAACGCTCGCGTCGACGGCTCAAGCTGCGACCTCCGACGTCCGATCTCACGGAGCGATGGAACCGCTGCGCGTGCTCCTCGCCGACGCCGACCCCGCGGTGTGCGAGCTCTTCGAACGGGCGCTGCCCGGGTGGGGCTACCTCCCGCTCGTCGCGAACGACGGCATCCGCGCGTGGGAGGTGCTCCAGGCCTGTGGCTCGCCCGACATCCTCGCGATGGCCTGGCGCCTGCCGGGCATGGACGGCATCGAGGTGTGCCGGGGCCTTCGTGCGCAGAGCGCGCGGGAGCTTCCGTACATCCTCCTCATGGCCGACGAGCACGACGGCCACGAGCTCGCGCGGGCCCTCGACGCGGGCGCCGACGACTACCTCCGCAAGCCCATTCCCGAAGCCCTGCTGCGCGCGCGCCTCGACGACGCCGCGCGCTGCGTGTCGAGCATGAGCGCGCGCACCGACGTGGCCTCGGTGATGCGAGGCGTGTCGACCACGCGGCGCGTTCCGCAGTCGGCGACGCAGGCCTCGCTCGTGGGATGGCTCGTGGGCGATCGGTTCCGCGTGCTCGCGCCGGTGCGCAGCGACGCGAACCTCGCGCTGTGGGAGGGCCACGACGAGGTCACGAAGCTCCGCGTGGCGATCTGGTTCCTCGAAGCCTCCGACGACTCGCTGCTGCCGCGCACCGAGCGTCGCGCGCGCGCCCTCGCGACGCTGCGCAAGCAGGGCGTCACCGCGGTGCACGACTTCGGCACCACCGCGGGCGGGCTCACCTACGTCGTCAGTGATTTTCTCGACACGTGGCAGCTCCGCGAGGCGATGCGCAAGTCGACGCCCGTTCGCAGGCATCCCTCGATCACGCCGGGCGAGGCCGCGCAGGTGCTCACCGACGATCCCTTCGCGCGGCTGTCGTCGCCGCTCGCGCCCGCGGTGCCGCGGCCCTGTCTCTTATACACATCTCCGAGCCCACGAGACAAGAGG
>CAMFHP010000152.1 GCA_945952225.1 uncultured Myxococcaceae bacterium
CCTACTCGCTGCCGACGCCCGAGGCCTCGCCGTGGCGCTCGCCCGCGGTGATCGCGTCGATCTTTCTCGCCAACGCGAGCGTGATCGTGGGCATCGCGCACGCCATCGCGTGGTCGGCGATGCGCGAGCCCGTCGTGCGCGTGGTGCAGGGACCGTCGCCCGTGTGTGCGCCCTGCGCGGCCTGCGCGGCGTGTCCCGTGTGTGCCGCGCCGACGGCCACGCCGACGCCCGTGGTGCAACCGCTGGCGCCCGCGCGCGCAGCGGCGCCGACGCCCGCAGCGCGAAGGCCCGCGGGCATCATCCAGACAGATCCGTTCAGTCGTGGTCGGTGAGGGAGCGGTCGGCGCGCGCGCTCAGGCGCGCACCTGCTGGGCGAGGTAGTTCGCGAGGCCGAGCTGGTCGATCTGCGAGAGCTGCGCCTCGATCCAGTCGGTGTGCTCTTCCTCCGCCACGAGGATGCCGCGGAGGAGCTCTTCGCTGCCGTGGTCGTTGAGGTCGCGGGCCTGCTTGATGCCGTCGTTGAGCCGCGCGATGGCCTCGCGCTCGACCTCGAGATCGAGCTTGAGCTGCTCGTGCACGGTCTCGCCGACGTTGACCTTGTTGAGCCGCTGAAGGTTCGGAACGCCGTCGAGGTAGAGGATCCGTTCGATGAGCGCGTCGGCGTGCTTCATCTCATCGATCGACTCCTTCTTGATGTAGTTCGCGAGGCGGTCGTAGCCCCAGTTGCGGCACATCTTCGCGTGCACGAAGTACTGGTTGACCGCGGTGAGTTCGGCGGTGAGCACCGCGTTGAGCGTGTCGATGACGGCCTGATGCCCCTTCATGACGGGATGGACTCCTTCTGCCCGCGAGCGCGCGGGGGGATGCATGGTATCAGCGGCCGCGCGCACGACGACGGGGAAGTGTCGCGCAGCACCTCCGCGGCGACGGTCTGTAGCGATGGGAATGTGCGATGGGAAGTGCGCCGCGACCGGTGGAGGTCACGGGCGGCGCGCGGGCTCAGGCCGCGGGCTGGGCGACGTGCAGGTGCGTGCGGCCGCGCCCATCGACGCGGGCCATGGCGCCGTCTTCGAGCGCCTCTTCGATCATGTCTTCGATCATGCCCCGGCACGATCCGCAGTCGGTGCCCGCCCCGCAGGCCGCGCCCACGGAGTCCACCGTGGTCGCCCCGTCGCCGATCACCGCCCGCACCCGCGAGCACCGAACGCCCTTGCACACGCACACGATCATCGGGTTCCGCCTCTCGCTCCTGACAGGCAAACAATACTGAGAACGGTTCTCGCTTTCAAGACCCCCCGGGCGAGGTTGTGCGGTCGCGTGGAGCTCTGCGGGGGTGTCACGAGGGTCGGGCATGTCGCAGTTGGGCACCGACGCCCCGCGGTGCTCGCAGAGTCGCGCAGCGGTCGACGCTTCGGGTAACGTGCGCGTCGGCGTTGCGGAGAGCCGACGTTGGTTCGCGCGTTCGCCGAGAGGAGTCCCCAGAGAGCCGATGGCCGGCGCGACACACGCACCCGAGGGCCGGAGCCGGTACGAGAACGACCCGCTCGTGGGCACCGTTCTCAACGGCAAGTTTCAGGTCCACGCGGTGATCGCGAACGGGGGCATGGGACGGATCTACCGGGGCGAACAGATTCCCCTGGGCCGCCCCGTGGCGATCAAGGTGCTCCACTCGAAGTACACGTCGAGCTCCGAGGACCCCGCGTTTCAGAAGCGCTTCTTCCTCGAAGCGTCGATCCTCTCAAAGCTCCAGCACCCGAACATCGTGACCGTCTTCGACTACGGCCACATCGAGGGCCTCGACGACGAGTCGTACTTCCTCGCGATGGAGTACCTCGCGGGCGAGACGCTCCACCGTCGCCTCCGCACGCTGGGCGCGCTCCCGCCCGTCGAGGCCATCGGGATCATCCGGCAGATGGCGCGCGGTCTCCGCGAGGCGCACCGACAGGGCGTGGTGCACCGCGACCTCAAGCCCTCGAACATCATGCTCGTGCCCGAAGACGCCGGTCACGAGCTCGTGAAGATCATCGATTTCGGGCTCGTGAAGGTGCTCACCGACGAGAGCGAGGAGCTCACCAAGGAGGGCAGCTTCCTCGGCTCACCGCGGTACATGTCCCCCGAGCAGATCGCGCACGGCAAGGTCGACCACCGCACCGACGTCTACTCCCTCGGCGTGATCCTCTATCAGTGCCTCTGCGGCCGCACGCCCTTCGAGAACGAGAACTCGGTCCACACGCTCATGGCGCACCTGCAGCACCCGGTGCCGCCGATGCGCGAGCGCAACCCCGCCGTCGAGGTGCCCGAGGTGCTCGAACAGTTCGCGCGCCGCTGCCTCGAGAAGAACCCCATCAACCGCCCCGCCACGATGGAGGAGTTCCTCCGCGGTCTGCGCGAGTGCGAAGCCACGCTGGGGATCCTCACCGCGAGCGCCGCGAACACCGCCGCGTCGGGACACTTCGCGGCCATGGGCAACGCGGCCGGGCCCATCACCAACGACCCTTCGCTCACGTCGGCACCGCACACGGGCTCGGGCGCGCGCCTCACGCCCCCCGTCGCCGCGATGACCTCGTCGCCCGCGATGCCCTCGGCGCCGATGGCCTCGGCCCCGGTGCCCTCGGCGGCCTTTCCCGCGGCTGCGCCCGAGGCCCCGAAGAGCCGCGCGCTGCCCCTCGCCCTCGGCGCCATCGTGGTGCTCGGGTGCATCGTCGTCGCGCTCCTCGTGCTGCGCACGCCCGCAGCGCCTCCGCCGCCCGCATCGACCGCCAACGCGCCCGCGGCGCCGCTGCGTGAGTACCGCCTCGTGATCGACAGCAGCACGCCCGGCGCGCAGGTCTGGGAGGGCGAGTCGCTCCTCGGCGCGGCCCCGCTCACGCTGATCATCCAGAACGACACGGTGCGCACGGCCCCTCGACGGCTCCAGGTGCGCCTCGACGGCTACGAGCCCTTCGCGGTGAACGCCGCACCTTCCGAAGAGGCCGCCGTGCGCGTGGTGGCCACGCTCGTTCCGCGACCCGCGCAAGGCCCCGCGGCCGCCCCCGACGCCGCGCCCATCGACCCCACGGTGAACGTCCCCGCAGTGAACGCGCCGCCGCGCCGCTCGATCGTGGGACGCCCGCCGATTCGCGTGCCGCAGCCGACCCCGCATTCGAACCCCGCGCACCACGACCCCGGCAACGACGACCTCCGCATCCACCGATGAAGACCACGCTCACGCGCCTCGGCGCCTTCACGCTCGCCGTGGCGCTCGCACGCGCCGCGCAGGCCGACGACCTCGCCGACGAGGCCGACCTCCAGTTCGAACTCGGCGCCGACGCCTACCGCGCACGCGATTTCCGCACGGCGTTGGAGCACTTCCTCACCTCGAACCGCCTCGTTCCCAACCGCAACGTCGTCTACAACATCGCCCGCGCCTACGAGCAGCTCGGTCGCTTCGCCGACGCGCACCGCGCCTACACCGCGAGCCTCGACGGCGAGACCGACGCGCAGGCCATCGCGAGCATCCGCGCGGCCCTCGCGCGCATCGCGCCCAACGTCGCCGTGCTGCGGGTCACCACCGAGCCGCCGGGCGCCACGCTCTACGTCGACCGCCGCGACCTCGGCCCCCGCGGCGCCGCCCCGCGCGTGATGGCCTATCAGCCCGGTCGCTTCCGCGTGATCGCCGAACTCGACGGGTATGAGCCCGCCACGTCGGAGCCCGTCGAGCTGCGCGTGGGATCGGAGACCGCCGTCACCCTGCGCCTCACGCGCATCCTCGGCCGCGTGCGCGTCGAGGGAGACGTGCACGCCGAGGTGCGCGCCGACGACGAACGCGGCCCCGTGCTCGGCACCGTGCCCTGCGAGCTTGAGCTCCCGCCGGGACGCCATCGGTTGTTTCTCCACGCCGACGGCTACCAGGCGGCCACCGACGAAGTGAACGTGGTCGCGCGAGAGACCGTGACGGCGCACCCCACGGTGACGCCCCTCACGGGCGCGGTGCTCGTGAGCGCCGACGAGCGCGACGCCCTCGTCGAGGTCGACGGACGCGCGATGGGCTTCACCCCCGCGGTGCTCAACGTGCCCGTGGGCGCCCGCCGCGTGCGCATCTCGATGCCGGGCTTTCGACCCATCGAGCGCGAGGTCACCGTGCGCCACGACGGGCAGGAGCGCGTCGACGTCGCCCTCACCCGCTACGAAGAGGTCTCCGCGGCGTCGCGCGCGGCCGAGAGCGTCGAAGACGCGCCGAGCTCGGTCTCGATCATCTCGTCGCAGGAACTTCGCGCGATGGGATATCCCACCATCGCCGAGGCGCTCCGCGGCGTGCGCGGCGTGTTCCTCTCCGACGACCGATCGTACGACGCCGTGGGCTTCCGCGGCTTCGGGCGCCCGGGCGACTACGGCAACCGCGTGCTCGTGCTCGTCGACGGTCACCCCACCAACGACGACTGGGTGAACTCGTCGTACGTGGGCTACGACGCGCGCGTCGACCTCGACGACGTCGAGCGCATCGAGGTCGTGCGAGGCCCGGGCTCCGTGCTCTACGGCACCGGCGCGTTCTCGGGCGTCATCAACGTGGTAACCCGCGGACGCACGACCACGAACGGCGGCGACGTCGGCCTCTCGACGAACCAGTTCGGCGTCGCACGCGCCCGCGCAGGGCTCCGCCTCTCCAGCGGACGCTTCGGCCTCTGGACCTCCGTCGCAGGCGCCACGGGCGGCGGACGCGACCTGTACTTTCCCGAGTACGTGCAGCCCGCGACGGCCACGACGCCCGCGAGCGACGGCGTCTCGCGCAACGCCGACGGGTTCAGCGCGGGCACCTTCACGGGACGCCTCTGGTACGGCGACTTCACGCTCCAGTGGATGTTCAACTCCCGCGACAAGACCATCCCCTCGGGCGTGTACGAGACGCTGCCGGGCAATCCCCGCACGCACTTCGTCGACGCGCGCGGCTTCGTCGAAGCGCGCTACGAGCCGCGCATCACCGAGCGCTTTCAGCTCCTCACGCGGGCCTACGCGAACTACTACCGATTCGTCGAGCGCCTCGCCTACGACAACAACGCCAACGCCGACGGATACAACACGTACCGCGGCCTCTGGTTCGGCGCTGAAGCCCGCGGCGTGTGGAACGCCTCGCCCGCGCTGCGACTCACCGTCGGCGGCGACGTCGTGGCCCACGCGATCGTGCAGCAGACCGCCGGCACCGTGGCCTCGCCCGAGAGCGACGACAACAGCGCGCACCCCTACCAGACCGCCGCGGGATACCTCTCGGCCGATGGATCCCCCGCGCCGTGGATCCGCTACTCCGCGGCCGCGCGCGTCGACTGGTACAGCACCTTCGGCGCCACCGTGAACCCGCGCCTCGCGCTGATCTTCCGCCCCACGGAGCGCGGCAACCTCAAGGTGATGGCGGGCCGCGCGTTCCGCGCACCGAGCATCTACGAGATCTACTACACGACGGCCACGGCCCGCGCGAACACGGCCCTCGCGCCCGAGACCGTGCTCTCCGCCGAGGTGGAGTACAGCCATCGCGTCACCAACACCTGGACGCTCCTCGGGTCGGTGTACACGAACTACATCCAGAACCTCATCGCGCTGCGCAGCACCCGCGACGGGATGATGGACTTCGACCAGTACCAGAACACCGCCGCGCCGGTGCTCACCGTGGGCGCCGAGGCCGAGGCGCGCCGCGAGTGGCGCCAGGGCTGGATGCTCTCGGCTTCGTACGCCTTTCAGCGCTCGCGATACGTGAGCAACACCGAGGGGCTGCGCGAGGTGCCCAACGCGCCCGAGCACCTCGTCTCGCTGCGCGCCGCGGCCCCCATCGTGCCGCAGGTGTTCGTGGCCTCCACGCGCCTCACCGTCGAGGGCCCGCGCTGGGATCGCAACGACCGCGCCGATGCGCCCTCGCAGCAGCGCACCGACCCCGCGCTCGTGTGGGACCTCGTCGCCTCGGGACGCGCCGAGCGCTGGGGCCTTCGCTACAACGTCGGCGTCTACAACGTCTTCGACTGGCGCTACGCCACGCCCGTGAGCGTCGAGTTCGCGCGCGCCGACGGACGCAACGGACTCACCACCATGCCCCAGGCGGGGCGGACCTTTCTCGCCAACGTCTCCATGGATTTCTGACCGTGCGACGCACGGCCCGAGGCGCTCAGGGCGCGGGCGCGGTCGTGCGGGTGATGCCGTCCCAGAAGTCGCACTCGCTGCCGCGCCAGGCGCGCTGCACCGCGGGCGTCGCCGCGAGCTGGAGCAGCGGCTCACCCGTGGCGTACGCGGGCCACGCGAGGTCGCTGCCGCCGTTGGGGTCCCCCGTGGCGGCGAAGCGCGTCCAGTAGCCCAGCATCGCGCGCTCGACGGCGAGGTCGTTGGGCGTGGGCGTGAGCATCCCCTGCGCGACGTTCTGAAACACGTAGAGCAGCTCGAGCCCGTGCCACGGACCGATCGCGCGCACCACCGCGGTCGAGCCTTCGAGCGCGTGCGCGAAGAGGTAGCGGTACGTCGACGGATTGCGCCCCGCCACCGAGGCCCGCGCGCCGTGCCGTGCGCCGCATCCGAAGCGCGCGTCGGTGAGCGCCTGCACGAGCGCCGCGCGGGGCGTCGCGTACGCGCTCACGGGGTAGCGGGCCATCACCATGTCGGCGAACCCGACGCCGCCGACGTTCACCAGCGCGGCCCGGTACGCGGCCTCCGTGGGCACCGCGGGCACGGCGAGTCCCACCTCGTTCGCGTTGTGACCGATCATGAACGACACCCGGTTCTGCCGACCCGCGAGCATCGCGTCGAGGGGACGCTCGGGCAGCGCCGCAGCGCCCGACACCGGTCCCCATCGCAGCGCGCTCCCCGAGAGGCCCGACACGTCGACGGGCGCCTGGAGCGCGCGCACCGCCGCGTCGACGGGCAGCGCGCGCAGGCACGCGGCCACGTCGGTCATGCCCGCACAGCGCGTGGCCTCGGCGTAGCTCTGGCCCGTCGTGCGCGCGGTCTCGACGGGCACCATCGCGGTGCAGCTCCCGCTCTCGACGATGGCGCGCGAGAAGAGTCCCTGCGCGCGCGGCGCCGCCACGAGCGCGCACGTGTCGAGGGCCCCCGCGCTCTCGCCGAAGAGGAGCACGCGCGAGGGGTCTCCGCGAAAGGCCCGCGCGTTGCGCTGCACCCATCGCAGCGCCGCGATCTGGTCGAGGAGCGCGTAGTTGCCGACGCCCGCGGGTGACTCCGCTTCGAGCGCGGGATGGTGCAGAAAGCCCAGCGCGCCCAGTCGGTACTGCACGGTGACCACGACGACGTTGCCCCGCGACGCGAGGCGGCTCGCATCGTAGAGGCGCTGTCCCTGCGCCGAGGTCTCGCCCGCGGAGCCCACCACGTTCCCGCCGCCGTGGAGGAACACCATCACCGGCAGCGTCGCATCGGCGGCCGCGTTCGCGGGGCGCCACACGTTGAGCGTGAGGCAGTCTTCCTGGCCCACCATCGGGGCCGCGGGGTCGAAGGGCTGCCCCTGCTGCTGCGGAATCTGCGCGCACGCGGGCGCCCAGGCCGTCGCGTCGCGCGGCGTCGTCCAGCACGCCGTCACGTCGAGGGGCTCACGCCATCGGGCCGCGCCCACGGGCGGCTGCGCATACGGAACCCCGAGCCAGCGCAGCGACTCGCCGTCGACCACGCCGCGCACGAGGCCGCGATCGGTGAGGGCCACGGTGGGATCCGTCGACGGCGCGATGCCACAGCCCGCGTCGGGCGGCGGATCGACGATCGCATCGGGCGCGGTATCGGGTGAAACGTCCGGTGAAACATCGGGCGTCGCGTCGAGCGCGCCGTCGGCCACGCTCGCATCGCCCGCGGGCGTCGGCGTCACGGAGTCACTGCACGCGGCCGTGAGCACTGCGCACACGGTGAAGAGCTTCCATCGCATGAGGGCACGGTATCGCAATCGAGGTGCCGTGTTGCCTGCGCGCGCGCATCGCAGGCGCGGTGTCGAACCCCGTCGACGGCGCGTCGTTCGCAGGCGACACACGCGGCGCCGGGACCTATACCTCGCGCCCACAGGAGCCCATGAATTCCGAGGTCGAGGCCCACGAGTTCGACATCGACGGCATGACCTGCGCGGCCTGCGTGGGGCGCGTGGAGCGCGTGCTGAAGAAGGTTCCCGGTGTGCACGAGGCCGCGGTGAACCTCGCGACGCACCGGGCCCGCATCGCCGTCGCGCCGGGCGTCGAGGCCGCGGCCCTCATCGCCGCCATCGAGCGCGCGGGCTACGGCGCGAAACCCCACGTCGACGCGTTCTCCGCCGACGACCTCCGCGACGACGCGCCGCCCGCGGAGCCCGAGGCGCCCGCGCTCCCCGTCGAGACGCTCCGCGCGCTCGTGGCGCTGCCCGTGTCGGCGCTGCTCATGGCGCTCGCGATGGTGCCCGCGCTTCACTTCGCAAGAACCGCCTGGGTGCAGGGCGCGCTCGCCGTCGCCGTGGTGTGGGGCGCGGGCTGGCCCGTGCAACGGGTCGCGCTCACCAACGCGCGCCACGGCGCCGCCACGATGGACACGCTCATCGCCCTCGGCGCCAACGCGGCGCTGCTCCACTCGCTTCGCACGGCGCTCGGTGGCGCCCACGGCGCGCACGCGCACCTCTACTTCGAGACCGCCGCGATGATCGTGGCCTTCGTGCTCCTCGGCCGCGCCCTCGAAGCCCGCGCGCGCCATCGCACGGGCGACGCCCTCCGCGCGCTCGTGGCCCTGCGTCCGCAACGTGCGGTGGTGGTGCGCAACGGCGAGGCGCGCGAGATCCCCGTGTCGCGCGTGCGCGTCGGGGATCGCGTGCAGGTGGGCGCCAACGCGCGCGTTCCCGTCGACGGCGTGGTGCGTGAGGGAGCGCCCCACGTCGACTGCTCGATGCTCACCGGCGAGAGCGTTCCGGTGGCCTGCGCGGTCGGCGATGCGGTCGCAGCGGGCACGGTCAACGGCGCGACGCCCTTCGCGCTCGACGCCACGCGTGTGGGCGCCGACACGGCCCTCGCGCAGATCGTGAAGATGGTCGAGCGGGCGCAGGGATCGCGCGCGCCCATTCAGCGCATGGCCGACCGCGCGGCGGCGGTGTTCGTGCCGGTGATCCTCGGCGCGGCGGCGCTCACCGCGTTGGGGTGGCGCCTCGCAGGACACCCCGCGGAACACGCGCTCCTCGCGGCGGTGACCGTGCTCGTGGTGGCGTGCCCGTGCGCGCTCGGCCTCGCGACGCCCACCGCCGTCATCGTCGGCGCGGGAAGGGCTGCGACGAAGGGCATTCTCGTGCGCGACGCGGCGAGCCTCGAACGCGCGCACGCGCTCACCGACGTGGTCTTCGACAAGACCGGCACGCTCACCCGCGGACGCCCCGCACTCACCGACGTGACCGCGCTCCACGGCTTCGACGCCGACGCCGTGCTCCGCCTCGCCGCCGCCGTCGAGCGCGAGAGCGAGCACCCCCTCGCACGCGCCGTGGTCGACGAAGCGCAGCGCCGCAACCTCACCCAGTCGAACGCCTCCGACGTGCGCGCCCTCGCGGGCCAGGGCGTGCGCGGAACCGTCGACGGAACGGTCGTCTGCGTGGGCCACGGCGCGCTCCTCGACGACGCCCTCGACGACGACGCGCGCGCGGCCCTCGACGCCCTCCGCGCGACGGGACGCACCACGGCGCTGGTCTCCGTCGACGGCGTCGCCGCGGGCGCGCTGGGCCTCTTCGACGACGTGCGCCCCGAGGCCGCCGAGGCCGTCTCGCACCTCCGCGCGATGGGGCTCCGCGTGCACCTCGTGTCCGGCGACCACCCGCGCGCGGTCGACGCGGTGGCCGCGCGCGTGGGCATCGATCCGTCGTGCGTGCGCGCGGGCGTCTTGCCCGGAGACAAGGGCGCGGTGATCGAAGCGCTGCGCCGTGAGGGGCGCGTGGTGGCCATGGTGGGCGACGGCGTGAACGACGCGCCGGCCCTCGCGACCGCCGACGTGGGCTTCGCGATGGGCGGCGGAACCGACGTGGCCATCGAGGCCGCCGCGGTGACGCTCATGCGCGCCGATCCGCGGGCCGTGGCCGACGCGATCACGCTGTCGCGCGCGGTGATGCGGGTGATCCGGCAGAACCTCTTCTGGGCCTTCGCCTACAACGTCGTGGGCGTTCCCCTCGCGGCCTTCGGGGTGTTCGAACGCCTCGGCGGGCCGATGCTCGCGGCGGCGGCGATGGCGATGAGCTCGGTGACCGTGGTGTCGAACGCGCTGCGGCTGCGGCGCGCGTAGGGCTCAGCGGCGACGGCGCGGCGCAGGCTGCGGCGCGAGGGGTTTGCGCGCGAGAAACAGGTGGTTGAACCCGCGGAGAAAGAAGTTCTCGCGCTCGGCAGCCTGGTGGTAGTTGCCCTTCTCAAGGTCTTTGTTGTGCCGCACGACGGCGACGGCATCGAGGGGCTCGAAGAACATCGTGAAGATCGAGTAGAGCCCGAAGCCCACGGGGGCGAAGCCGCGCTTCTTCTCGAAGTAGTCGCACACGTAGAGCGCGAAGGTTCCGCCGGGCTTGAGCACCCGATTGGCCTCTTCGAACACCCCGCGCATCGCTTCGAAGTACGCGGGGTCGAAGGCCGAGAGCTTGCCGATGCAGCCCTTCTCTTCGCTGTAGTGGATGTGGTCGCTGTAGGGCGGATCGACGAAGAACACGTCGACGCTCTCGCGCTCCACCGGCAGCTTGCGCGCGTCGGCCTTCACGATGTCGGCGCGCGTGGGGTTCACGTCGAAGCCGAGGCCGCGGCGGTTGAGGTCGCGCGCCACGTCGAGCGTCGTGCCCGAGCCGCACATCGGGTCGAGCACCGTGTCGCCCTCGCGGGAGTAGCGCTGGAGCACGTTCCAGATCACCCACGAGGGCGTGGCGCCGACGTAGTTCTTGTTGCCCTGCATCCCCTCGCCGTAGTGCTGCGAGGGGTACTCCCAGAGCGTCGTGGTCTGCACGCGCAGCGGGGGCTTCTTGAAGTGTTGTGTGCGGGGCGGCGGGCGGCGGGGCGGGTTCGGCGGGAGGGTCATGCGCGGGGCCACGGTGAGTACCGTGATGTCCGCGCGGGGCGCAACGGGCGGAGGCCCTACGCCATGCGGGCGCGCACGCGGGCGGCGAGCGGGTGCGGCGACACGCGGCGGTGCGCGTCGAGCCCCACGATGCGGAGGTTGCCTCCCTCGCGGGCGCGCTCGCGGGCGAGCTCGTCGAGGTGTTCGAGCACCGTGTGATCGACCACCGTGGTCTCGGTGAAGTCCACCTCGACGGAGGTGCCCGCGGGAACGCCCGCGAGGCACGACGCGAGGCCCAGCCAGTTGGTGAACACCGCGGCCTCGCGCACCGTGATGCGCGCGGTGTCGCCCTGCGTGGCGAGCGAGACGTCGGCCTTGAAGATCCGGCGCAGCGAGACGCCGCGCACGAGGTGGATCACGGCCTTCAGCACGATGCCCGCCGCGATGCCCGCGAGGAGGTCGATGCCGAGCGTCGCGAGCACGGTGACCACGAAGATCGCGAACTGCTCGGGGCCGATCTTGAGCGCGTGGGCGAACTCCTTCGGCGACGCGAGGCGCACGCCCGTGAAGATCAGCATCGAGGCGAGGGCCGCGAGGGGGATGCGGTGCACGAGGCCCGGCACGAGGCTCACGAACACCAGCAGCGCCGCGCCGTGAAAGAAGTTGGCCCAGCGGGTCTTCGCGCCGTTGTTGAGGTTCGCCGAGCTGCGCACGATCTCCGAGATCATGGGGAGGCCGCCCACGAGGCCCGCGAGGAGGTTGCCCACGCCCGTCGCGATGAGGTCGCGGTCGAGGTCCGAGCGGCGGTGATACGGATCGAGCGTGTCGATGGCCTTCGCCGACGCGATGGACTCGATGCTCCCCACGAGCGCAAACATGATCACGTACTTGATCGACGTGCCGCTCAGCAGGTGCGACGGATCGGGGAAGGTCACCACGCGCAACAGGCTCTCGGGCACCGTCACGAGAAAGCGCGGACCCACTTCACCCGGTCCGAAGAGCGACGAGAAGCGGTGCTCGTGCGCGAGGTCGAAGGCGTAACCGAGCGCGATGCCCAACACGAGCACGACGATCTGCGCGGGCACCACCTTCGCGAGGCGACCGGCGACCTTCGGCCACGCGAAGAGGATCACCAGGCTCCCCAGTCCGATCGCGGCGATCTCGGGGTTCGCGTGCGCGACGCTGCGTGGAATCTCGGCGAGGAGTTCGAAGGGCTCCTTGCCCTCGGGGCGCACGCCGAGGGCGACGTGAATCTGCTTCGAGACGATGATGATCCCGATGGCCGCGAGCATCCCGTGCACCGCCGACGAGGGGAACACATCGCCGAGGCGGCCCGTGCGCGCGAGGCCGAAGCCGATCTGGAGCAGGCCCGCGATGGCGATGGTCGCGAGGGCCATGTGGTAGCCGCGCACGGGGTCTCCGTGGCCGAGCTCCTCGACGGCGCCGAGCGCGATCACGATGAGGCCCGCGGCAGGGCCCTTGATGGTCATGCGCGCGCCCATGAGCGGCGTGACGATGAGACCGCCGATGATGGCCGTGAGCACGCCCGCGAACGGGGGAAAGCCCGACGCCATCGAGATGCCGAGGCACAGCGGCAGCGCGATCAGAAAGACCAGGAACCCGGCGCGCAGGTCTTCACGCCAGTTGGCGCGCAGGCCTTCGAGTCCATCGGCCGGGGGGTTGGGTGCGTTCATCGAGAAGGCTCCGTGCGAAGGTGCACCCCCTCGCAGCGCAAGCCGCAGGCCACGGCCAGTTGCGTCATATTTCTCGCCACGCGTGCAGCCCGCGCCGTCCCATCGACCGCAAACGGGCCGCACACGCGCAGACCGCGGGGGACGTTCTCCCCGCGCCATCTCACCGCACCCATCGCATCGCGCGAGGCATGCGACGACACGCAGTCCGTCGCTCAGGGCGCGTGGGCGCGTCCGATGCGCACGGCCACGGAGGCGCGCCCCATCCCATCGCCCGGCGCCCACTCGTTCCACACGCGGATCGCGCCGCCGGGGGACGACGCGACGAAGGCTCCATCGTAGCGACCTCCGCGCGGGCCGCACCGTGCCTCCACGCGCCCGTCGTCGCCCACGTAGACCACGGGCACGGCGTCACCGTCGGCGGCCGTGTCGGGGTCGGCGTTGGTCCACGTGACCACGGTGCCGTCGCCCTCGCGCGCGGCGCGCAGGTCGAGGGGCGCGCGCGTTCGGTTGCGCGCATCGCCGAGCGCATCGAGGAGCCGCACCGTGCCGCCGTCGCCGAGCACCGCCGCACGCACCCGCTGGTCGCCGTCGACGCCGAGCAGGAGCAGGTCCGCAGGGCGCTCGACGAGGGCCTTGGGCTCGAAGGGAACACGCCACGCCGCGGCCGCCCCCATGGCCCCTCCACGCGCGCCGAACCGATGCACCCGCACCCGATACGCCGAGGGGTCTGCGCCGTCGCCCACCCAGCGCCGCGTGAGCACCGCGAAGCCCGCGCGCGTGGTGACCGGAGGCTCCATCAGCGCGTCGCCGTCGAGCACCACGGGGCCCTCGTCGAGCGCCGTCGGCGTGGCGTCGTAGGCGTAGAGCGCGCAGCGGGTGACGTCGTCGCAGCCGAGCACCGCGACCGTGCCCGACGCGTGCGCCGCGAGGCCGTGCGGACGAAACGGCAGCAGCCTCCCCGGCAGCGGCACCGTGCGGCTATCGGGAAGCTCCAGCGGGATGATCTGCCCGCTCCGTCCGCCTGTGGCGAGCGCGGCGATCCAGCCTCGCGGCGTGCCCACGATCCACTGCACGCGGGTGTTCGACATGCGCCAGGTGTTGCCCGCGGCGTCGAGCGCGACGAGGGCGCTGCTGCCCGTCGAAACATCTTGCAACACGAGGGCGGCGGAGCCGTCACAGCGTGCCCCCACCTCGATCACCGCGCGCCCCGCGAGCGACGCGGCGCTCTCGTCACCGCAGACCGAGGGCGTCCACCGCGCGGCGGTCAACGGCAGCACACCGCGCAGGGGCGTGCAGGGCGTCGACGCGTCGGGAGACGGAGACAGTGACCCGACGGGCTCGGCGGCACACGCCGCGAGCGCGAGGAAGGACGTGAGGGAGATCGGAGCGGCGGAGGGGAGCGATCGCACGGCGCGGAATGAGATGCCGCGCGAGGCGTCTCAGCGGTGCGCGTTCGGCGGCGGCGGCGCGGGGGTGACCGTCGTGTGCGAGACGTACTCGAGCAGACCGTTCGAATCGGCCTGGCCGTTGGCGGCGCGGCGCGAGAGCGTGCCCGTGACCACCACCTCGGCGCCCTCGTCGAGGTCCGTGGGAATGGTGCGCGGCGCGAGCGCAGCCGCATTGGGGTTCGCGGGCGTCGGCGCAGGGGCCGCGGGCGTCGGGTGCTGCCGCGCCACGCGCTTCGCGTCGTCGATCTCGTACTGGAACATCGCGTAGCCCGTGACCATCATCATGCGCTGCGGGTCGCGCTCGCCGCGGTTGTCGGCGATGTAGATGTGCGGGCGCTCCTCGGTGCAGCGGTCGCGCTCGGTGCAGATCTGCCCGCGGCGCGGACCATCGACGACGCGCGGGGTGTACACGCTCACCACGAAGCCGTGCACGCGCTGCTGCTTCGAGAACATGTCGGCCGGCGCGCGCAGCGCCTCGTGGCGCACGCCGTAGATCGTGAGCGATCCGTCGGTGTGGCGCGCGGGCGGCGGAGGCGGCAGCGTGGGCACGGCGGGGAGGTTGACGTGCGGCGCCGACGCGCCCTCTTCGACCACGACGTTGAGCTTGCTCTCACCCTGGCAGCCCATGCCGAGCGCCGCGATCACACCAGACACGAAGGCGGCCGTGGTCAGCAATCCGAGTCTCATCGTCGACGTCATCTCCCGCTCGTCTGGAGCCGTCTCGGCCGCGAGCGGGCGGACGCTATCACGCGCGTTCTTGCGTCTACAAGAACGCACTTTCGCGCGCGAGAGGCCGTGGATGGAGGGGGATTCTGCGAGGGCGCGTCACGCGATCGGCGACGCGCGGAGGCGGCGGATCACTGCGCGAGGCGGAAGGCCGTCGCGTTCACGCGGATCTGGATCTCGTTCGAGACCTTGAGGCGCAGCGGCGCGATCACCGAGACGTTGTAGTCCGAGAGGTTCACGCGGAACTCGCTCTGCACGCGGAGCATGTCGGCGTTGATGCCGAACTGCTGCATCCCCTGGTGCTCGTTCGCGAGCGGGATGAGCCGCACGGTCACGGGCACGTTCACGTCGCGCGTGACGCCGTGCATGGTGAGCCGCGCGCGGAGGTGACCCGAGGCCGACGCGCCCGGCGCGAGCGCCGTGGTGATGTCGGTGCCGCGGAGCTCGAGCGAGATGTTCGGGTTGTGGGCGGCGTCGAGCCAGTTCTCGCCGCGGAGGTGGTCGTCGCGCATGTCGCTGCCCGTGCGGAGCGTGTTCACGGGGATCTGCACCGTGCCCGTGAGGTTGCGCGAGGGGTTGCCCACGTCGACGCTGAACGTGCCCGAGGTCGCGGTCGACACGCCGTCGATGGTCTCGAGCGGCGCGTCGGAGGTGAAGGCCACGCGCGAGATGCCCGTGGGGCGGAGCTCGAAGCGCTGCACGCCCGTGAGGGGCGCAGCGGCGGGCGCGGGCTGCGCGGCGGGGGCCTGGGCAGCAGGCGCGGCGGGCGCGGCGGGCGCGGCGGGACGGGCCGGCGC
>CAMFHP010000153.1 GCA_945952225.1 uncultured Myxococcaceae bacterium
ACACGTAGCTCGTGGTGAACGAGGGCACCTGCGCGGTGGTCACCGTGCGCGGAATCGGAGCGCCATCGAGCAGCACCGTGCCCGTGATGCGCGCGGTGGTGACGTTCACGTCGAGCGTGTTGGGACCGAGGCCGATGACCACGTTCTCGCGGAGCACACGATCGCCGGAGGGCATCACGTCGGTGGGCTGACGACCGGCCGTTCCGCTGCTGCCGACGTTGTGCGTGAAGACCAGGTCGTAGACGCCCGGCACCACGCGCGCCGACACCGCGTCGGTGCCCGAACGGAGCGTGTAGTTCGTGCTTCCGTACGAGAAGTCGGGCGCGGCGATGAGGTGGCGCACGCCGGTGTCACGGCTCTGGAGGTACACGTAGCTCGTGGTGAACGAGGGCACCTGCGCGGTGGTCACCGTGCGCGGAATCGGAGCGCCGTCGAGCAGCACCGTGCCCGTGATCTGCGCGGTGGGAATGTTCACCGTCGCGCCGAGCGCCGAGGTCGTCGTGCAGGCGGTGGTGGTGCCGCCCGCGGAGCATCCCGTGACGTAGCGCCCTGCGCAGAGCCCCGTGGCCGTGCACACGTCGCCCGTGGTGCACGCGATGCTGTCGTCGCAGCTCATGCCCGTGCGCGCGTTGAGCGTGAAGCTCCGCGTCGACTCGTCGCACGTGTACGTCGCACACGGACCCGATGCGCCGGGGGCCACGGGCACCATCGCGGTGGTGCATCCGCGCGCGTCGGCACCGGTCGCGCCGGGCGTGCAGCTCTCGACGCCGGTGCACCAGCGTCCGTCGTCGCAGACCGCGTGCGTGGCCGTGTGCGAGGCCACACCCGCAGCGCAGCGGTCGACGGTGCAGGCGATGCCGTCGTCGGGCACGAGGGTGTCGTCGCGCGTCGAGGCGCATCCCGCGGTGGGCGAGCACGTGTCGCGGGTGCAGGGGTTGCCGTCGTCGCAGCGCACGGCCGTTCCGCCGACGCACGCGCCGGCCATGCAGGTCTGGCCCGTGGTGCAGGCCGAGGTGGTGCACGCGCTCCCGTTGGCGCGCACGGTGTTGACACAACGTCCGCCGACGAGCGCGTCGTCGGTGCAGGGGTTGTTGTCGTTGCACATGGGCGTGTAGCACTCGGCCGCGCCCAGGGTGTTTCGGCACGCCTGGTTGCGCGCGGCGCAGGGGTCGGGGAGGCACGGATCGTTGGTGCATCCGCCGAGGCCGTCGGGGTGATAGCCCGCGTCGCACGCGCACACGGCGGTGGTGCCCATCGCGGTGCACACGGTCCGACGGGGCATGGTGCAGGGCGAGGGGAGGCACGGGTCGTTGGTGCATCCGCCGCGTCCGTCGGCGTGGTAGCCCGTCGCGCAGGTGGCGCAGTCGGCGCCGGTGTAGCCCGCGGCGCACGCGCAGCTCGCGCGACCCGCCGTGACCGAGCACGTTCCGTGGCCCGTGCAGCGCGCGGGGGTGCAGGTCTCATCGACGACGCAGCGGTCGCCTTCGAGGTGCGAGCCCGCGTCGCAGTCGCAGCGCGCGGCGCCCATCACGGCCACACACACGCTCCGTCGCGGCTCGGTGCACGGCGACGGACGGCACACGTCGCGGGTGCATCCGCCCATGCCGTCGGGGTGCGCGTCGCTCGCGCAGGCGTCGCAGCGCGCGCCGGTGTACTCCGACGCGCAGGTGCATCGGAGCGCGGTGCCCTCGACGGCGCAGGTGCCGTGTCCGTTGCACGTCGTCGCGGTGCAGGTCTCGTCGGGAACACACTGTCCGCGCGGGTCTTCGTGCGTGCCGGGGTTGCAGTTGCACACGGCGCCCATGGGCCCGGTGGTGCAGCGCGCGCGGTCGGGCTGCGTGCAGGGGTTCGGGTCGCAGGGGGTGTTGGTGCACGCGCCGCGTCCGTCGGAGAAATAGCCCGTCGCGCAGGCGTCGCAGCGCGGGCCCGTGTAGCCCGCCTCGCAGGCGCAGGTGGGCGTTCCCGTGCGGTCGTCGCAGCGTCCGTGGGCGGCGCAGGTGTCGGCGGTGCAGCGCGGTCCGTCGGGCGCATCGCTCACGTCGGCGACGTCGCTCGCGTCGGTGATGTCGGCCGCATCGGTGACGTCGCTCGCATCGGACGCATCGGTCACGTCGGCGGCATCGGCGACGTCGCGCGCGTCGGACGTGTCGGAATCTTCCGACGTGTCGAGGGCGGTGTCGGCGGTGACGTCGGAGGTCGCGTCGGAGGCGGCGTCGGTCGGTGCGGTGGCCCCGTTGTTGTCGGAGCACGCAGCGAGCGCGAGCACGAAGAGGAGGGATGCGCGGCGCATGGGCGGCGGACGCTATCACCCGTCGTCGCGGGCTCCCATTCGGCGACGGAACGCGGCCCTTCCTGCGCATGGGGACGCGGCGATAGCCTCGCGCGCGATGACGACCTCCGACGACCCGCTCAAGCTCGCGGAACTCTTTCAGGGTGGCGAGGCGTGGCTCCCGCTGCTCAAGCCCGTGATCGAGGCGCAGCCCGACGCGGCGACCTTCATCGGCCCCACGCGAGACCCGCGCATCGTGCCCGTGCGCGAGCTCACCTTTCAGGCGCTCAAGCCCAACCCCCCGGAGCGGTGGAAGGTCGTGATCTTCGGGCAGAGCCCGTATCCGCGCGTCGAGTCGGCGACGGGCATCGCGATGTTCGACAACGCGTTTCACGACTGGCAGGCGCCGCGCTTTCCGCAGGTGGCGTCGATGCGCAACATGCTCAAGACGGCGCTCATCTGGGGGCGCGGCGCGCCGGAGACGCTCGCCGCGAAGCAGGTGCCCGCGCTGCTCAAGCAGCACGCGATCGTGCCGCCGACGGAGTGGTTCCAGGCGATTCTTTCGCAGGGCGTGCTGCTCGTGGACGCGTCGCTCACGCGGCACACCGACGACGCCCTCGCGGTGCAGAAGCACGTCGATTTCTGGGCCCCGGTGGCGAGCGCCATCGTCGAGGCCATCCTCTCGGCGAAGGAGCACGCCGAGCCCGAGCACCGCGGCGTGGTGTTCGCGTGGTGGGGCAACGCCGCGCGCTCGCTGCGGGCCGAGGTCGAGCGGCTCGCGGCGCTCCATCCGTCGGTGCCCGTGCGCCATGTTGAACACTGGCACCCCGCGTCGCGCGACAACCGCTTCTGCGAGAACGACCACTACGGCAAGCTGAACGAGGCGCTCACCTCGCTCGGCGCCACGCCCATCGAGTGGCTCCCCACGGCGGGCTGGCAGTCGAAGCTCGCCGCCGCGCCCGAGACCACGGAGCGCATGGGCGGCTTTCTCAAAGACACCATGGAGCTGCACCGCTTCTACCTCGACCGCCTGCAGGGCGCGCGCGACGAGGTGGCCTCGGCGATGCCCGCGATCACCGACCTGCACTCGACCCCGCGCGTCGACGTGCTCACGGCGCTGCGCGCGGTCGCGTCGGTGGTGCCCGGCGCCGAGTCTGCGGCGCGACAGGCGGTGGCGTGGGCGACGCGCGCCGCGAAGACCGCGAAGGCGCTGGGCCTCGACGCCGACGAGGCCGCGGCGGTGCACGTGTACACCATGGCCTCGCAGTTCTACCGACGGCTCAACGCCGCGCTCCGTGACGAAGACCGCGCGAAGGTGCGCCCGTTCTTCCCGTTCCTGCGGCTGTTTCTCGACGCGATGGCGCGGCTGCCGTCGACGTCGGCGCCGCTGTGGCGCGGCGTGGCGGCGAACCTCTCGGCGCAGTACGTCGAGGGCCGCGAGGTGGTCTGGTGGGGCGTGTCGTCGTGCACGCCGAAGGCGAGCGTGGCCCACGCGTTCCTCGGTTCGTCGGGCGCGCGCACGCTCTTCGAAGTGCACCCGCGCGCGGCCGTGGGCATCCAGAAGCTCTCGGCCTTCGCCGCGGAGGAGGAGTTCGTGCTCGCGCCGGGCACGCGCTTCGCGGTGCGCTCGGTGACCCACGCGAAGGACAAGCTCTGCACCGTGGTGCTCGACGAGCTCGACGGCCCGCCGGCCCTCGCATGACCTGCGCAAGATCGGTCAGGACGCCGCCGCCCACCCGCGGATAGACCCACGGTGAACCCCGTGAACGCACCACCCCACGACGAGCTCTGCGCGCGCCTCCGACGGGTGCTCGCGCACATCGACGCGCACCTCGACGGAGACCTCCGCGTCGAGGCCCTCGCGCGCGTGGCGCACTGGTCGCCGTACCACTTTCACCGTCAGTTCGCGGCGCTCGTGGGCGAGTCGGTGGGCGCGTACGTGCAGCGTCGGAGGCTCCGTCGCGCGGCGCATCAGCTCGCGTTTCGCCCTGCGGTGACCGTGCTCGACGTGGCGCTCGCCAACGGCTACGAGGGCCCCGAGGCCTTCGCGCGCGCCTTCAAGCGGTGTGTGGGGCAGACGCCCACGGAGTTCCGTCGCGGTCCGCGCTGGGAGGCGTGGCGCGCGGCGTTCGACCGTGACCTCCCGAGGAGCATCACCGTGACCGAAGAACCCCGCCTCGCCGACGTGCGCATCGTCGAACTCCCGCCCCGCCCCGTCGCCGTGCTCGTGCACCGCGGCGCGCCCCATCGGCTCGGCGAGAGCATCCGCCGCTTCATCGCCTGGCGTCGCGCGCACGGGGCCCCGCCCTCGCGCAGCGCCACCTTCAACCGCTTCTACGACGACCCCGCGACCGTCGACCCCGCCGAGCACCGCGTCGACCTCTGCGCCGCATGGAGCGGCCCCGTCGAGCCCAACGCCGAGGGCGTCACCGCCGACACGCTCGCGGGCGGACGCTACGCCGTGCTCCGTCAGGTGGGCGACGGCGACGACGTGTCGGCCACCGCGCGGCTGCTCTACGGCCCGTGGCTGGCGCAGAGCGGCGAGCGCGTGCGCGACGTTCCGCTGCTGGTCGAGCGCGTGCGGTTCTACCCCGAGGTTCCCGCGCACGAGGCCGTCACCGACGTGTACCTCCCCATCGAGTAGGCGCCCGGTTGCAGACGTGTGCAGGTGGCGCCCCGCGCAATGCTGGTATGGTCGCCGCCGATGCGTCTCGACCGCTCCGCGCTCCGTGTCTGTGCGCTGCTCGCGCTGCCCGTCGCACTCGCCGCCTGCGGCGCCGACACGGCCGAGGGCGACGACTTCTACGACCCGCCCGCGCCCGACGACGTGGCCATTCCCGATGGGGCCGACCCGGGGCTTCCGCCCGAGAACGACGGGGCCGACGGTGCGCTCGCCGACGATGCGTCCGTCGATGCGCCCGTGGACGCTGCGGGCGACGTCGGTGGGCCCGAGGCGTCCGTCGGCGCGGTGGTGGATGCGCGCGTCGATGCGGCGGTGGATGCGCGCGTCGATGCGGGGGTCGATGTGCAGCGTCGCGATGCGGCGGTCGATGTGCCGCGTCGCGATGCGGTGGTCGATGCGGCGCCGCCGCGCTGTGTGGGCTCGGCCTCGGGGCAGTCGTCGATCTGGACGTGCACCGCCGATCGCACGGCCCGTCAGCGCTGCGTGTCGGGCACGGTGCAGACCGATCGCTGCGCCCACGGATGTGAGGTGCACCCCTCGGGCACCGACGACACCTGCGCGCCCGCGCCGCCTGCGTTGCCTGCGTGCGCGCGTCAGGCCCTCCTCGCGTGGGGGCTCCATCCCACCGCGTCGGACCATCTGCGCTGCCTCGGCGTGGCCTCGTGGCGCATCACGCAGACCATCGGCAACGCGGCGGCCTCGGCGGGCACGCACGCGCGCGACGGCTACGTGAACGGACAGCCCTACTCCGCCGCGACGGACCTCTCGGTGCGCGGACTCTCGGCGGCGGACATTCGCACGCTGCTCTCGCGCCTCGCGAGCCACGGCTTCGCGGCGTGGTACCGCTGGCCCGGTCACGACGGGTGGCCCTCGTCGGAGTCGCCGCACATTCACGCCATCTTCGTGGGCGCGTTCATGAAGGACTCGCTCCGCGCCCAGGTGCGCGACTGGCTCGTCGGGCGCAACGGCCTCGCGAGCCACACGACCTACACGTTCACCACGTGGACGGCCGCGCAGCGAGCCCTCGTGCGCGCCCTCTTCGACCGCTACAACTGACCCCACGATGGCGGCGAAGAAGAAGCGCGCGACGGCGCCTGCGTACAGCGACACGTGCTCGCGCTGCGGCGCGGGGTACACCCTCGGGTACAACCAGGGCGGGGCGTTCTACAGCGACGCGACGGAGCCGTGGGTGAGCCTCTTCGCCGACGGAGAGCATCCGCGCGACCCGGTGGCGAGGCACTTCGGCGACTACATGTTTCAGCAGAAGCAGCCCTCGCTGTGCCTGCGCTGCGCGCGCGCGGAGTTCGCCGACGCGCGGTGACGGCGGGCGCGGGCTCGCGCGATACTCGCCTTCCGATGGGCAGAACGAAGAACGACGCCGCGAAGGCCGAGGCCGCAACCCCGACGCGGCGGAGCGTGTGCGACCGCTGCAACGCGCGCTTCGACGTGTGGAGCAACTACGGCGGCGGCCACTACGAAGACGACCTCGTGGGCACGAAGCACCTCTTCGGCGACGGTGAGCCCACGCGCGATCCGGTGCTGCGCTACTACGGCGACCTGCTGGTGGGCACGGCGACGACCACGCTCTGCATGCGCTGCGCGCGGGCCACGGTGGGCGGAACGCGCTGACCTGCACACGTCTGCAACCCGACGCCGTGTGTCGGTTTGTTTCACCGTGACCCGGCGCCGCGCGGGCTGCGTTAGCGTTCCCGGCCGTGGACCCGATCAACGCGCTCCTGGTCGAAGACGACGCACGGCTCGCGGCCTTCACCGCGGAGTACCTCGGCACGCACGGGGTCACGGTCACCGTGGCGCCCGACGGGGTGCGCGGGCTCGCCGAGGCGGCCCGCACGCGCTTCGACGTGGTGCTCCTCGACGTGATGCTGCCGGGGCGCGACGGGCTCTCGGTGTGCCGCGCGCTGCGGGATGTCTCCGACGTGCCGATCCTCATGGTGACCGCGCGCGTCGAAGAGGCCGACCGCGTGCTCGGGCTGGAGAGCGGCGCCGACGACTACCTCGTCAAACCCTTCTCGCCGCGAGAGCTCCTTGCGCGCATCCACGCCCTCGTGCGACGCGACCGCGGCGAGCTCCTCTCGCGGGCGACGGGGCTTCGCGTGGGCGCGCTCTCCATCGACCTCGGGTCGCGCAGCGTGTCGGTGGGCGGCCACGGCATCGCGCTCACCACCGCGGAGTTCGACCTGCTCGTGGCCCTCGCGCGGCGCGCGGGGCGGGTGCTCTCGCGCGAGCAGCTTCTGGAGATCGTGAAGGGCGACGCGGAGCTGGCCTTCGACCGCGCCATCGACACGCAGGTCTCGCGGCTCCGCACGAAGCTCGCGGCGGCGCCCGGCGGCGACGGGCTCATTCGCACGGTGCGCGGCGTGGGCTACATGCTCGCGGGGTCGTCGCCGTGAGGGGCTTCACGCTGGGCGGTCGTCGCCTCGCGCGGCGGGTGTTCCTGCTGGGCGTGGTGCTCCTCGCGGCGAGCGCGGCCCTCTTCGCCGCCGTGGGCCAGTGGATGGTGCGTCGGCCCAACGCGCGCGAGGTCGCGTACTTCACCCGCGCGCTCGCCGTCGAGGCCTGCACCCGCGCGCGCGCGGCCTCTCCCTCGGCGCCCGCGCGGCTCCCGCTCTCGGTCACCGTGTACCGCGACGACGGCGTGATGCTCGCGCGCGGAGACGCTCCGCCGCCGCCGCCCCTGCGCGGCCCTGCGCTCGCGGCCCTGGGCGCGTCGGCCTTCGAAGTGTCGCCCTCGGTCAACGCGCACCGCTGCCCCGCGGAGGCGCGCACCTACGCCCTCATCGAGCGCCCGCGTTCGCCCTTCACCGCCCGCACGCTCGCGGGCCTCTTCGCGGCCGTGCTGCTCACGCTCGCGCTGCTCTCGCTGCCCCTCGCGCGCGCCATCGCGGCGCCCATCGAGGCCATCGCTGCGGTGACCCGTCGCTTCGGGCGCGGTGACCTCTCGGCGCGGGCGGAGCTTCCCCCCGACGACGACCTCGCCGACCTCGCGGCGGCGTTCAACGACATGGCCGCGCGTCTCGAAGGGGCCGTACGCGCCGAGCGCGAGCTCCTCGCCAACGTGTCGCACGAGCTCCGCACGCCGCTCGCGCGCATCCGCGTGGTGCTCGAGACCGCGCAGGAGAACCCGGCGCGCGCGCAGCGACTGCTCCACGAGATTTCGACGGACCTCGCGGACCTCGAACGCCTCGTCGAAGACGTGATGGCCGCCGTGCGCCTCGACCTCGGGGGCATGCAGTACCACGCGACCGCGCTGCCCGTGACGCTCGCGCCGCTCGACCTCGCGCCGCTCCTTGCCGACGCCGCGGAGCGCTTTCGCACGCTGCACGCGCCGCGCACGCTCACGCTCGACGCGCCCGACGAGGGCCTCGCCGTCGAGGGCGATGGACGGCTGCTGCGACGGCTCGTCGACAACCTCGTCGACAACGCGCGCAAGTACGCCGACGGAGAGATCACCGTGCGCGCGCGCATCGAGGACGCCCGCGTGGTGGTGTCCGTCGACGACCGCGGCGAGGGCATCGCGCCCGAGGATCTCGCGCGGGTGTTCACCCCGTTCTTTCGCGCCGATCGGAGCCGCACGCGGGGCACCGGCGGTGTGGGCCTCGGGCTCGCGCTCGCCCGTCGCATCGCGGAGGCGCACCACGGCGAGCTGCGCCTGGAGAGCGCGCCGGGACGCGGCACCTCGGCGGTGTTCTCGCTCCCGCTGAAACAAACCGACACACACGGGTAAAACACCCACAAGACGCGCGCCGCAGGCTCCCACTCATGGAACCTGCATCGAGGCCCGCCGCCGCCCTTCCGCGCTCGCCCACCTTCGCGCCCCGCCGCCGCAGCCGTCTGTGGTGGCTCGTGCCCGTCGCCGTCGCAGGGGCCGCCGCGGTGTCACTCCGCGCGCGTCAGGCGCCGCCCGCGCCGCGCTACCTCACCGCCGCCGTCACCCGCGGAGACCTCGTCGAGACCGTGCGCGCCACGGGCACCGTGCAGCCCGTTCAGGAGGTGAGCGTCGGCGCCCAGGTCAACGGCCGCGTGGCCCGCGTGCTCGTCGACTACAACAGCCGCGTGCGCGCCGGCGACCTGCTCGCCGAGCTCGATCCGTCGACGTACCGCGCCCAGGCCGCGCAGGGACGCGCCTCGCTCGCCTCGGCCCGCGCGCAGCTCAGCCTCCGCGAGGCCGAAGTCACCCTCGCCGAGCGCAACCTCACGCGGGCCCAGGGGCTCCGCGCGCAGGGGCTCAACGCGCCCGCGGACCTCGACTCCGTGCTCGCCGCCCGCGACTCGGCCCGCGCCTCGGTGCGTGCCGCGCGGGCGCAGGTCGAGCAGGCCGCCGCGTCGCTCGCCGTGTCGGAGACCAACCTCGCCCTCACGCGCATCGTCGCGCCCATCGACGGCGTGGTGGCCACGCGCGCCATCGACCCGGGACAGACCGTGGTGGCGAGCCTCCAGTCGCCGACGCTCTTCGTCATCGACAACGACCTCGCGCACATGCGCGTCATCGCCAACGTCGACGAGGCCAACATCGGACGCCTCTCCGAAGGGCTCACGGCGAGCGTCGCCGTCGATGCGTTTCCGCGCGAGACCTTCGGCGGCACGCTCACCTCGCTGCGCATCACGCCCATCACCACGAACGGTGTGGTGACCTACCAGTCCGTCGTCGCCGTCGAGAACCCCGCGCTTCGGCTGCGTCCGGGCATGACCGCGACGGTGAGCCTCCGCACGCAGCACCACGCGGGCGTGCTGCGTGTGCCCAACGCCGCCCTGCGCTACCGACCTGCGGCGCGTCCGGGTGCGGCCGATGCGGGCGTTGCGACGCGCGCGACCCCCGCGGGCGAGTCGGCGGTGTGGGTCGTGCGCGGCGGCGTTGCCGAGCGCGTGCCCGTGCGCACGGGGCTCACCGATGGGGCCTTCACCGAGGTCGAGGGCGCGGGGCTCACCGAAGGGGCTGCGGTGGTGCTCGACGAGACCGATGCGCCCGGCGCGCCTGCGCAGCATCAGGGCCCGCCGAGGATGCTCTGATGGGCGCCGCGCACACCCCCGACGAGGCCGACGACCTCGTGCTCTCGCTCCGCGACGTGCGGAAGGTCTACGCCTCGGGCGAGGCCGAGGTGGCCGCCCTCGACGGCGTGTCGCTCGACGTGCGCCGCGGCGAGTTCGTGGCGATCGTGGGCACCTCGGGCTCGGGCAAGAGCACGCTCATGAACATGATCGGCTGCCTCGATCGGCCGACCTCGGGCACCTACCACCTCGTTGGCCACGACGTGTCGGCCTTCGACGACACGCAGCGCGCCGAGGCCCGCAGCCGCTACGTGGGCTTCATCTTTCAGGGCTTCAACCTCCTGGCCCGCACGAGCGCGGTGGAGAACGTCGAGACGCCGCTGCTCTACCTCGGCGTGGGCCACGAAGAGCGCCGCGCGCGGGCCCTGCGCGCCCTCGACCTCGTGGGGCTCTCGGGGCGCGTGAACAACACCCCGTCGCAGCTCTCGGGCGGTCAGCAGCAGCGTGTGGCCATCGCCCGCGCGCTGGTGACGAACCCCGCGCTCCTGCTCGCCGACGAGCCCACGGGCAACCTCGACTCGCGCACGACCGAAGAGGTGCTCGCGCTGCTCCAGTGGTTGAACCGCGAGCGCGGCGTGACGCTGGTGATGGTCACCCACGAGCCCGACGTGGCCGCGTGCGCCTCGCGGGTGGTCACCGTACGCGACGGGCGCATCGTGTCCGACGTGCGCAACGCGTCTCCGCGGCGCGCGGGGCAACGCTCCGAGGTCGACGACGCCACCGCCGAAGACGCGCTCGCGACGCTCTCGGCGCCGCTCCCCGAGGCCCGCGCGGGCATGGGGTGGACGATGGCGCTCACCCTCGCGGCCCGCTCGCTCCTGCGGTCGAAGCTGCGCGCGGCCCTCACGGCGCTGGGCATTCTCATCGGCATCGCCGCGGTGGTGACCATGAGCGCGGTGGGCGAGGGCGCGAAGGCCCGCGTGCGCACGCAGATGTCGGCCCTCGGCGCGAACCTGCTCGTGGTGATGCCCGGTGGTGGCATGGCGGGCGGCGCGCGCGGCGCGGCGGGCTCGGTGACCTCGCTCACCGACGACGACGCCGAGGCCATCGCGCGCGAGGTGCCCACGGTCTCGCACGTCGCGCCCGTGCTCGCGGCCAACGCGCAGGTGGTGGCCGGCGACCAGAACGCCTCGACGCGCGTGACGGGCACCACACCGCGGTACTTCGCCGTGCGCGCGTGGGCCGCCTCGCGGGGAACGCTCTGGGACGACGACGCTGTGCGCGCCGCGCAGCCCGTGTGCGCGATCGGCGAGACCGTGCGCAAGGCGCTCTTCGAGAACGTCGACGCCGTGGGCCGCGAGATGCGCGTCGGACGGATGACCTGCACCGTGGTGGCCACGCTCGCGCCCAAGGGGCAGTCGGGCTTCGGGCAGGACAACGACGACGCCGTGCTCATGCCGATCAGCGCGTTTCGCGCGGGCATCACGCGGCTGCCCAACGGGCAGGTGAACATGGTGATGGTCACCGCGCGCAGCGCCGACGTGGTGCACCGCGCGCAGTTCGGCGTGACCGAGCTCCTGCGTCAGCGACACCCGGTGCGCGCGGGCGAGGAGGACGCGTTCCGCGTCAACAACCTCTCGGACATCATGAGCACCTTCAACGAGCAGATGAGCCTGCTCTCGATGGTGCTGCTGCTCGTCGCGTCGATCTCGCTCCTCGTGGGCGGCATCGGGGTGATGAACATCATGCTGGTGTCGGTGACCGAGCGCACCCGCGAGATCGGCGTGCGCCTCGCGATCGGCGCGCAGGCCGACGACATCCTCACGCAGTTTCTCTTCGAGGCCGTGATGCTCGCCGCGGTGGGCGGCGTGGTGGGCCTCTCGCTGGGCTACGGCGCGGCCGCGATCCTCGGCCACGTCACGAAGCTCGCGATGACCGTGCCGCCCACCATCGCCTTCTTCTCCGTGCTCGTCTCGTGCGGCCTCGGCGTGGTCTTCGGCTACGTGCCCGCCCGTCGCGCCGCGCACCTCGACCCCATCGACGCCCTGCGCCGGGAGTGACCGCCATGACCCACGTCCGCCCCTTCGCGCCGCTCGCCCTCGCGCTCGCCGCGGCGCTCTCGCTCCACGCCTTCGAGGCCGCCGCGCAGGAGTCTCCCGCGCCCGTCGCGCTCACCCTCTCCGATGCGATGCGCCGCGCCGCCGAAGATCCGCCCGCGGTGCGCGTGGCCCTCGCGCGCGCCCACGCCGCCGAGGCGCAGATCGCGACTGCGCGCGCCGCGTACCTCCCGACGGTGGGGGTGAGCGGCACGGGCTCCATGGGCTTCAGCGACCAGCCCGTGCTCGCGAACGTGCGCTACCAGAGCGTGACCGCGAGCGTCGGGGCCAGCGCCACCGCGCGCATGACCCTCTGGGACTTCGGTCGCACCGCGGCCAACGTCGACGCCGCCACGCACGGTGCCGCGGCCTCGCGCGTCGACCTCGACACCGCGCGCGTGCAGGCCATGGCGCAGGTCGCGCAGGCGTACCTCACCGTGCTCAACGACCGCGAGGCCGTGGCCACCGCGCGCACCACCGTGACCCAGCGCGAGGCCCACCTGCGCATCGCCGAGGGACTCGTGACGGCCGGCGCACGTCCGCCCGTGGAGCGCGTGCGCGCCGCCCTCGACCTCGACGCCGCGCGCCTCGACCTCACCGCCGCCGAGGCCCGCGAGCGGGGGGATCGCACGGCCCTCGCGTCGGCGCTGGGACTCGACCCGTTGCGTCCCCTCGCGCTCGAAGCCGTCGACGCGCGCGCCCTCGCGGCCGACGACGATCCCGCGCGTGCGGCGACGCGTGCGATGGCGCGTCCCGAGTTCGAAGCAGCGCGGCGCAGGGTGCTCCAGGCCGAGTCGCAGGTGGAGGCGGCCCGTGCGGCGCGTCGGCCCTCGCTGGCGGCGCAGGCGAGCGCGAGTGTGAACTACGCGCAGGCCCTCACGGGGCAGGGCGCGCTGGGCCTCTCGGAGAACGCCTCCGCGGGCCTCACGCTCACCGTGCCCGTGTTCGACGCGACGATCGGCGCCAACGTGCGCAACGCCGAGGCCTCGCTGGTCACCGCGCGTGAGACCCTCGCGCAACAGTCGCTCGCGGTGCGCACGGCGGCGGTGCAGGCGGCCACGAGCCTCCAGGCGTCGCGGGCCTCCCTCGACCAGAGCCGACGCCTCGCCGAGACCGCCGCGGCCAACCTCGCGCAGATCGAAGGACGCTACACCGCAGGCGTCGCCACGCTGCTCGAACTCGTGGATGCGCAGGCCACCGACGCGAGCGCCCGCACCGCCGTCGTGCGCGCCGAGCTCGCCGCGCAGATCGCTGCGGTGAACCTCCTCGCGGCCACCGACGCGCTGCGCCCGTAGCAGACCAAAACGCGCGCTGGCCCCGGCCGCGGTGGGTGCGCGATGCTCGCGGTCATGCGCTCCCTCCGCGTCACGCTGTGCGCCGCCTCGCTCCTCTCGCTCGCGGCCTGCTCGCAGGGCAGCGCCGCCAACGCGCCCGACGCCGCCGCCGACGCGCCCGCAGACCGCGCCGCGCCCGATGTCACCGCGGTCGATGTCAGCGCGGTCGATGGCACCGCGGTCGATGCGACGACGCCCGATGCGTCCAACGACGTGACCCCTGCGCGCTGCACCCGGGACGGTGACTGCGCCGGTGCGACGCCCGCGTGCGACGTCGCCACGGGGCGCTGCGTGGCCTGCACCGCCGCGAGCGATCGGTGCCCCGCGGGCCAGTACTGCGTGGCCGCGATGAACGCGTGCGCCGCGGGCTGTCGCGACGATGCGGCGTGCGCGGGAGACACCACGCGCTGTGATCCCGCGACGCACGTCTGCGTGGCCTGCGTGGGCGACGGAGACTGCGCCCCGGGCACGCGCTGCATGGGCAACCGCTGCGTGGCCGGATGCACCGCGACGAGCCGCTGCCCCACGGGCCAGACCTGCTGCGGGGGCGGATGCGTCGACACCGCGACGAACACCGACCACTGCGGCGCGTGCGGAGCGTCGTGTGCGCCCGCCAACGCCGTGGGCGCGTGCGCAGCGGGGCGTTGCACCGTGGCGTCGTGTGTGGCGCCGCGCGGAGACTGCGACGGCGACGTGGCCAACGGCTGCGAGGTCGACCTCACGTCGGACGCGCAGCACTGCGCGGTGTGCGGCGCGGCCGTGCGACTGCCGAACGCGACGGGGGCGTGCGTGGCGTCGCGTCCGGCGGTGGGGCGCTGCGACGAGGGCTTCGCCGACTGCGACGGACGCGCGACCAACGGATGCGAGACCGCCATCGCGGCGAACAACGCAGCGTGCGGCGCGTGCGGGCGATCGTGCGGGCGCGGCGAGCGCTGCGAGGCTGGCGCGTGCGTGGCCGACTGTCGACGGAGCGGAACCGTTCCCTGCGCGACGGGCGAGAGCTGCGACTACACCGACGGCGTGTGCCGCGCCGACGGATCGCGGTGTCTTCTCACGGGGGAGTGGCAGACCTGCGGCGCGGCGAGCTGCGGACCGGGCAGCGTGTGCGATCCGCGCGCGATGCGCTGCGTGCCTGCGCTCTCGTGTCGGAGCACGCGGTGTGAGACCGAGACGGGGCGCTGCTGGGGCGTCGACTGCCCGTGCACGCGACCCACGGCGGCGTGCACGACCCTGGCGCCCGCGGCGATTCCGACGGCGTTTCTGTCGGGCGCGTTCGGCTTCGACATCGACGACGCGTGCAACCTCTACACGGCCACGATGCTCTCGGGCCCCGACTACGTGCGCCGCGTCGACCCCGCGGGGCGGGTCACCACCTGGGCGAGCATCGCGAACCTCAACATGGGCGAGGTGGCGGTGCAGCGGCTCCTCAACGTGGGCGCGGGCGACGTCGCGGCCAACGTGGCGTTCACGTACATCTGCTGCGCGAGCTGCGGGTGCGCGAGCTCGCCGCCGCAGGGCGTGGGGCACGTGCAGAGCGACGGCGCGCTCCCCGTCGTGGTGCCCGCCACGGTGACCTCGGGCACGGGACCCTTCGGCGCGAACTACCTCGACACGGGCCCCTACGGGCTCAGCGTGTCGTCGATCGGCGAGTTCTTCGTGGGCAACGTGCGCACGAACGGAGACTGGTTCCGTTACGACACCGACACGCGCGCGATCACCGCGGTGGCCGAGCTCCCGGCGCGCATCACGGCCTCGTGCGCGTACGACCTCGACACGATGCTCGTGGCCGTCGTGGGCGGCGATCTCTACACCGTCGACCGCGCGCCCGGAGGCTCGGTGCGTCGCATCGGCAACCTCGGCACCGACGTGCAGTCGGTGAAGCGCGACACCTTCACCGGACGCTTCTACGCGGCCCTGCGCGACAACCGCGTGGTGTCGTTCCTGCCCGACGCGACGGGCGTCACCACCGAGACGATGAACGCCCGCGGCGCCCGCGTGGCCGTGAGCCCCGACGGGTGGCTCTACGTGCTCCTGCGCGAGGGCGGCCCCGTGTCGCGCATCGCGCTCCCCTCGGCGCGCTGACGATCAGCGCATCGCCAGCACGATCACCGAGCCCACGATCACTCCGAGCAGCACGAGGGC
>CAMFHP010000154.1 GCA_945952225.1 uncultured Myxococcaceae bacterium
GCCGCGGGGCGCGTGCTCGGTTGCGGCGCGTGCGAGGGCGGCCCGGGCGCAGCGGGACGCGGCGGCGGAGGCGGCGGTGTGCGCGTGCGCGGGGGCACGTCGAACTCGACGATCGACGGAGGGATCACGCCCGTGCGCACGCCGATGTACGCGCCCACCGTGGCGAGCAGCGCGAAGGCGCCCGCGTGCGCGAGGAACGACACGGCCCACGCGCGCGGCGGGGCCTTGCGGAACACGAGCGATCCCGCGAGCGACGCGTCGTCGGGCGGCGTCGTCGGGGCGGCGCTCATCGCGCGGTCTCGCTCGGCGGCTCGGTCTGGATCGCGAACTTCGTGAGGCCCGCGAGGCGCACCAGATCGATGACCTCGATGACCCGCCCGTGGGGCACGCCGCGGTCGGCGGCGATGAGCGCGCGGAGCTCGTGGTCGCCCTCCCAGCGTCGGTGCAGCTCGTCGCGGAGCGCGGCCTCGGCGATGGGCGAGCCGTCGAGAAACACCCGCTGCTCACGGTCGATCGAGATGGACGCGAGGCGCACCTCCGTCGACGACGTGCTCGACGCGGCCTGCGGCAGATCGACGGGAATCTGCTGCGACACGATGTACTTCGCCGTGACCATGAAGATGATCAGCAGCACGAGGGCGATGTCGACGAAGGGCGTGACGTTGATGCCGCCGATCTCGTCGTCGCTATTCTGCGCGTGGCCTCCCATCGGTCAGCGCGCCTCCGTGCGGTGGGCGCGCGCGTGGGCGTGGGCCAGCACGAGCTGCGAGAGCGCCTCGGTGTCGGTGAGCAGCGACTTGATGCGGCGCTGAAAGAGGTTGTACCCGGCCACCGCGGGGATCGCGACGAGGAGCCCGATGGCCGTCGCCACGAGCGCCTCGGCGATGGTGCCCATCACACGTCCCGTGGCCGACGCCGCCGCAGCCGCAGCCGCCGCACCGCGCACGCCGGCCGGAGGCTTGAGCGCGTCGAAGGCCTGGATGATGCCGATGACCGTGCCGAAGAGCCCGACGAAGGGCGCGTTGTTGCCCACGGTGTTGAGAAACGCGAGGCGGCGTTCGAGCTCGCGCTTCACGCGGGCGAGGGTGCCGATCATCACGCAGTCGGCGGCCTCGGCGCCGCGCGCCACTTCGCGCAGCCCCGCGAGCGCCACGAAGGCCGCGGGCGACGGAGAGCGCTGGAGCATCTGCTGCGCGCCCGCCACGTCGTCGGCGCGGAGGCGCGCTTCGAGACCGGCGGCGAGCGCGTCGAGGTCGTCGCGCAGCGAGCGGAAGTACCGCCCGCGCTCGACCATGATCGACACCGAGATGAACGAGAGTCCGACGAGGACCCACATCACCCACTCGGCGCCCATCATCGCGAACGAGGTGAACAGCTTGATGAGGGAGAAGCGGTGCATGGCTCCCTCTTCGGTACCGCCGCTCCGTGAGGGCGCCGTGGCGCGTGCGCATCGCGTCGGTGTCGTCGGCGCGGTGAGTCGGTGACCGTGCGACGCCCGCGTGTCGCGGCCGTGACGTTGCCCTCTACGCGCCGTTGCGCTTCGCGCGGAGCTTCGCGAGGTGCTCGGCGATCTTCGCCTCGGTGCCGCGCTGCGTGGGTGTGTAGAACTCCGCGCCCTCGATGGCCTCGGGGAGGTAGTGCTCCGGCGAGTATCCGCCGTCGGCCTTGTGCGGATCGTTGTAGTGCGCGCCGTAGCCCCACTCCTTCATCGCCTTCGTGGGGGCGTTGCGGAGCTTGAGGGGCACGGGCAGCGCGCCCGACCGCTGGATCTCGGCCTGCGCGGCGCCGAGGGCGTTGTACGCGGCCTTCGATTTGGGCGCGAGCGACAGGTAGATCACCGCGTGGCTCAGGGGAATGAGCCCTTCGGGCGTTCCGAGGCGTTCGAACGCGCGGTCGGCGGCGACGGCCACTTCGAGGGCGCGCGTGTCGGCGAGGCCCACGTCTTCCGACGCGAAGATCATCAGCCGTCGGAGCACGAAGCGCGGATCGTCGCCCGACTCGATCATCCGCAGGGCCCAGTAGAGCGCCGCGTCGGGATCGCTGCCGCGGAGGCTTTTGATCAGCGCGCTCGCGAGGTTGTAGTGCTCCTCGCCGGTCTTGTCGTAGCGCAGGGTCCGCTCGCGCGCGGCGGCCTGCACGTCGTCGAGCGTGGCCTCGTCGCGACCGCTCCCGTGCACCTCGCGGGCGAGATGCTCCACGAGCCCGAGCGCCTTCCGCGCGTCGCCGTCGGCCCAGCGCGCGATGGCCTGCAGGGCTTCGTCGGTGGCCCTCACGGCGAGCGCACCGAGGCCGCGTTCGGTGTCGGTGAGCGCGCGTTCGAGCAGGGGCACGAGGGCCTCGGGCGCGAGCGGTTCGAGGCGCACCACCTGGGCGCGCGAGAGCACCGCGGCGTTCACCGCGAAGGAGGGGTTCTCCGTCGTGGCGCCCACGAGGGTCACCGTGCCCGCTTCGACGTGCGGGAGCAGCGCGTCCTGCTGCGCGCGGTTGAACCGATGGATCTCGTCGACGAAGAGCACCGTGCGCCGCCCGGCCCTGCGCTCGTGCTCGGCCTGGGCCACCACGGCGCGCACGTCGGCCACGCCCGAGAGCACCGCCGAGAGCTGCACGAAGCGCCCGCGCGAGTGCGTCGCGATGGCGCGCGCCACCGTGGTCTTGCCGCAGCCGGGAGGGCCCCAGAGCAGGATCGACGGCGCCCGGTCGGCGCGGATCGCGCGGCCCAGCGGCGTCTTCACCCCGAGCACCGCGTCGTGGCCCACGAGCTCGTCGAGGGAGCGCGGTCGCATGCGTTCGGCGAGGGGCGCGTCGGGCGCGAGGGCGTCGTGCGCGTCGGCGGGCTCGGTCGGGCTGGGGGCGTCGGGCTTCGTGCGGTCGAAGAGGTCCATCGCGGCGGCAGGAACTCGTACAACGCGGCCCGCGCGATGGGGTAGCTTCGTGCACCGATGAAGACCGTCGACTTCTACTTCGACCTGTCGTCTCCGTACTCGTACCTCGCCGCCACGCAGGTGCCCGCGCTCGCCTCGCGGCACCACGTCGAGGTGCGGTGGAAGCCCATCGTGCTCGCCGCCGTCTTCAAGGCCGCGAACAACGTGATGCCCGCGCAGAGCCCGCCGAAGGCGAAGTACATGTTCGCCGACCTCACGCGCTGGGCCGAGAAGTACAACGTGCCCTTCGTGATGAGCTCGCGCTTTCCGATGAACACCATCAAGCCCGAGCGGCTCATCGTCGCCGCCGAACCCTCGGGCCGCGCCCCCGAGCTCGCCCTCGAACTCTTTCGCGCGATGTGGGTCGAAGACCGCGACATCGGCACCGAGCTCGAAATGCGCGCGGCTGCGCTCTCCGCGGGCCTCGACGCGGCGGGGCTCCTCGCGGCCATCGACACGCCCGCGGTCAAAGACGGACTGCGCGCCAACACCGACGAGGCCATCGCGCGCGAGGTCTTCGGCGCCCCGACCTTCGCCTACAAGAACGAGCTCTACTGGGGCAACGACCGCATGGAGTTCCTCGAAGCGGCCCTGCGCCGTTAGACCTGGTTTCTAGGCCGTTTCGGCGCCCGTGTCGGTCTTCGCGTCCTCCAGCGTGAGCACCGCGCGCAGCGCCCGCGCGGCACCCTCGGCGGCCCCGCGATCGATCACCCCGAAGCGCAACACGCGCCCGTCGCGCAGCGTGATCACCACCACGTCGATGGGAACGCCCTCGGCCACCGATTCCTCGCGCGCCTCGACCGCGCGCACCTCGTCGAAGCGCACGAGCTCGACCCCGCGACGGTGCTCGATGCGCAGCCCCCGCGAGGCGCCATCGACGGTGACCCGCGTGGCGCGCAACGGTCCGCGCTGCCCGAGCGCCGTGGGCGCCGCGAGTCCCACCACGAGGATCACCACCACCAGCGCGATGCCCACGGGGTTGCGCACCATGCGTGCGACGATCCACGCGATCAGCGCCACGAAGAGCACCGCGCCCACGGCCGCGCCCCACCACGCGCCCGTGCGCTTCGGCGCCGCGTAGATCACCTCGACCGCGTCGTCAGCCATCGCGCGCGACCCTATCGCACGGCTTCACGCGCCGTCGAGGTCGACGCGCCGACCCGCCATGCCCACGGCCCATCCCATCGAGTAGCGCGCGTTCACCTCGCAGGGCGCGCAGTACCGCACGCCTCCGTCGTCGCCGCGCCATCGGAACGCATCGACCCCGAAGGGCCCGTGGTAGCCCACCGCGCGGAGCCCCGCGACCACACGCGGCTTCACGAGCTCCCAACGCGCGCGCTCGTCGTCGCGGAGCAGCGATTCGTCGGCGCGCTTCGAACGCACCCACGCGCCGAACGCGTCGACCTCCTGCACCGTCAGCGCGCCCCAGGTGACCTCTCCCTCGCGCGAGAGAAACCCATGGAGCCCGTGGTCTTCGACGCGCGCCACCTCGGGCTCGACCTGCACGCCGCCCTCGCGCGCGAGCGTGGCCTCGACCCAGCGCGCGCCCGACGCATCGAGCGAGGTTCCGCGCACGCGCAGCCGACCGCCGCCGCGGTACGACCACGGACGCTTCAACAGCCACACACCGGAACATGCACCTGCGCGCAACGCGGCATCCAACTCCGCACGGCTTCGCGCGAAGACCGCACCGGGAAGGCTCTGCCCCACCCCGGCCGAGAGCGATCGGTGATTGGCCGCGCGGAGCGCCTCCCACGCGGGCGCATCGAGCACGCGCGCGCCGGTCTTCGCGAGGGTGCGGAGCGCGTGCGGTGTGGGGCTCCACGCGAGCCCCGTGAGACCGCGCGCCACGGGGAGCGACATGCCCGGCGTGAACCACACATCGCCCGGCGGAACGAGCCCTTCGAGGCGCGTGGCGAGCTGCGCGCAGCGGTCGACCATCGCGGCCGAGGGGTTCACCGCGCCGGGGTGGCGCAGCTCCTCGTCGGCGTCGAGGTTCAGGAACCAGACGCGACGCGGCGCGGGGTCCATGCGAAGGCGTCGAGGGCGTCGAGAAAGCCGTCGGAGAAGCCCGCGCGTTTGCGGGTCGCGCGTTCGAAGGGCGCGCCCTTCATGAGCCACGGAGAGAGCGGCTCGGGCAGGTGCGCCGACCACGCTTCGAAGTCATCGCGCCCCGTGAACCGACGGAACCAGTGGAGCCCGAAGCGCACGTGGGGAAGCTCCTCTTCGCCCACGGCCTCGACGCGCCGCGCGCCGTCGTCGTCACCCGCCGCGCGGAGCTGCATCGCGAAGCGCGCGCAGTGATCGAGGTTCGCGCCCTCGAAGCCCATGCCCATCGCGGCCACGAAGTGCGCGGGCGTCTGCGCCGACGGAACGCGCTGCCAGAACCAGTCGCGCACGGGCCACTGACCCACACGTCCGCCGTTGCGCTCGATGTGTTCGGCGTAGAGCGCCATGTGCCGGATCTCGTCTTCGAAGACCGTCACGAGCCCGCGACGAAAGGCCGCCGGCGCCTCGGGAAACGCGAGGATCGCCCACGCGAACAGCTCCGCCGCCTGGAGCTCATGGTGCAGGAACGTGTGCGACAGCCGCGCCCGCTGCGTGCGATCGCGCAGCGCGCCCGCCGACGGAACCTTCTCCGCCCGATCGACCACGGTGAGCGCTGTGGGACGCGCGGGCTTCAACACCCGCCGCACCGGCGCGTCGCGCTCGGTCACATCGGGCGCCTCGGGCGGCGCGAGCTTGTAGGCCAGCGCGTCGCTGTGGAGGTAGTCCCACGCCCAGCGTTCGAGCGTGCCCGCGGGGGGCGCGGTCGCTGCGAAATCGTCGGTGGACGAAGGGGTTTCGAGCGAGAGACCCATCACGGAGGTGCGCCCACGCAGGTGCCGCCGACGCAGGTCTCGCCCGCGCGGCAGTTGCGGTCCATGGTGCAGTCGGTACGGCGCACGGTCTCGACCCACTGCGCGATGTGGTTGCTCTCTTCGAGGTTCTGAAAGGGCAGCCAGAACGCGGGCGCCGTCGGGTCCATGCCCGTGCTGTTCGGCCGGAACGCGGCCATCCAGAGCTGCGCGCGGCGCATGGAGCCCTGACGCAGCCGCACGCCGTAGTCGCGTCCCGACGAGAACGTGATCCACATGAGCGGCTCTTCGAGCTCGCCCACGTAGCGCTCGACGAAGGGCGTCCACTTGGGCCACGAGTTTCCGTACGCCGGGCTCTCACCGCCGTTGGCCGTAGAGAGCGAAACGGGGCGTCCCGAGCCGTCGGCGCGCACGGCCCAGAGCGACGCGTCCGCGGCGTTGTTCGAGTTGGTGCGCGCGCGGTTGAACACGATCCACTGACCGTCGGGCGAGAAGCCCGGGTAGTAGTTGTTCTCGCCCATGCTCTCGACGAGCACGCGGGGGCCGCCGAAGGTGCTCACGTTCCAGCGCATGAGCATCAGGTCCGAGGGCCCGTCGTGGCCCGGCGTGCCGATGGGAAAGGGCACCGTCGCGCGCGAGCGGGAGTACACGGCCTGGTCTCCGTTGGGCGACCAGTCGGGGTGCGATCCCGCGGTGCCGCTCGCGAGGCCCGGCATCGCCTCGCCCGTCATCGCGTTGTAGAGCGCGAGGCGCATCCCGTCGCTCGCGAGGAGCTTCGTGTTGTCGGGCGAGAACGTGCCGAAGTTCATCGCGAGGGGCGCGCCCACGTAGCTCCGCGAGGCCACGTCGATGAGCCGCGCGCGCGCCGGACCGGGAATGAACGACCCGGCCACCATGCGACGGCCATCGCGCGAGAGGGCGTGACAGCCCACGCACACCGTGAGCTCCGCGTCGGGCCGCAGAAACGCCTCGGTGCGCGCGTCGTCGCGGCCGAACTCGTAGCGCACCACCGTGCCCGACCCCGCGGACCAGTAGTACACACCGCCGCGCAGGTCGCTCTGCGTGAGCCCGAGAAAGCGCGTCGCCGACGTGGCCACGGGCCCGCCCATGGTGCCCATCGAGGTCGCGCGCACGGTCATGCGAACGCCGCCGCCGGAGCGTCCCGCCGCCGCGACGAGGTCGAGCGCCGTGCGGTTCAGCGGGATCACACAGCCGCCGCCCACCGCGGTGCAGAGCGTGTAGAGCTTCACGTCGACGACGTCGCCCGCGAAGGTCACTTCGAAGAGGTCGTTGCCCGCGCCGGGCGTGAGGTGAAGCTCGAACGAGGGGAGGTTCGGCGGAATGATCGTCCGGTCTTCGGGGTACACCCACGTAGGCGCGTCGGTGGTGCGCGCGGGGCCGCCGAAGCGCGTCTCGACGTTGGCGGGCACGCCGTCGTTGCGCACCACGCGGGTCGTGCGGATCGCCATGCGGTCGGCCGTGGGCGCATCGGCCGCGGCGTCGGCGACGTCACGGCCCGCGTCGTAGGGCTGGAGCACGTCGGGCTGCGACGCGTCGGGGTTCTCGACGAAGCGCGCGGGCGACTCAGAGCACGCGGCCAGCAGCGCCACCGCGCCGAGGAGGGAGACCGGACGAAGCTGCGAAGAGGTCATGGCAGGGGGCCACGGTTCTATCCGAACGGCGGAGCTTGTCCATGTGGCGGCGCGGTGTCGCGGCGCGTCGGCGCCGTCGCGGGGGGAGGTGAGACCCTTCGCGCAGGGGATTGCGGAGCCCTCGCACGGGGCTTTGCAGGGCCCCGGCGCTGCCCTACCATCCGCACCCTCTGCTGACTGAATGGTCATTCAGTCGACGACGGTCCACCGCTGCGATGTGAGGGTTGAGAAGGCCATGTCGAACGAGCTCCGCTTCGAGGGAAGGGTCGCGATTGTCACGGGTGCCGGCAACGGCCTGGGTCGGTCGCACGCGCTGCTGCTGGCCGCGCGCGGCGCGAAGGTCGTGGTGAACGACCTCGGCGGCACGCACACGGGCGGCGGGCGTTCGAGCGCCGCGGCCGACAAGGTGGTCGAAGAGATCCGCGCGGCGGGCGGCGAGGCCGTGGCCAACTACGACTCGGTCGAAGACGGCGACAAGATCGTGAAGGCCGCGCTCGACGCGTTCGGGCGCATCGACATCGTGGTGAACAACGCGGGCATCCTCCGCGACGTCTCGTACGCGAAGATGACCGCCGACGACTGGGATCTCGTGTACCGCGTGCACGTGCTCGGCGCGCATCGGGTGACGGCCGCCGCGTGGCCGCACCTCCGCGAGCAGAAGTACGGCCGCGTGATCTTCACGGCCTCGGCCGCGGGCATCTACGGCAACTTCGGGCAGGCCAACTACGCGATGGCGAAGCTCGGGCTCGTGGGCTTCGCGAACACCCTCGCCCTCGAAGGCAAGAAGGCCAACATCGTCGTCAACACCATCGCGCCCATCGCGGGCTCGCGCATGACCGAGACCGTGCTCCCGAAGGAGCTCCTCGACGCCCTGCGGCCCGAGTACGTCTCGCCCCTCGTCGCGTACCTCTGCCACGAGTCGAACACCGACACCGGCGGGCTCTACGAGGTGGGCGGAGGCTTCATGGCGAAGCTCCGCTGGGAGCGCGCGCAGGGCCGCACGTGGCGCCTCGGACGGGCCATCACCCCCGAGCGCGTGCGCGACGACTGGGGGGCGGTCTCGGGCTTCGAGAAGAGCACGCACCCCGCGGCCATCAACGAGTCGATGCAGCCCATCATGGACAACGTCGAGGCCGGTCCGTCGAAGGGCGGCAACCAGTTCATCGACGTCGACCGCGCGCTCGGCTGGGAGTCGCCCACGGTGAAGAGCGAGTACGGCGAGCGCGACGTGTCGCTCTACGCGCTCGGCGTGGGCGCGGGCCGCAACCCCCTCGACCCGAAGCAGCTCTCGCTCGTGTACGAGATGAACTCCGACGGGTTCTACGCGCTCCCCACGATGACCGCCGCGATGAGCGTCGGGCTCATCATGAAGATGGCCATGGACGGTCAGCAGGCCCCGGGCCTCGACTACGGCCTCGATCGCATCCTGCACGGCGAGCAGTACACCGAGCTCCTGCGCCCGCTGCCCGCGAAGCAGAAGCTCTCGCACCGCGCGAAGGTCAAGGCCATCTACGACAAGGGCAAGGGCGCCGTCGTCGTGATGGAGGTGAAGACCTTCGACGAAGAGAACGACCTCCTCGCCATCAACGAGATCAGCACCTTCGTGCGCGGCGCCGGCGGATGGGGCGGTGACCGCGGGCCCTCGGGCGATCCCAACGCGACCCCCGACCGCGCGCCCGACGCGACGCTCGAAGAGAAGACCGCCGACGACCAGGCGCTGCTCTACCGCCTCTCGGGCGATGTGAACCCGCTCCACGCCGACCCGGGCTTCGCCACGTCGTTCGGCTTCCAGAAGCCCATCCTCCACGGGCTCTGCACGTACGGATTCGCCGCGCGTCACGTCGCGCAGGCGCTCGCCAACGGCGATCCCCGGTACCTCAAGTCGGTGCGCGCGCGCTTCGCCGAGCCCGTGTTCCCCGGCGAGACGCTCGTCACCGAGATGTGGCGCGACGGCCAGCGCGTGCTCTTCCGCACCCGCGTGAAGGAGCGCGACAAGGTCGTGCTCACGGGCGGACTCGTCGAGCTCCACAGCGAGCTCCCGGTGAAGGCCGCGAAGAGCGCCGCGAAGCCCGCGGGCGCAGCGGCCCCTGCGGTGCCCACGACGGCGGACATCTTCGGCGGCATCCGTCGCTACCTCGCGAAGAACGCCGACGTGGCCGCGAAGGTGGGCAAGGTGTTCCTCTTCAAGCTCTCGTCGCCCGAGAGCGTCTGGACCCTCGACCTCAAGGCCAACGCCGTCGCCGCGGGCGAGACCGTGAAGCCCGAGTGCACGCTCGAACTCAGCGACGCCGACTTCATGGCGATGGTCGACGGCAAGGCCAACCCGATGAAGCTGTTCTCGTCGGGCAAGCTCAAGATCTCCGGCGACCTCATGGCCTCGCAGAAGCTCGACTTCCTCATGAAGGTCGATCCCGCCGACGTGGTCGCGTCGATGAACGAGCGCACCGGCGGCGCGGCGGGCGCCGCACCCGCGGCCGAGGCGAAGCCCGCGGCCCCCACGAGCGGAGACGTGTTCCAGGCGATCGGCGCGTACCTCACGAAGAACGCCGACATCGCCGCGAAGATCGGCAAGGTCTACCAGTTCCGCCTCTCGTCGCCCGAGAGCGTCTGGACCCTCGACCTCAAGGCCAACGCCGTCGCCGCGGGCGAGACCGTGAAGCCCGAGTGCACGCTCGAACTCAGCGACGCCGACTTCATGGCGATGGTCGACGGCAAGGCCAACCCGATGAAGCTGTTCTCGTCGGGCAAGCTCAAGATCTCCGGCGACCTCATGGCCTCGCAGAAGCTCGACTTCCTCACGAAGATCGACAAGGCCGCTGTGGCCGCCGCCGCGGGGGATCGCAAGCCCGCCGCCGCCGCTGCGCCCGCGCCCGTCGCGAAGAAGGAGCCCCGCGCTCCGGCGCTCTTCAAGGCCCTCGCCGAGAAGCTCGCGCAGAACCCCGCGCTCGGCGCGTCGCTCGGCGCGCGCGTGCAGTTCACCGTGAAGGACCTCGACCGCGCGTGGGTCATCGACGGCGCCACCGTCACCGAGGGAAAGACCACCGCGGCGGGCGCGTGGTTCATCCTCTCGGACGAGGACCTCGCGGGCCTCGCGTCGGGCGCGCGCACGGTGAAATCGCTCTACATGCACGGTGCGATGCGCGTCGATGGCGACGTGCGACTCGCCCACAAGCTCGACCTGCTCCACGGGCTCGCGTGACCGACGCGGATCCCTCAACGACGAAGCATCGGAAGGAGAATCTCATGGGACGACGGGTCAACGTGATCGGCGTGGGCATGGTGAAGTTCCAGAAGCCCGGCGCGAGCGACGAGTACAACGTGATGGCGCGCAACGCGATCCACGAGGCGCTCAAGGACGCGGGCGTGGAGTTCCGCGAGGTGGAGCAGGCGTACGCGGGCTACGTGTACGGCGACTCCACGTGCGGGCAGCGCGCGGTGTACGAGGTCGGTCGCACGGGCATCCCCGTGTTCAACGTGAACAACAACTGCTCGACGGGCTCGACGGCGCTCATGCTCGCGCGCCAGGCCATCGAGGGCGGCCTCGCGGAGTGTGTGCTCGCCGTGGGCTTCGAACAGATGGAGAAGGGCGCGCTCGGGGCCAAGTGGACCGACCGCACCAACCCCATGGACAAGCACGTCAACGTGATGACCGAGCAGCAGGGCGTGAACCAGGCGCCCTTCACCGCGCAGATGTTCGGCGGCGCGGGCCGCGAGCATCAGTGGAAGTACGGCACGAAGCGCGACACCTTCGGTCGCGTGTCGGTGAAGGCCCGCCAGCACGCGAGCCGCAACCCCTACGCCCTCTTCAGCGACGTGCTCTCGCTCGAAGAGGTGATGGCCGCGCCCGAGGTCTTCGACCCCCTCACGCGCTACCAGTGCTGCCCGCCCACGTGCGGTGCCGCCGCGGCGATCCTGTGCTCCGACGAGTTCGCGAAGAAGCACAACATCACGAACCCGGTCTACATCGCGGCGCAGGCCATGACGACGGACTTCGAGTCGAGCTTTCAAGACTCGATGATCAAGATGATCGGCGCCGACATGACGAAGGCCGCCGCGCAGAAGGTCTACGAGCAGTCGGGCCTCGGGCCGCGCGACGTGCAGGTGGTGGAACTCCACGACTGCTTCACGGCCAACGAGGTGATCACCTACGAGGGCCTCGGGCTGTGCGGTGAGGGCGAGGCCGAGAAGCTCATTCTCGACGGCGACAACACCTACGGCGGACGCTGGGTGACCAACCCCTCGGGCGGACTCCTCTCGAAGGGACACCCCCTCGGCGCCACGGGCCTCGCGCAGTGCACCGAGCTCGTGTGGCAGCTCCAGGGACGCGCCGACAAGCGCCAGGTGCCCAACGCGCGCGTGGCGTTGCAGCACAACCTCGGCCTCGGCGGCGCGTGCGTCGTGACCATGTACCGCCGCGACTGATCCCGCACGACCCCCCTCGCGGACGCGCCGTCGGGTGCGCTACACACGCGCCCCGATGGCCCCGCGACGCACGAAGAACCTCCCGCCGCTCCTGCTGATCTCCAACGACGACGGCGTGCACGCCGTGGGCATCCGCGCGCTCGCGAAGGCCCTCGCGCCGCTCGGTGAGGTGTGGGTCGTGGCGCCCGAGCACGAGCAGTCGTCGATGAGCCACGCGATCACCCTCTCGCGCCCGCTGCGCCTCCGCGAGCACGCGCCCCGCGTGTGGTCCGTCGACGGAACGCCCGCGGACTGCACCTACGTCGCGCTCCACCACACGCACCTGCTCCCGCGCCCGCCGACGCTCGTGGTGAGCGGCATCAACATGGGCCCCAACCTCGGCACCGACGTCTTCTACTCGGGCACCGTGGCCGCCGCGCGCGAGGGCGCCCTGCGCGGTGTGAGCGGCGTGGCCTTCTCGATGCCCGCCACCGCCGACGCCGCCGCGTGCGCGCGCCGCGCGAAGACCCTCGTCGCGAAGATGCTCGCCTGGCGCGCCGAGCACCCGAAGGCCCCGCCCACGCTGCTCAACGTGAACTTTCCCCGCGGCGCCGTGAAGGGCACTCGCGCGTGCGACCTCGGCGTGCGCGAATACGAAAACATCGTCGAGATTCGCAACGACCCGCGCGGCCGTCAGTACCTCTGGATCGGCGGCCCGAGCGTCACCAACGCGCGCGTCGCGGGCACCGACACCGCGGCCTTCGAAGAGGGCTACGTGAGCGTCACGGCGCTACGCCTCGACCTGGGCCTCGCCGTCGACGACGCGGCCGTGCAGCGCCTCGTGAAGCGCTGACGTTGTCTGTCACACGGGTGCCGAGAGCGGCAGCGCGTAGCGGGCGCCGTCGCGGCCCTCGCGGCGCAGGGTGACCGGCAGGCGGAACCATCCGCGCGCGGGCACACACACCGCCTCGGGGCCCTTCGCGCAGAGCACCGCATCGACGGTCGCGAGGAGCTCGGACTCGATCACGTCGTCGGGCAGTCGCGCGATCGTCGCGGCGACCGTGAAGGTCAGCACGTCGGAGCCGTCGCCTTCGCCCGCGAGCGCGTCGTGTTCGAGGGTCCAGAGGTCCGAGCGGCGCGACACTTCGAAGAGCACGCGGGCGCCCGATCCGGCGGCGAAGGTCCACCCCTCGGGGGCGGTGACGGAGAGGGTGAGCGAGGCGCGTCCGGGGCCGAGCGCGGCGCCCTCGTCGGCGCTCACGGCGGCGGTGAAGAACCCCGCGAGCGCCACCTCGCGCGGCGGCGCTTCGGGCTCGTCGTCGGAGGCGCCCTCGTCGAAGCGGGGCCGCGGCGCACCGTGCACTTCGAACTCGCCGAGCCACGCGCCCGCGCGGTCGATCCGCACGACGCGGTGGTGTCCCGTGTCGGCCACGAGGAGCGTTCCGTCGTCGCGCACGGCGAGGCCCGCGGGGTCGCGGAGCGAGCGCTCTCCGTCGGCGCGGTAGAGCGTGGAGAGCGTGTGCGTGCGCAGGTCGAAGGCGCGGAGCGCGTCGTTGTACGTGTCGGCGACGACGACGGTGTGCGCGTCGAGGGCGGTCACATCGAGCGGGTGTTGCATGCGGGCCGTGGCGCGCGGTCCGTCGGCGAGGCCGAAGTCGAAGAGGCCGACGCCCGCGAGCGTGTGCGCCGAGCCCGTGGAGAGTTCCACCGCGCGGAGGGCCGAGGTCTCGCTGTCGGCGACGTAGAGCGTGTCGCCGTGGCGCGCGATGCCCGAGGGCTGCGCGTAGGCCGCGCCCGTGTGCGAGCCGTCGAGGAGCGCCTCGCGTCCGCTGCCCGACCACGGACCGATGGTTCCCTCGTGGCGGTCGTAGCGCCAGAGCTGGTGCGCGCCGGCCATGGAGACGATCACCGCGTCGTCGTCGACGGAGAGGCTCCACGGCGAGCGCAGCGCGCAGGTGCGGGCCGCGACGGGATCGCGCACCACCATGGCCCCCATGAGTCCGGTGCCTGCGACGCGGGTGACCGTTCCCTCGGCGAGGTCGATCACGCGCACGCAGTGGTTGCCCGTGTCGGCCACCCACACGAGCTCGCCGTCCCACGCCACACCCTGCGGCGAACGGAAGCGCGCGAAGCCCGCGTCGCCGTCGACGAGCCCCGCGAGGCCGTCGCCGATGGTGGACAGGGTACGTCCGTCGCGGTCGGTGATGAGCACGCGGTGGTGGCCCGCGTCGGCGAGGGCGACGCGTCCGTCGGGGGCCACGGAGAGCCCTGCGGGAAAGCGCAACGCGCGGTCGTCGTCGGCGGCGCCGTGCGTGAGGTCGAGGCGCGCGGGGGCGAGCGTTCCCTTCGCGCGGGCCTCGCGGAGGAGCTCGGCGACGAGGGCGTCGAGCATGGCGGGATCGGGCTCGCCGGGGGCCACGGCGGCGATGCGTCCGTCGGGGCGCACCACGACGAGCGTGGGCCACGAGCGCACGGCGTAGCGCTCCCAGATGCCCATGGCCTCGTCGACGACGACGGGGTGCGTGACGCCGTGGCGGGCCATCGCGTCGGCCACGCGCGCGGGGTCTCCCTCGGTGGCGAACTTCGCGCTGTGCACGCCGATGACGACCACGGGCTCGCGGGCGTAGCGCCGTTCGAGGTCCGCGAGGATCGGGAGCACGTGCTGGCAGTTGATGCAGCAGTACGTCCAGAAATCGAGGAGGACGACGTGGCCGCGGAGCGCGCGGATCGAGAGGGGACGGTCGGTGCCGAGCCACGCCGCGGCGGGTTCGAGCTCGGGAGCATGGACGGTGTGCATGGATGCGATGGGGGCGCGAACGGAGGGAGAAGAACGGGACGGAAGAGACCGCGCGACGTGCGGTCAGAAGCGCATCACGGCGTACACGTCGAGGCCGTCGGGCAGCTTCGCGCGGCCCTGGAGAAAGCCCAGCTCGATGACGAAGGCTGCGCCCACCGCGGTGGCGCCCTGGCGCTCGACGAGGGAGAGGGCGGCGGCGGCGGTTCCGCCCGTGGCGATCACGTCGTCGACGAGGAGCACGCGCTCGCCGGGCGCGAAGCTCTGCTGGTGGATCTCGATGGCGTCGGTGCCGTACTCCAGCGCGTACTCCGCGCGGTCGGTCTTCCACGGGAGCTTCTTCGGCTTGCGCGCGGGCACGAAGCCGACGCCCATGCGCGCCGCGAGGGCCGCGCCGAAGATGAATCCGCGGGCCTCGATGCCGAGGATCTTCTGCACCCCGCGCGGTGCGTAACGCGCCGCGATGTCGTCGAGCACGGCGACGAAGGCGTCGCCGTCTCCGAGGAGCGGCGTGATGTCTTTGAACACGATCCCGGGCTTCGGAAAGTCGTGCACGTCTCGCAGCAGGGACTTCGCGCGTTCCAGTCGGTCGGTCATGGCGGGGCGCGAGTACACCACCGCGACGCGGCCGTGCGTGAGAGAAACGCGCGCTCAGGGCGCGAGCGAAACACCCA
>CAMFHP010000155.1 GCA_945952225.1 uncultured Myxococcaceae bacterium
CCTCCGGCCCGTCCTGCGGCCCCTGCGCGCCCTGCCAACGCGGCCGCGCCGGTGCGTGCCCCGGCGGGGGATGCTGGCGTGGGCGATGCGTCGGTGGCGCGCGCCGATGCGTCGGTGGGCGATGCCTCGACGGCCACGGCGCCTGCGGCGGCCACGGGCGATGCGTCGGTGAATGCCGACGCGTCGGTGGCGACCGCGGGCGATGCGGGGGCCGCGCCGGTCGCGCAGCCGCCGATCCGTGTGCGGGAGATTCCCGCGGCGAACTTCCCGATGGACCGTCCGCAGAACGGTCCCACGATCGACGCGCCGACCTTCGGTCTCCTCGCGGCGCCCGCGGGACGTGTGCCCTCCGACACGATCCGCATCGACGTCGTGGGCCGCGATGCCTACGCCATTCGCACGGGCCTCGGTGTGAGCCGCATCGCGAGCCGCGAGGGGCTCTCGCCCGTCGACTACCGCACGCATGACCTCGCGATGTCGCGCCGCGCGCTCTCGCTCGCCACCGACGGCCGCGGCAACGTGTGGCTCGTGGGCGAAGACGGCGGCGCCGTGCGCTACGACGGGCGCACCTTCACGCGCGTCGAGCTCGAAGAAGACCCGCAGGTGCGGCCGCTGATGTTCTGGTCGCGCGGCACCACGGGCCTCGCCATCGCGCGCGTCGGTGATTCGAACGTGCTTCGCGGGTATCGCCTCGAAGGCACCCGCTGGCGCCGCGTACTCGCCGGACCCGTCGAGACCTACGGGCCGGGACTCGTCGATGCGAAGTTCCTCTCGGCCGACTCGCGCGGTCGCTTCTGGGTGGGCGTGCGCGTGCTCCCGGCCAACGGTGGAACGCAGGGCGCCCGCGAGCTCGGCGTCGCGGTGCTCGACCCCGACAGCCCCGTGACCGTGCAGTACAACGAAAACGTGCCTGCCACGGGCGGTGAGAACGGCTCGGCGCGCGCGCCCAGCGACGTGACCGCGGTGGACTTCGACGGCGACGGCAACGCGTGGCTCGCGGGCCTCGAAGGCGCCGTGCGCATCGGGAGCAACGGCCAGGTGCAGCGGTACCGCGAGGCCGAGGGGCTCCACGGCGACCTCGTGAGCGACCTCGTGAAGGCGCTCAACAACCGCGTGTTCTTCGTGACGTCCGAGGGCCTCGGCGCGTGGGCGGGGGACCACTTCAACTTCGCGATCGACGGCGCGAGCACGGTGCCGCGCGCCATCGCCCTCGCGGTCGACGGCAACGGCAACCTCTGGGGCGCTGGTCCGCGCGGTGTGTGGCGCTACGACGGCCAGGCCTTCTCGCGCGTGGGACGCGAGCAGGGGCTCACCGCCGACGAGTTCAACGACATCGCCGTCGACGGGCAGAACCGTGTGTGGTTGGCGAACTCCGAGGGCCTCGTGCTCTTCGACCAGGCGATCCGCCACGAGTGATCGCCCGTTGCCTTCGCGCCGTGGTGGCACCATGGGGAGCACCACGGTGGCGCTCCCCGCAGAACTCCCGTCGACGCTCGAAGCACCGGTGAACGCGCTGTGGTACCGCGCGCGCTTTCCGCTGCACGCGCCGCGCGCCGAGAGCCTCCGCAGGGCCGCGTCGCTCGACGCCCTCGACCGCGGCGGCGCCAACGACACCCTCGACGCCCGCGACCTCGACATCGGCTCGCCCGCCACACGGGGAACGCCGCGCTTCCTCGGCGTGTACAGCCCCGAGGGGATGCTCGCGACGCTGCGCGCCCACGGTCTCCTCGAAGCCCTCGCCGCGCACGGGCTCACCGACGTGCGCGTGGCCTTCGACCTCGACGACCCCTTCGAACACACGCTGCGCCTCTACGACCGCGACCCGTCGCGGCGCATCGGCGAGATGACCGCCTCACGCCGTCGGGTGGAAACGCTCGGTCCCGTGCGCTTCGAAGCGGGCGCCGAGGTGATCTCCATCGCGTGGCTCGCCATCGAAGACCCCGACGCGACGGCGACGCCCGCGCTGCCGGGGCAGCACCGTCCGGGCCTCGGGCTCGTGCGACGGGTGATCGACATGGCCCTCGCCGGCGCCGCGCACATGGGCTTCGCCGCGGTGCTCGCCGTGCCCGCGCACTACCACCTCGCGTGGATGTACCACCCGTGGTTCCGCGGGCTCGATCCGCGTGACGAGGGCGCGCTCCTCGCGATGCGCAGGGCCACCGCGGGACGCTCTCGCCTCGACGCCTCGTGGGCCATCGCGCGCGGTGAGCTCTCCCGCGACGGCGCTCCCTTCCAGTGGAACGCGCCGCTCCTCTGCGCGCCCATCGCCCCCGCCCTCCGCGCGTGGATGACCTCGTGGGACTACGCCCTCGCCGCCACCGCTGCGAGCCCGCGCCGCTTCGCGCTCACGGGCCCCCGCTGACCCGCTCCGGTCACGCGCCGCGCGGCACCACGTCGATGCGTCCGCCCACATGGAGCGAGAGGCGCACCTCGTCCACCGACACCGGCGTCTGCTGCACATCGCCCGGCGGATCACATCCCGCCACCGCGAGCGGCGCGCCCTCGCTCTGCGCGAGCGTGGCGAGCTCCTTCGCGCGGGTCACCCAGCGACGCAGCACCTCGGTGCGGTGGCGCTCGGGCTCACGGAGCAACGCCACGGGCTGCTGAAAGATCACCTCGATCACGGGCTTCTGCTTGCGCGCCTCACCCGAGAGCGTGCGCGCCAGCACGCTCACTGCGGCGGAGAGCTGCGCGCGGTTCCACCAGTCCATGTCGGGGGTGAGCGCGACGTCGATCTCGGCGTCGACGCGGGTCGAGAGCTCGTCGCGCGATTTGGCCGTCGCGTCGCGGCCCACGTCGAGGGCCGTCATGCGCAGCGTGGCCGACGGGTGCAGCTCGCGCATGCGCCGCAGCAGGATCTCGCACGCGGCCTTGAGCACCAGCACCGCGCGATCGGGATCGACCTCGGCGACGCGCGCGGCGAAGCGCGTGGTCAGCACGTCGGGGCGCACGGCGAGGCCCTGCGTGTGCGACTCGCGGGCGACCATCTCGGCAGCGGATTTCATGCTCATGGGGACGCGGATTGCGCGGCACTCCGCGGTGCGTGTCAAGCGTCACGCGGCGGGAGTTCTTCTACGCGGGCTCTGCCGTCGAGAGGCCCTTGAAGGCCGTGATCGCGCGCACGCGGGCGGCGTTGTGGTCGACCATCGGGAGCGCGTAGCCCACGCGACGGCGCACCTCGACGCTGAGCTTCGCGGGGTCGTGGAGCGCCGTCGTCGAGACGCTCTGAAGCTCGGGGACGAAGCGACGGATGAACGTTCCGTCGGGGTCGAAGCGCTTCGACTGGGCGTAGGGGTTGAACACGCGGAAGTACGGTTGCGCGTCGGTGCCCGTCGAGGCCGACCACTGCCAGCCGCCGTTGTTCGCGCCGAGGTCGCCGTCGACGAGGTGGTGCATGAAGAAGCGCTCGCCCGCGCGCCAGTCGAGGAGCAGGTCCTTCGTGAGGAACATCGCCGTCAGCATGCGCAGTCGGTTGTGCATCCAGCCCGTCTTCACGAGCTGACGCATCGCCGCGTCGACGAGGGGAAAGCCCGTCTGCCCCTCGCTCCATCGCGCGAGCTCCGCGGGGGCCGTGCGCCACGGCACGCGCTCGGTCTCACGCTTGAACGCGCGGTACATGCACACGCGCGGAAAGGCCACCATCACGTGCTGGTAGAAGTCGCGCCAGGCGAGCTCCGACACCCACGTCACCACGCCCTCGTTGCCCACGTCGGGCGCGCCGTCGTTCTGCGCGACCGCCGCGGTGATGCACTGGCGCACCGACACCACGCCCGCCGCGAGGTAGGGCGAGAGCGCGCTCGTTCCGTCGATCGCGGGCACGTCGCGCGTGGTCTCGTAGCGGCGCACCGTGGCCTCGGCGAAGTGCGCGAGACGCCGCTGCGCGAAGTCTTCGCCCGCAGGCCAGAGCGACGCATCGAGCGGACTCGTGAAGCCCTCGACCTCCGCGGGAATTTCCGTGGCCTTCACGTCGATGCGGGGCTGGGGCTTCGGCGCAGGCACGGTCTGCCATCCGCGCTCGCGCAGCGCCGCGTACCAGGCGCGCCGAAAGGGCGTGAACACCGTGTACGGCGTCTTCGAACCCGTGAGCACACGACCCGGCGCGACGGCCACACGGTCGTCGTGGTGGTGCACGCGGAGCCCTGCGGATGCGCATCGCTCGACCACGTCGCGGTCGCGGCGCAGCTCGTCGATCTCGTACTCGCGGTTGAAGTACAGCGCGTGACACCCGCACGCCGCGGCCTCGCGCACGACGGCGTCGGCTTCGTCTTCCATGCGCGCCACACGGATCACGCGCAGCGGGATGTTCCGCGCGGCGAGCGCGTCGGCGAGGCAGCGGAGGTTGCGGAGCCAGAAGTCGACCTTGGCGGGGCCGTCGTCGTGACGGCGCCACGCGTCGGGGTTCACCACCCACACGGCCACGATCCCATCGGTCGCGCGCTCCGACGCCTCGTGCAGCGCCAGGTTGTCGTGCACGCGCAGGTCGCGCCGGAACCACACCATCGCCCGTTCGCTCATCTCGGGTGCTGCGATGCTCCCGCGCCGCTCGCCGTCGCAGCCGCGTCCACCGCGTCGGCCGCGGCCTGCGCGAATTCTCCCCGCCACCCCGCGCGAAACGAATCGAGCGCCGTGGCGTGCGCGAAGAACGCGTGGTCCGCACCGGGCACCTCGGCGAAGGTCCCGTTCGCGAGGCGCGCGGCCTCCTCGTGCTCGCGTCGCGTCGAGAGCCAGTCGGCGCTCCCCCATCGCGCGTGCACGTCCATCGTCGCGCGTCGCAGCGCCTCCGCGGGATCCTCGTCGGCCAGCGCGCGCCAGTACGCCATCGTGCGCCCGCTCATGCCCGCTGCGTCGAGGCCCAGCGCGTCGGCGAAGCGCGCGTGCTCCACCTCGTGTGCGCTCCACGCCTCGACCGACTCACCGCGCGCGAACACCGCGTCGACGAGCGAGCGCATGGCCCCGACCATCGCCGCGTCGTATCCGCCGAGCGCCACCACGCGCGCCGTCTGATCCACGAGGTACGCGGGCCACGGATCGACGCCCGTTCCCCACAACACCGCGCATCGCGCGCCCGCAAACCACGGCGCATGGAGCGCTCCGGTGCTGTGTCCGAGCACGGTCACCCGCGACGCATCGACGTGGGCCATCGCGCGGGTCGCTTCGAGGCCCGCGCGCAGGTCGTCGCGCTCGTCGCGCCACCCGATCGCCGACGCGTCTCCCTCGCTGTCGCCCACGCCGCGAAGGTCCGTGCGCACCACGCAGTAGCCCCGACGTGCGAGCGCGTCGACCATGCCCCGCAGCGCGTCGTTCGCGGGCGACGACGCCGCGCGCTCGATCGTCGCGAGGCCGTGTCCCTGCGCGAAGAACATCGCGGGGAACGGCCCATCTCCCTCGGGCGACACCGCGATCGTGCGCACTCGACCCGCGGGCCCTGTCGCCTCGCCGAGACGCACCGCGAGGCCCTCGTAACGCTCCACGGGACGCGCACTCATCTCCACGGTCATTGCCCCGCGTGTGGTCTCGACGCGCACGGTGTCGCCCGCGCGCTTCGAAGCGAGCTGCGCGCTCACCGCCGCGGAGGTGGAGCACGCCACACCATCGAGCGCGCGGAGCACATCGCCCACGACGAGGCCCGCGCGCATCGCAGGCCCCTCGGGCGCGAGCGCCGCGAGGCACACACCGTCGCGCGCATCGGAGAGGCGCAGCCCGGCGAACGCGCGGCGCGCGAGGGTCACGGCTTGAGGATCACCTTGCCGACGTTGCGTCCGTACTCGATGCGCTCGTGCGCCTCGGCCGCGTGGGCGAAGTCGTACACGCCGTCGATCACGGGCTTCACGGCGCCCGCCTCCCAGAGCTTCACGATGGCCGCGAGCTCTTCGAGGAGCATCTCCTGCTCGTGCCAGAGGTGCCCGAGGTTCACGCCCGCCACCGCGCGGTTGTCGCCCATGAGCGAGAGCGGATGGTAGAGCGGCGTCTGCGCGAGGGCGCCCACGAGCTTGAGCGGCGTGCGTCCGCCGGGGCCCTGGCCGTTCGCAAAGCCGTAGCAGACGAGGTGTCCCGCGGAGCGCAGGAGGCGGTAGCCCTTGCGAAAATCCCTTCCGCCCAGCGGGTCGAGCACGAGGTCGACGCCGCGCCCGTCGGTGAGCCGACGGACCTCGTTCTCGTAGTCGATGCTGCGGTAGTCGATGGGATGGGTGCATCCCTGCGCGCGCAGGTGGTCGTGCTTCGAAGCGCTCGCGGTGCCAAAGGTCACCACGTCGGGCACCGTGCGGCAGAGCTGCAGCGCCGCCGTGCCCACGCCCCCCGCCGCCATGTGGATCAGCACGCGCTGCTTCGGTCGCAGCGGCGCGATGCGAAAGAGGATGTGATACGCCGTGAGGTAGTTCACGGGGATCGCCGCGGCCTCTTCGAAGCCCATCGCGTCGGGGATGGGCATGGCCTGCGACGCGGGGATCACCACGTGGTCGGCGTGCGCGCCAAAGCGGATGAGCGCCATCACGCGCGTGCCCACGGCGGGTTCGCGCACGCCCTCGCCGAGCTTCTCGACCACGCCCGCGGCCTCGTAGCCGACGATGCACGGCGTGGGCGGCGCGTCGGGGTACATGCCCTTGCGCGCGCTCACCTCGGCGAAGTTGAGCCCCGCGGCGGCGACCTTCACGCGCACCTCGCCGGGACCGGGCTCGGGCGTCGGGGTCTCGCGGACTTCGAGCACGCTCGACGGTCCGGGCTTCGTGATCCAGACCGCTCTCATCGCACCACCTCGACCTCTTCGGGAGACTTCACGCGGTAGGTGCGATCGACGAAGTCGTAGAGGTCGAGGAAGTACGACTCCATCTGCGCGTTGCCCACCGGCGAGTCGGTATAGAACGTTCCGCGCAGGCAGCCGTCGCCCTCGCGGCAACGACCGTCGGGGAACACCATGATGAACTTCTGCGGGCGCTGCCACTCGGGGTACTGCGGCGCGACCATGTAGTTGCCGATGAGAAAGCCCGTGGGGAGAAGGCCCTGCGGATCCATGCCGTAGCCGTGGAGCACGAAGACCACCGGGTAGCGCACGCCCGCGTTGGCGGGGTCGTGGTAGCCCGGCGGGAGGTACACGCTCACGGGGCCCGTGCGACGCGCGCGCTCCGACGTGAAGTCGAACGTGCACGCGTAGCCGTTCGCGCAGCGTCCCGCGTCGTCGCGGTTGAACTGGAAGGGCGCCACCGCACGGTCGCCGCCGGGCCAGCGCGCGGCCATCCACCAGAGCGCGCTGTAGAGCCGGTTGGTGATCTGCGCGGGCGTGCCCACGTGGCCGCCGTCGCCGTTCACGAGGGCCTGCTCCGGCGCGTCGAGGTCGCCGTAGCGGAGCATCACGTGCGAGGGCAGGTGCGCCCAGTCGATGCTCATGAACGGGAAGTCTTCTTCGGGCACACGACCCGCGCCGATCGACGCGAAGTTGTTGAAGTAGTGCAGCGGATATCCGCGCTGCGCGAAGGCGCCCGCGAAGTGGTTCGCCACGACGCCGAAGAGAAAGAGGTCGCGCACGCCGCCGTCGATCCAGAACTCCGTGCGGTCGAGCGAGGCCGCGGGCGCGCGGGCCACGACGTTGCGCGGGTTCACGTCGAGAAAGCGCTGCGCGCCGGTGGTGGTGTCGTAGCGCCCGTTGCCCTCGCCGAGGTCGTACATGCACGCGCCCGCCGAGGGGCAGCGCACGCCGTCGACGCCGAGGTCGTCGTAGGGCTCTCCCTCTTCGCGGAGCCAGTTGCCTTCGGTGCCGCCGGGGTTGAACTGACGGTCGTAGTCGTCGCCCGCGGGGTCGAGGTTCGCCATCGCGTCGTAGCCCGTCTCCATCGTCGACGGACGACCGTCGGTGCCCACGTCGCGGAAGGGCTCGTTCTGCTGGTGGAGCACGGGCTCACCCGCATCGCGGCGGCCGTTGCGGTTCACGTCGACGGCGAGGGTGATCTCCATCGGAAAATCACCGACGCCGCCATCCCAGCGGCCGATGTGACCCGCGACGTTGGTGCCGTCGCAGAAGGTGATCACGGGCAGCGAGCCGTCGGGGTTGTAGCGCGCGTCGTAGTAGCCGTTGATGACCACCGGCGTGCTGCACCGCTGCGCGTTCGAGCGAACGAGCTCGCCGTCGGGCACGCCGCGCGGAAGCACGCCCGTGGCGCCCGAGGGCATCACCGCGTTGCCGAACATGCGCGTCAGGTCACGGAAGATCTGCGTGTACGACTCGCGGCTGAAGCTCCCGCCCTGACCGTCCCAGCCGTCGGGATAGAACCACTCCTCGAAGTGCTGGCGGCGTTCGAGGATGTCGTAGACCTGCGGCGTGCGGTCGACGGAGGAGCCCCGCGCGCAACCCGTCGGATCCGCCGCGCGCTCGGCCGCGGTGCAGAAGCCCGCGACGTGAAAATCGTGGATGTAATGGCCCTGGTAGTTCCAGTCGATGGGACCGCCGAGGGGCGCGACGAAGTCGAAGCGATCGAGGTTGCGCGTGCCGATGGTGCCCGTGCCCGCGGCGCCCATCGAGAAGCCCACGATGCCGTGGTAGGTGAAGCGTCGACGCGTGCGGCGCTGCCCGAGGTCCGCGCGCACCACGGCCTGCCAGGTGCCGAGACGCGGCGCGCGGAACGTGAGCGCGTTGCCGTTGTTCGTGAGGTGCAGGTCGGCCACGGGCACGATGCGCGGCGTGCGGAAGGCCGGTCCCGAGTACGACACCTCCACCTGCATCTCGTAGCCCACGGGCACGCGCGCCGGGTTGATGGGCACGGTGAAGGGAATCTCTCGCCCCGCGCGCAACACGCCCGGATCGAAGCGCACCGCAGGCCCCACCGCGGTGTAGCCCGTGGGCACCTGATCCGCGGCGCAGCGCACGGTGACCTCCGTGGGCGGAACCTCCGTCGCCGTGGCCTGCATCGGCGCACCCACACTCGCGAGCGCGAGGGGCGTTCCCGTGGCGCCGCGCACGGTCTGTCCCGCGCGAAGTGTGCCCATCACCGCGGCGGTGTCTGTCGGGCACGCGGGGAGCGTGTCGGCCATCACGTGCACGCGCAGCACGGCGTTGCCCACGCGCACCTCGGCGTCGCCCGCCATCGAACCCGCGCGCACCACCACGCGCGTGTGCGCCTGGTCGGTGCCGATGCGGTACGTCGTCGCGTCGGTGCTCGCGACCATCGGCGCGCTCGACGTGGCCATCGCCGTGAAGGGCGTGCATCGGTCCGTGGCGGTGCGAAGGTCCACGTCGGTGCTCGTGCCCGGACGCACGAAGATCTCTGCGGGGTAGAGCGACTCCTGCGGCGGTCCTTCGTCGCTGCACGTCGCGGGCGTTCCGTCGGCGGGCGCGTCGGCGCGCGCGTCGGTCGTGGTGCCCGCGTCGGTCGACGTAGACGTGCCGCTGCACGCGAGAAGCGTCAGCGGAAGGAGCGCAACACAGGAGAGCCGCATAGGGCCCGGGAGTGTAGAGAAGCCCGGCGTCTGCGCGAAGCGTGCAGTGCAGAGAAGTGCGCGCCGTTTCGAGGGCTCCATGCGAGGGCTTGTGGCGCGGGCGCCGCGGCGCGGCGACGGGCGACGATCGACGGGGCTCACCGCGGGAGGCGCGGGTGATAGCGTCGCGCGCGATGAGCGACATCGCCTTTCGGGGGCCCGTGAGCTTCAACGAGGCCGACCTCCTCGACGCCGGCACGCGCGACGGATGGACCCACAACCTGGTGTTCGTCCACGAGCTCACCGGCGAGCTCGACGTGCCCACCCTCGCCGAGTGCTACCGCCGCGTGGGCGAGCGCCACGAGACCTTTCGCACGGGCTTCACCCGCGACGCGCAGGGCGTCTGGACGCGCACCGTCGAAGCCCGTTCCCACTTCGGCCTCGTGTGCGAAGACCTCTCGCACCACGGCGACGCCGCCGAGTCCATCGCCCGCGCCCGCGCCGCCGAGGCCCTGCGCACGCCCTTTGACCGCGCCCGCGCGCCGCTGCTCGTGCCCACGCTCTACACCCTCGCGCCGGGCCGCTGGTGGATGCTCTACAAGGCCGACCACGTGGCCTTCGACGGCATCGCCTTCGCGGTGATCCTCGGCGAGATTCTCGCGACGTACCTCTCGCTCCGCCGCGGTGAAGACCCCGAGCTCCCGCCGCCGCCGCAACCGCGCGCCCATGTCACGGCCCTCGACGCGCGCCTCGCACCGCTGCGCGACGCGCCGCCGCCGTGGCACACGCTCCAACCACCCGCGGGATTCTCGCTCCCCGCGGACCCCACGCGCCCCGACACCGACGACCCCGCGGGCGGACGTGTGCCCTTCGTGCTCGGCGATCCCGACGCGCTCGATGCGCTCGCACGGGCCCGTCACGTCTCGCGCGCCGCGCCCTACCTCGTGGCCATGGCCGCAGGGCTCCGCGCGGTCTCGCAGCGCGACGACGTGGGCCTCACGCTCATTCGCAGCGGACGCCGTGACGACGAGGCGCGCGCCATCGCGGGATGCCTCGCGTGGGGCGACGCGTGGCACGTCACGCTCGATGCGAGCGACACCTGGGCCGAGGCCCTCGCGCGGGCCGATGCGTTCCTCCGCGACGACGCGCCGTGGCGCATGCTGTACATCCCCGCGGTCGATCCGCCGACGCGTCGCATCGTGCTGAACATCAACCGCTTCGAGACCGCGCTCGAACTCCCGGGCCTCCGCGCGACGCCCGTCGCCGACCTCGCGCTCGACGTGGCGATGTGGTCGTCGCACGACCTTCTGTTGCAGGTGTTTCCGCTGCCCGGCGTGGTCTTCGCGGTGGCGCGCTATCGCCTCTCGCGCTTCGAGCCTTCGACCCTCGCGAAGCTCACCGCGGCCATGTCCGCCGCCGTCGCCGCGATGACCGCCGACGCCGACGCGCCCGTGGGGCCGACGCCGTGAATCCCACGCGCTACGAAGACCTCCCGCGCACCCGCGGACTGCCCCTCGTGGGCCACTCGCTCGCGTGGATGCGCGACCCCATCGGACTCCCGCAGAGACTTCAGCGCGAGCTCGGCGACGTGTTCGTGCACCACCTCGGCACGTCACATCCCGTGGTGTTCGCGCACCCCGACGCGATCGGAGACCTCTTCGCCGACGAGGGCGGCGCGCTCTCGACCGCCGCGGGATGGCGACCCTTCTTCGGGCGTCTGCTCCCCGGCGGATTGCTCCTCCGCGACCACGACGATCACCGGCACCACCGCGCGGTGATGCAGTCGGCCTTCGCGCCCGCCGCGTTGCGCGAGCACGTGCGCGTGATGAACGAGCGCCTCCCCGCCTCGCTCGACGCGTGGCCCCGACGCGGAAGGGTCTCCGCCGTCGACGGGTTCCGTCGGCTCACGCTCGACCTCGCGGGCGCGCTCTTTCTCGGCGCGGAGCTCGGCCCCGAACTCGACGCCCTCACGCACGACTTCGAAACCCTCGCGGCCGGTGTGGCCGCGGTGCTCCCCGTGGCGGCGCCGGGCACAGCCCTCCGTCGCGCGATCGAGGCCCGTGAGCGCCTCGTGGCGTACCTCCGACCGCGGGTGGCCGCGCGTCGCGCATCGCCCACGCCCGACCTCTTCGGACGCCTCTGCGAAGCCGCCGACGAGCACGGCCGACGCTTCACCGACGACGAGGTGATCGACCACACGCTCTTTCTCTGGATGGCCGCCCACGACACCACCGCGGGCTCGCTCGTGATGACCGCGTACCAGCTCGCGCGCGACCCCGCGTGGCAGTCCCGCGTGCGCGACGAGGCCCTCGCGCTCGGCGAGGTGCTGCCCTGGGATCGCATGCACGAAAGCCCTTCGGGAGAGCTCGTCGCGCAGGAGTCGCTGCGTCTCCATCCGCCCGTCGGGTCGGTGCCGCGCACCACGCTGCGGCCCTGTGTGATCGGCGGTGTGGCGCTGCCCGCGGGGGTGCCCGTGCGCGCGTCGATCCTCCTCGCGCAACGTCATCGCGCGGTGTGGAGCGACCCCGATCGCTTCGATCCGCTGCGCTTCGCCGAGCCCCGCGCGGAGCATCGTCGGCACCGTCACGCGTACCGTCCCTTCGGCGGCGGCGCGCACGCGTGCCTCGGAATGCGCTTCGCGATGCTCCAGATCCGTGTGGTGCTGCACCACGTCGTTCGGCGCTGGCGCTTCGGGCTCGCGCCGGGCTACGCGCTCACGCTGCGACCGACGCCGGGGTTCCGCCCCGCCGACGGACTCCCGCTCGAACTCTCGCCCCTCGCACCGCGCCCATGAAGCCCTCGCTGCGCTCCACGTTTCGCCGCGCCGCCACGATCTCCGACGACGAGCTCCGCGAGCTCTGGCGCTTCCGTCTGGAGCACGTTCGCCTCAAGCCCACGGTCACGCCCGAGCGCGACTGGGATTCGTTCTCCGCAGACTTCCGCTGGCCCGGCTGGGTGTGGATCCTCCGCGATCACGGACGCGTGGCGGGCTTCTTCCTCCAGCGCGGCGTGCCGCTCACCTTCGAAGGGCGTCCGCTGTTGTGCCTCCTGCCCGAGTACGGCTTTCTCGCGAAGCACCTCCGCGGACACCCCGTGCTCCCGCTGGGCTCGCTGGCCATCACCCTCGCGTGTGTGGTGCGTCACCCGCTGCGTTCGAAGTGGGTCGCGGCGAGCACGTACCCGCCGGGCTACATCGCCTTTCGCCGCGTGATCGCGCCCTTCTACACCCTCCGCGATCCGTCGCTCCCCGCGTGGGAGAAGCGTCTGCTGCTGCACCTCGCGGAGAAGGTCTCCGCTGCGAGCTTCGACGCCGACGAGGGCACGGTCACCATGCGCACGGTGCCCTACGTCGAGCGCGAGCCGTCGCCCGAGGATCCCTCCGACAGCGCGCGCCTCTACCGCGACTACGCCGCCGCGAACCCGCAGTGGAAGCACGGACGCGGGCTGTTCTTTCTCTTCCCGTTGAGCGCGCGCACGCTGACGCGGGTGCTGCTGAACGGCGTGGAGCGCACGCTCCGCGGAGGTCGCCGCGCGCGGTCTTCGCGCGACGGGTGAGGTCGCTCAGCGGCCGCGGTGAAAGCCCTTGAAGGCCGCGCTGCGTCCGTGGGCTTCGGGCGGAAACAGCGGGTGCGCCGAGGGCATGGCGCCGTCGATCGCGAGCGTGGCGCCGCTGATGTATGCGGCTCCTTCGCCGAGCAGAAAGCAGATCGCGGCGCTCACCTCGGACTCGGTGCCGAGTCGTCCGAGCGGAACGAGCGGCGCGAGCACCGCGTCGAGGGCCTGGTCGCCGTAGCGGGCGAGGGCGGCGGTGGCGATGAAGCCTGGCGCGACGGCGTTCACGCGCACGCCGTGGGGCGCCCACTCGACGGCCGCGGTGCGGGTGAAGTGGATCATCGCCGCGCGTGCGGCGCCCGAGTGTGCGACCGAGGGCGTGGCCCGCGAGACGTCGGCGGCCATGTTCACGATGGCGCCGCCGTGCTCGCGCATCGAGCGGAGGTACACCTCGCGCGCGACGACAAATCCGCCGACGAGGTTGGTGCGCAGCACGGCTTCGAAGCCCTTCTGCGACATCGATTCGATGGGCGATTGAAACTGCCCGCCCGCGTTGTTCACGAGCCCGTGAATGCGCCCGTGCGCGGCCACGACGTCGGCCACCAGCGAGACCACCGCGGCCTCGTCGCGCACATCACAGGGACGCGCCTCGGCGAGTCCTCCGTCGTCGGTGATCTCGGCGGCGACCGTGTCGAGGCGCTCGCGGTTGCGTCCCACGAGCACGACGCGGGCGCCGAGGCTCGCGGCTTCGTGGGCGACACAACGGCCGATGCCGCTGCCGCCGCCGGTGATGAGAAGGGTCTGACCCGCGAAGAGGTCCGCGCGGAACATCGAGCGATACTTCATGTGACTCCACCGTCGGCAGGGGGACGGGGCGGTCGGCGCTGCACCACGGCGACGCCTCCCGCGGGCGACCACACGACCCCCCGGCGTGTGACCCGCGGACGCCCCGGCGCCACGCGCGCGAGCGACGCGCGACGCAGCACCGTGGCGAGCACGATCTTCATCTCCTGAAGGGCGAACGACATTCCGAGGCAACGCCGCGCGCCGCCGCCGAAGGGCAGGTACGCGTGCGGTGACGTTCGGCCTTCGAGAAAGCGCTCGGGCGCAAAGCGCTCGGGCTCGGGAAATACCCGCGCGTCACGGTGCGCGAGCCAGATGCACGGCACCACCATCGCGCCCGCGGGGAGCGTCCATGCGCCGACGGTGAAGGGCTCCGTGAGCTGGCGTCCGACGTGGGCGAGCACGGGATCGAGACGCATCGCTTCGGCGATGACCGCGCCCGTGTACGTAAGCCCGTCGAGGTGCGACGCGCGCACGGGAGCGCCGCCGGTGACCTCGTTCACCTCCCGCACGATGCGCTCGCACACCGTGGGTCGATCGAGGGCGTGGGCGAAGGTCCACGCGAGGGCGTTGGCCGTGGTCTCGTGACCCGCCACGAGGAGCGTCACGAGCTCGTCGCGCACGTCGCGGTCGCTGCGTCGACGTCCGTCGGCCTCGGTGGCGCCCACGAGCTGCGCGAGCACGTCGTCGGCGTCGTCGGGCGATGCGTCGAGGGCGCGCCGTCGGGCTTCACAGCGCGGCGCGAGGAGCGCGTCGAGGGCGTCGAGGTGCGCGCGAAAGGCCTTCCACGGCGTGAGCGCGCCGAGGTCGCGACGCAGCGCGGGCACGAGGAGCAGCGGGCGTTGCGCGAGGTCGAGGAGCCCTTCGAGCGTGCGCACGAGCGCGTCTCCCTCGGGGCCCGCGGTGGCACCGAAGAGGGTGGCGACGATGATGCGCAGCGTGAGCGACTGCATTGCGTCGCGGAGCGAGAAAGGCACACCGACGGGCCACGCGTCGACCATGGCGTCGGTGAGCGCGCGCATGGTGTCTCCGTGGGCCACGGCGCTGCGCGCGTTGAAGAGGGCGAGGAGCCTGCGGCGTTCGCGAAGGTGCTCCGCGCCATCGAGCAGGAGCACGGAGCGCGGTCCCACGAGGGGTTCGACGAGCGCGTTGGCGGGGCCTGCGTGGAGGCGCGCGGGGTCGGCGGAGAACACCGCGCGGATGTCCTCATGGCGCGCGAGCATCACGCGCGGAGGTGCACCGGGGAGGCGCATGGTGAACACGTCGCCATAGCGCCGCTGGCACGCGAGAAAGAAGCGCGCGGGCTCATAGATCCACGCGGCGAGCTGCGCGGCGGGCGGAAGTGGCGGGCCTGGAGGGAGCACCGGGGGCGCGCGGGTCTATACACGAAGCGCCGAGGCGGTGGAGCCCCGAGACACCCCCCGATCCCGGGACCGGTCTGGCGACGGCGGTGGTGCTCGGCAACCGATCCCGGGA
>CAMFHP010000156.1 GCA_945952225.1 uncultured Myxococcaceae bacterium
CGGAGGCTCCGGTGCAGCCACGGCGGGCGCGGGCTCGGGCGTCGGCGCAGCCACGGCAGGCGCGGGCTCGGGCGAGGCCGTGGGGGGTGCGGGCGCGGGCTCCGGCGAGGCTGCGGGCGTCGTCGACGCCGAGGGTGCGGGCGACTCTCCGTGGCTGCCTCCGAACGCGACGTAGCCGACGATCGCGACGACCACCGCAGCCGCCGCGAGGATGCCGTAGAGCATGCCGCCGCTCTTCTTCACGGGCGGGGCGAGTTCGGCGTCGTCATCGACCGCGCGGGTGTTCACCGGAGGCGGCGCGAAGGGCTTCGGCGCGGGCTTCTCGGGGGCCTTCTCTGCCGCGGGACGCGCCTCGACCGCGGGCTTCGCGACGGGGTTCTCCGCGGGCTTCGTGACGGGGGCCTCGACCTTCACCACCGCGGGCGCAGCCACGGCGCGTGGAGACGCACCGCGCGCGACGTCGAGCCCGAGCTCCCACGAGGGACGGAACGCGAGCGACGCGCGTTCGAACTCCTCGTCGGACAGGGCGGTCGGCTGCCGCGACTCGCTTCCGTTGGATGCCTGTGTGATCTCGCTCACGACGTTCTCAGCTCCTCGTCGCCCTCGAAGGGTTCGGCGACACTACCGTTCCCCTCGCCCGCAGCGCAACGGCGCGGCAGAGAGGGTTCTTCACCGCACGGCGATGCGAAGGGACGTCGCAGCGACCGCTCACAACGGTGCGGTGACCGTTGGGAGCGCACAGACGCACCGATGCTTGGCAAGGTCTGCGGAGTGCCTCTAGAGTCCGCGCCGCCCGAACGGGGTACCGCGCTACACCGCGCATGCTCTCCGAACGCCGGGCGCTGGAGTGCGTTGTGTCTCACAGCGACGAGGTCGCGTTCACCGAGGTCGATCGTTCCGCGATGGCGCGGGCGGTTGCGTGCGCACGACTCGGCGCTCCGTCTCCCAATCCCCACGTGGGCGCGGTCGTCGTTCGCGATGGGGTGATCGTGGGCGAGGGCTTTCACGCGCGCGCTGGCGACGCACACGCCGAGGTCGAGGCGCTCCGCGTCGCTGGCGATCGGGCGCGCGGCGCCACGGTGTTCGTGACGCTGGAGCCCTGCAACCACCACGGCCGCACGCCGCCCTGCACGGGTGCGCTGCTCCGCGCAGGCGTCTCGCGCGTCGTGTACGCCGTCGCCGACCCGAACCCGAAGGTCACCGGCCGCGGCGCCGATGCGCTCCGTGCTGCCGGCGTGTGGGTGTCGCAGGGCTTCGACCACGAGGCGCAGCGCGAGGCCGATCGACTGCTCGCACCGTGGGTGACCTTCATCACGCAACAGCGCGCGCACCTCACGCTCAAGGTCGCCACCACGCTCGACGGACGCATCGCGACGCGTGCGGGTGAGAGCCGCTGGATCACCGGCCCAGATGCGCGACGCGACGTGCACCACCTCCGCGCCGCGTGCGACGCCGTGATCGTGGGCAGTCGCACCGTGCTCGCCGACGACCCCGAGCTCACCGCGCGCGACGTGGGCGCAGCGCGACAGCCGTTGCGGGTGGTGATCGACAGCGCGCTCGCCATGCCCGTGGACTCGAAGCTCGCGACGACGGCGCGTGACGTTCCCGTGTGCGTGCTCACCGTCGAGGGATGCGACGCGGGGCGCGCAGCGGCGCTCCGCGCGAGGGGCGTCGAGGTGGTGGAGCTCCCCTCCGTGGCGGGTCGCGTCGACCTGCGTGCGGCGCTGTCTGCGTTGGCCGCGCGGGGCGTGGTGCGTGCGATGTGCGAAGGCGGCGGCGCGCTGCACGGCGCATGGATCGACCGCGGACTCGGCGACCGCGTGGTGTGGTACCTGGCGCCGTTGTTGTTCGGCGGCGCGGCTCCGACGGCGGTGGGCGGAGCGGGGGTCGCGCGCATCGCCGACGCGCGACGGTTGCGTGACCTTCGCGTCGAACGGATCGGCGAAGACCTGCGCCTCGAAGGAGAACTCTAGACGTGTTCACGGGGATCATCACGGCGGTCGGGACGCTGCGCTCGCGCGTGTCGGCGGGGCCCTCGGCGACGCTCACGGTGGCGTGTCCGTACGAGCGGCTGGAGCTCGGCGAGAGCATCGCGGTCAATGGCGTGTGCCTCACGGTGGCGACCATTCTCGACGGCGCGTTCACCGCGAGCGCGAGCGCCGAGACGCTCGCCCGCACGACGCTCGGCGCGGTGCCCGTGGGCGCGCGGGTGAACCTCGAGCGGGCCCTCGCGATGGGCGATCGCTTCGGCGGACACATCGTGGCGGGGCACGTCGACGGCGTGGGCCGCGTGGCCGAGCGCGTGAAGGTGGGCACGGCGGAGCGCGTGCGCTTCGAGTGCGGCGACGAGGTGCTGCGCTTCGTAGCGGAGAAGGGATCGATCACCATCGACGGCGTGAGCCTCACGGTGAACCGGCTGCATCCGAAGGGCTTCGAGGTGATGCTGGTGCCGTTCACGCAGGACGCGACCGCGCTCGGCGACCGCAAGGCGGGCTCGTCGGTGAACCTCGAAGTGGACGTGATCGCGCGCTACGTCGCGCGGCTGTTGGAAGGCGGCGCAGGCCGCGCCCCGGCGGCGGGATCGGGCGTGACGCTCGAGATGCTCGCGCGCCACGGGTATGTGAACGAAGGCTGAAGGGACGCACGCAATGGCGCTCGAAGGAACCGCTGAAGAACGGGCACGCCGCGCGATCGAGTACATCCGCGCGGGCCGCATGGTGATCCTCACCGACGACGAGGACCGCGAGAACGAGGGCGACCTCGTGCTGGCCGCGGAGAAGGTCACGCCCGAGGCGATCAACTTCATGGCGAAGCACGCGCGCGGGCTCATCTGCCTCGCGCTCACCGGCGAGACCATCGACCAGCTCAACCTGCCCATGATGGTCGAGAAGAACCGCGCCTCGCTCGGCACGGCCTTCACCGTGAGCATCGAGGCGCGCGAGGGCGTGAGCACGGGCATCTCCGCGGCCGATCGCGCCCACACGGTGCGCGTCGCCGTCGCGCCCGACACGAAGCCCGAGGACCTCGTGTCGCCGGGGCACGTGTTTCCGCTGCGTGCGCGGCCCGGTGGCGTGCTGCAGCGCACGGGGCAGACCGAAGGGAGCGTCGACCTCGCGCGGCTCGCGGGGCTCCATCCCTCGGGCGTGATCTGCGAGATCATGAACGACGACGGCTCGATGGCGCGCATGCCCGACCTCGAGCGCTTCGCCGCCGAGCACGACACGCCCGTCGTCACCATCGAAGACCTCATCCACTACCGGCTCAAGACCGACCGCCTCGTGCGTCGCGTGAGCTCCGCGCGCTTCGTGCCCGCGGGCTTCGCCGCCGAGTGGAGCGCGCACGTCTACGAATCGACGACGTCGCAGCGGCAGTTTCTCGCGCTCGCGTTGGGCGAGGCCGACGCGCAGACCCCGACGCTCGTGCGCATGCATCCGGGCTCGGTGTTCGGTGATCTCTTCGCGCCGTCGCACACGCTCGACGGACGCCCCGCGGTGGGCGGCGGTCCGTACCTCTTCGAAGCGATGCGCCGCATGGAGGCCGATGGACGCGGCGTGGTGGTGTACTTCCCGCCGCAGCAGACCGACCTGCTCGACGACCTGCGGGCGCTCGCAGGCGAGGCGCGTCGCACGGCCCACGACCTCGTGTCGCAGGGCTCTCCCGCGCAGCGTGAGCACGGCCTCGGCGCGCAGATCCTCATGGACCTCGGGCTCCAGAAGATCCGCCTCGTGACGAGCAACCCGCGCCGTCTCGTGGGCCTCGCGGGCTACGGCCTCGAGGTGGTCGACATGGTCGACGTGTCGGGCTCCACGGCATCGCGCGGCGCGCGGTCGTAGCCGTTGCCTTTCGCGGGCGCCGGGACTACAAGCCCGCGCCATGACCGACGAGGCCTTTCGTACGAGCGTGATCGAGGGCGACCTGGTGGCCACCGGCGCGCGCGTCGCCGTGCTCGCAAGCCGCTTCAACCACTTCATCGTCGACCGTCTCGTGGACGGCGCCCTCGACTGCCTGCGCCGTCACGGCGCCGTCGAGGCCACCGTCGTGCGCGCCCCCGGCGCGTGGGAGCTCCCGCTCGTGTGCCGCACGCTCGCGCAGAGCAAGCGCTTCGACGCGATCGTGGCCGTGGGCGCCGTGATCCGCGGGAGCACGCCGCACTTCGACTACGTGGCCGCCGAGGTGAGCAAGGGCCTCGCGTCGATCTCGCTCGAAACGGGTGTGCCCGTGTCGTTCGGGGTGATCACCACCGACAACATCGAGCAGGCCATCGAGCGCGCGGGCACCAAGGCCGGCAACAAGGGCTGGGACGCGGCGATGGGCGCCATCGAGATGATCTCCCTCCAGAAGGCGCTGCAGCGACATGGCCTCTGAGCGCCGCTCCGTGCGCCCCTCGGCGCCGCCGTCGAACAGCGAGCCCGGGCCGCGCCGTCAGGCCCGCGAAGCCGCGCTGCAGATGCTCTACGGCCTCGACTGCCTGCCCGACGCGGGTTCGTACGAGGGCGAGCGCGCCATCACCGCGTACTGGAACAACCTCGAAGGTCCCGCCGCCGGTCGATCGTACGGCGACACCATCGTGCGCGGCGTCGTCGCCCACCGCGCGAGCCTCGACGAGGCCATCCGCACGGCCTCTCCCAACTGGCGTCTGGAGCGCATGGCCCGCGTCGATCGCAACCTCCTTCGCATCGCCACCTGGGAGATCGTGCATGGCACCGAGGTGCCTCCGCAGGTGGCCATCGACGAGGCCGTCGAGCTCGCGCGCGAGTACGGCGCCGAGGGCGCCTACGCCTTCGTGAACGGCCTGCTCGACCGCATCGCCCGCGCCCACAAGAAGCTGTAGCGTCGCCGCGCGCTGCGCATGGACGTCCGCTTCGTTCCCCTCGATCTCTCGCGCATCGACGGCCTCCGTTACGAGGCCGTGGTGCTGCCCTTCTTCGAAGACGAACGGCCCCTCCGCGGCGCCGCCGGCCTCTGCGACTGGCGCCTCTGCGGACGCCTCTCACGGCTCCTGCAGAGCGGTCGTGTGACGGGCTCGCTCGGTGAGGTGACGCTCGTTCCGCCGCGGCCGCGCCTGCCCTTCGACAAGCTGCTCCTCGTCGGTTGTGGCGCGCGCGAGCCCTTCGATGTCGCGCGCTTTCAACAGGTCACCGCGCGGGTCTTCGACGTGGCCGAAGGGCTTCGACTTCGCAACCTCGTGCTCGCGCTCCCGGGGCGCAATCACAACCGCGTGCTGCCGGGCGATGCGATCCGTTGGTTCCTCGACGTGTCGTCGGAGCGCACGCGCCTCGAGGAGCTCATCGTCATCGACGAGGCCGAGGCCCACAAGACCATGCAGCCCATCGTCGAGGCCGAGCGACGTCGCGCGAGAGCCGCTCGCGACGTGTGATCGAGGTCAGCGTCCGCTGTCGGCGCGGGCCGCGTCGAGCGTGCGTGCGAGGTCGCGCTCGGGGCGCCACGGCACCGTCAGCGCGAGGGCAGCGTCGACGTACACGCCCGCGTTCGCAGCGTCGGCCAGGCCGAGTGCGCGGAGGGCCTCGACGGTCTGCACGGTCGTCGCGATCGCGTAGGGACGCGCCACCGCCGTCGTCGCCGCGAAGGGCGCGAGCGCGCGGAAGACCGCTGCCGGATCCATCCCCTGCACTGCGGCGCGGGCCATGGCGAGGTCGCGCGTTTCGAGCGCTTCCGCGAGGTCTCCCGGTGACGCCGACGCGACGTGTCCGTCGGGGGTGGGGAGGCGCGCTTCGAGACCCGCGCACTGGTCGACGATCTGCTGCGCCGACGCGGCGTCGCACGACGGGAGCACCGCATGGGCCGCGTGCACGGCGCGAATGGCGCGCGCCAGCGTGACGTGGGGCTGCTCCCCCGAAGACGCATCGCGGCGACCGAGCTTCGCGCAGCGCGCGGCGACGGCGCGGGCGATTGCACGGAGCGCATCGGGGGGCGCGCGGTCGGCGTAGCGCGACGAGGGATCGACCGCATCGAAGCCACCCCCCGTGCGCACACACCCGAAGGTCACCGTGAGCATCACCGCGGCCGAGGCCATCACGTCCTCCGCCGCTTCGGGGAACGACTCCGCGAGGAACACCGCGCGCACGAGCTGAGCGCCCGCATCGCCGAGGGCCGCGAGGTTCGTGGCGAGCGCGGGCACGAACACCTCGCGCACGAGCACGTCGACGCCACGGTCACGCGTGATGCGACGGGCGCGCGCTTCGGCCTCTGCGAGGCGATGACCGAGCACATCGGTCAGGCAGCGCGCAGAGTCGAGCGGATCGTCGACAGCGACCATCGCCACGGGGCGCGCGCCGCGGTGCGCGTGCGCCTCTCCGAGGACCGAGGCGGCGACGGCGAAGCCCAGCGCGGGGTCGAGGTCGCCACGCCACGACCACGCGGCGAGGTCGGCGACGGCTGCGGCGGGATCGTCGAGTCCCCACGGCGCGCGGTCCGAGGCGTCGCGCACGAGGAGCTCGAAGGCGGTGTGCAGCGGCGCGTCGGCGGGCCGCGGGAGGCGGTCGAGCGCGAGCGCGTCGGACACGCACTGACGAACGTCGGCGTCGGAGAGCGCGCGGCGGAGGCTGCGAGAGATCCGCTGCGCGGCAGCCCGTACGTCGCTTCGCTGTACGTGGGCGTCTGGAGTGCTTCGACCTGGCATGGCTCTGCGTGGCGACCGCTGCGGTTCCGATGGGAGGCCCGTCTGGGTTCAAGCGATGGGATGCGCGTCTGTGCGCTGCGGGTGCACCGCAGGCGAGACGGGCACCGCCCGCGTGTCGCACGGTACCGCGGAGGTCGTGCACATCGCCAGCGCCCGATGCGCGCGGCGACGTCGCGGTTGACACGCGAAGGCACCTGCCCGATAGGCCATAGACCTCGATGGGACGCACCGACACCAGCCGCAAGCACGTGAACCAGGCCGCGCTCATGGGTGCGGGCCTCGGGCTGTTGCCCTTTCGCTTCGCGGCGCCCGCGGTGGCGGCGCTCGGCGTGAAGATGCTCAAAGACGTGCGCGAGGCCTTCGAGGCCGAGTCAAACCCTGTCGAACAGGCCGCGGCCGCGGCGGTGCTCGGCGCGGGAGAGTTCGCGCTCGGCCAGGCGACGCGGGTGGTGCGGATCGTTCCGTGGGTCGGTCCCGTGGCGAGCGCGGCGCTCACGGGCGCTGCGATGAAGGCCCTCGGTGAAGGGGCCATCGCGTACTACCAGTGGTCGCGCTTCGAGCGCGAGGCCACGGCGCGCCCGGCCGAAGGCGAAGCGCAGACCCGCGTGGCGTTCTGATGCGCGATGCGCGGCGCCACGTCGTCGCCCTCGCGCTCGCCCTCCCCGTCGCCCTTGGGAGCGCACCCGCGGCCGCGCAACGTCGCCCTGCGCGCGCCGCCCGCGAAGCGCCCGCGTCGTGGTGGAAGCTCGCCACCTTCCGCACGATGCTCGGCGCCACGCAGCGCAGCGACGGCGCGAGCGATGCGACCTTCGACCTGCACGCGGGACTCCGCGCGTTCGACACCCACCCGACGCGCGGCTACTGGATCTTCGGCGCCGACGTGGGGCTCTCGATGCGTCCCTTTCGCGAGGGCGCGCCGGTGCTCTGGCAGGCCGGTCCCGGCGTCTCGTACGGAACCGTGTGGCTCACGGTGGGGTGGTCGCCGCGCCTGGTTGTGGGCACGCGCAACGGCGTCACCGAGACGGGCCTGCGCAACACCCTCTCGGCCTGCACCTTTCTCGGCGCGGCCTGCGTCGACGTCTCGCACCAGTGGCTCGACGAGGGCGCCTCGGGCGTTCACGAGCTGCGCCTCGCCTTCGGCTTCGACCTCGGAATGCTCGCGCAGGCGATCGTCCAGTTCGCGGGCGCGCGCCCCGGGTGATGCCCGCACGACGCGGGGTGCGCACGAGAGTTCGCACATCTCGTTGACGCACCGTGACGGCCGTGGTTATGCGTACCGCCCGAAGGTCGTCTGTGGCACCCGTTCCCTACCGACTGCTGATCGCCCTGAGCTGCGCGTTGCTTTCGAGCCGCGCGGTGGAGGCGCAGCCGTTTGTGACGGCCTCCTCGGCGACGGCGGCGCTCTCGCAGACCCCTCGCACGCGCCTCGAATCGATGACCCCACGGCTGCGGCTCTCGCGTGTGGTGTCGCCGCTCGTGATCGAGGCCCCGATGCTGCGCGCAGCGCCCTCGATGGCGATCACCCTGCCGGCCCACGAGCCGGGCGCGCCGTCGCCCTTTGTGTCCTTCCGCAACAACCCCGCGGCGGCGTACTTCCAGATGAAGCCCATCGACGGGTGGACGTGGGCGGGGCTCGGCCTCGGCACGGCGAGCATCGGGCTCGGATCGCTGTTCCTTCAGCTCGCGGGCGCCACGACGCCGAACTACCTGCCGCGCATTCCCGGGGTTCAATCCGCGGAGCAGCCGATGTTGTTCTCCCTCGGCTCGTACTCGTTGAGCTACGCGTCGCTCGGCACGATGGGTGTGAACGCGGGCGTGTCGGCGCTCTCGTCGAACCTGCTGCGCCTCGTGTTCGCGCCGCGCAATCGCCGCGAGACGCGCTTCATGCGCACCTTCGCGACGGAGCTCCAGGGCGGCTGGCTCTTCGGCGTCGAAGGCGCCCTCTGACCGCGCCGCGCGCGGCGCTCACGTGAGCCCGATGGTGCGGAGCGTGGTGTGCAGCGCTTCGAGGCTCAGAGGCTTCGAGATGTAGGCGTCCATGCCCACGGCGATGCACGCGGCGCGGTCTTCTTCCATGGCCGACGCGGTCATCGCCACGATGGGAACCCGCGCGCGCTCGGTGCCCAGATCGCGGATCGCACGCGTCGCGGCGAGGCCGTCCATCACGGGCATGTGGCAGTCCATGAAGACCACGTCGAAGGGACGCGCGCGCACGGCCTCGACGGCCTCGGCACCGTGGTTGGCCACCTCCGAAGTCACGCCGAACTTCTTGAGAATCTGCACGGCCACACGCTGATTTGTGGGGTTGTCTTCGACGACCAGCGCGCGCACGCCACGCGAGAGCGGCGCCCACGTGCGCTCGGGGGCCACGGGCGTGACGTTGTTCACGCGCTCCACCCTCGGGAGCGGCAGACGGAGCGTGAAGGTCGACCCCGCGCCCTGCTCGCTGGTCACCGTGAGCGATCCGCCCATGGCCTGCGCGAGGCCGCGTGAGATCGCGAGGCCGAGGCCCGTGCCGCCGTAGCGTCGCGTGGTGCTCGCGTCGGCCTGCGCGAACTTCTCGAACACGTACTCCAGCTTGTCGCTGGGAATGCCCACGCCCGTGTCGACCACGGCGAGGTCGACGATCGAGAGGCGCTCCTGACGCTCGCGCTCGCGCACGACGAGGCGCACCCAGCCCTCGGGCGTGAACTTCACCGCGTTGGTGAGGAGGTTCAGCAGGATCTGTCGCACGCGCCCCACGTCGCCGACGAAGCCCGTGGGGCAGCCCTGGTCGTAGTCGAGGTGCAGGGCCACGCCGCGCCCCGACGACGCGCGGCCGCAGAGCGAGATCACGTCGTCGCACACGCTCCGAAGATCGAAGGGAACGGGCTCGATCTCCATCATGCCGGCCTCGACCTTCGACACGTCGAGGATGTCGTTCACGATCTCGAGGAGCGCCGATGCCGACGAGCGGATCACCGTCGCGTACTCGCGCTGCTCGCGCGTGAGCGGCGTGTCTTCGAGGAGCGCGGCCATGCCCATCACGCCGTTGAGGGGCGTGCGCATCTCGTGGCTCATGTTCGCGAGAAACTGGCCCTTCGCGCGGCTCGCGGCCTCGGCGCGCTCCTTGGCACGCACGAGCGCGCGCTGCGTGAGGATGTTGCGGTACACGATCGCCGTGAGGTCGGCGACGATGCGCATCACCGCGATGTCGATGGCGTCGAAGCGGTGCGGCGTGAGGCTCGCGAGGCCCACGGCGCCGTAGCACTCCTCGCGCGAGATCACGGGCACCCAGAGGCGCGCGCGCACCTCGACGTAGTGCTGCGCCGACACCGTGCGCGGCGAGGCCTCGTCGCGCGTGTCGGCCACGTGCAACACCTCGCGCGAGCGGAACACCTGCCCCGGATGGCGCTCGTTCGCCGTGCGTTCGACCTCGATGCGCTCGTCGTCGGTGAAGCCACCGCTCAGCACGAGGCGCAGACGCTGGTCCTGCGGGTCGGCGAGGTAGAGCCCCCAGTACTCCGCGCGCAGCACGTCTTCGAAGGTCGCCTGCAGCGCGCGCAGCATCGAGTCGAAGTCGTGCACGGCCGCAAAGCGCCGCGAAATGTCGGCGATCGTGGCCGTGGCGTCGATCGTGGCGTCGGAGCTCACCGGCGAGCATTCGAGGGACAAGCCCCTGCGCCGTCAAGGGAGCGCGGATCACCCATGCGCGCGATCCTGCGCGTCACGATGTACGACGCTAACGCAGGCGGTCCGCAGCGCCCGGTGTGCAGCCGCCGAGCGCGTCGTAGTCCCATGCGGCCGGGTCGTCGTCGTCGAGGTCCGTGGCCGCGCGCACGAGCCCGACGCCCTCGCGCGGAGGCCGCAGCGGATCGCCCGTGGGCGCCGTCGTGACCACCCTCCCCTCGCCGTCGACGAGCGCCAGGTTCGCGCCGCTGTCGCGCAGCCCGCGCCCAGCCACCGCGCCCGCGCTGCGCCACACGCTCGCGCCCGGCGCCACCGCAGGATCCCCTGCCGACGCCGCCCCCCGCGGGTCGAAGCTCGCGCCCACCACGAGCCCGCGCGCGTGCGGCGCGAGCACCGGACGCCCTGCGATCGACGCGCCCGTCGTGCCCTGCAACACCGACCATCCCGTGAGGTCGACCTCGGCGTCGGTGTCGTTGAGCAGCTCGATGTACTCCTGCGCGCTGCCGCTGCGTGGCCGCGCGACCACCTCGGTGATGCGCACGCGCGGACGCCCCGTCGTCGTCGCGGCGGTGAGCGTCTCCGTCGCGTGCACGCGCCCGTCGCTGCCGATCGCCTCGACCCGCATCGCGTACGGCGTGAGCGCATACGCGACCGGCACGCGCACCGCGTGGAGCGTGGTCGGCGCGCCCAACGCGATGAAGGCGCGTCCGTTCGCGCCCGCCTCGACGCGCAGCACGGCCTCGCGATCCGTCGAGGCGCGGACTTCGATCCAGCGGTCGGTGGCGCGCACGCAGAGGCGCCCCGACGCGCGCTCGTCGACGGCACACACCGGAGTGACGGAGAATGACACACGCTCCGAAGCCCTTGTTTCACGGCTCACGAGCGCGTCGTCGGCCATCTGCGCGGGCGCCCCGTTGCTCGCGGTCGCCGCGTCGACGAGCACGCGCCAGGTGGTCGAGGGAGCCAGCGGTTCGGCGGGGTCGATCCACGCGCAACGCGCTCCGTGGTCGTCGAGGCAATCGAGGGATGCGCGGGCGCGCACCGGGGCTCCGCGGTCGTCACGGAGCGCGAGGGGCGCGATGCCGTCGCGAGGCTTCACCGCGCGATCGAAGCGCACCCACACGCGCGCGGTGTCGAGGGGCGCATCGCCGAGGCCGACGGCGAGCACCGTTCCGAGGGCGCCGCAGCGGCGCGCAGGCGCGATGCGAAGCGGGATCGCCGTCGCGCGAAGAGGACCCACATCGGGGCGCTCGGGGACGCTCCCGTCGGCGCCCGTGAGGCGTGCGGAGAGCAGCAGTGTGAGCGACACGTCGGGGAGCAGCGGGCGCAGGAGTTCGACCCGCACCCGGGACGGATCGCGCGCGTCGAGGGAGACCCGCGCGTCGAGGCGGCGTGCGCTCGCCGAGGCCGAGAGCGATCCGTCGGCGGCGTCGGCGCGGAGGGTGTCGGAGGCGCTCCCGGTGACGACGAGCAAGGCCCCTTCGGGCGGCGGCGCCATGGCGCGGTCGAAACGCAGCGTGAGGGCGGGTCGGCGCGGAAGGTCGTCGAGGTCGCCCACGTCGGCGGTGACCGCGCGCAGGGCCCACGGCGAAGGGGCTTCACGAAGAGGAGGAACCGAGAGGCAGCGTGCGAGAGTGGCGCACGCGAGGAGGAGTGGGATGCGTCGCATGGGGCCCGTCATCGCGGTCCCGTGCGAGCGGTTGCGTGGCGGGAGAGAGAAAAACTATTCGGCGTGTCGCGAGGCTTCGAACTCGCTGCGCACGGCCTCGCGAAGCTCGCCGTCGACGAGGAACTCCGCCGCCGTGCGGGCCATGGCGCGCGCGGCCTTGAGCATGGTGTCGAGGCCCACGGGCGAGGCCGCGGCGCGCGCGAACTCGTGCTGGTGACAGAGCGTTTCCCCCTCGCCGCAGATGGCCAGCCAGGGGTGGATCGCGGGCACCGCGTGGGAGACGTCGCCCATGTCGGTGCTCCCCGCGCCGACGCGCTCGTCGTGCTCGACGGCGCCGCGTCCGAGGTCGGTAAGGTGACGGCCGATCGCGCGGGCGAGGGCCATGTTGTTCACCATGTTGCGGTAGCCCTGGCGCACCGTGAGCTCGACCTCGACGCCGCAGGCCATCGCGGCCCCGCGGGCGCAACGCTCGACGATGGCCTTCACACGTTCGAGCTCGCGGCCGTTGCGGGCACGCACGGAGAACTCACACGCGGCGTCTTCGGGGATGATGTTCACGGCCTGACCGCCGTTGGTCACGAAGCCGTGCACGCGCACCCCGTCGCGAAAGTGCACGCGCTGCGAGTCGATGAGCGAGAAGGTCTGGAGGCACGCGGTGAGCGCGCTCTGTCCGTCCCACGGGGCCGCCGCGGCGTGGGCAGGACGACCGTGGAACTTCATGGTGATCCACACGCTCGCGAGCGCGGGGTGCGAGACCAGATCGCGGTCGAAGGGGTGGAACATCATCGCCGCGTCGACGCCCTCGAAGACCCCCTCGCGCACGAGGATGATCTTGCCGCCGCCGCCCTCTTCCGCGGGTGTTCCCACGAGGTCGACGCGGCCGCCGAGCTGCTGCGCGAAGGGCGCGATCGCGAGAAAGGCCCCGACCGCGCCCGCGGCGATGAGGTTGTGCCCGCAGGCGTGTCCGATCTCGGGCAGCGCGTCGTACTCCGCGAGGATCGCCACGCGAGGTCCCGTGGTGCCCGCCTGCGCGCGCAGGGCGGTGGAGAGTCCTCCGAGCGGGCGCTCGACGGTGTGCCCCCGCGCTTCGAGGGTCTCGGCGATCCACGCGGCGGCGCGGTGCTCTTCGAAGCGCAGCTCGGGGTGTGCGTGGATCTTGAGCGCGAGGGCTTCGAGGGTCTCGCGCTGCTGGTCGACGGCGTCGTCGAGGCGTCGGGCGATGTCGTGCGTGAGGCGCATGGCAGGGCCTCACGGCGTAACGCGCGCCCGCGGGAAAGTCCATGCCGTCGCGCGCACCGTGGTATGCGTCGACGGCTCGCGCAGAGGCCAACACCGCCGTGGACATTCACACCGCCACCGACAACGCCACGAAGGGCAAGCTGCTCCCGGTCTACCTGCTGGGTGGCGACGAGCGCTTGCTGATCTCCCGCTGCGCCGACGCGATCCGTCTGGCCACGGTGGGCGGCGGGCCGCGCGGACTCTCCGAAGACATCTTCGACGCGAAGCAGACCACGGGCGCGACGATCATCACCGCGTGCCGCACGCTGCCCATGATGTCGAAGCGTCGGCTCGTACTCGTGCGCGGCGCCGAAGAGATGCGCCGCTCGGACCAGGAGGCGCTGCTCCCGTACCTCGACAAGCCCGAGCCGAGCACCGTGCTGCTGATGGTGGGACCGGGCTTCGACACGCGGGTGAAGCTCGCGCTTACCGCGAAGGAGAAGGGCTTTCTCTACCTCGCGAAGGCCCCCTCGGAGAACGAGCTCGCCCCCTGGATCGAGCGCGAGGCGAAGGCCCGCAACGTCACCCTCGAAGCCGGTGCGTCCGATGCGCTGGCCATGGCCATCGGGCCCGACCTCTCGCTCCTCGGGGATGCGCTCGAACGGCTCGCGCTCTACACCGCGGGCGCACCCGTCACCACGCGCATCATCGACGACGTGATCACCCCGGTGCGCGAGATCCCCGCGTGGGACCTCGCCGACGCCGTGGCCGCCCGCAACGTCGCGTCGTGCCTCTCGATCCTCGCGCGTCTCACGGCGCAGCGGCAGCACGCGCTCCCGACGCTGGGGCTCATCGCGCGGCAGGTGCACGTGCTCGCGAAGGCCCGCGCCCACGCCGAGGGCAAGCTTCAGGGCGCGCTGGCCTCCGTGCTCAAGATGCCTCCCTTCGCGGCGGACAAGGTCGCCACCGCGGCGAAGCGCTGGTCGCCCGCACATCTGCAACGGGCCATGCGCATCCTCGCGGCCACCGATGCGGCGCTGAAGGGCGCGAAGCGCGGTGACGAGCGAGTGCTCGAAGAGTGTGTGATCGCGCTGTGCGGCGGCCCTGGCATGGGCGAGGCCGCGCTGCGCTGACGGTCAGGGCGCGAGGCGGCTGTACCGGCGGTCGTGGTAGACGAGCGCCTCGCCGTCGGCGCCGAGGTGGAGCGCCCGTACGTCACCGAGGCAGAGCGTGTGGTCGCCCGCGGGCACGAGCTCGCGGAGCGTCGCCGAGAAGGCTCCGCGCGCGCCGCGGAGGAGGGGCACGCCCGCGTCGTCGAAGGCCCACGCGTCGTCGGCGAAGGGGTCGCCGCGGAGGTGGTGCGGCATGGCGAAGCGATCGGACCAGGGGCGCTGCGCGTGGTCGAGGATCGTGATGGCGAAGGCCTCGGCGTCGCGGAGCATCGGCGCGGCCGACGAGGCGTTGGTGGCCGAAACCAGAACAATCGGGGGATCGAGGGAGACCGTGAGAAAGCCCGTGGCCGTGAAGCCGTCGAGGAGCGGCGCCTCGGGGCCCACGGTGTTGGCGCGGCGGCGCACGGTGACGACGGTGACGCTCGCAGCCCAGCGGCGCGCGAGGCGGCGGTACGCGTCGCCGTCGGTGCCCACGAGGGTTTCGAACGGGGGGTGGACGGAGGATGACATCGGGTGGCGTATGCTCCGGGGCCGCGCGTGGATGCGGCGGGGGACTCTCTATGCCGTGTCCGGTGGGCGGCGCAAAGGGGTCGCACAGTCGAGGGGGTGAGGCGCCGCAATCGTTCGGGGCGCGCTCAGGGAACTGTCGGGGTCCGCCGTAAGG
>CAMFHP010000157.1 GCA_945952225.1 uncultured Myxococcaceae bacterium
CCCCAAACCCGCGCCGCGACACCCCAAACCCGCGCCGCGACACCCCAAACCCGCGCCGCGACACCCCAAACCCGCGTTCTGACGCCCTGAACCCGCGCTCCAACACGAAGAACTCGCGCCACGACGCCCTCCACCCGCGCCGCGATACCCCAAACCCGCACCGCAGCCCCCCCCCAGCCCCGCTGCCACAGCACCCCGCCCCCGCGCCGTGACGCACGTCAGACCGGCGACCTGGGTGACACTCTCCTGCCGCGCGGGCACACGCGTCGGCTCACCGGGGGACACGATCCACCGCATGGTCGCCAGGGAGCGCCTTCCTGCGCAGCGTCGACCGGCTCCTGCAGTCACACAGACCGCGCGTGTCACCGGCCGCCTTGCGCAGCCCTCACGGGCACTTCTGCGCCTCGCCACGGGGTCACGGCGCGCGTGCAGCGCCCCCATGTCGTCGCCATGCGCGCACGTCGTCACGCCGCTGATCGCAGCCGCAGGCGCGTCGCGCTCGTGTCGAACACGCCCCGTCGCACGTGCGTGAGAAGCACCTCCCTGCGCGCCGATCTCGCGTTCCGCACAGACCGCCGCGGCGGTCGGAATCGCGCGCCACCCCGAGCAGGCGAGCCCGACACGGACGACTCAGCGCGCAGCGCCCAGTCGTGCGATGTGCTTCGGTTCGTAGTGAACGGTCCCCGGCGTGGCGTCGAATGCCGCCGCGATGGAAGCGCGAGCCACGGCGACCGCGTGATTGGGACGGACCACGTGCGGCAGAAGCGGAGAGATCGCGCGAAACACGACGGTCGCCACGCGCTCCCCCGGGCGGGCTTCCTGCCGGTCACCATCAAGCGGACCGGGTCGCACAAACCGGGTGCGCGGGAACTTCAACGCCTCGGTGTCACGCTCGAGTTCACCCTTCATCCGTCGGTAGAACATGCCCGAGGTGGGCGAGGCCCATGGACTGGAGATCAGGACATAGGTGCCGACGCCGTTCTGCCGCGCCGCCCTCGCGGTCTGAAGCTGGTACGTGTAATCCACCTTGTATTGTGCCGCCCGTGATCCGGCTGCCTTTGTGGTGGTGCCGAGCGCGCTGAACAGCACATCTCCCGTCACGAGCCCCTGGTAGCTGTCCGGGTCATCGAAGTCGATGATGTGCTCGACGAGCCTGGGGTGCGTCACGCCGGCGCTGCGGCGAACCAGGATGCGAGTCTCGCCGACGCGGTCGTCTGCGAGGAGGAGTTGCAGGAGCGCGCGGCCAACGAGACCTGTCGCGCCGATGAGCGTTGCCGCTGCAAGCTGTTCCGTCATCCATCGCCTCGTTCGATACGGCCCGGGAGATCGTCTGGCCCCGGATCCGGGTGCACGTTACGCGACACCGCAGGCGTGGGAGGCCCCTGTTTCCGCGATGCGTCGCGGCGTGGCCCGGTGGTCTGCGTCGTCCGGTTCGGCATCCACGTCGCGGTTGCTACACTGGATGCCGTCGTTCTGTGCTCGGTTTCCTCCGGACCGCCAACGCGCCTCGACACGCGCCGCGCCCCTGAACCCGCACCACGACGCCCTCCACCCGCACCCTGTCTGCCCCCGTGGCGTCGTCAGACCGAACTGTGTCGTTCCCGCCACTCGATCACCGCGCCTCCCTGCGCGCATCGTCGCCCCCATGGACGCACCGCTCGACGACCCCCTCACGGACTTCACGCGACGCACGGTCACCGTCGACGACACGCCCCGCGCGGTCTACGTCGCGGGCGAAGGACCCGCCGTCGTCGTCATGGCCGAGATGCCCGGCATCAGCCCGCAGGTCGCCGACTTCGCACGGCACCTCCGTGACGCGGGATTCGCCGTGTACATGCCCTCGCTCTTCGGACGCGATGGCGCGTACCCCACCGCCGCCGACGGACTCGCCGTGCTCCGGCGGGCGTGTGTGAGCGCGGAGTTCCAGGCCCTCGCGGCCGACGTGTCGAGCCCGGTGACGCACTGGCTCCGGGGGCTCGCGCGCGTCGCCCATCGGGAACGCGGCGGTCCCGGGGTCGGCGCCGTGGGCATGTGCTTCACCGGCGGATTTGCCCTGAGCATGATGCTCGATCCCGCCGTCACCGCGCCCGTGCTGTGTCAGCCGTCGCTGCCGCTCCACAACCCAGGCGGCGTGCAGATCGCGCCCGACGAGCTCGTCACCCTCCGACGACGCCTCGAACGCGAAGACCTCTCCGTGCGCGCCTATCGCTTCGAAGGCGATCGACACTGCACCGCCGCGCGCTTCGAAGCGTATGCGCGCGCGCTCGGTCCGCGCTTCGTGGGCACCGTGCTCCCCGATGGCGCCGCGAACCCGTCGCCGCCGCCCTTCTTCGCCGAGGTCGTCGCGTGCCCGCACAGCGTCGTCACCGCACACCTCCTCGACCGCGAGGGAGAGCCCACCCGCGCCGCGCGCGACGAGATCGTCGCGTTCCTCTCCGCACGCTTGCGACCGCAGACCCACGGCGCGTCGGCGTCGACCATCCCCGCAACGACCCTCTCGCATGGAGCGAACGAGCCATGACCGCACGCCCCCGACTTCGCATCACCGGACGCAGCAGCTCGCACTTCACCCGCGTCGTGCGCATGGTCGCCCACGAGCTCGCGCTCCCCACGGAGTACAAAGTGCTCGCCGACATCATGAGCACCGACACCGCGCACTACAGCGGGCATCCGGCGCTGAAGATTCCCACGCTCCACGTCGACGATCGGCCGCTCTGGGGAACGGAGGTCATCACCCGTCGACTCGCCGCGCTCGCAGGGCGGGAGCGCGATCCGCGCGTGGTGCTCCCGCACCACCTTCACGACGACCTCTGCCTCAACGCGCAGGAGCTCGTGTGGCACGCCATGGGCGCGCAGGTGACGCTCGTGCTCGGGCTGCGCGTGTCGAAGCTACCGGCCGACAATGTGTTCTTCACGAAGGCCCGCCTCGGTCTCGAAGGCGCGCTCGCGTGGCTCGATCCGCACCTCGACGCCGTGCTCGACGCGCTCCCCGCGCCCCGCGACTGGAGCCTGTTCGAGATCACCACCTTCTGCCTCGTCGAACACCTCGTGTTTCGTCCGAGCGTGTCGCTGGAGGGCGCTCCGCGGCTGCGCGCCTTCGCGAAGGAGTACGGCCTCCGCGCGTCGGCGCAGCACACGCCGTTCTTCTTCGATCCGGCCTGAGCGGGTGTCTGCGCGACCGGACACCCCGCGCGCGCCAGGGTGTCTGCCCGGCCGGACAGGGGACGTGCGAAGGCCGCGAAATCCCGTGCGGCATGGGGTCTGCGATGGAGCGAGCCCATGAAGCACCTCGTCGCCGCCCTCGTCGCCCTCGTCACCCTCTCGCTCGCGCCCGTGGCCTCGGCGGAGTTCCTGATCGGTCCGCGGCTCTCGCTCGCGGTGCCCCTTCCGGGGCGTGGTCCCGAGGTCGGTGCCGGCCTCGACGTGCGCTTCGCGACGGCCGCGCGCATGACCTCGTTCGGTCTCGCGTTCCAGAGTGCGCTCGACGGCGAGTCGGGCGGACTCGGCTTCGACGCGAGCCTCTCGTGGATGCTCGGCGACGGCGATCGGTGGGTTCCCTACGTGGGCGGCGGCGCCCAGGTGCGCGCGCTGTTCTTCGAAGACACGCGCGTCACCACCTTCGCCGCGCAGGCCCAGCTCGGCCTCGTCTCCGCGCGCACCGGCGGCTCGCGCCTCTTCGTCGAGCTGCGACTCGTGCAGAACCTCCTCGCGTTCGGCGCGCAGGACTCACTCCGCGGCACCGCACGACCGACGCCCGCGGACGCGATGCGCTTCGAACCCTCGGTGCAGGCGGGCTTTCTCTTCTGATCGACGCGCGATGACTCAGCGGAGATTCCAGCGCGTCGTCTCGTCGCTGAAGCGGTCTTCGACCACGATCACGTCGTCGCTCTCCCAGAGCTGCATCACCGCATCGCTCGCCTCGGGCACGAGTGCACAGCCCGAGGTGTGGGCCCACGCCGCGCCGTGGAGACCCGCTTCGCGCGCATCGGGATGACGGCACGACGACGCGCCTCCGCGACGGCAGCTCATCGCGCGCACGAGGCGCTCGACGTAGACGTCGACGTGCTCGGCGAGGAGGAGCTGGTCTTCACGCGAGGCGAAGTCGAAGCCCCACACGCGTCCGCGGGCGTCGAGGTGTGCGGCGAGTTCGCCCGGTCGAAACGTGTTGGTCCAGTGGAGGCGCAGCATCGGCGCGCCGTCGCAGCGCGCGGCGTCGCGGGGCGTGCGGAAGGTGTTCGGGGTCCAGAGTTCCCAGCGGTGTTCTTCGCCGCGCGCGAGGGCCACGGGGCCGAAGCGGTCGTCGACGAGATCGCCCCAGCGAGCCTGCATCGCGCGGTAGTGCGGCGCGATCGGCGCGAAGTCTTCTCCAAGCATCGCGGCCATCGCGTCGAGGTCCGGCGGTGGGGGCGCTGCGTCGAAGCGCGCGCCGTGGGCCTGCGCGTGCACACGTCCGCGGGCCGTGAGCGGAAGCGTCGCGACGCGCGGATCGATGCGCGCGGTGTCGAGGCCCGTGACCTCGGTGGTGACCGTTCCGCCAGGCCACGGAACGCGCACACGGAAGCCCTCGCCCACGCGCGCCACCGACTGCGTGGTGAGGTGTGTTCCCTCGAAGAACAGGGGCTCGCCGTCGAGTGCGGGCGCGTCGATGCGACGACGCACGGGGAGGCATCCGTCGACCACGAGGCCCGCTCGAAGCGCACGCCCGGCGGCGTCGGCGTCGACGGCCCACACCCACGATCCGTTCGCGTCGGCCATCGCGAAGAGCGTGTCGTCTTCGCAGCATCCGAGGCCGCGGTGCATCGCGTGGCGATGGAGTCCGAGCGCGCCTGCGAAGGCGGCCGCGTCGTCACGGCCGGGCACCACCCCGCGCAACGTGAAGCGGGGCGTGTGCGACGCGCGCCATCGGTCGGCGAAGGCGCCCATGCCGTGGAGCACATCGAGCGGGCGGACGAGACGGCGCGCGAGGTTCTCCGCGAGACGCGCGCTCATCGGGTCTTCGCGGTGCGGCGACGACGACGGAACAGCAGCGCGAGCGCCGCGACGTGCGCGATCGAGGCGCGTGACGTGGAGGTGTGCGCGCGGCATCCGCAGCCGCCCTGCAACGGGGGCACGTAGCCTCCTGCGGCGTCGTCGGGGAGCGCGCCGTCGACGGTCGCCGCATCGGAGATGGAAGCGTCGACCCGCGCAACGTCGGAGGCCGCTCCGTCGGCGGGAACCTCGGTGGAAGAACCATCACGCGTGGTGCTCGCATCGACGATCGAGGCGCCATCGGTGGACGCATCGGACGCGCCCGCGTCGGCGTCTTCGGGGTGCACGTCGTCGCCCTCGTCTGCGCTCGGAGGAGGCATGGAGACGGGGGTCGTGGCGCCGGTCCAGACGCCGAGCACGTCGACGATGAGGTGCGTGCGCACATTGCTGAACACGCAGAGCGATCCGCTGCCGAGGGCGGCCACCGCGACGGCGCCGAGGGCGCGCGCGGGCGTGAGGTTGAGCGACGACGTGGGCGGCACCGCGGCACCGCACGGAAACGCCGTCACGAAGCCGTCGGTCGCCGCGGAGACCCCGGTGAGGTTCACCACCACGGCCGCGGCGTTCGCGGGCATTCCGGGCATGCGCTGCACGGGGAGCTCGATCACCTGGCGCGCGCCGAGGCGTCCGACGTAGCGCGACGCCGACTCGCGCGTGTCGAGGAGCCGCTGCGGCGTGAGCGCGGTGTACGTGAGCCCCGCGCCCGGCGTGAGAAAGCCCGTCACGTCGACCACCGCGTGCGTGTCGACGTTGGCGCGGAGGCAGATCCGTCCGCCGCCGAGGGCCGACACGACGGTGTTGGTCACCACCGCGCCCGAGGCGAAGTTCACGCTGCTCGTCTCGGGCACCGGCGATCCGCAGGGGTACGCGGTGATGAAGCCCGCGGGCACGTTCGCGATGGCCGTCACGTTCGCCACCACACCCGTCGCACCGGCGGGCGCGGACACGTCGACGGCGCGCTCCACGCCCGCCATGAGCTGCACGTCGCTGCGCGTGTCGAGCACGCGCGTGGGTCCCGCGGGCACGAGCCCCGCGCCCGTGGGCGAGAACGCGCCGAGAAGGTCGATCACCGCGTGGGCCTGCGTGAGCGACGCGAAGGTCACGCCGCCGGAAGCGCCCAGCACCACGGGCGTTCCGTTGGCCTGCGCGTCGCCGACGACGTAGTTCACCGTCGACGTGGGAGGCCGCGCGGCGCCCTCGGAGAAGGCCGTCACGAAGCCCGGCGCGTCGACGCCGATGGCCGCCACGTTGAGCCACACGCCGGTGGTGCCCGCGGGGAGCGCGAGGCCCGTCCAGTCGCGCACGGTGGCCGTCGACGTGGGCGCGAGGGGACCGCTCGCGCCGCTGCGAACGAGACGCGTCGCGGCGGTGGGCGTGCGCGTGTCGGCGACGCGCGAGGGACCGAGGAGCGTGAGCCGTGCGGGGGCCGCGGAGGGCTGCACCGCGGGGAGCGTGGCCGAGGCGTTGAGCGCGGCTTCGGCGGGCTCGGCGGGCGCGGCGGTGCCGCAGCGGGGAGGCGGTCCCGCGAGGCAGGGCGCGCCGGTGGAAGCGCAGTCGGTCGAGGTGCAGTCGGCGTTCACGAGGCGCGTGCCGTCGCAGCGCGCGGTGCACGTTCCCATCGAGGCGCCGGAGGTGAAGAAGGCCGTGCGTCGCTCGGCGCCGGCCTGGCTGAGCTCGATGTGCAGATGGTCGGTGTGCGGGAGCGAGGCCGACGAGAGGAGCCCGAAGCCGCGCTCGCCGTTCCAGTACGCGCGGTCCCACACGACGCGCTGGATGCCGATGAAGGTCGCGTTCTCGACGAGCCAGTTGGCCACCGCGTCGCCGAGCGTGTTGTCGGCGTCGCCGCCGGCCATGGGCACCATGAGGTCGATGGCGCGTCCCGTGGCGTGCACCGAGAGCATTGGGACGGTGGTGCGCGCGCTGTTCTGCCGACAACAGTACGTGCCCCCCGCGCGCAGAAACGCGTAGCGACGGAGCAGAAAGCTGTTGAGGTCGCGCGTGCCGGGATACGCGCTCATGCACGCCGGGTGTCGACACGAGCACGCGAAGGGGTTGGTCGACGTGCACGATCCGAGGGGCGACACCGCGGGCGGATCGACCACGGGCACACGCTGCGAGGCCGCGGCGGCGCGCGTGAGCGCATCGGGCACCCACGGGCCGGGAATCGCGATGGACGCGCGCTGCGAGGACACGGGCGCGACGGGCCCGTCGGCCGCACACGAGGCAAGCGGAAGCGAGAGCGCGAGCAGCGCGAGACGGCGGTCCCTCATGGCGTGCACGGTACCGCCGCTGACCTGCGAATGGGCAACGTGCGCGACGGGTTTCTGTGGGCCGACGGGTGCGTGGGGTTCGTGGTGGGGCGAACGGTGCGATAGCGTCGCGCGATGCGCCCTTCGACGCTCGCCGTACTGACCGTGCTTGCCGCGTGCTCCCGCCGTTCCGAGGCCCCGACGCGGCCCGCGGCGCGTCCCCAGGTGACCCCGGAGCGCGCGGCGCCCGATGCCTCGACGCACGCGCCCACGACCGCGCCCGCGGGGCGCATCACGCCCGAAGGTCCGTGCGTCGTGACCACGCCGGGCGGGCTCGCGCTCACCGACCTCTCGGGGCGCATCGATCGGTTGCGCGTCGCCGCCGCGGGACACCGTCTGCGCATCGTGGCCGAGGTGACCGAGCAGCGCGCGAGCGCCACGCGCTCGATCGACGTCGACGCGGAGGCCGAGCCCACGCGGGCGCAGACGCTCTCGGTCGGTGCGGCGCGCGCGCACGTCGTCGCGGCGCCGGTGGCCGTCGCAGGAGACCTCCAGACGGTGATGTTCGGCACGCGGCGCACCGACGTGGACGCGCAGGATTTCTCCCGCGCGTTCGCCTGGGTGATGGGCGCACAACGCTCGGCGGTGCAGCACGACGAGCTCGACGAGGTGGTCGCCGCGAGCGCTGGAACGTCGTGGATCGCCGCCGCCGCGGGCCTGCGCGTCGACTGCTTCGGCAACGTGTGCGAGGCCACGGAGCGCGCGATGCAGGGCGCGACCTGGAGCCCGAAGGCGGGCTACGGCGTGCACGTGGCGCGGCCCGAGGGCGCGGCGATCACCACGCGTCCGGTGACCTCGGTGGCGTGCGTCGCGGTCGATCCCTTCGCGCACACGAGCACCTTCGATCCCGAGCGCGCGGGCGAAGAGGGCTTCGGCGAAGGGCCGGAGCTCAGCCCCATGATGCTCGCCGCCGATCAGCGCGGCGAGGCGCTGCCCGATCGGTGCGTCGAGGCGCGGCGCACGCGTCCCTACGACGTGGCGATCGCGGCGGACGCCTCGCGTGTGGTGCTGGCATGGCGTCGTCCGCAGTCGGTGGAGATCGTGCGCGGCACGGCGACGGATCTCACCGCGCCTCCGTGGGTCTTCGAGGGCGACGTGGGCGCGCCCGCGGTGGTGATCCGCGGCGAGGCGTCGGTGGCCGTGTGGGCGCAGCGCAACGACGCGCGGAGCCCGTACACCCTGCGCATGGTGTCGTGGCGCGCGGGCGACACGGTGAAGCCCACGCCGCGCGTGCTCGCGACCGGTGCGGCGTCGGCCTTTGCGCCCGCGTTGACCGTGCGCAACGACCAGCTCGTGCTCGCGTGGATGGAGGGCGACGACCGCGCGGCGACGATCCGCGTGGGGGTCACCGCGCAGGGCCCGGAGCACCTCGTCGACCATGTGGTGACGGCGTCGAATCCCGACACGAACGCCCGCGATCCCGAGCTCGCGAGCACCGACGCGCTCACGTGGCTCGTGTGGAGCGAGTACCAGGGCGGGCGACGCCGCGATCAGTCGATCGGCGTGGTGCGTGTGACGAGGTTGCAGCTCCCCTGAGCGCAGCTTCCTTCGGTGAGCGTCGTGCGGAGCGGGGCGCCGTCGAGGTGCTGCGCGTGGGCGGTCTCGGGGTCGGTGCGCAGGTGGTCGAGGCGCCATCGCACGGGCGTTCCCACGCGAGCGGGCGGGAGCGTGAAGTGCGCGCGTCGATCGCCGAGACCGGGCGGCGGAATGCGCGTGTCGGCGGCGGCCGTGCGTCGGTGTGAGACCGTGGCGGTGAAGCGTCGCGCGAAGGTCTCGACGCGCGTGGAGGTCGGGTCTCCATCGAGCCACACGGCGAGTTCGAGACGGCGGAAGAGGTCTCCCGTGGGCACGGCGTGGGCGACCTCGTGGGCGGTCACCGTGGCGTCGACGACGGTGGCGTTCGCGGTGCGGGTGACGGTGAGCGCGACGCGCGCGGCGCGGCTCCGTTGCGCAGGGTCGGAGAGCGTGTCGAAGCGGTGGCTGCGGTAGCGGCGTCCGTCGGCGGTGGTGCGCAGGGGCATGTGGCACGACTGGCAGGCGCGGTCGCGGAGGGCGCTGCGCTGCCACTCGCCGAGGGTGTTCTGCATGGGCTCGCCCGACGGCACCGGGTGCTCACCGTGGGCACTGGACGCGGTGGGAAAATCAAACTGGTGGCACCCGCCGCACACGTCGCCGAGGGCCATCACCGGGCTCGCGGTGACCGCGTGCGTTCCCCGTGTGGGCGATGCGTCGCCCTGCCCGTGGCCCGTGCCGAGGACGTGTCCGTCGCGCACGTGGCACACCGCGCAGGAGACTCCTTCGCGACGTGCGCGGGCGTCGGGGGTGCGCGCGCCGGGTTCCATGCGCGGTGCGTGGCAGTGACGGCAGAAGGGCGAGGGCTCGACGGCGTACGACGCGAGAAAGATCGGGTCACGCCACGACTGCGCATGAAGCGAGTCGCGCCACTCGCGGGCGATGTCGGCGTGGCACGACGCGCAGTCGTCGGCGTCGACGCCGCGCAGGTCACGGGGCGTGGGTCCAATGGCGACGGGCGCACGTCCGCCGGAGAAGAGGGCCGCCACCGTGGGAGGTCTCCGCCACGCGTCGGCCTGCGCCACCGCGAGGAGCGCTGCACACGCGGCACCGAGGCTCCATCGCAGGCTGCGTCGCACGGCGCGGGAGCCTACCGCCGCTCCGACGAAACGTTGACCGCCACGTCGCGGCGCCCGACGCTCCGCGCGCCATGGCTGCGAAGAAGACCGCTGCTGCGAAGAAACCCGCTGCGAAGAAGACCGCCGCGAAGAAGACCACCGCGAAGAAGGCCACCGCGAAGAAGGCCACCGCGAAGAAGACCGCCGCGAAGAAGACCGCCGCGAAGAAGACCGCCGCGAAGAAGGCCACCGCGAAGTCGCTCGCGCCGAAGAAGACCGTCGCCGAGATGCAGGCCGCGTGGCGCAGCGTGACCGAGGCCTCGCTCACCGCGGACCTCGACGACGAGCTCACCGAGGCATGGCGCGCGGTGCGTCGCTTCTGCGTCGCGCTCGGGCCGCAGCGGGTCTACGCGGCGGGGCGCTCGATCATGTTCTCGAAGCGCGTCTGCTACACGTTCGTGCGCGTGCGAAAGACCTTTCTCGAAGTGGTGTTCTTTCTGCCCTACGCGCTCGACGCGTCGGAGGTCGACTGGATCGACGACCCCGAGAAGAAGCGCGTCGCCCACATGGTGAAGCTGCGCCACGCCGAGGCCTTCGAAGACCCGCTGCCCGGATGGATCCGCGAGGCCTACGCGTCGACGCCCGACATGGTGCCGTCGGCCTCGGGCGCGACGTAGCGCGACGAGACCGAGCGGTGCAGCGCCATGCGCGCGCCGTAGCGGGTGCGCACCTCGGCGAGCAGGGGGTCGATGGGGTCGAGCGGTTCCTCTCCGTGCACGTGCACGTCGAGCCGCGTGATGGGCGACGCGTCGAGCCGCAGGAGCGTGCGGAGTTCTCCGTCGACGAGCCGCGCCTGCATCGCCACGTCGTCGATGTCGACGGTGAGGTGCGACCATGCGCCGTCGTCGCCGCGTGCGAAGGCCACCACGCCCGTGTCGACGCGCGCGCGCACCGCCGACGGAACCGCCGCGAGGAGGGCCTGCACGTCGGGCGCGAAGGTGGCGTGCACGTCCCAGTCGATGCACGCGAGGCGTGCCGCGAGGGGGCTGCGAAAGAAGGGCTCGAAGTGCTTCGGCTCGCGCCACGTCGACGAGTATTTCGACACGCTGTCGTCGCGGTAGAAGCACGTGATCGCGAGCGTGTGGAGCTTCGGCAGCCCCGGCGCCGACACATCCTCGGGCAGCACGCGCGGCGAGGTCGCGCGGCCGTAGAGCGCTTCGAGGGGACGCTCCGTCGGGTCGGTCAGGAGCGCCTGCACGAGCTCCTCGCTGGCGCCGTAGAGCACCTTGAGCGCGTCGAGGGGCGCGGCCAGTACGAGCGCGTCGTCGTGACGGCGCGACACGCCGAGTTCGAGGGTCTCGACAGTGCGCCACCGCGGGTCGTCGACGATCGTGCGCACGGTGGCCTTCTTCGCGGCGAGCACGGCGGAAACGAGGGCGCCGTCGACGAAGCGCTCGCGCTGAACGTGCGGTGCGAGCGGGCCGAGGAGCGCCTCGCGGGCGGCCTTCGCGGCGGCCTTCTTCGCGGCGGCAGAGAGCTTCGGGGCGGGCTTCTTCGCGGTGCTCATCGCACGCACGCTATCAGCCTCCGTCGCGCGTGGAACAGCCGCCGCGCGGGGTCGTCGCCGCTGCGTTGCCACGACAGCGCAACGCACGCGCGCGCAGTGTGGCAGGGGGCATCACGGTGTGCGCCGTCGCACGGGCAGACAGGTGTTGCGCCCCACGCCGACACCTGCGTCGAAACACCATTCTGAAAGGGCAATTCGCGCGAGAGAGGGCGTGTGGAATGCGCGTTGCTCAGCGCTCCGACGCGCACCGTGGCGCCGCGTCGACGACATGCACGCCGGGGACGCGCAGCACCCCTACGAGGCACTCATGAAGTACACCGCTCCCCTCTTCGCGCTGGCCCTTTCGCTCGCTCCGTTCGCCGCGAACGCGCAGCTCCCGGTGGCCGTCGGCACGCCGGTCTACAGCACGACGGCGCCGCCTGCGGTGCGTGTCGAGGTGCAGGGCGTCGCACCCGGCCCGGGCTACACGTGGGTCGCGGGCTATTGGGCGTGGAACGGCAACGGCTACACCTGGAGCGCGGGCCACTGGGAGCAGCCGCCGCAGCCGACGCTCACGTGGGAGGCGCCGCAGTGGGAGCGCGAGGGCGGACGCTATCGGTTCCGTCCGGGTCGATGGGCGCGGCGTGAGATGGGCGCGCAGGGTCCGGTGGTGGTCGCGCAGCCCGTGGTGCCGCCGCCGGTGGTGGTCGCGCAGCCCGCGCAGCCCGCGACGGTGCTCGTGCCCATGGCGCCGCCGAGGCCGCGCTTCGAACGTCGCACGCGCCCCGAGCGGCCGGACCAGGTGTGGGTCGCCGGCGCGTGGAGCTGGAACGGCTCGCAGTACGTCTGGAGCCCCGGTCACTGGGAGACGCCGCCGCGTGCGGGCGCCCGATGGAACGGGCCCGCGTGGCGTCGTCAGGGGCGTCAGTGGGTGGTGGTGCCGGGCGGGTGGCGCTGAGCGCCAGAGACGGAGTGCGCAGCGCGAAGGCGTCTGCGCGTGAGGGCTATTCCTCGTACTCGGCGAGCGCGGCCCAGGTGTCGGGGCCCACGACGCCGTCGACGCTGAGCTCCGCGTTCGACTGGAAATCCCGCACCGCGGCGTAGGTGTTGTCGCCGAAGTCGCCGTCGACATCGAGCTCGTAGCCCGCCGCCACGAGGAGCCGCTGGAGCCGACGCACCGAGCTCCCGCGGCTGCCGTGTTCGAGGTACTCCACGTCGGCGCGGCGGGCCTTCTGCTGCGGCACTTCGAGGCCCAGCGCATCGAACGTATCGGGGCCCACGACGCCGTCGACGTCGAGCTCGTTGTTGGCCTGGAAGTCACGCACCGCCGCGTCGGTGTCGTCGCCGAAGACTCCGTCGACGTCGAGCTCGTAGCCCTCCTCGTTCAGCGCCTCTTGAAGGGCCACCACCAGATCGCCCTCGGACCCGTGCTGCAACAACACGCTCATTGCGTTCCCGTGACTTTCTTCGCGGTGATTCCGTGCGCCGCGCCGCCTCGCCGACCGACCGGCGAGCGGGCGAGTCTCGGGAGCCCCACGCCCGCGGTCAACCACCTTCGCGCAGGGCACCGCGATGTTGCCCGCGCCGCCCGACCGCGCGCCGAACAGTCTTGCGAAGGCCCCGTCGCTCGTGTGCCATGCACCGCTACGCGCGATGCTCGAGCCGCCGCCACCACCGCCTCCCACCCGCAAGAAGAACGCGCGCGGCGGCAAGAAGAAGAAGCCCCCGGCGCAGCCCCGCACCCGCTCGCTCCGCGCGCTCCTTCCGCAGCTCCATGAGCGCACGCGCGCGCTCCTCGGCGTCGTGGGGTTGCTCACGGCGCTCGGCGCGCTCGGCTCCGTGGTGCTCGCCGCGCAGTTTCGCCTGACGCTCGGCGCGCCCGCATCGCGCACCGCCACGGGACGCGACGCGCTCGCCCTCGCCGCGGGTCCGCTCCGTGCGCTCCCCGCGAGCACCGGCGCCCTGCGCGAGCTGCTCTCGGCCCGCGTGGCCCTGCGCCCCGATGCGCGCGCGCTCCTCGCCCTCGCCGACGTGCGCCGCCTCCAGGGCGACCGCGCTCCCCGCGTCGACGTGCAGCCCACCGCCGACGGATGGTCCGTCACCCTCGACCACAACGCCCTCGGAACGCTCTCCGACGGCGCGGACTTCGACGACCTGCTCGCGCTCGTGACCCTCGCCGCGCGCCCCCACGCGCGCACGGCCCTCCACGACGGAACGCCCGCGCCCGAAGCCCTCGCGTGGGCGCCCCTCGACCCCGCACATCGCACCGTCGACACGCTCGCCCGCCTCGACGCCGCATGGGCCGCCCACGTGCGCACGCCCGCGGTGCTCTCCGCCCTCGCGCAGCACCTCGTCGCGCTCGCGGTCGAGACGCCCGACTCGCTCGAACAGTCCGATCCGCTCGTGGCCCGCGCCCTCGCCGCGCTCGCGTGGCTCCGCGCGATCGACGCGCCCGAGGTGAGCGCCGAAGCCCTCCTCGCGCGCCGCATGGACTACGACCGCGCCGCCGCCGAAAAGGCCGCCGCGCTGCCCGACACCTCCCCCGTTCGCGCGTGGGTGACCCGCGACGACGCGCGCCTGCAGTCCCTCGCCGAGGGTGCGCACGCGACGGGCCCCGCGCGCTACCTGTGGTTCCGTCGGCTCGTCGAGCGCCACGAGCCCGAGGCCGCGCGCGCGTGGATCACCGCCCACCTCGCCGACGCGCAGCACACCCTCGCCGTCACGGGATTCGCGCTCTCGGCCACGGCCCCCGACGACGTGGAGACCCTGCGCCGCGAGCGTCCGCGCGCCGCCGCGCTGCGCCTCTTCGCGCTCGACGCCGAGGCCGGTGTCACCCCCCATGACATGACCGACTCGCAGGTGCTCCCGCACCTCTCGGCCCTCGCCGCGCAGCGCCCCGAGCGCGGACATTTTCTCGACCGCGCAATGCTCGTCTCTCGCGACCGCGCGGCGGTGCTCTCGGCCCTCTTCGACGACCTCCGCACGCGCCTCGACGGGCCCGGCGGCGTCGAGCGCGCGCTCGCCCTCGTGGGCAGCCTGGTGGGCTCCACGCAGCCCGCCTACGCCGACTTCACGCTCTGGGCGCAGAACCTCACGCAGTCGCGCACGGGGCAGCTCGGCCCCGAGGCCCTCGAACGCGACCTCGACGCCGAGGTGAACCCCGGCCCCGTCGCCCTCGACCTCACGTGGCGCGCGCTCGCGCCCTTCGAAGCGCACGATGCGCTGCGCCGTCGGTCTTCGTTCGAACGCCTCGTCACGCACCTCGACGGACGCCCGCGGCTGCGCTTCCAGCACGCCCGCGCGCTGCTCGCCACGCTCGCCGACCGCCCGCGCCACGCCGCGCGCTGCGAGGCCGCGCTGCGACTCACGCGCTACGCCGCCGACGACGATGCGCTCGCGTGCTTCCGCGCGAACGGACACGGCGACGCGCTCCTGGCCTTCGGCCGCGACCCCTCGCGGACGGCCGACACGCGCAGCCGC
>CAMFHP010000158.1 GCA_945952225.1 uncultured Myxococcaceae bacterium
GCTCGTCGGGCTCATAACCCGAAGGTCGTAGGTTCAAATCCTGCCCCCGCAACCACACGGAGGCCCTGGTTCTCATCACGAGGATCAGGGCCTTCGGCGTTTCGAAGGGCGCACGTCGCGAGGGTGGGGCGCAGGCCGCAATTCCGTCGGTGGACGGCGCGGCAATCGGTATATCGTGCGACCGTGGTGACCCACTACGAAGCGCAGGATCTCGAGGCGCTCGGCGATCTGGTGAACTACCAGGCGTGGATCCTCGGGTGGATGCGGCCCTTTCTTCATGGGCGCGTCATCGAGGTCGGCGCGGGCACGGGGACCATCGCCGCCCACTACGTCGACACCGTCGCCTCGTCGACGCTCGTGGAGCCCGCGCAGAACCTCGCGCAGCGCCTCACCGAGCGCTTCGGCGACCGCGCGAACGTCGCCGTGCACGCGGGGCCTCTCGACACGCTTCCCGAGCCCGCGGAGCCCTACGACGCCGCGGTGCTGGTGAACGTGCTGGAGCACATCGACGACGACCTCGGCGCGCTGCGACGGCTCCACGCGATGCTGCGACCGGGCGGGGCGCTGCTGGTCTTCGTGCCCGCGAACGCGTGGCTCTACGGCAGCCTCGACGCGCTCGTGGGCCACGTGCGCCGCTACGGACGCGAGGAACTCCGCACCGTGGTCGACCGCGCGGGCTTCGCGATCGACACGCTGCGATGGGTCGACGCGGGGGGCGTCGCGCCCTGGTACTTCGTGGGGCGCGTGCTCCGTCGGCGGAAGTTCGATCCCGCCGTGGGGCGCCTCTACGACCGCGCGGTGGTGCCGCTGCTGCGAGTCGTCGAAGGCGCCGTGGCGCCGCCCATCGGCAAGAACCTTCTCTGCATCGCGCGACGCGGAGCCTGAACGCGCGCGCCTCGCAGCCCGAACGATCCCCCAACCGCTCCATTCTCTCCCCGAGGAACCCGATGAAGATTTCGGTCGTGATGCCCTGCTTCAACGAGCGCGCGACGCTCCGCGAGATCGTCGCCAGGGTGCTGGCCCAGCCCTACGACATCGAGCTCGTCATCGTCGACGACGGGAGCACCGACGGCACGCGCGACATCCTCGCCGACCTCGCCGCCAACGACCCCCGCGTGAAGGCCTACCTCCAGCCCGAGAACCGCGGCAAGGGCGCGGCGCTCCACCGTGGCTTTCGCGAGGCCACGGGCGACGTGGTGCTCATTCAAGACGCCGACCTCGAGTACGACCCCAACGACTACGCCGCGGTGCTCAAGCCCATCGAAGACGGGCGCGCCGACGTGGTCTACGGATCGCGCTTTCTGCATGGCCCGCGGCGCGTGCTCTACTACTGGCACTCCGTCGGCAACCAGCTGCTCACGATGATGAGCAACATGGTTTCGAACATCAATCTCACCGACATGGAGACCTGCTACAAGGCCTTCCGCCGCGAGATCATCCAGGGGCTCACGCTCGAAGAAGAGCGCTTCGGCTTCGAACCCGAGGTCACGGTGAAGGTTGCGCGGCTCCCCGGCGTGCGCATCTACGAGGTGCCCATCTCGTACAACGGCCGCACCTACGAAGAGGGCAAGAAGATCGGTCTGCGCGACGCCTTCCGCGCGGTCTACGTGCTCGGTCGTCACGGCATCCTGCGCTGATCGCGCGGCCCTTGCCACGCGCGCCCCATCTGCCCGACAGTGCGCCGACGTAACGGTCTGCAGCATCGCAGCACCGGAGGAGTGGGCAATGTCCACGGTCGACAACAGCGTGATGTACGACGCGACGCAGGCCAGCACGCGCGCGAGCGGCGCGGCGGGGGCGAGCGGCGCGGTGGCCTCGCAGCGCGTCGCGGCGCAACCCACGGCGGCGATGCGCAGCCTCACGGTGCTTCCGCGCGTGCAGATCGCGGGGGACCAGGCCCACATCGTGACCCCGCGCAAGCCGCGCTACGAGCGCGTGAAGCAGCTCGGCGAGGGCGCGTTCGGCGAGGTCGAGCTCGCCGTCGACAACGACATCGAGCGCACCGTGGCCATCAAGCGCATCAAGGCCAACGTGCTCGACGAAGACTCGGTGCTGCGCTTCGTGAGCGAGGTGCAGTCCGTGGGGCGCCTCGAACACCCGGGGATCGTGCCCATCCACGACGTGGGCTGCGACGACCAGGGGTACTTCTTCGTGATGAAGTACGTCGAGGGCGAGACCCTCGAGTCGATCATCGCGAAGCTCCGCGCGGGCGACGTCTCGTACCGCAGCCGCTACTCGATGGAGGCGCGCGCGGCCCTCATGCTCTCGCTCTGCCGCGCCGTGCAGTTCGCCCACACGCGGGGCTACGTGCATCGCGACATCAAGCCCGCGAACATCATGGTGGGCGCCTTCGGCGAGGTGGTGCTCATGGACTGGGGCCTCGCGAAGCGCATCAGCGACACCGGCGCGCCCACGGAGATGTACAACCGCACGCCCCTCGGTCAGGACGCCTTCGGCACCATGCTCGGCTACGCCATCGGCACGCCGGCGTACATGTCGCCCGAGCAGGCCCGCGGCGAGCACGACCGCGCCGACGGACGCAGCGACATCTACTCGCTCAGCGCGGTGTTCTTCGAGCTCCTCACGCTGCGCCACTACCTCCCGCCGAAGTCGTCGGTGCATGCGCTCCTCGAAGCCGTGAAGACCGAGGAGCCCATGGGCCCCCTCGCGATGCATCACCAGCATCAGGTGTCGCCCGAGCTCGCCTGGCTCGTGAGCCGCGGCCTCGCGAAAGACCCCGCGCAGCGCTACCAGTCGCTCGGCGAACTCATCGCGCGCATCGAGGCCGCCCTCAACGGCGACGCGCCGGTGCAGTGCCCCTGCACGGGCCTCAAGCGCGCCAACGGTCAGTGGAGCGACTTCATCGACCACCACCCGAACCTCGCCGTCACGGCCGCGGTGTTCGGGCTCTACTTCGTCATCGCGGGCATCGCGAGCACGCTCTGGTTCGCGGTGCGCTGACGTCACAGCGCGTCGACGAATGCCGCAGTCGCACGCTGGCAAACGCGACAAGTCCTGCACTAGTTTCGTCGTCCATGAGCCTCCGGACCCTTCGTGACGCCGCGGTGGACTGGGCCGCGACGGTGACCTCCACCACGGGCGTGCTGTCGTCGCTGCTCGCGTTCGATGTGATCCAGCGCGTGGCGATCCGGCGCGGGGTGGTGCCCCATCAGCGCGCCGTGAGCGCCATGGCCCACAGCGTGAACCAGGCCTTTCGACTCACGGGCGGATTCACCTCCGCCGAGGGCATGGAGCACGCGATTCCCGGGCGGCCATACATCATCGTCTCCAATCACCAGTCGCTCTTCGACATCTCGCTCATCAGCGACTACCTGTCGTTCCTCCAGCCCCGGTACGTCTCGAAGCGCGAGAACGCGCGGTACATCCCCGGCGTGTCGTACAACCTCCAGCACGGCGGCTCGGCCCTCATCGACCGCAAGAACCCCGAGCAGTCGCGCGAGGCCATCGGCACCGTCGCCCGTCGCATGATCGCCGAGGGCTGGAGCGTGGTGATCTTTCCCGAGGGCACGCGCTCGCGCGACGGGCGCATGAAGCCCTTTCGCGAAGGCGGTCTGCGCACGCTCATCGAGAACGCGCCGGGCGTCGAGGTGCTCCCGGTGACCACGAGCGGGGGCTGGGAGGTGTTCAAGAAGAACCTCCGCCCCGTGGTGCGCAACATCGAGATGCACCTCAAGGTGCACGCGCCGCTGCTGCCGCCCGATCCCCGCGACACCGACGCGTTCAAGACCTTCATGCAGACCGTTCAAGACGTGATCCGCGGAGGCCTTCCCGATGGGGGCGGGCCGCTCCTTCCGCAGCCCGCCTGAGACCCCGTGCGAGGGGCCTACTTCGGGTCCTTCACCGGCAGCACACCCACGAAGCTCACCTGCGTGTTGTGGGCCCACGACGTGAACCGTCGGCGGGCCTCACGCGACGCGCCCCCCGCGAGGAACATCGCCTCCTGCACCACGTCGACGTCGGGCAGGTTCGCGAGCGTGTGGGGCGTCACGAGCTCGTGTTCGAGAAAGATCCGACGGAGCGTGCGCGCGCGGTCGAGGCGACGGGCCACGGCCTCGCGGTCTCCCACGTCGAGCGCGTCCCACGCCGAGCGCACCTCGGCGAGCGTGCGCTGCACGAGGAGCTCGCGCGCCACGATGCGACGCGACTCCACGTAGCCCTCGTGCGCGGGGATCGTGAGCATGAGCTTCTCGGTCTCGACGCTCACGGGACCGTCGCCCTGCGCGCCGAGCGCGAAGCCCGGCGTGGTCTTCTGCGCGGCGCGGTCGCGGGCCGTGAGCACCTTCTCGCCGTGCGCCGAGGCCACCCCGAGCACCGCGTCGGCAGCGCCCGCGCCCAGCGTGGCCGCGAAGAGCACCGCGCGGGGGTTGTCGTGTGTGAGCGACCCGATGCGCACCACCATGGTGCGCCCCTCGGGGCGGCAGGCGTAACGGTGCAGAAGCTCCGCGCGCTCGACGCGAGGTGAGAGCCCGAGCATCACGTCGACCTCGCGGGCCACCACGGCCTTCGCGCCGTCGACCTCGGCGGCCACCACGTCGCCCAGCACGCTCTCGTCGCGCACGTAGTGGAAGCGCCCGTCGCCCGCCTGCGCGAGCACCGAGCAGAGCGTCTCGTCGATGCCGTCTCCGATGCCCACCATGCTCGTCTCGACGCCGCGCGCGTGCCCCTCGGCCACGCGGGCGCGGAGGGCGTCGCGCTGCGTCTCTCCGCGCGAGGGGTACCCGTCGGTGAGCACGAGCACCCTGCGCACGGCGCCGGGCATCATCACCCGGAGCACGGCCTCGCTGGCCTCGCGCCATCCGCCGCCGAGGTCGGTGCCCACGCCCGTCGCGAGGCGGTCGAGGGCGCGGTGGCACTGGGCCGTTCCTTCGTCGTCGAGGGCCGCGGGGCCGAAGACCACGCGGGCGCCGCGGTCGAAGGTCACCACGGCGAGGCGGTCGTGCGGACCGAGCGAGGCCACCACGTTGCGCGTGGCCTGGATGGCCAGCGCGAAGCGGGGGCCGCGCATGGAGCTCGACGCGTCGAGGGCGATGGCGAGGCACAGCGGGGCCCGCGCGTCGGGGCCGCGGGCGACGAGCTCGCGGGGCGCGGTCACGTCGCCGCCGCCGCTCACGCCGAGCAGCACGAAGACGTCGCGGTCGGAGCCGCCGAGTTCGGGGAAGCGTGCGGCGTGCGCGTCGAGCGTGAGGGGCATCGGTGGGCGTGCGCTCGGGGATGAAGGTTGCGAGGGGAACGGTCAGCTGCCGGCGATGGTCATGCCCGCGACGCGGATCGTGGGCGAGGCCACCGAGGACTTGAAATCGAGGTCGCTGCCCACGGCGTCGATCGACTGAAAGAGCTGCTGGAAGTTCAGCGAGATGGTGATCTCGCTCACGGGGAACGCGAGCTCGCCGTCTTCGATCCAGTAGCCGTAGGCGCCGCGCGAGAAGTCGCCCGTCACGGCGTTGAACCCGAAGCCCATCATGCCGGTGACGTAGAGCCCGCGCTTCGTCGAGCGCACGATCTCGTCGTGGGTCTGCGTGCCGGGCGCGAGGAAGAAGTTCGACACGCCCGCGCCGGTGCCCGTGGCGCTCGCGGCGCTGCCGGTGCTCTTCATCCCGAGCTTGCGCGCGCCGTACGTGTCGAGGAGGTAGGTCTTGAGCTCGCCCTTCTCGACCACCACGTTGCGCCGCGCCGCGAGGCCGTCGCCGTCGAAGGGACGGCTGCCGGGACCGCCCTCCATGAGCGGGTCGTCGATGAGGGTCACGAGCTCGCTCGCCACCGCGGTGCCGAGGCGGTCGACGAGGTAGCTCGAACGGCGGTAGATCGCGTCGCCGGTCACACATCCCGCGAAGGCTCCGAGGAGCGAGCGCGCGGCGTCGGGGTCGAACACCACGGGCGCCTCCTGCGTGGGCACCTTCTTCGCGCCGAGGAGCGCCACGGTGCGTCGCGCGGCCTCGCGGCCCACGGCGATCTCGTCTTCGAGCTTCGCGAGCGCGCGCCGCGCAGACCAGTACCCCGACGTGCGGTTCTTGCCGCCCTCGTCGGCCGCCACGGGCGACACCGACAGGCTCGCGTAGCTGCCGAAATACCCGCCGCGGAAGCCCCCCGACGTGGCCATCACGAAGCCACCGGCGGTGCGTCCGAAGCTCGCGCCCTCGCTGTTCGTGATGCGCGTGTCGTAGGCGCGCGCGGCCTCTTCGGCGCGGCGCGCGCGGGCCACGGCCTCGGCGGCGTTCACGCCTCCGCACGCGGGGTCGTAGAGCTTCAGGTCGGGGTACGAGGGCGCGAGGTCGCCGGGGTCGGGGAGGCCCGCGAAGGGGTCTTCTTGCGAGAGGTCGCAGAGCTCGAGGGCATCGTGCACGAGGCGCTTGAGCCCGTCGGCCGTGAGGTCGTTCGTGCTGCTCGTGGCGATGCGGCGGCCCTTGAACGCGCGCACCGAAATGGACTGCGTGCCGGCCTCTTCGACCAGCTCGGTCTCGCCCATGCGCACGCGCACCGAGAGGTCCTGTCCGTTGCGGGCGACGACCTTCGCGTCGGTGGCGCCGCCGTCGAGCAGGCGCTTGAGCACGTCGTCGACGAGGGTGGTGAGCTTCTCCTGGTTCACGTCGTGCCTCACTTCTGGATCGCCGTGCCGCCCACGGTCATCGCCGAAATCTTGATGGTCGGGCACCCGACGCCCACGGGCACCGACTGGCCGTCCTTGCCGCAGGTCCAGATGCCGTCGCTGACCTTGAGGTCGGTGCCGAGCATGGTGACCTTGCCCAGCGCGTCGGGGCCGTTGCCGATGAGGTTCACGTCCTTGAGCGGGGCCGTGATCCTGCCGTCTTCGATGAGGTACGCCTCGCTGATCGAGAACACGAAATCGCCCGACGCGATGTCGACCTGGCCGCCGCCGAAGCGCTGCGCGTAGATCCCGTACTTCACCGAGCGGAGGATCTCTTCGGGGTCGTGCGGGCCCGCGAGGAGCAGCGTGTTCGTCATGCGCGGGAGGGGCGCGCTGTGAAAGCTCTCGCGGCGTCCGTTGCCCGTGGGCGCGATGCCGTAGTGCTTCGCCGACAGCTCGTCGTGGAGGTAGCCCTGGAGCACACCGTTCTCGATGAGCGTGGCCGACGTGCCCGTGTTGCCCTCGTCGTCGACGTTGATCGACCCGCGGCTGTGCGGGAGGTCTCCGCGGTCGACCACGGTGCAGAGCGGCGACGCCACGGGGGTGCCCACGCGGCCCGCGTAGTTGCTCGTGCCCTTGCGGTTGAAGTCGGCTTCGAGCCCGTGGCCGACGGCCTCGTGCAGGAGGATCCCCGAGTCGCCGGGGCCGAGCACCACTTCGAACTCTCCCGCGGGGGCCTCGCGCGCGTCGAGCATCGCGACGGCCATGCGAGAGGCCTCGCGGGCGTGCTCCTCGGGCGAGTGCGAGGTTTCGGTGAAGTACTCCAACCCCTTGCGTCCGCCGCCGCCCGACGAGCCGGCCTGGCGGCGTCCGTTCGACTCGGCGATGGCCCGCACGCCGAAGCGCACCATGGGCTGCACGTCGCGGTGAAAGCGCCCGTCGCTCGTGGCCACGAGGATCTCGCGGAACGACTCGGCCAGCGAGGCCTCGACGCGCTGGATGCGCCCGTCGGCGGCCCGCGCGGCGCGGTCGGCGTCGAGGAGCATCGCGCGCTTCGTGGCGCCGGCTTCGAGCACCGAGGGGATCTCGACGCGGTAGCGGTCGGGGTGCGTGCGCTCGGTGATGGCGGCCACCGTGAGGGCCTCGCCCTCGGCGATCTGCGCGGCGGTCTCGGCGCAGCGCACGAGCGACTCCCACTCCAGGTCTTCGGTGTAGGCGTAGCCCGCGGCGTATCCGCGGCGCACGCGGATGCCCACGCCGAGGGAGACCCCGCGGCTCGCGCTCTTCACGATGCCCTCTTCGAGCACGAGGGAGGCGCCGAGGGAGAACTCCGCGAAGAGGTCGGCGTGGTCGCCGCCGCGGCGGAGCGCGATCGACAGGAGCTTGCGCGCGCGCTCGGGGTCGATCTCGTAGGGACCGCCCGGCGCGAAGGGCGCGCGGAGCGGGGCGTCGGAGGCACGGGAGGTGTGTTGGGTCATACCGTGAAGGCGCGAGTGTAGTGCAACCGACGCGCGCCGAAAGCGGGATCGCGACGGCTTCGCTCCGCGGCGGTCACCCGATCGCGCGGCGCGTGTCCGAGAGCACCGCGCCGTCTTTGAGCACCACCTGGCGCGGCGCGCGCGATGCGAAATCCGCGTCGTGGGTGACCATCACCACGGTCATTCCGCGCGTGCGGTTGAGCGATTCGAAGAGGGTGAACACGGTCTCTGCGTTGCGCGAGTCGAGGTTGCCCGTGGGCTCATCGGCGAGGAGCACCACGGGCTCGTTGGCGAGGGCGCGCGCGATGGAGACGCGCTGCTGCTGTCCGCCCGAGAGTTCCGACGGGCGGCGCGCGGCGTAGTCGCCGAGACCGAGCTCGCCGAGCGTGCGCATCGCGCGGGCGCGGGCGTCGTCGTCGTCGAGGCCCCGGCGCAGCATCGGGATCATCACGTTCTCGACCACCGAGAACTCGGGCAGCAGAAAGTGAAACTGGAACACGAAGCCCAGCTTCTCGTTGCGGAGCTGCGCGCGCGCGTCGTCGTCGAGCGACGAGAGGTCGACGCCGTCGAGCACGAGCGTTCCCGCGCTGGGGCGGTCGAGGGCGCCGAGGAGGTACAGCAGCGTGCTCTTGCCCGAGCCCGACGCGCCGGTGAGGGCCACAAAATCTCCGCGCGCGATGTCGAGGGTCACGTCGCGCAGGATCGTCTGCTTCACGGCCTCGCCGAGCGTGCGCGTGAGCCCGCGACACGCGATCACCGGAACCGCGGAACCGTCGGTCACGGCGCTCATCCGGCCTGTCCCCGGAGCACGTCGACGGGCTCGACGCGGGCGCCGCGCGTGGCGGGGATCCAGCTCGCGACGAGGCCCACCACGAGCGAGAACACCGCGCCGTACAGGTAGAACCACGGGTCTTTGTGGATGAGAAAATGGTCGCTCTTCACGAGGCCCTCGCTCTTGACCTTGAGCGCGCCCATGAACTCCAGCAGGCGCCAGCCCGCGAGGTCTCCGACGAGCGCGCCGAGGAGCGCCACCACCACGCCCTGCGCGAGGAACGTCAGCAGGATGTCGTTGCGCCGGAGCCCGATGCTCCGAAGGATCGCGATGTCGCGGGTCTTCTGCAGCACGATCATGATCTGGATCGCGAGGATGCCGAAGCCGCCCACCGTGAGGATCGCCACGATCTGCATCGCGACGATGCGGTTCTGCATCGAGAAGAGCGAGAGGAAGTTCGCGTTGGTCTCCTGCCAGCTCTCGGCGTCGTAGCCCGTGAGCGCCTCGACGCGGGCCGCGAGGGCGCGCGCGTCGTCGGGCTCGCGCATGCGCACCTCGATGCGTCCGATGGTGTCGGGCCTGCGAAGAATGGTCTGCGCCGTGCGGAGGTTCACGAACGCCCGCACGCGGTCCACGCCGGGGATGCCCGTGTCGAGGAGCGCCACCACCTTGAGCGACACCGCCGCGCCGCCCGGGGCCACCACCCGCACGCGGTCGCCGAGGCGCGCGCCGAGGTTGTCGGCGAGGGTCACGCCGAGGGCCACACCGTCGGCCGTGATCGCGAGCGTGCGCCACGCGCCCTGCACCACGTAGCGCGAGAGGGGCGTGCAGCGGTCCTGCGTGTCGGGGTCGATGCCGCGGAGGTCGACGCCCTGGTCGCGCGCGCCCACCGTCGCGATGCCCTGGCCCACGAGGCCCGCACACGCGGCGGTCACGCCGGGGAGCGATTCGAGCGTGCGTACGAGGTCGGTGGGGCGGGCGATGCGCTCGATGCGGTCCGAGGGCTGCGCGTGGCGCACGTGGGCCACGATGGGAGTTGGGGCCTCGTGGCGCGCGAGCATCGGGCCCTCGCGCGAGAGGCGCTTTTCGAAGAGCGTGACGTGCGGCGCGACGCGCGTGATCTCTTGAAGAAAGCGCACCTGAAAGCCCTGCATGATGCCGTTCATCGCGATGAGCACGAGCACGCCGAGCGCGACGCCGCACACCGCGATGCCGTGGAGCAGCTTGCGCTCCCAGAGCTGGCGCCACGCGAGAAAGGCCACGAGCCGATAGCGCGCGAGGGGACGCATCAGAGCCCTCCGGCGCCGGGCATCGGAGACTCGGTGGCCCGCACGCGCGCGCCCTCGCGCAGCGCCGACGTGTCGCCCACGATCACCGCGTCTCCCTCGCGGAGTCCGTCGCGTACCTCGACGCGCGCGAGGTCGCGCAGGTCGGTCTGCACCGCGCGACGGTGGGCGCGGCCGTCGGAGCCCACGGTCCATGCGTGGCCGTCGGTGACGCCGTCGGCGGGCGCGAGGAGCACGGCGTCGTGGCGCGCGATGATGAGGTTCACCTCGGCGGTCATGCCGGGGCGCAGTCCGTCGGGCGCGGCGTCGAGGGCGAGGCGCACTTCGAACGAGCGCGACGTGCGGTCGGCGTCGGGCAGGATGCGCGTGACGTGTCCGTCGAAGACGCGGCCCTCCCAGGCCTGGAACCGCAGCACCGCGGGCGTTCCCTCGCGCACGCGTCCGATGTCGGTCTCGTCGACGCGGGCCTCGACCTGGAGCCTCCGCACGTCGCCCACGCGCAGGAGGTTCTGGTTCACGCCCACCATCTCGCCCTCCTCGACGTGGCGCGCGAGCACGACGCCCGTGAGCGGCGCGCGCACGTCGGCATCTTCCGCTCGCGTGCGCAGCGACCCGAGGGCCGCCCGTTGACGTTCGCTGTCGGCGCGGAGCGTGATGCGCAGGTCGCGCTGCTGCGCGCGGTTCGCGGCGAGCTGCGCGGCGAGCTGGGCCACCTGCGTGCGGGCGCGTTCGAGTTCCTGCGGCGAGGCCGACCCGGTGCCCGCGAGCGAGGCCGTGCGCGTGAGGTCGGTGCGGGCCTGCGCGAGCTGCGCGTCGAGCGAGGCTGCCTGCGCTTCGAGCGCGGCGATCTGCGGTGCGGTGCTCGCGCGCTCACGGGCGGCTTCGAGGTCGACCTGTCCGCGCTGCACATCGAACGTGAGCGACGGCGCGTCGATGCGCGCGAGGAGCTGGCCCGCGGTCACCGCATCTCCCTCGCGCACCGTGAGCCCCGCGACGGGACCGGCCACGCGCGATTTCACCTCCACCCGGTCGACGCACTCCACCGTGCCGCTCGCGTAGACGGCATCGAGTGCGCGGCCCCGCACGACACGCACGGTGGACACCGCGGTGGCGCGCATTCGGATCGCAAGGGCGCCGCCGCCGAGCAGGGTGAGCGCGGTGACGGCCGCGATCCATCGGGATGTCTTCGCCATGATGGGTCGCGCGATCGCACCGCCTGTGCCGGAGCGCGGGGGTGCACCCTCGCGCCTCCCCTGTGGCGCACGGCCACGCACGCGCTGCCGACGGAGCGTGCGCGCTGCGACGTGGGAGCGGCTCGAATGCAGGCGTCTGTGTGGCGGCACATGCGTTGCGAACTGCGCAGACACCACGCACGAGGGGAAGGCCATGAAGCAGCACGCGGCGACGACCGACACGATGGTGACGCAGGCCTCGGGAGAGCATCCGCGCGCGACGGAGTGCGAGAACGAGCAGCACGGGACGCACGACGAGGGAGAGACCGCGCTGGAGGCCGTGCACATGCTCGCCCACGCGCTCGCGTCGGCCCTCGCGAACATGGCCGAGACCGCGCCCGCAGACCGTTGGCGCGTGCGCGTCGCGGCGGCGCAGGCCCGCGCGGTCGAAGACCTGCTCGCGGGCTTCGACGACGACGACGTGAAGGCCCTGCGGACGTCGCATCGGCGCCGCGCGATGGACTGACCGCGGAGACCGTTACGGCGTGTCGCCGCGCTCCTTGAGGCTCGTGAGGGGATGGCCCGCGGCGATGCGCGCGTAGAGGGCGGGCCAGTCGTTCCATTCGGTGCCCATCACGCGGTCCATGAAGGCCGCCTGAAAGCTGTAGTGGCCCGTCCATCGGGCGTGGTGCAGCGCGTGGTAGACGAACGCGTTGGCGAACCACGTGGCCGCGCGTGAGGCCGCGATGGGGGCCGTGGGTTCAGCGTTGGCGTGGCCCACGATGTTGCCGAAGACGTTGAAGGCCAGGTACGCGACGAGGCCGCGAAACCCGAGGGGCGCGACGTGCGAGAGGGCCCACGGGAGCCCCGCGTAGGCGCCCATCCAGCCGAGGGCCTCGCCCGCGCTCATCGACTGTCCCGTGAGCGGCGTGGTGACCTGCGAGCGGTGGTGCCAGCGGTGGATGCGCACCAGCGCGCGCGTGTGCATCGCCCGGTGCAGGAACCAGTAGTAGACCTGAAAGCTCACGAGCATCGCCTGGAACGTGAGCGCGTCGCGGAGGAGCGACGGCGGCCCGAAGGCGATGACGTCGGCGCGCGACACGGCCGTGAGCGTGGTCACCGTGACCGCGAGAAAGATCGCGTTGCCGAGGAGCTCGAAGCGGTGCTGCCCTTCGAAGAGCGGCACCGCGAAGATGCGACGCTGCGGGAGCGCGCGTTCGAGCGCGAAGCCGAGGGCCGTCGAGACGACCGTGAGCCCTGCGAAGAAGGCCGTGAGCACGAGCGCGGTCTGCGCGGTGGAGAGCGAGGCGAGCGGCGACCCCATGGCGCCGCCGAGGGTATCACCGACGGGTGAGCTCGATGGTGCCGGGCTCGCGCGTGCCCGTGCCCGACACGTCGCGGTAGCGCAGGCGCGTGCCGTCGACGCAGTAGTCCCAGGTCTTGCGGAGCGAGGCCGACACGATCTGGTTGGCGCGGGTCACGTAGCCGTCGCCGTCGGAGATGCTGCCCTGCTGGCGCACCGCGCAGCGGCAGTCGCCCGCGGTCGTGGTCACGCACGCGGAGTCGGGGATCGTTCCGCGGATCGCGCTCTGGATCGCGCCGCATCCGCCCACCACCGCGGCGCAGAGGGCGGGGATGAACACCTCGGCCTCGACGATCCACTCGGCGGCGCGCTGGGCGATGAGCGGGCCGAAGGTGACCGTGCCGCGGGCGCGTCCGCTCGTGCTCGACACGCGCGCGCCGGGGCAGCGCATGAGATCGCTCGGAACCGGGAGGTCGATGCATCCGCCCGAGACGTTCCAGCCGCCGACGACGCTGCCGCCGCAGGCTGCGAGGGCGGGGCACGCCGTGTCGGTGCGCACGTCGAGGGGAACCCACGGCGGCGTCGTCGCGGCGTCGGCGAAGGGACCGCTCGCGTCGGGCGGCGGCAGGATCGATCCGTCGGACGTCGCGTCGGGCGACGAAGCATCGGTGGACGATGCATCGGCGGGGGCGGTGACGTCGGTCGTGGTGGATCCGGTGTCGGTCACGGCGTCCTGCGAAGACGTCGCGTCGGCGGCGGATGCATCGGGTGACGACGTGTCGGCGACGGCGGCGTCGTCGGGGCCTGCGACGGGCGTTCCCGAGCAGGCGGCGAGGCAGAGGGCGAGGGCGGCGGTGAGGGAGGTGCGCATGGGAGGGGCTCGCGTGCGGTGCGTGCGTGGCGCGCGGTGTTCAATCGTGGGGAATGCTCTCGCGCGTGATCGCGTGGAGCGCGGCGAGGAACGAGGGGCGCTCGGGCTCGGGCATCCACTGCGGCGGGAGCGGAACCGTGGTGGCGCGGGCCATCGCGCGGAGGTCTTCGAGCAGGTCGCTCCAGGTCGCGCCCGCGTCGCGGCGGCGCAGTCCCACGCGGATCGAGTAGGCCATGCCCGGCGTGTTCGGGCGGCCGAAGGACTCGGCGGCCCAGAGCATCCACGCATCGAGCGCGTGGGCGAGGTGGGCGTGGGCGTCGGCGCCGTCGGGTGCGTCGCGGAGTTCGGCGAAGGCCGCGTCGAGGCGCGCGTGGCGGGCGTCGAGGGAGGCCACCGCGCGGGCCACAAAATCACGGTACGGCGCGTAGGAGCAGAGGTCGTGCTCGTGGAGCTGCCAGCGCAACTGGCGACCGGCGACGAGCAGCGCGGCGAGGGACTCGGGCCAGGTGCGCGGCAGCGGCGGCGCGTGGTCTTCGCGGCGTTCGAGCGAGGGCGGCGCGAGGGGCGCGGCGGTCACGGTCTCGTAGCGCGTGGAGAGCTCGGCGAAGAGGTCGGTGAGCTCGCGCGTGTGGCCGCCCAGAAAGCGCAGCCACGGGGCCGTGGGCGCGTGGGCGAGGGAGGCGCCGCACACCGACGCGAGCTGGAGGATGCGCGCGGCGTGGGACTCCATCATGCGGCCCACGGTGGCGCGGTAGAGCTCATCGGAGAGGTCAGCGGACATGTGCCGCGCACTCTACCAACAACGGTCGCTCATCGGGCGTGTCGCAGCACGTCGTCGAGGAGCCCCGCCGACGCGCGCTCGCACAGCGCGAACACGCCGTCGAAGCCGCCGGTGTACCAGGGGTCGGGCACGTCGAGGTCGTCGGCGCCGGGCTCGTAGCTGCGAAAGAGCGAGAGCTGCGCGCGCTCGTCGTCGGTGCGCGCGAGGCGTTGCAGGTCGCGGAGGTTCTGGCGGTCCATCGCGATGAGACGGTCGAAGCGCGCGAAGTCGGCGTGCGTGACCTGGCGCGCGCGGTGGGTGATCTCGATGCCGTGACGGCGCGCTTCGGCCCGCGTCTCGGGGTGCGCGCGCTCGCCGACGTGGTGTGAGCCCGTGCCCGCGCTGTCGATCACGAAGCGGTCGGCGAGACCGCGCGCCATCACCAGGGCGCGGAACGTGGCTTCGGCGGTGGGCGAGCGGCAGATGTTGCCGAGACAGACGAAGAGGATGCGATGCACGGCGGCGGATCCTACGCGAGCGCCGCGCAGGAGGGATCAGGGCACGCGCACGCAGGCCCGCAGCACGCGGTCGCCGGAGGGCATCACGTCGGTGGGCTGGCGTCCGGCGGTTCCGCTGCTGCCGACGTTGTGCGTGAAGACCAGGTCGTAGGCGCCGGG
>CAMFHP010000159.1 GCA_945952225.1 uncultured Myxococcaceae bacterium
GCGCCGCGTGGTGGCGCCCGATGCGCGCCGCGTGGTGGCGCCCGATGCGCGCCGCGTGGTGGCGCCCGATGCGCGCCGCCCGCCCCGCCATGCGCCCGCGTGGTGGCGCCCGATGCGCCCCGCCCGGGGTTCCCGAAGGTCACCCCGGGCTGGTGTGTGCGGTCGCGTCGGAGTGTGCCTCCGACGCTGCACACGCTCCCCGTCGCACCCCTTCCGCGGCCCACTGCCGCGCCTTGGATTTCCCCCACGCCCCCGCCCTATAAGCGCGCGGTGACTGCTCTTCGCTCTCCTGTGCCCGTCCGTCTCCCGCTGCTCCCAGCCCTCGCGCTCCTCGCGCTCTGGACCGGATGCAGCACCCCCGTCGCCAACGCGCCCACCGCGGACGCATCCCCCGTCACCGATGCGCCCGATGCGTCCGCCACCGATGCGCCCGCTTCCGATGCGCTCGATGCGTCCGCCACCGATGCGTCCGCCACCGATGCGTCCGATGCGTCCGCTGCCGATGCGTCCGATGCGTCCGCTGCCGATGCGTCCGCCACCGATGCGCCCGATGCGCTCGACGCGCCCGCTACCGATGCGCCCCCTCGCGATGCGCCCATCGACACCGCTGCCCCCATCGACACCCCTGCCCCCATCGACGCAGCCACCGACACGCCGCGCCCGATGGACGCTGCGCCCGACGCGCCCCCCGACGCCCCCGCTCCCATCGACACCCCTGCCCCCATCGACGCAGCCACCGACACGCCGCGCCCGATGGACGCTGCGCCCGACGCGCCCGCTGCCGATGCGCCCCCGGACGCTCCTGCGCCCGTGGACGCATGCGTTCCCACCTGCACGGGCCGCGTGTGCGGCGACGACGGCTGCGGCGGACGCTGCGGCCCCGGATGCGCGGGCAAGCAGACCTGCGTGGCGGCCACCGGGCGCTGCATGGCGCTCGATGCGACCTGGGTTCGCCCCACGCTCTCGACCTCGCCACCGGGACGCAACAGCAACGCGATGGCCTTCGACAGCGCACGCGGCGTGGTGGTGCTCTTCGGCGGCAACTCCACGGCGTCCAGCTACGACGGCGTCACCTGGGAGTACAACGGCACCACGTGGACGCGCCGCACGCTCACCACGAACCCGCCCGGACGACAGCTCGGCGCGATGGCCTACGACAGCACGCGCGGCGCGGTGGTGATGTTCGGCGGCAACTCCACCTCGTCGACCTACGACGGCGTCACCTGGGAGTACGACGGCACCAACTGGACGCGCCGCACGCTCGCCACCAATCCGCCCGGTCGCAACAGCAACGCGATGGCCTACGACAGCGCGCGCGGTGTGGTGGTGCTCTTCGGTGGCAACTCCACGTCGTCGACCTACGACGGCGTGACCTGGGAGTACAACGGCACCGACTGGACACGTCGCACGCTCGCGACCAATCCGCCCGGACGACAGCTCGGCGCGATGGCCTATGACAGTGCGCGCCGCGTGGTGGTGCTGTTCGGCGGCAACTCCACGTCGTCAACCTACGACGGCGTCACCTGGGAGTACGACGGCACCAACTGGACCCGTCGCACACTCGCGACCAATCCGCCCGGTCGCAACAGCAACGCGATGGCGTACGACAGCGCGCGCGGCGTGGTGCTGCTCTTCGGCGGCAACTCCACCTCGTCGACCTACGACGGCGTGACCTGGGAGTACAACGGCGCCGACTGGATGCGTCGCACGCTCGCCACCAATCCGCCCGGACGACAGCTCGGCGCGATGGCCTACGACAGCACGCGCGGCGCGGTGGTGATGTTCGGCGGCAACTCCACGTCGTCGACCTACGACGGCGTCACCTGGGACTACGACGTGCGCTGATCCGCACGCACGAACGGGCGGCCCTCCCTGCACGGGGAACCGCCCGTCCATGTCTCGGCTGCGTCGGTGTACGCAGCGGCGAGAGACCTTCGCTCAGCCCCGCGCGGCGGCCACGACGGCCTCGACGGTGAGCCCGTACTTCTCGGCGAGCACGGGCGCAGGGGCCGACGCGCCGAAGCGATCGACGCCCACGCACGCGCCGTCCGAGCCCACCCACGCGCGCCAGAGGTCCGTGCGTCCGGCCTCCACCGACACGCGGCGCCCCTTCGCGGGAAGCACCGACGCGCGGTACGCCTCGGGCTGCGACTGGAACACCTCCATGCACGGGAGCGACACCACGCGCACGCGGCGCCCTTCGGCGGCGAGCACCTTCGCGGCGCCCACCGCGAGCCCCACCTCCGAGCCCGTCGCGAGGAACACCACGTCGGGGTCTCCGCCCTCTTCGCGCACGAGCACGTAGCCTCCGCGGGCCGCGTCGTGGGCCGTGTGCGCGGGCAGCGTGTCGACCTTCTGCCGCGTGAACACGAGCTGCGTCGGACCATCGCGCCGCGTCGCCGCCGAGGCCCACGCCGCCGCACATTCGAGCCCGTCCGCGGGGCGCCACACGTGCACGTTGGGAATGAGCCGCAGCGCGCTCACGTGCTCCACCGACTGGTGCGTCGGACCGTCCTCGCCGAGGAAGATCGAGTCGTGCGTGAACACGTTCACCACCGGCAGCTCGCACAGCGCCGACAGGCGGATCGCGCCGCGCATGTAATCGCTGAACGTGAGGAACGTCGCCGTGTACGGCACGAACATCCCGTGGAGCGCGAGCCCGTTGGCCACGGCGCCCATCGCGTGCTCACGGATGCCGAAGCGCAGGTTGCGCCCTTCGAAGCGTCCGGGGAGCACCTTGGGCGAGTCCTTCAGCACGGTCTTCGTCGATCCGCCGAGGTCGGCGTCACCGCCCACGAGCGAGGGCATGAGCGCGCCGAGCGTCTGCATCACGGTGCTCGCGAGCGAGCGCGTCGCGTCGGTCTGCGCGGGCACCGCGGCGGCGAGCCGATCGAGCAGGTCCGCGGGCGCCGAGCGCGTCGAGAGCGCGCGGTAGAGGTCGGCCTTGTCGGCGTTCGCCGCGAGCCACGCGGCCTCGTGCTTCGTCCACGCGTCGTGCTCGGCGGCGAGGGTCTTCGCACGCTCGGCCCACAGCGCGCGCACCTCGTCGGGCACGTAGAAGGTCTTGTCTTCGGGCCATCCCGCGGCGCGCTTCGCCCCCGCGGCCTCGCTCGCGCCGAGGGGCTCGCCGTGGGCCTTCGACGAGTTGCTCTTCGTCGGCGCCCCGTGCCCGATGACCGTGCGCGCGCAGATGAGCACCGGCGCGCCCGTTCCCGCGATGGCGCGGTCGTAGGCCGCCGACACCTGCTCGGCGTTGTGCCCGTCGACGTGCATCACCGTCCAGCCGTAGGCCTCGAAGCGTCGGCCCACGTCTTCGCTCATCGCCTCGTCGAGGGGTCCGTCGAGGGTGATCTTGTTGTCGTCGTAGACGAAGATCAGGTTGTCGAGCTTGAGGTGCCCGGCCATCGACGCGGCCTCGTGCGTGATGCCCTCCTGCACGTCGCCGTCGGAGACCAGCGCCCACACGCGGTGCGAGAACAGACCGGGGAAGCGCGCGTTCGCCATCTTCGCGCCGAGCGCCATGCCGATGGCCGTGGCGAAGCCCTGACCGAGCGGCCCGGTGGTCATCTCGACGCCGGGCGTGAGGTGCACCTCGGGGTGTCCCGGGGTCTTCGATCCCCACTGGCGGAAGCGCTTGATCTCGTCGAGCGAGAGGTCGTAGCCGCTGAGGTGCAGCAGCGAGTAGAGCAGCATCGAGCCGTGGCCCGCCGAGAGCACGAAGCGGTCGCGGTCGGGCCAGTGGGGGTTGCGCGGGTCGTGGCGGAGGTAGCGCGACCAGAGGATGAAGCTGAAGTCCGCGGCGCCCATCGGCAGCCCCGGGTGCCCGCTCTTCGCGGCCTCGATCGCGTCGATCGAGAGGAACTTGATGGTGTCGACGGCGAGCTTGTGAAGGGCTTCGGGCGCGGGCTGGGCGGGCGTGACCACGGCGTCTCTCCTGAGGTGACGGATGCGCTCGCGGGCGCTGCGAGCGCCGTGACGGGTACACGAGGTCGCCGCGCGCGCGCAACGGCCCGACGACGGACGCACCGCGAGCGACGGAATCTCCGTCTGCGCTCAACACCCCGCGGTGTCACGGAGCGCGGCCACCGTGGCGGCGATGGCGCCGGGACGCGGCAGCCCTGCGTTCACGAGCGCGCGGCTGAACGCGGGCGCCGACGCGAAGCCCATGGCCCGCGCCACCGTCGTCGAGCTCGCGCGGTCGACGGTCATGAAGCCCGCGCCGAGGAGCAGCCGTCGACGGTTGCGCGCGTCGATCCACCCGTCGGCGTTGAACCCGAAGCGCTGGTGGAACTCCACCACCACCCGCTGAAAGTGCCGCACCGAGAGCCCCATCTGCGTCTCGACGGCGCCCTTGAGCCCCTCGGCGCCGAGGTCTGACAACAGCCGGTCGAGCACCGCGCTCAACCGCTGGAGCTGCGGATCGACCGCGCCCCCGAACGCCCCATCGAGCGTGGGCATCGCGTGGCCCGCCGCCGCCGTCGCCGCGCCCCACGCCGCGAGCGCCGCGCCGAGGTTCTGCTCTCGGCGGGCGCGCACGACGGAGAAGAGTTCCGTGGCGGCGGTGAGGGCGCGGTCGTCGAGGCGCCACCGTCGCACCGCGTCGGGCACCGTCGCATGGAGCGCGGCGTCGCACTCGCACACGAGGCTCGCGTAGCGGTCGCCCTCCTGGCGCATGATGACGGGCGCCTTCTGGGGCATCACGAGGGCGTCGCCGGGGCCGAGCCAGTGGTGCGCGCCGTCGAGGGTGATACGCGCGCGGCCGTGGAGCACCGCGGTGATCACCGGTCGCGCGAGGTGCCCGAGGCGCGCGAAGGCCCGCAGCGCGAGGGCGTCTTCGGAGGTCACCCGCGCGTTGTCGACGGCGTGCACGCGCGCGGCGTCGCACACCACGGCGGCCGTCGAGAAGTGGGCCCCGAGGGCGACGAGCTCGGTGCTCCTGTGCGACCAGATGGGCAACGCGCGCGGACCTCTCCTCGAACCGTCGTCACACGGAGCCTGCACGCGCCGCAAGGCCCTGTGGGCGGGCGCATGGAAGCTGATATCGTCCGCGCCCTCGCAATGACCACGATCGAGTACGAGCCCGTCATCGGCCTGGAGGTGCACGCGCAACTGCGGACGCGCACCAAGGTGTTCTGTCGGTGCCCCGCGTCGTTCGGCGCCGCGCCCAACACGCACGTGTGCCCCACGTGTCTCGGCCTCCCCGGTGCGCTCCCGGCGCTCAACGGCGAGGCCGTGCGCATGGCCGTGCGGGCGGGGCTCGCGCTCGGGTGCACGATCCGTCTTCGCAGCCGCTTCGCGCGCAAGAACTACTTCTATCCCGACCTGCCGAAGGGCTATCAGATCAGCCAGTACGACGAGCCGCTCTGCGAGAACGGATCGCTCGATGTGCCCCAGCCCGACGGGTCCGTTCGCACGGTGCGCATCCAGCGCGCGCACATGGAAGAGGACGCGGGCAAGAACCTCCACGGCGCCTCGCCGGGCGTGTCGCTCGTCGACCTGAACCGCGCGGGCGTTCCGCTGCTGGAGATCGTGGGGCACCCCGACATCCGCTCGGCCTCCGAGGCGGCGGAGTACCTCCGTCAGCTCCGCGCGGCGCTGATGTTCGTGGGCGTGAACGACGGCAACCTCGAAGCGGGGTCGTTCCGGTGTGACGCCAACGTCTCCGTGCGTCCGCGGGGTCGCGAGACCTTCGGCACGCGCGTCGAGATCAAGAACGTGAACTCGTTCCGCTTCGTGCAGAAGGCCATCGAGTGGGAGGTGGCCCACCAGATCGCGACGGTCTCCGCGGGCGGGCGCGTCGAGCAGGTGACCAAGACCTGGGACGACGTCGAGGGCCGCTGCAACGTGCTCCGCAAGAAGGAAGGCAGCGACGACTACCGCTACTTTCCCGAGCCCGACCTTCCCCCGCTGGTGCTCTCGTCGGACTTCATCGAAGGCGTTCGCGCGTCGCTCCCCGCGCTCCCCGCGGCGCGACGGGCGCGCTACGTCGCCGAGCTCGGGCTCACCGACGGCGACGCGAAGGTGATCACCGAGCACCCGAAGCTCTCGGAGTTCTTCGAAGCCCTCGCCGCTCGCACGGGCGACGCGAAGCGCGCGGCCAACTGGGTCTGCAACGCGGTGAAGACGGGCTTCGCGAGCGACGGCCTCGACGCCACGCTCCCCGTGACCGTCGACCAGATGGCGGGCCTCTTCGCGCGCCTCGACGACGGCACGCTCTCGGGCAAGCTCGCGAAGGAGGTCTACGCCCAGCTCGCGCACACCGCCGACACGGCCGACGCCATCATCGAGCGCAACGGGTGGAAGGTGGTCACCGACGCGGGCGCCATCGAAGCCGCGTGCCGCGAGGTGCTCGACGCGAACGCGCGCCAGCTCGCGGCGTACCGCGCGGGCAAGAAGGGCCTCGCGGGATACTTCAAGGGCGAGGTGATGAAGCGCACCGGCGGACGCGCCGACCCGAAGGTGCTCGACGCCGTGCTCACGGCCCTGCTCGACGGCGCGAAGGAGTGACCGCCATGGCCGCAGACGACGCCGCCGCCCGCAAGGGCCTGCAGGAGCTCGACGACGTGCTCGACGACCTCGACGTGCTGCTCAAGAACGCCGACGTCGCGGGCGCCCTCGCCGAGCGCGGGGTGAACATCTCGCTCGCGCTCACCGCCGCGTGGGGGCTGCGCGCGTACCTCCACGGCGACAAGACCACGGCGATCGAAGACCTGGCCACCGCGGCCGAAGAGATCGCCGCCCGCGCGGGCGCCTCGAAGAAGGCCTGACGCGTCAGGTCCCTCTCCGAAGCAACCCCTCACGGGAACGCGCTGAACGGACGGGAGATCAGGGGCAGCGGAAGACGCCGACGTCGACCCACGAGATCCACGACGGGGAGCTCGTCGACGTGACGCGGAGGTACCGCAGCGACTGCACGGTGCCGAAGTCGATCGGGTAGTTCTGCCCGCTGGTCATCACCTGCGAGACCGTACGGATCGTGCGCCACGACGATCCGTCGTTGCTCGCTTCGAGCACGTGCACCACCGACGCGGTGGTGGGCGACATGCCGGGCACGAGCGTGACGCCGCGCACGTCGGTGACCGCGCGCAGGTCGACCATCCACCAGCGGGGCGCGTAGGTGCCGGCGTTCCATCCCGTGCAGCGGTTGCCGTCGTTGGCGAAGTTGGCCGTGGAGCCCGAGGTGTAGTTGCTCTGCGACGACGCGATGCCCGCGGGCGCCACGTTGGTGCACCCCGCGACGGAGAAGTCGATGGGCGTCGGGTCCGAGCACGTCGCCGAGCAGAGCGCCGCGTAGCACGACTGGCCCGAGGCACACGCGCGCCCGCAGGTTCCGCAGTTCGCGGCGCTGGTGCGCAGGTCGACCTCGCAGCCGTTGGCCGAGTTGCCGTCGCAGTTCGCGCGGTTGGCCGCGCAGCTCTCGACCACGCACGACCCGGCGATGCACACGCCCGTCGCGTTGGCCGGGGCGCACGCGCGCCCGCACGCGCCGCAGTTGCCGAGGCTCGTGCGCGTGTCGACCTCGCAGCCGTTCGAAGCGTCGCCGTCGCAGTCGGCGAAGCCCGCGTTGCAGGTGAACCCGCAGGTGCCCGCCGCGCAGGTGCTCGCCGCGTTGGCCCGCGTCGGACACGCCCGCCCGCACGCCCCGCAATGCGCGGTGCTCGTGCGCGTGTCGGTCTCGCAGCCCGTCGTCGCGCTCATGTCGCAGTCGCCGAAGTTCGCCGCGCAGGTGAACCCGCACGCACCGCTCGTGCAGACCGTTCCCGCGTTGGCGCGCGTGGCGCAGGTGACGCCGCAGCCGCCGCAGTTCGCGGTGTTGCCCGCCACGTCGGTCTCGCACCCGTTGGCCGCGCTCATGTCGCAGTCGGCGCGCCCCGCGGCGCACGTCGCCACGCTGCACGCGCCCGCCACACATCGCCCCTCGCCGCCCGCCACGGCGCACGCGCGTCCGCAGCCGCCGCAGTTCGTGGCGCTCGTGCGGATGTCGACCTCGCAGCCGTTGGTCGCGTCGCCGTCACAGTCCTGAAAGCCCGACACGCACACCAGCGCGCAGCGCGAGAGCGCGCACACGGGCACCGCGTTGGGGCGAGGGACACACGCCGTTCCGCACGCGCCGCAGTTCGAAACCGACGTGCGCGTGTCGGTCTCGCAGCCGTTCGAAGCGTTGCCGTCGCAGTCGCCGAAGTTCGTGTCGCAGCGCGCGATGGCGCACACGCCCGCCATGCACGCGGCCGTTCCGTTGGGCGGCGTGCACGCGCGGCCGCAGGCGCCGCAGTGCGAGGTGCTCGTGCGCGTGTCGACCTCGCAGCCGTTCGAAGGGTCTCCATCGCAGTCGGAGAAGCCCGTGTTGCAGGCGTACGCGCAGCGTCCCGCGGCGCAGGTCACCGTCGAGTTGGGACGCGTCGCGCAGGCCATGCCGCACCCGCCGCAGTGCGAGACGGTGGTCTGCGTGTCGGTCTCACATCCGTTCGCCGTGCTGTTGTCGCAGTCGCCGAACGATCCCAGGCACATGCCCACCGCACACACGCCGTTGCGGCACGCGGGCGCCGCGTTGGCGGGCTCGCAGCGCGCGTTGCAGGCCCCGCAGCTCGCCGTCGACGAGCGCGTGTCGACGCACGCGTTGGCGCAGCACGTCTGGCCCGTGGGGCACGCGTGGCCGTCGTTGCATCCGGGCACGCACACGTTGGCCACGCAGAGCGAGCCCGCGCCGCAGTGCGCGTCGGTCACGCACTCCACGCAGCGCCGCGCGGCGGTGTCGCATCGGTAGGCGGGCGCAGGGCCGCCGTCGGTGCCCGCGTCGGAGGCCACGGCCATGCACGCGCGGTCGTCGCTACAGCCCGGCAGGCAGCGGTGCGTGAGCGTCTCGCAGTACGAGCCCGCGGCGCAGCGGTTGTCGGCCTCGGTGCACGCCACGCAGCGGCGCGAGGCGGGGTCGCACACGGGTCCGTCGGCGCTCGTGGCGCAGTCGGCGTTCGTGGCGCAGATGCCCGGCGGAAGGGCGTCGGTGGCGTCGGTCACGTCGGACGCATCGGCGACGTCGGTCACGTCGTCGGGCGCGTCGGGCGCGGGCGGGGTGTCTTGCGGCGGCGGGAGATCCTGCGGCGGCTGCTGCGGGATGTCCTGCACGGCGAGGTCGTTGGAGGCGTCGTTGGCGACGACGGAGTTCGCTCCGTTACCGCACCCGAAACTCAGGGCGGTGAGGAGCGCGCAGAGGGCTGTGCGGCGCATCGCGCGCGACGCTAACACGGTCGCGCGGCGGGGCTCACACCATGGGCAGCACGCCCACGAAGCGCAGCGCCCACGCGACGAAGAGCGCGATGCCCAGCGTCGCGGTGCTCGCACGAACGAAGCGCTCCCAGCGGGGATCGCCCTCGGGGAGTGTGAGCGCGAGTGTGGTTGCGACGGCGAGGTCCACGGCGGCGGGCGCGGCCACGGGGTGCCACGCGAGGCTCGCGCGAAGGTCTCCGCGCAGCAGCGCCAGCGACGCGCGGGTCATGCCGCAGCCGGGACACGGAACGTGGAACAGGAGCTTGACGAGGCAGGTGGTGAACGGAAGGAGCCCGAGGAGCCCGGCGATCACCGCGACGGGCGCCAGGGGCTTGAGGCGGCGCCACGCACGCGAGAGGCGTTCGCGCGCGCCGCCCATGGAGCGGTCACGAGACGTGACGCATCTCCCACTCCGTCATGTTGCAGATGGCCCAGGGCGCGTAGATGCCGCCGGAGCACACGGTGAGGAGCGACTGGATCAGCCACGTCCCAAGAAGACCACCAGGGTCCTTCTGGAACTGGAACGGGCGACCGCCGAGGGAGGTCGCGTTCCAGCGCCACTCGTACATGCTGTTTGCGAACCACGGGAAATAGAGCCCGCCGGTCAGAGACATGAGAATCGCGCCGATGAGGTAGGTGCCCAGCAGCGACGCAGGGTCACCGTGGAACTCCAGCTGCTCGCCGCTCTGCACCGCGACCTGGCTGTACTCGTACTTGTTCAGCTTGGTCACGTACCAGGGGAAGTAGAGCCCCATGGTGCAGGCCATGATCACGTAGTCGAGCCACATGGTCTTCACGAGGCCGCCCACGGTGCCGTTGTACTGACAGCGTTGGCCCTCGATCGTGAGGTTCTCGTAGTGGAAGCGCGAGAGCGTCACCACACCGTGGAGCGCGGCCCAGAAGATCCCTACCGTGAGGCACAGCGCGATTGGCATCGAGATCACGAAGGCTGCCGCCGGGTTGTCGAACGCTGGGGCCACCGCAGCACCGGCGAACGCAACGCCGAGCACCGCGCCCATCGGGATCATCACGTGCATGAGGTAGGTGACAATGAGGTCCCCGCCGCGGCCCGCGAAGACCACACGCCCCGAGCGGCCCACGGGCGGCATCATGCCGCCGGGCGGAGGGCCGAAGCCACCGGGTCCACCGGGCGGAGGACCGAACCCACCAGGGCCGCCGGGCGGAGGACCGAAGCCACCACCACCGGGAGGTCCGCCGAAGCCGCCGCCGCCGGGCGGAGGGCCGAAGCCACCACCACCGGGAGGGCCACCGAAGCCACCACCACCGGGCGGTCCGCCGAAGCCACCGCCACCGGGAGGGCCACCGAAGCCGCCGCCGCCGGGAGGTCCGCCGAAGCCGCCGCCACCGGGCGGAGGACCGAAGCCGCCACCACCGGGAGGGCCACCGAAACCACCGCCACCGGGCGGCGGGAATCCACCCGCAGCGTGCGCGGGCGAGAACGCGTTGGACTCAGACTGCATCATGGAGAGACCACTCCTTCATCGGTCGCGCAGCGCGCACCGCATCGTGGGCGCTGTTGTACGCGCGCGATGCCGGTCGTTCCTCCGATCGACCCTTCGGAACGCGGGGGATAGTACATCGCTCCACGCGGGTCTCCACCATTCCTGCCGCGCGTGACGTTGCCCGTCACGGCCCCGCGAGCGCGCGATCGAGGGCCGCACCGTCGCCCGTCTCCGCCGCCTCGCGCACCGCCGCGATGAGCGCCGCGTAGGTCTCCGCCGCGTCGTCACCCGCGGCGTCCGTCGTGCGCCATGGGCCCGCGTGCTGCGCGTCGTGCGCGTCGTCGAGGCCGTAGAGCCCGAAGCGCGGCGCCCAGCGACCGAGCTCGTAGTTGTCCACGAGGGTCCAGTGCACGTAGCTCCGCACCGGGAGCTCCTCGCGCACGCAGGCCTCGACGAGCGCGCCCACGTAGCCCCGCAGAAACGCCGGTCGCGTCACGCCGTCGGCGCGCGGCACCGCCACACCGCCCACGTCACGTCGCAGCGCCATGCCGTTCTCGTCGACGTCGATGGGCAGCGTCGGCGCGGGCCACGCGAGCGCCCGCAACGCACGCACGAGGGTCTCGGGCTGACAGCGCCACTCCCACGGCTCCGCGAGGCGCAGCGCGCGCCATCGGGTGCTCCACAGCGCGCGCAGCGAGGGAGCGCCCGCGAGCGCGTCGACGAGGGCCTCCCCGTGCACGAGCTGCTGCGCGCTGAAGGGGTCGTACACATCGACGGCGAGGTGATCGAGGGGCGCGGTGCGCGCGTGGGGCTGCTCGTAGAGCGCGGCGAGCGTGCGATCGAAGCGGGCGGGCGGCGCGAGGCGCGCGAGGGCGCCGTCGAGCACGCGGGCGAAGCGCGCGCGGCGCGGGTCGCGGTCGCCGTCGAAGAGGTCGCGGTGGTAGCGCGCGCGGAGTGACGCCATGTGCGCGGCGAGGCCCGAGACGGGCACACCGAGCGATGGGGCGCGGAGCAGGTCGAAGAGTCCCTTCGAGACCGTGTGCAGGTCGAGGAGGTTGACGTTCGTGCTCACGTCGGGCGCGCCCCACCCTTCGCGGGCGTAGAGCGCATGAAGCCCGCGCCACGCGGAGACGTGCGCCGCGAGCATCGCATCGAGCGCCGTGATCGCCCGCGTGAAGCCCCGCGGATCGCCGTCACCGACGGAGCCCGCCCCGTGGGGAAACACCCCCGCCACGTACGACGCGAGCGCGAGCATGTTGGGCTCGTTGAGCGTGAGGAGCCGTCGCAGCGGCGCACTCCCCCGTCGCACGAGCGCGCGGTTGAGGGCCTCGACGGCGCGGAGGGCGTAGTCGGTGAACACGCGCGGCGCGTCGGACGAGAGCCACAGATCGGCGCCGAGCCACGCGGGATGGGTGAAGTGCAGCAGGGTCACGAGCACGTCGGGTCCGTGCGCGCGCACCGTGACGATGCGGTCGGCGTAGGCCTCCACCGCCGCGGGATCGAGAGATGGCCCCGTGGGACAGAGCCGCGCCCACTCGACGCCCATGCGCAGCCACGACACCCCGAGGAGACGGGCCCGTCGTGCCGCCTCGGGGAAGCGCGTCCACAGGCCCGCGCCCGCGCCGATGCGCTCGATGCGACCCGCGCGCTGCCATGGGGACCAGTGCGTCTGCGGCTCTGCGTCGCCGTCGAGTCCGCCCTCGCTCTGAAAGCCCGACGTGGCCACGCCGAACTCGATCGCGCGCAACCGATCGAGCCCGCGATGGCCCGTCCAGCGCGTGCCGTGCACACCCGCGTCGTCGCTCATGGAGGCCGCCGCGTACCACACGCCCGACGCTGCGCACACCGCGTCGCTTGCAGTTCTTTGGGATGTGCGCGAAGGGCTGAAGTAGCGTCAACGCGGACTCGCAGATGAGCAAGATGGCAGCGCCAGGATCGCTCCTGCCCGGGGGCTTCGTGCTCGGGCGATTGAGCCACGCAGACCGCGTGGGGCTCGTGTACCGGGCCCACCACGCGGAGAACCGTGAGGCCCGCGCGGCCGCGGCGCTGGTGCTCCATCCCCTCCACGTCGACGCGCTGCGCGGGTGGTTCGAGGCGATGTCGGTGCTCAACCGAAGCCTCCGTCATCCGAACCTCGTCGAGGTGCTCGCGCTGGGCTACACGGGCAACGACCTCCCGGTGCTCGTGAGCGAGTGGGTCGAGGGACGCACCGCGCGCCACGAGCTCTCCAACGGACGCGCGTTCCCACCCGCGGAGGTGTCTCGCATCGTGCGCGAGGTGGCCTCGGCGCTGGACTACCTCCACCGACGGACGCCCGCGGTGCTGCACCGGGTGATCATGCCCGAGAGCGTGCTGCTCACCTCGCCCGCGGGGCACGTGAAGCTGCTCTCCGTGGGCCACGCCGACCGTCCGCTCTACCCCGCTTCGAAGCCCTCGTACCTCTCACCCGAAGAACTCTCGGGAGAGGGCGCGCTCTCGCCCGCGTCCGATGTGTTCCCCATGGCCTCGCTCGCGTACGAGCTGCTCACGGGACAGATCGCGTTCCCCGGCGCATCGCCCGCGATCCTCGCGAGCGTGTACCGCGCGCAGCTCCCGCGGCTCGGTGCGGTCGAGGGCGCGGCCGAAGTCGAAGCCGTGCTCCACCGCGCGTGGCAGGCCGATCCCGCGCGACGCTTCCAGAGCGCCGGGGCCTTCTCCGATGCGCTCTCGGGTGCGCTCGCCGACCTCACGGGCACGGTCTCCGCCGCCCGCCGCAGCGCCCCTGCCGACGCGGTGTCGTCGACGCCGCCCGCCGCCGCGAGCGACACGGGCCGCTTCGCCGCCGCGACCTTTCACGCCGACGCCCTGCGCTCGCCGCGACGCAACGGTTCGTCGCGGGGCGCCGTGTGGTCCGTGCCTCCGTCGCCGGGCTCGCACGCGCCGCTCCTCGCGCAGAGCCCCGCGGTGCCGATGAACACCTCGCTCCGTGCGAGCGGCGTGCAGCCCGCCCTCGCGCAGACCCCGGGAATCGTGCCCGGCGCCCTCGATGTGGCGCCCGCGAACGAGGCCCCGCGCGAGCCCGACGACGACGCGATCATGGGACGCCTCGACGCCGAACTGCACCGCGGCGCGCGGCTCACCGACGACGAGTTCACGGTCACCAACGTCTCGCCCGCGACGCGCAAGGAGCCCCTCTTCGTGCCCGCTTCGGCAGCCGTTCCGACGCCTCCCCGGTCGCGCCCCTCGGGGGAGTTTCCGCCCGCGGCACGGTCGCGCGCATCGGGAGAGTTTCCGCCTGCGCGCATGACCGGCGAGTTCCCGCCCGCGCCGCGTCCCACGGGAGAGTTCCCGCCTGCGCCGCGCCCGTCGGGAGAGTTCCCCCCCGCACCGCGCCCCACGGGAGAGTTCGCCGCCGCGCGCCTCTCCGGCGAGTTCACCGCCGCGCCCCGCGAGACCACGCCGAAGGCCGTCGAAGCGACGCCGCCCGAGACAACCCCCGCCGTCGCCGACGCGCCCTCTGCGAAGCCCACGGAGGCCCCCGTGACGAAGCCCGACGCCACGGAGCCCACCCGCAAGGCCACGCTCTCGCGCCCCTCGCGCGCCGCGCTTCCGGCCACGTCGTCGCCGCCCTCCGATCGCCCGCCGCCGCCCCCGCGCTCGGTCTTCGAACGCGACGCCTTCGCGCCTGCCCCGGAGCGCCCCGAGACGCCCTCGCAGCCCGCGTCGTCGCGCGCCGTGAAGTTCACCTGGCCCGTGGTGCTCGGCCTCGCCGCGGGTCAGTCCGTGCTCACTGCGGGCCTCGTGGCGGCGATCCTCTCGGTGCTTCCCGCACGCGCCCCGCAGGTGGTGTACCTCCCGCCCGTCAACGCCACCGCGCCCGCACCGTCGACGGCGCTCCCCGGCGTGACCGCGACGCTGCCGCCGACGCTCCCCGTCGAGCCCCTCGCGCCCGTGACGGATGCGTCTCCCCTCGCC
>CAMFHP010000160.1 GCA_945952225.1 uncultured Myxococcaceae bacterium
CGGGTCCGCCGGGCTGTCCGGGGCCGCCGAGTCCGAAGGCCGAGATGTCGACGGCGAGCGTCGAGGCCACGCCCGACACGGGCTCCTCGTGGGCCGCCATGGGGGGCGCGGCAGGCGGCGCAGGCTGCTGCGGACGCGGAGGCTGAAAGGTGTTGGGCGGCGGCGCGGGCATCGATCCGCCGAGCCCGAAGGCCGAGGCGTCCACGGCCATGGTCGACGCGCCGGTCTCGATCTCGGGCTGCGCGTGCACCGCGCTCTGGGGCTGCGGCGTGGGCGCGCGCGGCGGCTGCGCGAAGGGAGGCTGCGGCTGCGGCGCGGGCGGCTGCGCGAAGGGAGGCTGCGGCGCGGGCGGCTGCGCGAACGAGGGCGGCGGCTGCGGTGCGACGGGGGCCTGCGGCGCGGGCGGTTGTGCGAGCGGAGGCTGCGCGAGGGGAGGCTGCGGCGCGCGGGGCGGCGCGGCGAAGTTGGGGGCCATGCCCGAGGCGGGGCCGCGGTCGTCGCTGAACTGCGAGGGCTGCATGACGGTCTTCGACTCGAGGTCGAGGTCTTCGTCGCCGCCGTCTCCGCCCAGCGTCGAGGGGTCGATCGCCGCCATGCCGCCCACCATGGTCTTCTGGAACTGCGCGGGCACGCCGCCCGCTCCGCGCGGCGCCTCGGGCGACGACGAGGTCATCAGCATCGTGCCCTTGAACTTGGGCGCCGGCTTCGGCGCGCTCGCGTTGGGGTTCGCCGTGAGGGGCGCCGCACAACGCTGGCAGGCGGGCACGTTGTCGGGGTTCTGATGGCCGCAGTTGGGGCAGAACATCGATCAGTTCCTCCGATGCGCGACGTCGCGGCGCATCGATCTCTCGGGGGGGCGCTGAAGCCGCGCGAGGCTATACCCGGTGTTTGGTGAACGCCAGCGTCGGCAACGCGCCGCGTCGGTGACATTCCCTGTCCGAGACGGTCACCCCGCGATGCCCGCGTTGGCGAGGGTCTGACCGAGGGATTTCATCTCCTCGTCGGGGAGGTACGGCGTCGTGGCGGCGCAGCGCGCGTTCTGGCGCGCGTGGTCGGGCGTGCGGGCGCCGGGCACCACCGCGCTCACGAGCCCATTGGAGAGCACGTAGCGCAGGGCGAGGTCGCGCATCGTGGCGATGTCTCCCTTGAGCATCGGGCGCAGGGCCTCGCGCTGTCGCACGCGGCGCGCGATGTCGGCGGCGCTCCAGCGGTACATGCGGTGGTCCTCGTCGCGGAAGCGTCGGCTCGCGCCCCACGTGTCGGCCAGCACGCCGTAGGCGAAGGGAGATCGCACGATGACGGCCACGCGCGACGACGAGATCGCCGCCGAGAGCTGGTGCAGCAGCTTCGTGAAGAAGAGGTTGTACGGAATCACCAGCAGGTCGGCGCCCTGCGTGACGGCCACCTCGCCGCACTCGACGCTCCCGATGCTCACGCCCACGAGGCGCGCGAGACCCGATTTTTTGAGCGCGCGGAGGGCGTTCCAGGTCTCGGGGCGCAGCAGCGTGGTGACGCCGGGGTTGTGGAGCACGAGCGCGTCGACGCGGTCGGTCTGGAGCCGCTGGATCGAGGCCTCGCACGCCCGCTGGAGGTACTCGGGTTCGAAGCGCTTGCGGGCCATCTCGCCCGTGCGGTCGATGCCCACGCGCGTCGAGAGGAACACCCGGTCGCGGTCTCCGCGCGCCCGGAGCACGTCGCCGATCATGCGCTCGGTGTTGCCCTCGGCGTAGCAGTCGGCGGTCTCGATGAGCCCCACGCCCTCGTCGAGGGCCGCGTGCAGCGTCGCGCGCGCGTCGTCGGGGGTCACGGGGCCGTAGCCGTCGCCCGAGAGGCTCCAGGTGCCGAGGCCGAGCTCACCGACCTGGATTCCGCTGCTGCCGAGGGTGCGTGTGCGCATGGCGGGGGCGGTGCGTACAACCATGTTCGCCCGCGCGTCAAAGGGCTTCTGCGCGTTCGTGGCGCCGCGCGCGAGGGCGGGATAAAGGGCTCCCCCGAGACCCCCATGGAAGTCCTCGTCGCCCACCACGGATACTGTTTCGACGGCGCCACCACCGCGGCGCTGTTCACCCGCTTTCTGCGCGAGACGAACCCCGCGCTCGCGAAGGCGGAGTTCTCGTACCGCGGGCTGCTCTACGAGCCCAACGCGCCGCCGCCGGGCGAGAAGCTCAAGGCCGGGGCCATCAACGCCATTCTTGATTACCGGTACAGCCCGTCGGAGCTGCTCACCTGGTACTTCGACCACCACGTAAGCGCGTTTCAGGAGAAGGGCACCGAGGCGCACTTTCGCGCCGACACCTCGGGGAAGAAGTTTCACGACGGCACCTACGGGTCGTGCACGAAGCTCCTCGTCGACATCGCCCGCGAGCGCTTCGGATGGACCGCGCCCGACCTCGACGAGCTCGTCACGTGGTCGGACATCATCGACGCCGCGCGCTTTCCCGACGCCGACGTGGCGAGCTCGTTCGACCCGCCGGCCATGGCCATCGCCGCCGTCGTGCAGGAGCAGGGCGACGACTGGCTCAACAGCCAGGTGATTCCGCTGCTGGTTTCGAAGCCCCTCGCCGAGGTGGCCGCGAGCCCGCTCATCGCGCAGCGTCTCGGTCCCATCAAGCAACGGCACGAGGCCCTCGCGAAGCGCATGGCCGACGCGGGCGAGCAGCGCGGCGACGTCGCGTGGTTCGACCTCTCCGACGCGCCCCTCGACACGGTGGCGAAGTTCGTGGGCTACAAGCTCTATCCCTACGCGCAGTACAGCGTGGTGCTCTCGCGCAACCCCAAGCGCGTGAAGATCTCCGTGGGCTTCAACCCCTGGGCGAAGCGTCCGCGGCAGCACAACATTGCCGCCCTCTGCGAGCGCTACGGCGGCGGCGGACACCCCGTCGTGGGCGCCATCTCGATGCCCGCGTCGGACCTCGCCCGCGCCCGCGCCGCGGTCGACGACATCATCGCCTCGCTCAACGCCTGAGCGCGCGCCGCGCCGTCACGTCGTCGTCGGGCGACGCGTCGTGGCGGCGGGTGTGCGAGGGTGAAGCGCGAAGGGGAGGAGCGAGGCGCGCGATGACCGCTCGGAGGCGTCGGTCACCGCGCCCGTGGGGTCACGGTCAGGGGCAGGTGGTGCCTTCGAGGCAGACGCCGGCCATGCGGTCCTGCGCGGCGCAGCAGGTGGAGCCGCCCGGACATGCGCACGGGCAGGTGGTGCAGCCCGCGGGGGCGATGAATCCGCGGCAGCGACCGGCGACGCAGACCTCGTCGCGTCCGCACACGTTGCCGCAGGTGCCGCAGTGGTAGGGATGCGTCTGGCGGTTGACGCACCACCCGCCGCAGTTCGTGTTGGGCGCGCTGCAGTTGCCCGCGTTGGTGCAGCGGCCGCTCACGCAGGCCTGTCCCGCGCCGCAGCGGTTGCCGATGGCGCCGCAGTTGTTCGGGCTCGATTGCAGGTCGGTGCAGAGCGTTCCGCCGATCGAGGTGAAGCCCGGACGGCACACGCAGCGGCCCGCGGAGCACATCTGTCCGTCACCGCAGCGGTTGCCCGCGGTGCCGCAGTTGCTCGGGTCGCTCGCGAGGCTCACGCACACGCCGTTCGAGAGCGTCGACCCCGTGGGGCACGCGCAGCGTCCCGCGGTGCAGACCGTTCCGCCCGCACACACGTTGCCGCAGGTGCCGCAGTTGCGCGGATCGGTCGTCACGTTGGTGCAGGCCGCACCGCACACGCGCGACGGCGCCGTGCAGGTGCACATGCCCATCGCGCAGGTCTGGCCGGTGCCGCAGACGTTTCCGCACGCGCCGCAGTTCTGCGCGTCGCTCGCCGTCGTCACGCAGCGGCCGCCGCAGAAGGCCTGGCCCGTCGGACACGCGCACGCGCCCGCCACGCAGCTCTGACCCGCGCCACACACGTTGCCGCAACGCCCGCAGTTCTGCGCGTCGGTCTGCACGTCGGTGCAGCTCGTTCCGCACATCATCCGCGGCGCGGCGCAGCCCGTCACCGAGGTGCACACGCCCGCCACGCAGAGCTGGCCCGTGCCGCACACGTTGCCGCAGCGGCCGCAGTTGCGCGTGTCGATCGAGAGCAGGGTGCATCCCACGGCGCCCGTGCCGCTCGGGCAGCAGGTGCTCCCCGGCGCGCACGCGCAGGTGCACGCCCCGGCGGAGCACACGAGGCCCGCGGGGCAGGTGGTTCCACACGTGCCGCAGTTGCGCGGATCGCTCTGGGTGTTGACGCACGTTCCGCTGCAGAGCGACTGGCCCGCGCCGCAGATCGCCGTGCACACGCCCGCGGTGCAGGTCTGGCCCGTCGCACACGAACGCCCGCAGGCGCCGCAGTTGCGCGGGTCGGCGCGGGTGTCGGTGCACGTCCCGCTGCAGAGCGTCTGTCCGCCCGAGCACACCGGCGTGCACGCGCCCGCGGTGCACACCTCGGTGGCCGCACACGTGCGCCCGCAGGCGCCGCAGTTCGCGTTCGAACTCGTCAGGTCGACGCAGGCCGAGCCGCACATCGTGAGCGGTGCCGTGCAGGTCGACACGGCCATGCAGCTTCCGCTCGTGCAGATCTGTCCGCCGGGGCAGGTGGTGCCGCACGCGCCGCAGTTGCGGGGATCGCTGAGCACGTCGACACACGACGTTCCGCAGAGGCGCTGGAGCCCGGTGCACACCGGGGTGCAGACGCCCGCCACGCAGCTCTCGGTCGCGGTGCACACGCCGCTGCACGACCCGCAGTGCTGCTCGTCGGTCTGCGTGTCGACGCAGGTGTCGCCGCAGAGGCTCTGCGCGCCGGGGCATCGGCACACGCCGGTGACACAGCTCGCGCCCGTGGGGCACCGCACGCCGCACGCGCCGCAGTTCGTGGCGTCGCTGCGCGGATCGACGCAGGAGGCGCCGCACATGAGCCGCGGCGACGCGCACGTCGAGAGCGTCACGCACGCGCCGGCCATGCACGCCTGGCCCGCGATGCAGGCCGTTCCACACGCGCCGCAGTTGCGGGGATCGCTCTGCACGTCGACGCAGGTGTCGCCGCAGAGTCGCGTGCCGCCGGTGCAGGTCACGGGCATGTCGACGGGCACATCGGGCGTCACGTCGGCGTGCACGTCAGGCGTCACGTCGGCGGGCGCATCGGGCGTCACGTCAGGGGGCGCATCGGGGAGCACATCCGCGGGCGCATCGAGGGACGGCACGTCGGTGGGCGGCACGTCGGTGGGCGGCGTGTCGGTCGGCGGTGCGTCGGTCGCGGGCGAGTCGGGGGCGGTGTCGACGGCGCCGTCGGTGCCGGGGCGCGGCGTGAGCCCCGAGGTGTCGGGGTCGACGAGCAGCGAACAGCTCGCCAGCGACACGAGCGCGAGGGAGAGGCGCGGATCAAGGAGTCTACGCATGAAGTCCCGTCCTGAAGGGCGCGTGGAGAAGCGGCGCCCCGCATCGCGGTTCTAACACGAAGCGAAAATCTACGGACGCGCGGGGAGCGTGAGCATTTCGCAGCGCACGTGCGCGGCGTCGATCCCACCGCCGAGTTCGTCGTAGGTGGCCAGGATCACCACGGCGCCGTCTTCCGCCGGGAGGAGCGCGGGCCGCGCGATCACCCGTGCGCGCAACGGCAGCACATCGCGTCGCGGGTACGGTGCGCCCGCGGGGGGAACGTACGTGACGTACGCATGGAGCCCACCGGCCACGTCGTCGCCGTGGAGCATGAGGTCGTAGAGCACGCCGCCCGCGCCGCGCGTCGTCGCGTGGGCGAGGGGAATGCCCTCGAAGGGCGAGGTGGTCCAGATGCGCGGGAGCTCGATGCGCGGACGGCCATGGTCGAGGGGGAGCGTCGCGACGGCGTACCCGCGCGACTCGGCCCACTGCGACACCACGAGGTCGTTGCCGCGCACCACCGCGGTCGTGGGGTACGGTCCGAGCCCGAGGCGCTGGGGCTCTCCGTCGGGTTCGAGCGTCGGGGTGAGCGCCACGAGCACCTGCTCGCGGGCCTGCGTTCCCTGCTGGGTCACGCCGCGCACGGGGCGTTCGAGCAGCGCGACCGGGGCCGCGGCCGAGGGCACCGCCACGAGCTGCATCGCGCCGCCCACGCGCTGACGCCAGAAGACCGGCGGCGTACGCGGAACACCCTGCGCATCGAGGTCCACGGCCACCACCTCGCCGGTGTCGGTGCCCGCGAGCACGGCCGCGCCATGGGCTCCGTCACGGTCGCGTGCGGCGGCGGTGAGCCACACGAAGCCGCGGTGCGCATCGCCCTCGGCAGGAGGCGCTTCGGCGATGCGATGCACGGCGGGAATCTCACCCGACGGAGGCACCACCGTGGCCCAGAGGTCGCCCGCGAGGTGCTCCACCACGAGCACGCCGCCGTCGACGGTCACACCCGCGGGAATGCCCGGCGCGAAGGTCTCCTCGCCGCGCTCGCTGCGCACGGGATCGGGGAGAAACACCGCGTCGCCCACCACGCGCATCGCCCGGTCGAGGCGCAGCACGGTGAGGCCCGGCGTGCGTTCGGGGGCGCGGTACGGCGCGCGGAACTCCATCTCGTCGAAGCTGCGCGCGAGGCCCCGCGCGTCGCCCACGCGAAGGCTGTGATCGGGGTCGCGCACGGCCACCACGAAGGCCGCGCCGTCGCGTCCGGGAGAGGGCAGCGGTTGCGCCACGAGCAGGTCGCTTCCGTTCACCTGGAGGAAGGGCGCGCTCACGAGGCGACGCACCTCGGTGGTCACGCACAGCGGCTCGCGGCCCTGCGCCTGCGCGGTCTGCGCGAGGGTGAGAAGGGCGAGCGCGGACACGGTTCGAGGGATTCTCATCGTCCACCTCCGCGGCGGTTGCAGGTCGCATCGAGCCAGGCCCAGGTCACTCCACCCCGCGCGCCGGTGCGCGGATGGAGCATCACCACGCGGTCTCCCGCCGTGCCGATCACCGTGCCCTGCACGATGGCGTTGGGGTCTTCGGGCAGCCGCGTGGTGACCGCCGCCTCGCCGCGCTCATCCACGGCCGCGAGCGTCACGGGACGCAGCGAGCTGTGCGCCGTGTCGGTCTCGCCGGTGCGCAGGGCGAGCCATCGGGTGCGTCCGCTCCACGAGGCCGCGAGCACGTCGCCACCGCCGGGGAGCAGGTCGAGCACGCCGCGCGCGTCGCGGGTTCGCGCGCCGTCGAGCGTGGCCATGCGCAGCGAGTTGTGTTCGTCGTAGAGCACCGCGAGACGGTCGGCGCTGCGGGCGAAGAGCGCCGTCTCGCGCGGGTGTCCGAGCGGGTCGGCGAAGGGGTCGCGCAGGTCGCGCAGGGCCACGGTGAGCGGCGTCGCGCCGAGGGTGATGCGCGCCACGCTGCGGGCCACCTCACCGCCCATGGCGTCGGGGCGTCCGACGAGGAGCTCGTGCTGGCTCCCTTCGCGCACCACGTCGAGCAGCGCGTCGCCGGGACGCAGCAGCGCGTCGATCACCGGCGCCGTCACGCGCGCGCCGTTGCCCACGGTGTTGCCGTGCGCGAGCACCGTGCGGCCCTGCTCGTCGTCGGCCACCACGAAGAAGCTCCCGTTGTCAGACACCGCGGCCGACGTGGGCGTGTGGAGCCCCGCGAGGCGCGCGCGGGCCACCACGTTGCCGCGCACGGTCACCAGCTCGATGCGCTCGCGAGCGTCGTTGCCTGCGGAGGCGAGCGACACGACGGCGAGGGCGCTCCCGTTGGCGAGCGCTTCGAAGGCCAGAAGATGTGCGGGGTTCTCGACCACGGGACGCGCGGGCGAGGCGTGCGATTGCGCGTCGACGGTCGCGAGCACGAGGCGCGTCGGCGCGTCGGCGGAGGCCCTGGTGATCGCGAGGAGCGCGGCGCCCGTCGGGGTCACGGCCACGGCGGCCTCGGTGTGTGCGAGGTCGTCGTCGGTGCCGCTCACGTGGGGTGCGAGCTCGCCGGTGCCGCGCACCTGGCAGCGCATCTCGTCGGCGCCGCGCGCGAGGCTCACGGGGGCGGCGTCGGCGGGGGTGAGATCCTGCTCGAAGGTCGGAGGCGGAACGTCGAGGCGCTCGCGGGGCTGCGCGCTGTCGCAGCGGGCGCGCGTGAGCAGGAGCTCGGGGCCGCCGTCTTCGCTGTCGCGTCCGTCGATGGCGAGCCACACGGTGTCGTCGCTCGCGCCCTCGGGCGGCGTCGCGAGCACCACCTCCGTCGAGCGCGTGGGAAAGCCCGTGAGCACCGGCGCGCGGCCCACGTAGGCGCCCTGCGCGTCGAGGAGCGACACGTTGAGCGAGCCCGCGGCGTCGTCGGAGAGCGCGGTGATCGTGAACGCGCCCACGAGGTTTGCGCCCATGGGGGCGAGGGCCACGTCGGCGTCGAAGGATCCGCGGAAGGTCGCGAGGGTCACGGGCGGCGCGTCGGCTTCGCCCGCGAAGGGGATTCGCACCGCGCGCGCCGAGGCGTCGTGGCGGGTCATGCGGGCGCGCCACGCGAGCATCACGCCATCGCCCACGGTGAGGGCCGCGGGGTGGTCGAGGTCGCGGGCCACGAGCGAGAGCGTGCGTCCGTCGAGCTGTGCGAGCGCGCGCTCGTCGCCGGGCGCTGCGCCGAGGCGGGCGACGGTGGCGTACACGCGCGGACCCGAGGGCGTGGTGACCACGCGGGGCGCGCGCACGTCGAAGCGCGATCCCTCGGGGGCGTCGACGGTGGTGACCGTTCCGTCGTGGGCGATGACCGCGAGCTGCGTGGCCCACGGAACGTCACGACGGCCCGCGTGGGCGACGCGTGTGGGGCTGAGGGTGACAGCGAGGGTCCAACGGTCGGCGGGGCCGTGGAGCGTCGGTGCGCCGAGCCATCCCGTTGGACCGACCGCGCGCGCCTCGCCCGTGGGAACGCCCGCAACGTCGAGCGGACGCACGTGGAGGCGCTGACGTCCCGCGGGCCCCGCGCGCCATGCGAGGAGCCATCCCGTCGAGGTCGCGAGGAGCTGCGGATCGTCGGGGCTCTCCCCCGCGTCGGCGAGTTCGACGATGCCGCGGGGACGTCCCTGTTCGTCGGTGGGAGATCCCTGCGCGTCGAGGGCGAGGAGGTCGAGCTTCGTGGCCCCGTCACCGTGCGGATCGGTGATGAACGCCACGAGTCCGCCGCGGGCGCTGCGTGCGAGGCTCGGGCGCGCGGCGATGCCCGGTGAGAGGCGCGCGGCGGTGATCGCGTCGGTGGCCTCGCAGGTGGGCATGCGCGGCGCCTCGCGGGCGCGAACGAGCGCGTCGGTGTGCGAGGGCGGCGGGGCTTCGGGGGTGGAGAGCGCGGTGGTGGGCGCGGGGCCCGAGGTGGCGGCGGTCGCCCGGCACGCGCAGAGCGCGAGCAGCACGAGCGGACCCGCGCGCCGTGCGGCGGAGCGAGGGTGTGGAGGGGGCACGGTGGAGCTCAGAGCGCGAGAGGGTAGAGCAGGTTCCCGACGATGTGCGGTAGTCTCGCGCGCCCTGTGAAACCGCTGGTGAGAACGGTGCTCTGTGCGATGTGTGTGGCCCTCGCGCCCGCACGTTCGCTCGCGCAGACGAACCCCGACGGCGAGGTCACCCCCGAGGCCGTCGAGACCGCGCGCAGGCTCTTTCGCGAGGGCGTCGCCGCCGCGCAGGCGTCGCACTGGGAAGAGGCCCGCGACGACTTCGCGCGCACACTCGCGCTACGGCCCGCGCCGATCATCCGCTTCAACCTCGCGGTGGCCTGCGAGAACCTCAACCGCTTCGTCGAGGCCATCGACCAGTACCGACGCTTCGTGCGCGAAACCCCCGAGGGAAACGACCCCGCGCGGGTGTCGGCCGCGCGCCAACGCATCGAGGAGCTCGACCGACGGCTCGCGCATCTCCGCGTCGAGGTGAGCGGCGACGAGGTGCGCGCGTTTCGCCTCGATGGACGCGTGCAGAACACGGCCCTCCTCGGCGTCGAGATGCCCGTCGATCCCGGTCCGCACACCGTCGACGTCGAGGGCGTCGGGGGTGACACGCAACGTCGCGAGGGCGCGGTCTACGAGGGCGAGTCGATGCAGGTGCTCATCGCCCTCACGCGCGCACCGGCGCTCACCGTGGCGGGGGCGCGTCCGGCCGTGTCGCGCACACAATCCTTCGGTCACTGGGTCGCGCGACCGGGGCCCGGCGGACGCTGGATCGACTGGGCCGCGCGCGCCACGACCCCCGCGCGCTCGCGCTGGGAGGAGCACCCGCTGACCCTCTCGCTCGGCCTCGCGCTCAACGGCTCCGCGGGGCTCGTCGCGGCGTCTGCACGGTACTTTCCGCAGGCCTGGTTCGGCCTCGAAGGCACGGTGGGCGCGCTCGGCGCGTACGGCCCCTCGGGCGCGCTCACGGCCCACCTGCGCGTGCCGCTCTCGTCCGTCGCGCTGGGTGCCTTCGTGGGCTTCGGGCTGGGCTTCACCTCGCTCACCCTCGGGTGCTCCGACCGCGGATGCGCCGACGCCGTCACCGCCGACGTGCGCGCCCTCACGCTGCACACGGGGCTCTCCGTCGAGGTGGCGCTCACCTCCCATCTCTCGCTCCGCGCGATGGGCGGCGTGCGCACGCTGGTGAACCCCGCCGACGTGCGCGCCATGGGCGGCGACACGCGCTACCGGGTGTGCATCCCCACCGACGGCACGGTGCAGGGCTCGGCCTGCGACGCGTACGAAGACCTCGCGGGCGCGCCCGTCGATCCGTTGCTCGCGGTCGACGTGGGCTGGGCGTTCTGAACGGTCGTCAGCCGCAGGCGCCTTCGCCGCCGTCGACGAAGAGCACGTTGCCGTTGAGCCAGTGGGTCTCGGGCCCCGCGAGCGCGACGAGGGTCTGCGCCACGTCGGCCGGGGTGGTGAGCCGCCCGTGCGGATTGCGCGCGATGGCCTTCGCCGCGATGCCCTCGTGGTTGGGGATCTTTTCGAGCGCCGGGGTGCGCGTGACGCCTGCGCAGATCGCGTTGGCGGTGAACCCGAGGCGCGCGCCTTCGAGGGCGAGCTGGCGCGTCCACGCTTCGAGGGCGGCCTTCGCGGCGCTCACGGCGCCGTAGCCTTCGAGCGACGAGCGGCTGCCCTCGCTGGTCATCGCGAACACGCGGCCGTGCTGCGTGAGGTGCTTGCGCGCGACGAGGTCCTGCACCCAGTAGACGAGCGAGGAGCTCATCACGTCGAGGGTCATCTCGACCTGCATGCGGGTGAGTCCCTCGGCGCCGTCGCGGGCCAGCGCGGGGCGCAGCGAGCCGAAGGCCAGCGAGTGGAGCAGCACGCGCACGGTCTCTCCGCGGCCGCGCGCAGCGAGGCGCTGGTCGATGTCGTCGAGGGTGGCGCGGCGCTTCCCGTCGTCGGCGGCGTTGACGTTGTAGAACCACGCCTCGCGGCCCATCGCCTGGATGCGCGCGACGACCTCTTCGACGTGGGGCATGGTCGAGCGGCGGTCGAGGTGCACGCCGACGATGTGCATGCCGGCCTCGGCGAGCGCGAGCGCGGTCGCCTCGCCGAAACCACTGGAAGCGCCGAGGATCAGCGCGAAGCCTTCGAGGGAGCGGGCGGGGGAGGTCATGCGGCGCGCGGAGTGAACACCACCGCGCGCGAGGGGGTCAATTGCTGACGGCCGCGGCCAGCGCGCTGACCGTGAGCGCGAGGCCCACGAGGAGGAGCAGCACGCCGCCGAAGCGTCCCCAGAAGGCCGTGTACGACGACACGGTCTGGCCCGAGGCGGTCACCATCTCGTCGAGGTCGACCTGCTGCGAGACGCCGCGGCGGAACCATCCGCGCACCTGCACGGGCTGTCCGATGAGCCCCTGCACGTTCTTGTAGCCGAACCACGCGTTGCCGAAGAGCGGGAGCCAGTGCTCGTAGTTGAGCATCATGAGACCGCCGCCCTGGTCTTCCATCATCATGTCTTCGCTGTAGGTTCCGCCCGCGTCGGCGCGGCCGATGAGCCCGCCCTGGAGCATCACCGGGCGACCGCGGAGGGGCGACACGTACGGGTCCATCATGAGCTCGATCACCGTGGTGAGCTGCGGCGTTCCGATCGAGGGGAACTTGTAGAACCCGCGCAGCGCGGCGCCCGCGCCGAAGCCCAGCAGCACGCCACCAAAACCGACGCCCGACAGCGTGGCCGAGCCCGCGATGGCGCCGCCGAGGCCCAGCACGAACATCGCGCCCGCGAGGAGCTGCGGCGCGAACCAGATCGCGACCTCCATCGAGAAGCTGCCGTAGAGCCGCGCGTGATCGAGGGGACGGCCGTACGCGTCGATGGGATCGAAGCGGAACAGCGGCTGCTGACGCATCGCGCCCGCGTAGCCGCAGAGCACCTGGATGCGCTTGCCCGTCAGCGGGTGCGTCGAGCCGAGCTCCAGCACCTTCGCCCACGGGTTGAAGAGGTCGAAGAGAAAGACCTTCTCGATGCGCGCGATGCCCTCGACGGTCACGGGCACGTCGCCGACGTTCTGACCCGCCATGGCCGCCGCGGTGGCGCGTCCGGCGCCGTTGGCCGTGGCGTAGGCGAAGCCCGTTCCCTGCGCCGAGCGCGGATCGCTGATGCCCATGGCGCGCGTGCCGCCGAGGAGCTGCTTCGAGAAGGCCGACGAGGGCTGGCGCGCGATGCCATAGGCCACCTTCACGAGGGCCATCGAGAGGGCGTTGGGGTTCGCGGTCTCCTGCGCGGCGAACTCGTCGGCGTAGTACTCGCGAACGCGCGAGAGGTAGAGCAGCAGGTACTGCGAGATCCACCAGAAGACGTAGGCCACGGCGGCGAAGGCCATCGCGCCCTCGCGGTTCTTGCCGCGCACGTTCTTGGCCGACACGTAGATCTGCCAGAGGATCTGGAGCATCACCGACGCGATGGTCATCACGATGAAATCGCGGTGGATGATGTGCCCGAGCTCGTGCGCGTAGACGGCCTTGAGCTCCTCGTCGTCGAGGTAGTGGAGCAGGCCGCGGGTGACCACCAGGCGCGAGCGGTTGGCCGTCGAGCCGTAGCAGTACGCCGTGGGGTTCATGTCGTCGATGAGCTTGAGCGCGGGCACCTGGATGCCGTGCTTCTGGCAGGTCTCCCAGACGAAGCGGGCCACCGCGGGGCGGTACTGCCCGAGCTCTTCGAGGGGCATGTCACGACAGCGGTAGAACCACCGGTTCGTGAGGTCCATGAGCCACGGCGAGATGAACCACATGAGGGCGTTGATGCCCACGGTGAGCGCCACCGCCACGAGCAGCCCGAGCACCGTGCCGAGGCCTCCGCCCGACGGGTCGCTCAGCGCCGCGATCATGAACGGCGACACCAGGATGAACACGAACAGGCTCATGATCGAGATCGTCAGCACCGATGCGAAGATCGCTTTGGATCGCATCACTCCGTCCTCCTCCCGGCGCGCGGCCGGGTGATGGCACCACACAGCTCTCAGGGGTCCCCGAGCGGCGCGGGAGTATATCCCTCCCCGCGGCGGCGATGCCCGCGTTCGTGCGTGTGCGATGAGCGTTTGTGATACGGTCCGCGGCCACCATGCGCGCCCGTCTCGTCGCCACGCTCGCGGCCCTCTGCGCCCTCTCGGCATGCACCATCGAGCAGACCCGCCAGGTCGGCGACGACTGCCTGCAAGACCGCGAGTGCGCCGCGGGCCTGCGCTGCCAGCTCGGCTCCGACGGCCTCTCGCGCTGCGCCGCGCCCGTGCGCTTCGACGTGCCGCTCACCGACGCGACGAGTGACACGCCCGCCGACGTGAACGCGCCCGAGACGACGGCCGCCGACGTGAACGCGCCCGAGACGACGGCCTCTGACGCGAGCGCACCCGATGCGAGCGCCGCCGACGCGAGCGCGCCCGATGCACCGCCCGCCGATGCGAGCGCCGCCGACGCAGGCACCGCCGATGGAGGCGTGCGCGATGCGTCCGATGGGGCCGCCGATGCGAGCGACGCAGGCCACGATGGCGCCGCGGACGCAGAGCGCGCCGACGGGTCCGCAGCGGACGTCTGACACACGGCCGTCGCCGGGGTGTTGCCTCCGTGGCTGTTGACGGGACGCGCCGCCCATGGTCGATGGGGCCCGACCAACGCGCCCACCACGGCGCGGCGATTCCCTTCTGTCTGGAGAGGTTCCACGATGCGTCGACTCGAAGCCCTGCTTCTTCTCTCTGCGCTCAGCACTGCGTGTCTCGGTAGCCCGTCGAGCAACAACCCGCCGTCGACCACCGAAGACGCCGCGACCGACGCCGACGACGCCGCGAGCGATGCCTCGTCGGACGCGAGCTCCGACGGCGCGAACGACGCGAGCCGCGACAGCGCATCCGACGCGACGAACACCGACGCGGGCAGCGACGTGGTGAGCACGGACGCGGGCAGCGACGTGGTGAGCAC
>CAMFHP010000161.1 GCA_945952225.1 uncultured Myxococcaceae bacterium
GAACCTACGACGGCGCCAACGGCACCCTCGGCCAGACCCAGTGCGACGGCGCGTCGGTGATGCGTCCGGGCATTCCCGCGGCGTGGGTGGGCGGCGGCGGCGGCGGCTCGATCGGCGCGGCGGCGGCGGCGGACCTCGCAGTCGACAGCACGTTCTACCCCGGCTCCGGCGGCGGCGGCGGCAGCTCGGACTACCTCAACCGCCCGGCCTTCGGTGGCACCTCGGGCGGCGGCGGCGGCGGCGGCGCGCTGCGCATCTGGTCGCAGACGCGCATCACCATCAACGGCCGCGTGCTCGCCAACGGCGGCGACGGCGGCGACGCGTACATCGGCACCAACCGCGCGGCGGGATGCGACCCCCAGCCCGGCGCAGCGGGCGGCGGCGGATCGGGCGGCGTGATCTTTCTCCGCGCGCCGGCGATCACCACGGGCGCGCGTGCGCGGGTGAGCGCGGCCGGCGGCGCAGGCGGCGCCGAGAGCCTCTACGCCTCGGGCGGCGGCGGCGGCAACGGCGGCCTCGGACGCATCCGTCTCTCGGTGAACCAGGGCTCGTGCGCGCTCCAGGGCACCTTCGTGCCCACGCTCGCCTCGGGCTGCGCGGCGACCCCCGCGCCCGGCACGCAGGGACGCGCCTACGTGGCCGCGTACCCGAACTGATCGCCCTCCTCCCGTGACCGTTCCCCGCGTCGCGGGGTTCACCCGCTCACACCTCGCGTCGTAGCCTCCGGGCCTGTGACCCGACGCACGAGCATTCCTCCGCCCCGCGAGTTCGCCGAAGCCCTCGCCGGGGGCACCGGCCCCGCGCCCGAGCCCCCGTCCCGCTGGTTTCGCAAGGACCCTCGCAGCACCATCGCCGTGCGCCACTTCGCGGGCCCGGCGGTGTACCGCGAGCAGCTCGATCACCTCCGCGTGGTGCACCTCACCGACCTGCACGTCGGCCGTGTCACCCCCATGGCCGTGCAGGAGGCCGCCATCGATCTCGCCAACGAGGCCGACCCCGACCTCGTGGTGATCACCGGTGACTTTGTCTGTCACTCGCAGAAATACCTCGACGCGCTCGAAGCGCTGATGAAGCGCATCAAGGCGCCCGCGATCGGCGTGCTGGGCAACCACGACTACTGGTCCGGCGCCGACGAGGTGCGGGCGGCGTTGAAGCGCGGCGGCGTCGAGGTGCTCGACAACGCGCACACGGTGATGACCCTGCGCGGACAGCCCCTCCAGGTGCTCGGCCTCGACGACGCGTACACGGGCCACGCGGACCGCGAGCGCGCGCTGAAGGGACTGCGCCACGACATCGCGACGCTGGGGCTCTCGCACATCGCCGAGGAGGCCGACCGGCTGTGGCCGCGCGGGGTTCCGCTGGTGTTCGCGGGGCACACGCACGCGGGGCAGATCACGCTGGCGCGGCTCCACGAGCTCGCGATCGGACGCCTCGCGGGGCACAAGTACATCCACGGGCTCTACGGCTCGCGGAAGGCGGCGCCGCCCGAGGGGGGAGCAGTCTACGTGGGGGCGGGCATCGGGGCGGCGGTGATGCCCCTGCGGCTCGGCGAGCGGGGCAAGCGCGAGGTCGCGGTGTTCGAACTGGGAACGGAACCGGGCACGCTCGCGGAGCACCACAGCGAGCAGGAGCCGCTGCCGGGACGCGCGCCCTCGCCGAGCCTCATGGCGAAGCGCAAGGCAGCGGTGGCGCGCAAGCAGGAGAAGCGCGCGAAGCGCAGCGCGAAGGGATAGGCGCGGGGCTCAGCCCTTCTTCGACTTCTTCGGCTTCGTGGCCGCCGCCTGGAAGGCCGACGCCGCGCGGAACTTCACCACCTTCTTCGCCGCGACGGGCACGGTCTCGCCGGTGCGGGGGTTGCGCGCGGTGCGGGCGGGGCGGTCCTTGACGGTGAACGAGCCGAAGCCCGCGAGGCGCACGGCGTCGCCGTTGCGGAGCGTCGCGGCGATGCTCGCGAACACGTCGTTCACGATCTGGGTGGCCTGCTTGCGCGTGAGGTTGGTGTGCGCGCCGCGCAGGTCGTCGATGAGGTCTCGCTTCGAGGTGGCCATGGCGCGGACGCTATCACCGCCCCGCGCCGAAGATCACGCCGTACCGACGAGGCGATCCCGCCTACGGGAGCGAGCGCGTGCGACGGAGCCGTTCGAACATCCCGGTGAGTGCATCGAGGTTCGCGGACGCGATGCGCGCGCGGGTGTCGTCGTCGAGCGTGAGGCCGAGCACCTCGCAGAGCGCGACGATCGACTCGCGAAGCACGGCCACACCGCGGGCTTCGCCGATGGCGACACCGCGGGCCTCGCCGATGGCGATTCCTTCGGCGCGGGCTGCGGCGCGGTCTTCGTCGTAGGGGGGATAGATCTCCTGGTAGCGCATGCGTAGTTCCTCCGGGAGCGCGTCGGGCGCGCCCATCCTTGTCAGTTCCGAACGCACCTGCAAGAGCAGCTTCGGGAGGAACGTGCGCTCCCACGCCTCCGCGGGTAGCGCGGCGTAGTCGCGGTGCGCCCGCGCGAAGGTCTCGCCCCGTCCCATCAAGCGAAGCAGCAGCGTGTCGTGTGTGGCCGCGAGCTCCGACAGCACCACCACGCGCGGGCACGAGGGCACCGCGCTTCGATAGAACCCCTCGCCCCACGCGCGCATCGCCTTCATGCGCCATCGCGCGAGCACCTTCGTCGGACGCCCCGGACACAGCACCCACAGCGCGTAGTCCACGTTGCGTTGTGAGCGCAGCAGGCTCGTGCGCGCGCAGCATCGCTCCACGTCCATCACGTCGACCGTCGACGAGAAGGGCTCGACCACACACGGCGTCTGCGCGATGCGTCCGAGCAGGCCGCAGCGATGCAACAGCGCGCGGCGATCGGGGAGCGGCTCGATCACCGTGTCCGCGTAGAGCGTGTCGGTCACCGCGGGCTCCTGCACGTCGACGCGACACGCGGGCGAGAGGCTCGCATCGAGCAGTCCCTTCGCCAGCAGGTCGAACGGATGGGGGTTCACACACGCTGAGAGAGCGATGGGCGTGCCGAAGCGTGAAACAAGGTGTTTTGCGTGATCGGGTGGCAAGCCCGGTGGGGTGGCGGAGGGTGGCGACGGGGTGGCAGCGGGGTGGCGGACTGCCAGGCGACGACGCCACCTGCACACGTCTGCAACCGGCGCGCTGCGGAGGGTCAGCGGCCCGCGCGGAAGATCAGCATGTACTGACGCGGAAGACCGTCGACGGCCCGCTCGAAGGTGTAGCCCGCGGCCTCCATCTCGGCGCGCACGGCCTCGGGCGCGAGGCGCATCGCGGGGGGAGGTCCCTCGGGCGCGTCCATGCGGAAGTCGACGATCGCCACACGGCCCTGCGGGCGCAGCGCGCTTCGCAGGCGCGTGAAGTAGGGCGTGCGCGCGTCGATGTGGTGGTACGTGTCGACCACGAGCACGAGGTCGACGGGCTCGGCGAGCAGCGCGTCGTCGCCCGTTGCCAGCGTCGCCGAGAGGTTCGCGATCGACTCGCGGCGCGCGCGGTCGAGCACCCAGCGCACCATCGCGGGCTCCACGTCCACGGCCCACACGCGCCCCTGCGGAACCGCCCGCGCGAGGCGCACGGAGAAGTACCCCGTGCCCGCGCCGAGGTCGGCCACGCGCGCATCGGGGGCGAGCGAGAGCGCCGCGACCACCCGCTCGGGCTGCTGCCACGCATCGCGCTCGGGCGACTCGAAACGCTGCGCCCACTGCGCCGGATCGTCGAAGCGGTGGTGGTGCCCCGCGGCCATGCCCGAGGGCGGCGTCGCATCGGTCGGCGCGTGGTGGTGGCCCTGCGCGTGGTCGTGGCCGTGGCCGTGTTGCGCGTGCATCGGGCACGCGCATGGCGGAGGCGCGGTGTGGGCGCAGGCGGCCAGCGAGGCGAGGAGGGGCGCGGCGTGACGGAGGGTCTTCATCGCGCGCCGTCTAGCACACGATTCCCTCGCAATTCATGGGGTTTCCACGACGCGGAGCGACGCACGGAGCGCGCGTGCCGTGTGCGCCGCGAGCAGCACCGCAGCGCCCGCGAGCGCGGCCCTCCATACGGGCGGATGCGCCCAACGCCACCACAGCACCGACGCCGCGAGCGAGAGCGCGCTGCCCGCCGCGAGGGCGTACATCCACACGGCGAGCACCGTCACATTGCGACGCTTCAGGCGATGGAGCACCGCGAGTCCGACGGCGAGCGCGAAGGCGGTGGCGATCCAGAGCGAGGCGCCCGACGAGGCGAGGGCCGCGGGCAGTCTGAGCAGCGCGTTGCCCACGAGAAAGTGCACGGTGACACGCGAGGCCTCGCGCCACGCGGCATCGACGGCGGGACCCGCGGGAGGAGCGTTCGGCGCAGCGACGGGCGTGCGGTGCGCACCACAACGGGGGCACTGCGCGGCGTGTGCTTCCACGGACGCGCCGCACTCGGCACACAGCGTCGCGCGGAGCTCGCTCATCGCGTCGCGGTCAGTGCGTGCGGATCTGGCTCACGTGCACCCACGAGTCGGGCGCGCCGCCATCCCACTGCACGAGCACCTGGTCGCCCTGCACCGAAGCCACCGTGGCGCGGTAGTGGGCGCCGTCGGTCCACTGGGCGAGCACCGAGGTGCCCGGCGCGAAGCCACCGCCCTTGCCCGCGGGTGCGCCCTTGCCGTGCGCGTCGTGGCCGCCGCCCTTCGCGTCCCAGCCGCCACCCTTCGCGTCGTGACCGCCCTTCGCGTCCCAGCCGCCGCCCTTGGACTGCGCCTCGAAGCCGCCCTTCGCAGGCGCCCCGTAGGCGCCCTTCGCGTCGAAGCCGCCACCCTTGGACTCGTAGCCCGTCTTCGCGGGCTGCGGGGCGTACTGCGGGCCGCCCATGGGCATCATTCCCTGCATGGGAGCGGCGGCGCCGACGACGTGGAGTTCCACACCGGCGCCGGGGTCGATCTCGCCGTCGATGTCGGCGTTGCCCACCACGCGGTAGCCCACCTGGTTCGGCGCGCTCCCGTACGCATCGTGCGGGAGCTGGAACTGAAACGGAAACTGGTACGCCTGCCCCGGCTGCGCGGTGAACGCGCCCGCGAGCGTGAGCGCCGGCACGAGGTCGCGGGTCTGCTGCATGAGCTGCCCGTTCTGCATCACCTGCTGCGTCACCGTGAGCCGCACGGTCACGTTGGTGATCTGCTGCGCGCGCTTGCCACCCGTGAAGGTCGCCACGCCGTGCACCACCGAACCCGCCTGGGCCTGCGGAAACTGGAGCTGCACCGCGAGGCTTCCACCGCCCACACCGAACGCATCGAAGAGTCCCATGATCGTGCCGATTCCCCTCATTGCAGAGCGGGCGACGCGCGGCGGCCGGAGGGAGGCTCTCAGCCGATGCCGTAGCCCTTGAGCTTCTTGTGCAGCCCCTCGCGCGTGATGCCGAGGGTCTTCGCCGTGGCGCTCTTGTTCCCGTTGTGCTCGCGCAGCGCCTCGATCAGGAGCCACTTCTCGATGTGCTCCATCTGGTCTTTGAGCGTGCCGCGCGGCGGCTTGATGCGGTCGAGCAGGCCCTCGATGTTGCGGATGCGCGGCGAGAGGTGCTCGGCCATCACGTACATCCCCGCGTCCGCCTGGATCACAAGGCGCTGCACCTCGTTCTCGAGCTCACGCACGTTGCCAGGCCACTCGTAGCTCATCATGAGTTCGAGGGTCTGCTGCGAGAAGCCCGCGAGCTGCTTGCCGAGCTCGTGCGAGTAGCGCTTCAGAAAGTGGCTCGCGAGCATCGGGATGTCATCGCGGCGCTCGCGCAGCGCGGGGATGCGCACGGGAAAGACCTGAAGTCGGTAGTAGAGATCCTGACGGAAGCGCCCCGCGGCGACCTCGTTCTCGAGGTTGCGGTTCGTTGCCGCCACGATGCGCACGTCGACCTGGCGCGTGACGCCCGACCCGATGGGGCGCACCTCGCCCTCCTGCAGCGTGCGGAGGATCTTCGCCTGGAGCGCCAGGGGCATCTCGCCGATCTCGTCGAGGAACATCGTTCCCCCGTCGGCCAGTTCGAAGAGGCCCTTCTTGTCTTCGGTGGCGCCGGTGAACGCGCCCTTCTCGTGTCCGAAGAGCTCGCTCTCGAGCAGCGTCTCGGGCAGCGCCGCGCAGTTCTGCGCGATGAAGAGCTTCTCCTTGCGACGCGACTGATAGTGGATCGCCGACGCGACGAGCTCCTTGCCCGTGCCCGTCTCGCCCTCGATGAGCACGGTCACCCGCGTGTCGATCACCTTCGAGAGCTTCTCGAAGAGGTGACGCATCGCCGACGCATCGCCGATGATCCCTTCGAACTTCTTCTGCGCGCGCTGCTTGAGAAAGCTGTTCTCGCTGCGGGCGCTCGCCTCGGCGATGCTCACGCGCTTGTAGAGCCGCGCGTTGGCCACACCGAGCGAGGCCTGCTGCGCCACGAGCATGAGCAGGTCGAGGTCGCGCTCTTTGAAGATCCCCGCGCTCGCGCGGTTGTCGACCTGGAGCACGCCGAGGATGTCGTCGCCCTTCCACAGGGGCACGGCCATCGTCGAGAGGATCTTCGCGCCCATGATCGACGCGGTCTCGCCCACGTCACGGAGCGCGTCGGCCGCGAGCACCGCCGCCCGCTGCTCGATCACCCGACGCACCACGCTCCGCGCGGTGGGAATGGCCTCCGTGGGCGTTCCCTCCTTGCCGCGCACGCGCGTGGTCACGGGCACGTACTCGCGCTTCTCGCCCGTGCTCTCATCGCGGAGCACCACGGTCAGGTGCGTGGCCCGCGGCACGGCGTCGAAGACCGCGCGCTCGATCGCGTCGAGCACCTCGTCGAGCTCCAGGGCGGCGGAGAGCTCTCGCAGCGCGCCCACGAGGGTCTTGAGCGAGACCGGGTCGCCCTCGATGGTCTTGTTCGCCTCGCCCACCGACGCCACCGGACGCAGGGCCACCACGCGGGCCTCGGGCTCCGGCGCAGCGGGCGCGACGGGGGCCACAGGCGCCACCGCAGGCGCCACGGGCGCCACGGGCACCACCGGCACGGCCGCGGGAATCACGGGCGCGGGCGCAGCGGGCGTCACGGGCGCGGGCACACGCATCGCGGCGTGGCCCGGCGGAAGCGTAGGCGCGGTGTCTCCCACCGAGGCCCCGGCGCGCGACGAGACGTAGGTCACGCGCACGACCACGGGGTGATCGGGGCTGCCGAGAAGGAGCCGGTCGTTGCTCTGGAGTTCGAGCTCGTGCTGCGTCGTCGCGTCGACCGCGAGGAGCTGCGTGCCGCGGCGCACGCGCGAGCCGTTGGTGCTGTGCTGATCGCGGAACCACAGCGCGCCCGTCTCGGCGCTCACGCGGAGCAACCCGTGCGAGCCCGAGATGTGCCAGTCGGGGAGCACCAGGCTCGATGCGGGCGCGCGTCCGAGGGAGACCTCTTCGTCGGTGTTCTGCTCGAACTGCCGACCGCGCGCGTCTCCCTGCTCGACCTCCAGACGGATCACGGCGCGCACGTTATCAGGGCGCGGCCGTGCGTTGCTAGAGAAGAACCGCCCGCGATCGGGGCGCGTGGAGCCACGGAAACACCGTGGAGAACAGGGCTGCCGGCGCGTACGCGCGCGGAGCCGACGGGGCGATCAGTGGCGGTTGCGGAGGCGGGCGATGAGCATCTGCGCTTCGAGGTGCATCACCGACTTGCTCTCCTGACCGCGCTCCGACTCGATGATGCGTTCGAGGGCGGTCACGCACTCGGGGCAGCCGTGCGGCGAGAGCGAGTCGATGGCCGTGTTGATCGACCGGCGCACCATCATGTCGGGGATGTTCGCCCGCGCGAGGAGGGCGTTGCGCGCGTCGGCGTTCTCCGAGCCCGTCCACGCGATCATGTACGCGGCCTTGCGGACGACGTTCTTGTCCTGGTCGCCGAGCTTGGCCTGGTAGCACGCGATCGCGCCGTCTTCGCAGTCGTGCGCCACCGCGGCCACCGCGCGGATCGTCGCGAGCTGCGTGAGCACCGGACGGATCTCTCCCTCCCCGTCGGGGTTCTCGTGGAGCAGCCCGTCGAGCTGCGTCTGCGAGGCCTGCGCGATGCGGTCGAAGCCCGCGAAGTCCGCGTGACGGATGGCGCTCGCGAGGGGCATCAGCAGCGCCATGCGGAAGGCCACGGCGTCCGCGGGCTGGAGCGCGCGCTCGCCCAGTCGACGCATCAGCACCGCGGGGGCGCGCGGGTCGCCGAGGATCACCAGCGCGGGCGCCATCGTGGGGGCCATGTCGGTCTCCGAGCCCGCGGGCGCCTCGGCGAAGGCCGCCGCGATGGCGTCGAAGATCTGCGTGCGGCGCGGGTCTTCGCGGGGCAGACCGAGGCCCGTGTAGGCGAGGGTCTCGGCCGCGGCGCCGCGCACGTTCGCGACCTCGTCGCGGGCGCGCAGACGGCCCAGGAGCGCGTCGATGGCCGTGGGGTCGGCGAAGTTGCGCAGCACGTCGATGGACTGCGCGGCCATGAAGCCCGGCGGCGTCGGCGGCATGCCGGGCTCGGTGGTGTACGAGCGCAGCAGGTCGTTCACGAGCACGTTCTCGCCGTTGACCGTGGCGATGAGGCGCGGCACGGCGGCGGCCGGTCCGAGGCGCACGAGGGCGCGCGCGCAGTTGTTGAACGCGTTGGCGCGGGCCGAGCCCGTGCGGATGTTGAGAAAGAGACCGTAGACCAGCGCGTCGGCAGCCGAGGGATCGCCGAGGAGACCGAGCGCGTCGGCCGAGGCGCGGGCCGTGCGGATCTCCTGGTCGCGGATGGGGCGCTGGAGGAGGCGCTTCAGCGTGTCGACGGCGGCGCGGTCGCCGATGAGCCCGAGGGCGTTGATCACGCTCTCGCGGATCGCGGGGCTGTTGCCCGAGTTGGCCGACGCGCGGTCGATGGCGGCGAGGAGGGCCTGCACCACCGCGGGGTTGTTCTGGGGGTGCAGGTCTTGAAGGGCCTGCGCGGCGCGGAGGGCGATGCGCTCCGAGTCGCTGTTGCCCACGTGGAACTGGAGCGCGTTCACGAGCGCGGGGATCGCGCGGGCGTCGTGCGAGCCCGCGAGGATCTCGATGGCCTCCTTGCGGGTGGAGACCTCTTCGGTGTGGGCGTTGAAGGCCGTCACGACGCCCGGGAGCACCGCGTCGAGAAAGGCCTTCACGCCAGGGTCTTCGACGTTGTCGGGCGGCGTCGCGGTCGAGAGCTTCGACTGGAACATCTCCCGCAGCTTGCGCATGGCCGCCGGGCGCTTGTTGTCGGCGTCGAGCCGCTTGACGTGGGTGGCAGGGTCGTTGTCGTCGTCGCAGCCCGTCATCGTGGCGGCGCCGAGCGCCAGGCACGTGACCAGCGCGAGCCGTGAGAGAAGTCCCGTCGTGCGCATCGCAGTCCCTCGGAGGGTGGTGAAGGGTCGAGAGCGGTGGCGTCGCCCCCGCGCGGCAGCACCCGGGAAGTGGGAGCCGCGCGCGCGCAGTCCGCGCCATGGCGGCGCGCAGGGTAGACGCCCGCGAGCGCGCAACGCAAGCGAGGAATCGGCCGTGTTTTGAAGGGTGAATCCGCGGTGCGGGGCCTCGCGTGCGAAGCCCCTGCGCCCGCGCGGAGGGCCGTCAGAACCAGTGCATCTTGAAGTGCGCGAACCAGCTCCCGAAGATGAGCGCGGCCACCACGAAGAGCACGATCAGCGTGCCCGTCGAGTTGCCCTCGTCGTCGCTCGCGGGGAGCAGGTCCGTCGCTTCGAGCGTGGCGCCCTTGGGGAGCTCGGGGGTGTACGCGAACACGCGGGCGATGCGCGCCGTGATCTGCGTGTTGACGTTCACCGCCCAACCGTTCGCTTCGAGCAGCACGCTCATGTTCCGCTTGCGGAGCTTGAGCCACGCGTTGAGCGCCGAGAGGGCCATCACCACGGCCACGATGCCGAAGATCGCGCCCCATCCCTTGAGGCTCGTGAGGGCCGCGAAGAGCGACGCGAAGATCGCACCGACGCCCGCGAGGGCCACACCGCCGCTGAGGATCAGGGTGTTGATGTTGAGCCCCTCGCGCGGCGGCGCAGCGGGCGCTGCGGGTGCTGCGGGTGCTGCGGCGCGGGCGCCTGCGGCGGTCGACGCGGTCGCGGCGGCTTCGGCCTCTTCGCGCGCGCTCGTGGTGGCCTCCGCGGTGGCGGTCTGGAGCTGCTCGGACTGCGCCTCGGCGGCGGAGCCCACCCACTCCTCGATCTTGTCGGTGATGAACTTCGACGCGCGACGGAAGGGCGCGAACATCGCCTCGCGCACCGAGATGGGGTTCTCGACGATCTCGACGATCTCCGAGTCCCACTCCTTGTTCTTGTTGTCGACGAAGATGCCGCGCTTGCCCACGCGCAGGCGGCCCTTCTCGCCGCCCGTCACGGGCGCCACGACCTCGAAGCTCTCGCCCCCGGCGGCCTTCTCCGAGATCTTCGCGTACACGAGAAAGATGAGGCTCTCGGTGGCGAGGGCCTTGTGCGCCGCGCGGTCGGCGACCTTCACGCAGAAGTCGAGGCGGCGGCCGTCGATGATGAGCGAGCCCATCTCGACGAGGGCCGTCTCCTTCGGGAGGTAGATGGCCGAGAAGTTCACGAAGTTGTTGGTGAGCTCCACGAGCCAGCGCACGTAGAGGAGCAGCTTCTCGAGCGCGTCGATCTGTTCGAGCTCCTTCGCGGCGGCGATGTCGAGCTCGATGTAGTGCGTGATGCGCGCGGGGAGTTCTCCCTTGAGATAGCCCTGCACCTTGTCGGCGCCGAGGGCGTCGAAGGGCTCGGCGGGCTTCGCCTTCAGCCACGCGGTGTACGTGTCGAAGCGGGCTTTCACCTGGTGCCACGTGGTGCGGGTGAGCTCGCGCGTCGGAGCGCCGAGCGCGCGGCCGAGCACGGTGTCGCGCAGCGCGAAGGTGTCGTCGCGGAACAGCGGCGCGATGCGCTCGTCGAGCACGAGCACGCCGCGGGCCTCGGGGGGCGCGAGGGGCGACGACTTCAGGTACGTCTCGATGGCCGCCGCGTCGCGGGCGCGGAGCGCGCGGAACTCCTCGGGCGTGAGCTTCAGCGAGGCGTCGGCGGGCGACTCCTGACGGAGGAGATCGCAGTGGAGAAAGTACTCCTCGATCTTCGCGTCGAGCTTCGCGATGAGGGCCGCGGCGGTGGCCGTGTCGGCGCCCCACGGGGCCGCTTCGGACTCCTTCGCGCGCCAGTCGAGCCAGGCCTGGGCCTTCGTCTTGAACGTGTCGAGGTGGGCCGCGTCGACGCCGTCGGAGCCGCCGCGGTCCTTCACCGAGCCCACGGTGGCCATGATGTCTTTGAGCAGCCCCACGACCTCGGCCTCGGGGATGAGGTCCGGCGGCACGACGCCGTCGCCGTTCGCGAGGAGCTTGTGGTAGCCGCCCTTGAAGGCCCGCACGTCGGCGAGGGAGATCTGCGCCGCGTCGGTGGACTTCTGCTCGCGGTTCACGCGCTGCGCGGCGGCGCGGAGCACGGCGCCGTCACCCTCGGCGGCGATGGCGTCGATGGGGATCTGTTCGAGGCGTCCCTTCACGACGTTGCGGCGGCCGAGGCGCGCGAAGAGCCAGTTGCGCGCGGCGATGATCTGCGAGACGCGCACGCGGCCCGTGTGCTCGGGGTCGAGGTAGGCGAGAAAGGCCGGGTCGCAGTGCAGGTCGTGGAGCGGCGCGCTCGTGGCGGCCCAGCGCGCGGCGTCGAGCGAGTCGATCTGCGCGAGGTCTTCCTCGTCGGTGACCATGAACTGGTAGATCCCACCGAAATTGCGGAAACGCATGGACATTGGAGCCTCGGAGCAGAGCCCCTCACGGGGGCGCAGAAGGGACGACGGGCGACACGCGCAGAAGGGACGGCGAAGCGAAGCGCGAACGGTGCTGCGCGGGCGGTGGAGCCCCATGGGGAAGCTCCACGCGCGCCGACGCAGAAGGGGATGATCAGTGGCCGAAGGTCTGGACCGCGCGGGCCCACGTCCACGCGAGGCCGAGGGTCACGTCGTGGGCGATGCCGAGCTCGTTGCCGCGCGCGAGGCGGCCGAAGAGGTCGTAGGAGACCGTGAGGTTCAGCGAGCTGATGATCGGCACCGCGAGGCGGGTGTTGAGACGGAGCTGTCCGTCGCGGGCGTTGTTGCCGTTGGTCGCGTCGCTGAAGGCCTGGCGCACGGCGAGTTCGGCCTCGGCGTTCCACGTCACCGAGCGGCCGCGGAGGGTGAAGAGCTCCCAGGGCGAGAGGGTCGCGCGGGCCACGAGCACGTACGTGGGATCGGTGTTGGGCTGGAGCACTTCCTTCCAGTCCATACCCGCCGCGAGGCGCGCCACGAGGAAGCTGTTGAACGTGAACTGCGCGCCGAGGGTCGGGCGGAGCTGAAAGTGGTGAAAGTCCTGGTCGCTCCCGTCGAGCACGGTCTTCGTGCGGGGATACCGATCGAACTCGCTCTCGGCGTAGACCTCGAGGTCGGGCGTCGGGGCGTACCAGTGCTCGCCGCTGTTGAAGCCCGTGTACGTGAAGTTCGAACGCAGGGTGATGAGGTCGAGGTTCTCGTCGAAGGCTCCGCCGCCCACACTCGCGCGGCCGTAGCGGGCGCGGAAGGCGTTGCGCCAGTTCCAGTCGGGATGGTCGGCGTTGGCGAAGAGCTGGAGGTCACCGCGCAGGGCCATGGTGTCGGTGCGCGTGAGCTGCGCGTCGGTGTAGGGCACCACGGTGCCGCCCGCAGCGCCGCCCGCGGGGTTCGCCACGTTCACCAGGTTGAACGCGAGGTCCGCGGTGGCGTTGAAGGTCCACCGCGTGCGGCGCGCCGGGTCCACGGGAATGGCCGTGATGTCTCCCTCGTGCGGGCGATCGAGCCACGCCGAGAGGAACTCCCGCGGGCCCTGCGAGCCGTACTGCGTGAGCTCCACGGTGTCGCCGTTGCCGCCGAGGCCGCCCTCACCGCCGTCGACCACGAAGCGCGTCGTCGCCACGCGGTACCAGGTGTTGGCCTCCACATCGCGGCCGTTGATCTTCACGGCGCCGCCGCTGACCGTCACGCCACGGAGCACGAAGCGATCGGCGCGCGACGAGGTCGCGAGGGCCTTGAGCACCGAGCCCTGCACGCGCCCCACGTAGAGCTGGTCGTCGAACGGAAGGATCGCCGCCATGTGCAGCGCCGTGATGCCACCCGAGATCGGGAACAGCTCGCGCCCCTGCACCGCGCCGCGGTTGATGATCGCGACCTCGGTCTCGGTCTCGTCGCGCAGCACGTTGAGGTAGAAGTTCGTGAACGCATCGCGGTCCATGGGGGCCGTGAGGTGCGCGCCCGCGAGGGGGCGGTTCTGCGTCTCGCAGAGCCACGTGTGCGTGCCCGTCGCGAGCGCGGTGACCTCCGCGGGAACCTCTCCCGTGCGCGCCGCGCGGGTGATGCGCGCGCCGTTGACCTCGACGCCCACGGCGCGTCCGGGCCGCGTCGCCACCACGCGCACGCCGCTGCCCGCGGCTTCGAGCGAGGTGAAGTTCGTGCCCACGTCGTTCACGAGCATGAGGTCGGGACGGCCGTCTTCGGGCAGGTTCGCCGCGAGGTGCACGGCGTCTTCTTCGCTGCCGGGCCACTCGGGGTCGTAGGCCACGACCACCCAGCGCGCGCCGCGCTCGCGGGCGTCGTGCGTGGCGCGGGCGATGGCCTCCTGCGGGTCTTGAAGGGTGATCCCCGCGGCGCGGTCCGACGCCACGAAGCGCAGCGCCGAGGGAGACACCACGGCGAGGTAGGCCACGCGGCCCTGCGGCGTGTCGAGAATGAGCGGCGCGTCGGCGCTGTCGGTCACGGTCTCGCAGAGCGCCTGCGCGGCGCCCGTGCACGCGAGGTTCGTGAGCACGTACGGGATGTGCTGCGCGCGAAACGCATTGGCCGCTGCGAGCATCGTGTCGCGCGGCGCGGCGAGGTCGCGGTGCCCGAGCGCGAGCGCCTGGAGGCCCATCGCGTGCGCGGCGTTGGCCACCGCGGCGGCGTCGTGCTGCACGGCGAAGCGCGCGCCCGCCGAGGCGCCCACGAAGTCACCCGCGTCGAGGGCCAGCACGTCGCGCTCGCCCGCGAAGTCGGCCGCGAGGGTCGACACCTGCGGCGCGGGCACGTTGTCGCCGCACACGAGCGACGCGAACTGTCCGTTGAGCGCCGACGAGACCGCGAGGCGGAGCGTGGGCGACGCCGCGGGGGTCACGGCCGCAGCGGGGACCACGACCTGCGCGGCGGGCGCGGCGACGGTGGGCTCGACCTGGGCGGGCGCAGCGGGCGCGGCGGGCGCAGCG
>CAMFHP010000162.1 GCA_945952225.1 uncultured Myxococcaceae bacterium
ATCGCCCCTATCGCGATTGCCCGAGAACTCAAGCAGATTTGGTGCGCCCGCCCTGCCGCCCTCTACCCGTCGCTCCGCGCGTTTTTATCGTCGCAAGCCCCGCGCGTTCCATGTCGTCGTGATGTGAGCCACCACGGACCCGCGCCCGGTGAATCGAAGGCACTGCACGAGCATGGCGACCCGTTCCGCCCCGACCCTTCTCGCTCGCGGGAAGGGTAGACCAGCGAGGTCGCCCCGGTGATACTTCGTGGCAATGAGGTACATCGACACCGGATCGCGAAACCCTGCGCACGCACTCGGAACTTGGCTCGCGATGACGCTGGGGCCGGACGTCGTGGCGGTTGGTTGGCAGAGCGGTTTCTTCGCGTATGGAGCCTTTCAGGGCGTCGAAGACGAGCTTCGTGACGCCGCCGCGCGCGGCGTCACGATCCGCGGAGTCGTCGGTTCCAACGAAGGAGGGACGCTCGCGTCGGACGTGCTCGATCTGGTCGCCTGCCTCGGCATCCCTGGTTCGAGCGCGCGAATTGGCGTGGTGCACTACCGCAATGCCTTCTTCCACCCGAAGACGGTCCATATTGCGCGCAGTGATGGCTCTCAGGCCGCCTACGTGGGCTCCGCGAACCTGACGATGAGCGGCGTCGTTTCGAGCCACGTCGAGGCCGGGCTCATCCTCGACACGCGCGAAGGCGACAGCGCGGCCTTGATCGGCGAGGTGCGCGCCGCGATCGACGAGTGGTTCGCTGCGCTGCGGCCTGGGTTCAACGAGGTTCGATCGCCCGAGGACGTCGAACAATTGCGCGCAGATGGGGTGCTCGACGTTCGCCGACCCAAACTCGCAACTGCGGTGGCCGCGGATGGGTCAGGCCCACCAACGCAAACGGGCCCCATGCTCGCCCCTCTTCTGCCGATCCGCGGTGTACGAGGGTCTCGCGAGAAAGAGGTACCGGAGGCCGTAGTCACCGCAGTCGATGCGGAGGCGAACATCGCGACGTCGGCCAACGACTGGCTTCCGATGTGGCGATCGAATCCGCTAACAACGCGCGATCTGGCGCTGGGCGGCCAAAGCGGCGGAACCACACACTCCACCGGTTCCATGCTGCTGAAGGGTGGCGCATGGATGGCGACGGCCAGCGCGGACTTTCGGCACTACTTCTTCGACGATGTGTTCGCGGCACTCATGTGGAGTGTGGGTCGCCAGCCCCACCTTCGGGAAACCTTCGCGGTGTTCGAGATCGACGTCGAAGGACAGACGCCCGCGGAGCATGTGCTCAGAATCGGCCACAACACGAGCACGACCATGACCACTTACACGCAGCGGAACGGCATGACGTCGCTCTCTTGGCGCGATGCGTCTCCGCTCGTGCGCCAGAACGAAAACCTCGGCCGTGTACTGACTCTCTACCGCTCGAAGCAGAACCTGCAGAGGTTCCGCATCACGATCGCTCATCAATAGGAGGCGATCATCGCCGGAACGTCGAATGGAGCGGCGGTAGGCTGGGGGTCATCCGTCGGGGGCTCCACCACCTCCGGTTCGGATCGACAACGACGATTCCGAAGACGTGACCATGCCGCGTGGATCAACCTGCGATCTGCCCTTTCGATCCCGAGCCCCCCGAGGATCGCATCGTCTTGGGCCTCCAGAATCGCTTCGGTAGGCGTCCCCGCGCGAAACATTCGGTCGAGGTTGGCAACGTCGGCATCGCGGTCGATGTACGGCACCAGAACTCGCGCGATCTCGGAGGGCACGAGTTCGAGCACGCCTCCGCCGTAGTGACGCCCTTCGAGTTCGCACGAGAGGGCGGTCAGCGAGTTCACGAAGCTCTCGACCAGTCTGTGCGCCGCGATGCCACGGCGCGGCGTGACGCGGTACGCAGTGTCGGTCGTCTGTGCCTTCGCGGTGTTCAGCACGAGTCGCGGGAAGTCGTGACTCCGTTTGAGCATCGCGACGGGGGTCGCGGGAAGGCTCGGCACCACGTACCAGGGCTTGCGGATTCGGCACTTGTACCGCGTGTGCAGCGCCTCCGATTCGCCGTTGCGGAGGTAACGTCGCGCGCCCGCGGTGAGCCCAGCACGATCGACGTCCGCAGGGAACAGGACGAAGTTCGTCGGCCAACCGCGACGACGGTTCGCGGTGTGCTGAACGGCATCGTAGATGACGCCCGGAGCGTGCTCGCTCCGACCGAACATCGGGTGCACGTACGGCTCCAACTCGAACGCCTGCACGACGGCGTCGGGGACGAGGAAGAACGAGTTCGCGCCCGTGACGATTCCGACATTGACGTCGGCCAGTTGCACGAACCTCTGCACGCCAGCGCGGGTGCGCGCGTCATCGAGAAGTCCCCGCTCCGCCGACGAGAGCAGAGCGAGCGTCCATTTCGCTCCGAGGGCGGCAGCAGGCACGAACGTGGCTCTGGCGAAGTAGTCGTCAGCCGGGACATCGAGCGCGGTGCGCCCACTGATTCGGTGGACCGCGAGCGTGCCCCGGCCCTCGTCGCGAGTTCCGGTAGAACGCTTCTCTGCCATCAGCAGGACTACGCCTTGGAGGGTCTCGCCGAACAGGATTTCCTCGGGGTCGAGCACGAGCACTCGCGAACACTCGCGGAGGAGAAACTCACGGAGCCCCTCCGCGTGAAGTACGTGCAGAAGTTCGGCGGGAACGACGAGCGCGAGCCGACCGCCTGGACGGAGGAGCTCCAGGCTCGCGATGACGAACGGAACCCACAGGTTCGTGTGGCGCGTGAACCGAAGCATGTGCCGCTCGAAGATCCGCTCGGAGTCTCGCTGGAGGTGCTCCGCGAGGTACTGGTAGCGAACGAAAGGCGGGTTCCCGACGACGGCGTCGAACGGGCTGCTTCCCTTCGCCGTTCGGAGAAACCACGCGAGGAAGTCGCCGACGTTCATTTCGGCCGCGTTTGGGGCGAGCTCCCGCATCGCCTTCTCAGCACGGCTCGCCTCGGCGGGTTCGAGCTCGCACGCGACCACACTTTTCGACCGTCCGCCCCACCGAAGGTTGTGGAGCGCCCGAAAAAACGCGCCGTCTCCGCAACTCGGTTCGAGAATCCGCGCGGCGCCATCGGCAATCGCCCACTCGGCGAGGAACCGAGCGACGACATTGTCGGTGTAGTAGCCCCCGCGGAGTTTCTCGGGTGACTCGTCCTTCATGAAGTTCACGACGTTCTCCTCGCGCCGGTGAACAGATCCCCGTGGGTGAGCGGTGCGGTGCCATTCATCGCGGCGCCGCGCTCGTCTGCCGTTGCATATGCGCGGATGCTATCCGCCTCGGCACCTCGGGCACACCGCAAGCCGCCCGGTTCCGTCGCCTTATGTTTCATCATCCTCGACGCGCCCATTGAATCGCCTCTCGCTCGCCACCGCTGCATTTCCAGCAAAACACCTGATGATGTCATCATCATATCACGATGGTGTCGTGGTGCCATCATAACGATGGCATCGGTTGATGTCGCGCTGCTATCAATGTGATGGCAGCGACTCGATGCGTTAGGATCACAACCCCATGAGCAAGCCGACCAACACCAAGCGAAAGAAGGGGGCCTCTGCGCCGAAGCCCTACGCCGAGGCCGTGGACGCCGCGCTTACCCTCCGCGTGTCGAAGGAATTGTTGGCGAAGATCGACACGAAGGTGGAAGCCCTCAACGCGCAGAAGAAGGGCCACTGGTCGCGCAATGCGTACCTTGTCCACCTACTCGAATCCGCGACCGATGACCTGCGCGGTGGGAAGTAGTGGGCCGACGGAGAGCCGGGGCGGGTATTACGTTGTGCCGTGGTCTGCATCGCGCCGGTTCTACGAGTCGCGGCGAGCTCGCGCATCACGCCGCGAGTGAAAGTTCGTCACGCCGAGAAGTGCGCCGCGTTGTGCCGAAACGCCTTTGACGTAGGCAAATCGCGAGGTGGTGAGGTTTCAGTTCCGTGCTGTCTGAGTGGTCAAGTCAGGGGCAAACTTCGCCACTACCTCGTACGGATCAAGGTTGTAGTCGCCGAGGAGCACGACGGGGGCAGTCGTTCCGATGGCGGCGACGGCGCATCGTAGCGACACGCCGAGGTGCAATCGGTCCGCGCGCCGTGCGGTCTGATCGCCGGGGCCTTCGGCGGGCCAGTGGCTCACGAGGAGCTGGATCGCGGGCAACGTCGCAAGCGAGACCTCGAAGCGGGTCGCCGCGACGTGGGCGACGGTCTCGATGTTGTTGCAGAAGCGGGCCGTGAGCCCCGACCGCGCGAGGAGTGACACGCGTCTTCGCGTGAGGGGAATGTCGATGCAGGGCGAGAAGCGTTGAACGAGTGTGGCCCGTTCCAGAAGTGTCGCCTCTGCGTCGGGCGGCACCTCACCGAGCGCGAGCAGGTCGTGTGTCTCGGCGAGCACCGACAGCACGCGCGCCGCGGCGCCGAAGTCGGCGGATGACGTCCTCTCCCTCGCCAGACCGGTGTTCCACCAGGCCACGGTGATCGCTGGATTCACAGAAGTCCCTCCCACGAGGAGGACTCTACTTCGCAGCACCCTTCTTCACGTCGGCCTTCTTCACCGCGCTCTTCTTCGCCGCGCCCTTCTTCGCGGGCTTCGCGGCCTCGTAGCGCGCCACATACGCATCGACGGGAATGCGCGCCACGAGCTCGCCCACCAGATCGAGCGGAAGGTCGTCGAGCTTCTTGAAGCGCACGCACGCCGCGCCCATGTCGAGGCGCTTGCCGCGCTTCGCGTACTCCGCGGTGAACCACGCGGTGAGCGCCTCGTCGCCGTAGAGCCCCATGAGGTAGAGCGCCATGTGCGACTTCTGCGAGGCGAGCGAGATGAAGGGCAGCGGCTGCTTCGGATCCGCGTGGTAGCCCGCGGGGTACCGCGTGTGGGGCACGTACCAGGCGGGCATCTTGTACTGCGTTCCCTCTTCGTAGCCGGGCGGGAGGTTCGCGCGGATCACCGCGGCCACACGGCGGATCGCGTCGGCGCGCTCGGGCGGAAGCGCGCTCACGTACTGCTCGAACGACGTGTCGTTGCTCATTGGAACGCTCACTCCTCGGCGTGGGTCACGGCGTAGACGAAGGTCGCCTGGGGCTGCGCGCGAAAGCGCTCGGTGATGATCGCGTGCGGCACGCGCGGACCGTCGACGTACTGCGCCGCGAGGGCCTCGGCGCCCGCGCGATCGTGCGTGGACTTCAGGTGCATCACGCGAGTCATGAGGCGCGTGCACGCGGCCTCGAAGCGGTCGAGGTGCAGGGTGAAGGCGCCGCGGTGTCCGTCGGCCGCGGAGGCCTCGGGATCCCAGGTGAGCGCGCCCTCGTCGAGCAGCACGCCGACCTGAATGGCCGCGAGCTGGCTGTACGCCTTGCGCTGTCCGCCGGGCGTGTACATCCCGCTGGAGATGTGACCGAGCGACCACGCGATCGCGTCGCTGTACACGTGCCGCGCGAGGGTCTCGTCGATGACCCCGCGCTGACGGAGCCAGCCGCTGAAATACAGCGCGCCGCTCTGGGCCTTGAGCTCTTCGAGCATCGAGGCCATGGAGCCGCCGAAGGCTTCGTCCGCGGTGCGTCCGTTGACCCGGTGCTCGTGCGCGGGGCCGAGGTTGTGCGTCGCCTCGTGGAGGATCGTCGACACCAGGCCCGGCGTGTCGTCGTCGGTGAACGCGTCGAGCGAGGTCGCGGTGAAGAGCGACGACACCTGCGCCCGACGTCGCGCGTTGCTGTCGGCGTCGGTGTACAGGTTGCTCATCGCGACGGTGCGTCCGCGCCCCTCGTTGGCGACGGGACCCCAGTTGGGGAGGCTCTGCCCGATGGTGGCGCCGAAGGCGTCGCGGTCGTCGCCCGCGTTCACCACGATGTCGATGAAGTCGGGCATGTGAAACGACACCGTGCGCGCCGTGTACTCGCCGGGCACGAGGGCCGCGAGGGCGCGCTCCATGTCGTTCTGCACGGGCGTGAGGCGCTCCTGCCACGCGAGCGAGGCCGCGTTGATGCGCGCGAAGGTGAGGTGAAAGCCCGCCTTCTGGCTGCACGGCTCCCAGTACGTCTCGTCGGGCGCGACGCGCACGTACCACCGCGAATTGCGGGTGTTCATGCGCGACCAGGCCTCGTCGGCGGGCGTCCAGTCGTTGGTCTCGAAGGCCGTCGCCGCCGCGCGGAGGTAGGTCACCAGCGCGGTCTCAGCCGGGTCGGTCATCGCATCGGCCGCGGCGCGAAGCTCCGTCGCGACGGCGCGCATCGGCGCCGCGTACGCCTCGGTATAGGGAACCGCGCGGAGGGCGCTTCCGTCGCCGCGCACCACGGTGAAGGGCGAGAGCAACGTCGAGGCGTCGGCGCGGGCTTCGAGCGTGCGGCAGAAGCCCTCCGACGACTGCAACGCCGCGGGGTACACCTCGACGGGCTGCGGGGGCGCGCCGGGGATCGCCGTGCACTGCGCGTCGCGCTCCGTGCGGGCGCCACGGCACTGCGGTCCCCAGTTGCGACGAAAGAGCGCGCGGCTCGCGGGGTCGAGGGAGCGGGCGCGTTCGGCGAGCGCGTTCATGCCCGCCTGCTGCGCGTAGAGCCCGTCGATGAGCGTGGCCACCGTGAGCATGTGGCGCGCGAAGGCGCGGTGCGCGGGCGGGAGGTCGGCGAGGTCGGTCTCGACGAGCGTGGGCGCCGCGTGGTCGATCTCGGCGTGCACGAGGCGCAGACGGGGATCGGTGCTCTCGGGCGCCGTCGACGCCGCGGTGATCTGTGCGAGGGCGTCGTTCCACGCGGGCGTGAAGTGTCCGTCGCGCACCCACGCGCCGGGGGTGTCGTAGAAGCGAAGCGCGCGCACCTCGTCGGGGTCCGGCGATCCGTTCTGGTTCGTGTCGCGCGCCCAGAAGAGCGGAAGGTCGAGGCGCATCGCGAGCTGGTTGAAGCGCAGCCGCGTGAGCGCGTTCGGCGCGGGCGAGACCGACGAGGGAGCGCGCTGCGCGCCGCTGCACGCGGCGACGAGGGCGAGGGCGAGGAGGTTCGTGCGACGCATCGTAGGGGGCCGCGACGCTAGTGCGACGAGGGGCGCGCGGGCGAGAAATACGCGGACCTTGCGACGCGCGAAGCGGGCGCTCTACCGTGCGCGCCATGGCAACGAAGAAGGCTCCCGCGAAGGCTCCGCTGCCCTATGGTCGCGCCGTCGTGACCGCGTGGAAGAAGGTCGCGCAGAAGGTCGCCGACAAGGGCTACGCGTCGCTCAAGGCCGTGGCGTACGAGCCGGGCACGTGGCTCGCGCTCGAAGCGCTCCTCGACGCGGGGGAGTTTCCTCCCGGCGCGGTGCGCGCGCTCGGACACGCCGTGTGCGACCACGTCGCGACGCGCTTCGCGCTGCCCGTGCTCATGGCGCCGCTGGAGCGTCCGCCGCAGACGCTCTACCTCTACAACGAGGTGGCCCTCCTCGCGGCCCGCGCGCTGCGCGAGAGCCCCGCGGCCCTCGATGCGTGGCACGCGCCCGTCGGCGATGACGGCACGCTCGAAGCCGTGGTCGCGATGTGCCGTGCGGAGGCCGGTGTGGGCGCTCCCCTCGGTCCCTCGGAGCGCGCGCGCATCGCGGCGGAGTTTCTCGCGGGCGGTGGTGGTCCCCCTGCGCTCGCGATGGTCGACGGGGCGCTCACGCGGCTCGCGGGCTTCGACGAGGCCTCGTGGGTGGCGCGGCGCGACGTGCTCTCGCGCGTGATGGGACCGACGATGGAAGACGACCTCGCCGCCCTCCACCGCGCGCGCAGCGCCGAGCATCGTGCGGTGGCCGGTGAGCGCGACGGGTTTCCGCTCTACGCGATGCACGACGCGCTTCGCATCGCCGCGCCGAAGCTCACGCCCGCCGAGGTGTGCGCGTGGCAGACCTCGTTCCCCGTGCTCCAGGGCTTGAGCGCGCGGTGGAGCGTCGACGAGATCCTCGGGGCCGCCGAGGTCACCGCCGCGCGCAACCGACCCGACGCGTACATGCTGGTGAACAGCCTCGCGGTGCTGGCCATCGCGCGAGATCCGTCGTGCGCGCCGCGGGCCGATGCGTTCCTCAACCTCTCGGACCACACGAACCAGGCCTCGCCGTCGACCGCCTACACCTTCGAGGTGCTGCGTCGCGCGCCCGCCGACTGGATCCGCCGCTTCGCCGTCGAGCGGGTGTTCGCCGAGGGCCACCATCCCGACGTGTTCGAGGGCGCGCTCGCGGCGCTGCTGCTCGCGGGCGTCGATTCGAAGGAGGCCGAGCGCATCGTCGCCGCGCGCTTCGACGACCTGCACTTCTGGCGCATGACGGGATTCGACGCCGCGTGGATCGCGCCGCTCCGTGACGGGGCCGGACCGAAGACCCGCGAGGCCTTCGACGAGGTGCTCTCGCACGCGCGGCCCGCGTCGTGATCAGCGTCGTGTGGTGCGCTCCACGCGGGTGCAGCGCATCGCGAAGCGTCGTCGGCCCTGCCACGCATCGCCCGCGAGGTGTTCCGCGCCGTCGCTCGTGAGCGAGAAGCTGCGCACGAGGTCGGTCTCGGGGCCGTGACGTTCGAAGGCCGACTCGTCGCGCGACTCGCCGCCCGCGATCGATCGCACACACAGCGCGCCGTTCACGCGTTCGAGGCGCTCCTCGACCTGCCACTCGTCGGCGATGGGGGCCCATCCCTCGCCGCGGAGTTCGGAGTACCCGTCGAGGCGTCGCAGCACGAGGCGTCCGTCACCCGCAGCGGGGCACGGACGCGCGGTGCCGGGGTCGTCGACGGTCACCTCGGGCGCGTCGCCGTCGAGCGCGAGAAAGCGCCAGCGCGTCGCGTCGACGGGGAGCCACAACCCGTCACGTCCGTCGACCTCACCGGGCAGCACCCGCGACGCAGGACCCGCCGAGGCCACGGCGCGCGAGGCCAGCGCGCGTCCCGTGCTCGCATCGAGGAGCGCCGCGAAGGTGATCGCGCGACCGTGCGAGGTGCCCCGCGCGAGGGCCATCACGCGGCCCTGCGAGGCCATCACCAGGTCGGTGCGCCAGGGCGTGTCGGGCGCCGCGAGCGCCACGTCGACCACGCCCCGCGAGGTCGCATAACGCCGCGCGACGGATGCGCCAGAACCCCTTGAAAACAGGGCGATGGGCGAGGTCGCGCCCACGGGGGCCGCGCCGCTCACGGCGCCTTCGCCGGGCCATGGAGCGCGCGTGGCGCCGCGCACGGTGGTGCCATCCCAGCGCACCGAGAGTGTGGTCCCCGAGAGCGCCCAGTGGAGCGCGTAGCCCGACACCGCGATGCCGTGATCGAGCTCTGGTCCGGGGCCGAGGGTGTCGCCCGCGTCGCAGAGAAACACGGGGCGCGCGTCGGGGCGCGCGGGCGGTGCAACCCACGGTGTGACGACGGGTCCGGGGCTGTCATCGCGCGTGAGGAACCACGGCACACCGGGCACGTCGGGCGTCACTTCGAGCGCGCCCACACGGCACGTGGGCCCGGCGCAGTAGGCCACGTCGTCCGACGAGAACGAGAGCGCGTGCGCGTCGCCGAGCACCGCGGGCGCCACGGGCACGAAGCGTCCGTCGCCGTTGCGTTGCCACACGTGCGCCGCGTCGTCGCCCCACACGAGCACGCGCTGGTGCGAGACCGCGCCGCGCACGGCGCCCACCGGGGCGGCTTCGTGCGACCAGCGTCCGATGCGCTCCCTGCCGACCACCGCGCGGTGCAACACGGGACGCCCTTCGGCCGAGCGTCCCCACACGCTCACCGCGTCGCCGTGAAAGCGCGCGCCGCGGGCCTCGTCGGCCGACACAGGGAGCGAGAGTGCGGTCATCGCTTCGCCGCGGAGCACCACGGCCTGGGTGAGCGACGGCGCCCCGCGCGCGGCCACCACGAGCGTCGCGCCGTCGTGCGCGTCGACCACCACGGCGTCGAAGGGCGCGTGCACCGCGTGGCGTGTGCCGTCGGCGAAGTACGCGCAGAGCGCCGCGGCGTCGATCTGCGGCTGCTGTGTGCAGGGCGCGGCGACCACCCACGCGTCGCTCGCGTCGTCGAAGGCCAGCGTGCCCAGCGGTTCGGCGCGGAGCTCGTCGCGCAGCAATCGCCAGCCGCCGCGTGCGTCGTCGGCCCACACCGCGCGGGCCCATCCGTCGTGCGTGCAGACCGCGCGGGCGGTGCCGTGTCCCGCGTAGAGCGCGCAGGCGTCGCCGGGGAGCGCGCGCGACGGAGCATCGCGCGGCGCGTTCGCATCGACCACGCGCAGCGTCGAACCCTCGACGACAGCGAGGCGCGCACCCCCGAGCGAGGCCACCCGCGAAGGGTCGTCGGGCAGCGTGCGCGGCGTGGGCGAGGGGAGCGCGGGCGGTGCGGCGGCCGCGGCGAACACGGTCGATGCGTGCGTGGCGCCGGGGAGTCCGCCGTCGTCGAGGAGCACCGTGCGCGACGAGGTGGCGAGCACCGCGCGGTCGCCGTCGAGGGAGAGCGCGAGGGCGGCCTCACCGTCTGCGAGGGGAACCGCGGTGAAGTGTGCGCCGCCGTCGTCGCTGCGATGGAGCGCGCCGGGTTCGGTGATCGCGTAGACGCGCGTGGCCGAGGCCGCGAGCACGTCGAGCACGCGGGCGAGGGGGAGCGCCGTGGGGCTGCGTCCGTCGTGGGTCCAGGCGCGTCCCGAGGCGTCGAGCCAGGCGAGGGCGCCGAGGTGTGCGACCGCGCGATGCAGACCGTCCGCGTCGGCGCCGCGCGCGCGGGCGGGGAACGTTCCGACGCGGGTCAGCGCGCCGAGAAAATCCTCGGACTCGAAGACCGTTCCGTCGTCGCTCGCGAAGCGCCAACGCGGTCCCACGCGGGCCGCGGCCACGAGCGGGCGCGCGGGATACGGCGGCGCCGCGAGGGCGGTGGCCGTGCGTCGCAGCGCACCGACGATCCATCGGGAATCATCGACGCGAAGGGGCGCTGCCGAAGGAGCGTCACCGACCCAGCGCGCCGTGGGATGTGCAGGCGACGCATCGGGGCGTGACGCATCAGGCGCCGCGCGTCGGCACGCGACGAGCGAACACAGCGCGAACACAAGGGCAGGGCGGACCATCGGCGCGACCGTAGGCCAGGAGCGACGCGCGACGAAAGGGTGCACGCACACGAGAAGATTCTCCGCGGCGCGAACGGAGGTGGCGGTAGAGTCGCGAGGTCGCGCTGCGACAATGGGAGTCACCATGCGATGGATCTGGCAGGCGCAGCTCTGCGCCCTCGTACTGTTTGCGCTCGGATGCACGGGCAACGCGGTGGTGGGGGGGCGCTCCGACGCGGGCACCGACCTCGGCCCCGCGCCCTGTGAAGCGGGCCAGTTGCGCTGCGGCGATCGATGTCTCGATCCGCAGACCGACCGCGCGAACTGCGGCGCGTGCGGCACCGTGTGTGGCGCGGGTCAGGTGTGCTCGCTGGGCGTGTGTCAGCTCACGTGCGCGGCGGGCCTCGCGACCTGCGGCGGCGGCGACGGAGGAACGCTCGACGGCGGCGCGACCTACTGCGCCAACCTCAACACCGACCGCGCGAACTGCGGCGCGTGCGGAACGGCCTGCGCGATGGGCCAGGTGTGCGTGAACGGCGCGTGCCGCGTGGAGTGCGTCGCGGGCACGGTTCCGTGTGACGGTCGATGCGTCGATCCGCAGACCGACCGCGCGAACTGCGGCGGCTGCGGCACCGTGTGTGCGGCCGGTCAGGTGTGCTCCGCGGGCGCGTGCCAGGTGAGCTGCGGCGCGGGCCTCACGCAGTGCGCGGGCGTGTGCCGCGACCTGCAGAGCGACCTCGCGAACTGCGGCGCATGCGGAACGGCCTGCGCGATGGGCCAGGTGTGCGCGCGCGGCGCGTGTGTGGTGACGTGCAGCGCGGGCCTCACGCAGTGCGACGGCGTGTGCCGCGACCTGCAGGGCGACCGCGCGAACTGCGGCGCGTGCGGCAACGCGTGTCCCGCGGGCCAGGTGTGCTCCATGGGCGCGTGCCAGGTGAGCTGCGGCGGCGGACAGACCAACTGCGCGGGCGCGTGCCGCGACACGCAGAGCGACCTCGCGAACTGCGGCGCGTGCGGCAACGCGTGTGCGGCGGGCCAGGTGTGCTCGCGCGGCGCGTGCGTGGTGAGCTGCGGCGCGGGGCTCTCGAACTGCGGCGGCGTATGCCGCGACCTCGACACCGACCGCGCGAACTGCGGCGCGTGCGACCGCGTGTGCGCGGCGGGCCAGGTGTGCTCCGAGGGGAGCTGCCGCGTGTCGTGTGTGGCGGGCACCACGGTGTGCTCGGGCGTGTGCCGCGACCTGCAGAGCGACCTCGCGAACTGCGGCGCGTGCGGCAACGCGTGCCCCGCGGGCCAGGTGTGCTCCCTCGGCGCGTGCGTCGTGTCGTGCGGCGGCGGCACGACCAACTGCTCGGGCGTGTGTCGCGACACGCAGACCGACCTCAACCACTGCGGCGCGTGCGGCAACGCGTGTGCGCCGGGCCAGGTGTGCTCGCGCGGCGCGTGTGTCGTGAGCTGCGCGTCGGGGCTCACCGAGTGCTCGGGCGTGTGTCGCGACACGCTCACCGACAACAACCACTGCGGCGCGTGCGGCAACGAGTGTCCCGCGGGCCAGCTGTGCTCGCGCGGGAGCTGCACCGTGAGCTGCGTGGCGGGCACCACGAACTGCTCGGGCGTGTGCCGCGACCTCAGCACCGACAACAACAACTGCGGGCGCTGCGGAACGACGTGTCCGTCGGGCCAGGTGTGCTCCGGCGGCGCGTGCCGTGTGTCGTGCGCGGCGGGTACCACGAACTGCGGCGGCGTGTGTCGCGACCTCACGACCGACAACAACAACTGCGGCGGCTGCGGAACGGTCTGCACCGCGGGCCAGGTGTGCACCGCGGGCGCGTGCGTGGTGAGCTGCGGCGCGGGCCTCACGAACTGCGGGGGAACGTGCCGCGACACGCAGACCGACCGCGCGAACTGCGGCGGCTGCGGCACCGCGTGTGCCACGGGCCAGGTGTGCACCGCCGGACGCTGCGTCGTGAGCTGCACCGCGGGGCAGACCGAGTGCAGCGGCGCGTGCCGCGACCTCGCCACCGATCGCGCGAACTGCGGCGCGTGCGGAACGGCCTGCACCGCGGGCCAGGTGTGCTCCGGCGGACGCTGCACGGCCTCGTGCGGCACCGGGCTCACCGACTGCGCCGGGAGCTGCGTGTCGCTGCTCAACGACGCCGCGAACTGCGGCCGCTGCGGCAACGCGTGCGGCGCCTCGCAGGCCTGCGTGGCGGGCACGTGTCGGCTGTTCTGCTCCGTGGGCGCGACGGTGTGCGCGCTCGCCTGCGTCGACACGCGCAGCGACCCCACGAACTGCGGCGGCTGCGGAACCGTGTGCCCCGCGGTCTCGAACGGCACGCCGACCTGCATGAACTCCGTGTGCACGGCGACCTGCAACGCGGGCTACTCGCTCTGCGGCACGAGCTGCATCGACACGTCGAGCGACCCGAACAACTGCGGCGCGTGCGGCACCGTGTGTCCCTCGGGATCGCCCTGCGTGGCAGGCGGATGCACGCGCTTCCCCTCGACGGGCGCCGAGGGCGCGTTCAACCCCACGACCAACACCGTGCTCTCGCCCGGCGTGCACAACTTCACGACGATCAACGTGCCCGCGGGCGTGACCGTGACCACGAACGGAACGGGCGTGCTCGACCTCCGCGCGACCGGCGCGGTGACCATCGCGGGCACGATCAACCTCTCGGGCGGCAACGGCGGCGCGCACACCGACTGCCTCGACAACGCATCGGGCTCGGGTGGCGGCGATACGGGCAACCCCAACGGCCTCGGCGCGTCGGGTGACATCTGCTCCGTCGGCGCGCGCTGCGCGGGTCCCGGTGGTGCGGGCGGCGTGGTGATGACGGGCTACGCGGGCGCGGTCGCGCCGGGCACGCTCTCGGGCCGCGGCGGCAGCGCAGGCGGCGGCGGCGGCGGCGGATACTCCGACGGCGGCGG
>CAMFHP010000163.1 GCA_945952225.1 uncultured Myxococcaceae bacterium
GTCCGACTCGCGGCTCTTTGCAATCCGCGGAGTTTCCACGTCAACACCCTCTGACGAGCGCCTCGCACAACCGACGCGGCACCACCACACGCACGCCCGCGGCCACGCGCATCGCGGGCGCCACCGCCAGCAGCGCACGATCGAGCGTCACCACCCACGCCGCGCCCCCGCGCACGGCCAGCTCCAGAAAGCGCTGGTCGTCGCCGTCGCCACATCGAGGGAGCGCCACCTCGCACCCGCTCCCTGCGATGCGCTCGGCGCAGTCCGCGTAGCGCGCGACGGCCGCGCGGCGCGTGTCGTCGTCGAGCGTGAGCACCGGCGAGGCCACCATGCGCGCGAACTCTTCGAAGCACCCGTCGTCGGTGAGGCATCGCACGCGCTGCTGTTCCACCGCGGCGCGCAACGCTTCGAAGCGCGCGCCACCGAAGGCGAAGAGCGAGAGCAGCACGTTCGTGTCGATCACCGCGCGAACCGGCGTCACGGGCGCTCCACAGTGCGCCGCACTTCGCGCCGTGGACGCGGCCCTTCGAGCACCGCGCGGACCATGTTCTCGACGGACACATCGCCGAGCGCGAGCAGGTCGAGCAGCGCGCCCCGTCGCACCTGCGGAAGCTCTCGCGCGATGGCCTTCACCGTGGCGCCCTCGACGTGTCGGCGACGCACGAGGCCCTCAACCTCGCGCATCCATGCGAGCTTGCGTCGCAGCGCCTCGCGGCCTCCCGTGGCGCGCGGTCGGTGGGCGCAGAACAGCGCATCGAAGTCGAGCGCGCAGAGCCGTTCGAGCGTCGCGACGGTGGCCGCGAAATCCTCGTCGCGACGAAACACCTTCACCCGCTCATCGAGGAACGCATCGCCCGAGAACAGCCATCCCTGCGACGGAACGTGCAGCACCACCTGGTCGTCGCAGTGCCCCGGCGCGGCCACGACGCGGGCCTCATAGGGTCCGAGCGCCACCGCGTCGCCCTCGAAGCCGCGGAGGCTCACGGCCGGCGCGCGTCCCCACAGCACGTGCTGGTAGAAGCGAACCGGCAGGGGCTCGCGGACGAGTCGCGCGGTGAGCGCGGGCGCCCGCACGTCGACGCCCTCGGCGACGAGCGCAGACGCGCCGCCCACGTGGTCTTCGTGGTGGTGCGTGACCAGCGCGCGTCGCACGCCGCCCTCGCGCGCGAACGCGAGCACGTCGGACGCGTAGCACGCGAGGCCCGCGTCGATGAGCGTGTCGCCCACCACGTAGCAGTGCACGGCCATGAGCGTGCGTCCGCCCCAGCGACGGGCCATGCGCAGCGCGCGCACGGGCCCCACGGTCACCGCCTCGACGTGGCGTCCGAAGGGCCACGGGACGCGCGCGAGCAGCGGGTCGACGAGGTGATACGGCTCCCACGAAGTCATCGGCGCGCGGAGGCTATCACCCGATGTGTCTCCCTCGGTGTGCGCGCGGTTGTGTGCGACGCTGCGCCCATGCTCCGACGCACCCTCGCGCTGGCCGCGCTGCTCACGCTCCCGACGGCCTGCGCGCGCACGCTCACCCAATCGCCCGCGGCCCGCACCGCGCGTCACCTCGACGCCGTGCGCCGCTCGCCGCCCGAGGCGATGGCCTTTCTCCGCGCGATGCCCAAGGGAGGCGACCTGCACAACCACCTCGCGGGCGCCGTGTACGCCGAGCATTTTGTGCAATGGGGCGTCGAAGACGGCATGTGCCTGCGCCACGACGCCGCCGCGATCGTCGAGCCGCCGTGCGACACCGCGCGCGGAGACGTTCCCCTCGCCGACGCGCTGCGCACGGATCCGACGCGGGCCCGCGCGCTCATCGACGCGTGGTCGATGCGCAACTTCGACGCCTCGCGGAGTTCGGGCCACGACCACTTCTTCGCGACCTTCGACGGCTTCGACGCGCGCGCCTCGCGCTACGGCGACATGCTCGCCGAGGTGGTCTCGCGCCTCGCGCGGCAGCACACGTACTACGTCGAGGTGATGCAGTCGCTCGGCACCGCGGCGGCCATGCGCACCGGCCACGACGCGGGATGGACCCCCGACCTCGCGGAGATGGAGCGCCGCCTCCCGCCCGAGCGCTTCGCCGACGTGGTGCGCGCCGCGCGGCAGCGACTCGACGACGAAGAGGCCCGCGTGCGCACGCTGCTCCGTTGCGGTCAGGCCGACGAAGACCCCGGATGCCGCGTGACCGTGCGCCACCTCGTCACGATGTACCGCACCGTCGCGCCCGAGGAGCTCTTCGCGCACACCGTCGCCGCCGTGGAGGTCGCGCGCGCAGACCCGCGGGTCGTGGGCATCAACCTCGTGGCGCCCGAAGACGACCCGGTCTCGCTGCGCGACTACCGCCTCCACATGCGCATCGTCGATCGGCTCACCGCACACGGAACCCGCGTGAACGTGTCGCTCCACGCGGGCGAGCTCACGCCCTCGCTCGTCCCTCCCGAAGACGCGGGCTTTCACATCCGCGAGGCGGTCACGGTGGCGGGCGCGCGGCGCATCGGACACGGCACCGACATGGCCTTCGAAGACGACGCTTCGGACACCCTGGCCCGCATGGCGCGCGAGGGCATCGCGGTGGAGCACTGCCTCACGAGCGCCGACGTGATCCTCGGGGTGCGCGGCCTCGACCACCCCTTCGCGCTCTATCGAAGCGCGGGTGTGCCGCAGGTGCTCTGCACCGACGACGAGGGCGTGTCGCGCACCGACCTCTCGCGCGAGTTTCACCGCGCCCTCACGACCTGGAACCTCTCGTGGCGTGACCTCAAGGGCCTCGCGCGCAACGCGCTGACGTACTCGTTCCTCGCGGGCGCGAGCCTCTGGGGCGCCCCCGCGTGCGCCGCCGACGTACCCGGCAGCGCGCACCCATCGCCCGCGTGTGCGGCCCTTCTCGCGGCGAGCGATCGTGCGCGGGAGCAGTGGCGGTTGGAGTCCGACCTCGCGCGCTTCGAAGCGCAGTGGTGAGCGCACTCAAGATTTTTTGAGCTCCGTTGCCGCGCGCACAGAAACGCCGACGCTCCGCGCATGGTGAGACCCTCCTCGCGCCCCTCGCGCCTCGCAGTCCCCGGCCTCGTGGGGCTCGGACTCCTTCTCGCGTGTTCGAGCTCGGAGCCCCCCGTCGCGGCGGGTGTGCGCCACGTCGGCGGCGGTCGCCCGTGGACGCCCAACGCGCCGTGGACGCCCGAACCCGCGCGCACCCGCGCCCTCATGGACCTCGGCCCCGAATGGATGACCCGCTCGCAGATCGGCAGCCTCTACGAGGGCAAGGTGGTCTACGTGCGCAACCGCAGCGCCGACGCGACGGGACCGTCGAGTCCCGCGAACACGCACCCCTTCCAGGTCGTGCTCGGTGACCGCAACGGCAGCCGCGGCGCCGACGCCGACCGCGACGGACTCAGCGATGCTGCGGAACGCGCGCTCGGGTCCGATCCCATGAGCGTCGACAGCGACGGCGACACGATTCCCGACGGCTTCGAGATCTTTGCGACGGGCACGCTCCCCACGACGCGCGACAGCGACGGCGACGGCACGCCCGACAACGTGGAGCTCGACCTCGACGACCCGGCCACCTACGCCGACAGCGACGGCGACGGCCTCCTCGACGGGCAGGAGCGCGCGTACTTCGGCACCGATCCGCGCACGGGCGACAGCGACGGCGACGGCTTCGGCGACGACTACGAGTACTACTTCGGCACCGCGATGAACGACCGCACACACCCCACCGGCGACAGCGATCGCGATGGCATGCCCGACGACTTCGAGACCGCGGGCGGATCCGACCCGCAGAGCGCGTCTTCGAAGATCGGTGACGCCGATGACGACGACCTGCCCGACTGGCTCGACCCCGACGTGGTGATGCAATCGCGCGTGCGCGGACGCCCCGCGGCGGTGCCCGCCGCAGCCACGAGCTGCAACTTCAACAAGCAGAACGTCTGACGCTTCACCGCGCGCGGATCACACGTCGATGGCGCTCACCGAGCCCACGCGCTTGCGCAGTTCGAACTTCTGCACCTTGCCCGTCGAGGTGCGCGGGAGCTCGCAGAACTCCACCGCGCGCGGGACCTTGAAGGCCGCGAGGTGCGCGCGGCAGTGGGCCACGATCTCCGCCGCGGTGACCGTCGCGCCGCGCTTGAGCTCGATGAACGCGCAGGGGGTCTCGCCCCAGCGCGCGTCGGGCTTCGCCACCACGGCGGCGGCCATCACCGCGGGATGGCTGTAGAGCGCGTCTTCGACTTCGAGCGACGAGATGTTCTCGCCGCCCGAGATGATGATGTCCTTCGAGCGGTCTTTGATCTTCACGTAGCCGTCGGGCTGTCGCACGCCGAGGTCGCCGGTGTGGAACCATCCGCCCTCGAAGGCCGCCTGCGTGGCCGTGGGGTTCTTCAGGTAGCCCTTCATGGTGATGTTCCCGCGGAACATCAGCTCGCCCATGGTCTCTCCGTCGGCGGGCACCTCGTCGAGGGTCTTCGGATCGCGCACCGTGAGTCCCGCCTGCAGGTGGTATCGCACGCCCTGTCGCGCGTTGAGCCGCGCGCGCGCGCCCACGTCGAGCGCCTCCCACGACTCGTGCTTCGCGCACACGGCCGCGGGCCCGTAGGTCTCCGTGAGGCCGTAGGTGTGCGTGAGGTCGAAGCCGATCTCCTCCATCGCGGCGATCATCGCGGCGGGCGGCGCGGCCCCGGCCACCATCGCGTGCACGCGGTGACCGAGGCCCTCGCGCAGCTCCGCGGGCGCGTTCACCAGCAGGTTGTGAACGATGGGTGCGCCGCAGTAGTGCGTCACGCGGTGCTCCCGCATGAGCGCGAAGATGGCCGCAGGATCGACGCGGCGAAGGCACACGTTCACGCCCGCGCGGGCGGCGATGGTCCACGCGAAGCACCAGCCGTTGCAGTGAAAGAGCGGGAGCGTCCAGAGGTAGACCGCGTGGTGCGGAAGGTCCCATTCGAGCACGTTCGAGAGCGCGTTCAGGTACGCGCCGCGGTGGTGATACACGACGCCCTTGGGGTTGCCCGTGGTGCCCGAGGTGTAGTTCAGCGCGATGGCGTCCCACTCGTCACCGGGGCCCGCAAACGCGTACGCGGGATCGCCCTCGGCGAGCAGCGCTTCGTACTCCACCTCGCCCACGCGCTCGCCCTCGCCCTGCCACGCGGGGTCGTCGCAGTCGATCACCAGCAGCGGGCGATCGAGGCGCAGCAGCGCGCGACGGATCACGTCGGCGAACTCGCGGTCGACGAGCACCGCGCGGGCCTCGCCGTGCATGAGCATGAACGCGATGGCGTCGGCGTCGAGGCGGGTGTTGAGCGTGTTGAGCACCGCGCCCGCCATGGGCACGCCGAAGTGCGCCTCGATCATCGGCGGCGTGTTGGGGAGCATCGCGGCCACGGTGTCACCGCGTCCGATGCCCCGCGCGACGAGGGCGCTCGCGAGGCGACGACAGCGCGCGTCGGTCTCGCGCCAGGTGTAGCGCTGCGTGCCGTGCACGATCGAGGTCCGCGCGGGGTACACCTCCGCGGCGCGCGCGAGAAAGCTCAGCGGCGTGAGCGGGGTGTAGTTGGCGTCGTTCCGATCGAGGCCGAAGTCGTAGATCGTGCTGCGCATCGTGGCGTGAGACCTCCGCCGCGCAGCGTACCCAATGTGCCTCCCGCGCGAATCACCCTCCGCGCACCGCGCAGGCCGCGTAGCCGAGCACCTTCGGGCCGTCGCGCGTGTCGGTGGGCGTCGGGAGCCATCCGCGCGCGAGCCGTGCATCGAGCAGCGCACGCGCGTCGGGGCATCGGGGCCAGACGGCGACCGCCGTCACCGCGCCCAGTCAGGTCGTGTCGTAGACGATCCAGAGGTCTTCGAAGGGCACGACGACATCGTGGGTGAACTCGTCCTGCACCACGACGTCGTGCACGAAGCGCGGCGACCGCGAGGCCATGAGCCAGCGCACCACCTCGGCGAGCGTGGCGTGCGACGTGAGGGTCGCGCGGAGCGCATCGCGGCGTGCAGGGTCGAGGGCGGCGCGGTCTTCGAAGTCCACGGAGGGAGAGACGCTACTGCGCGTCGGGGCCCATCAGCTTGCCGATGGTGAAGTGCACCGGGCAGAAGCCCGTGAAGGCGCTCGACACCATGATGAGTCCGGTGAGGCCCGCGAGGCCGTAGAACACGGGGCTCACCCACTGGCCGAGCGCGACGCTCGCCACGATGAGCGCCCCCACGATGCCGTCGTGCAGCTTGATCTTCTTCGTCATCGCGCGAGCATCGGGCGCCGCGCGCCGCGGGGTCAACGGGAATGCTCGGCCGGCGCGAGGGAGCCGCCCTCGACGTAGCGCCGCACGAGGGCCCGGAGCCCCTGCACGGTGAACGGCTTGTCGAGGCGCTCGTTCGCGACGGTGCCCAGAAAGTCGAGCACCGTGGGGTTCGTCGCGCCGCCCGTGAGGAACACGAAGCGCGAGGCGATGTGGGGCAGCGCGCGGCGCACCTCGTCGAAGAGCTCGATGCCGCTCATGTGGGGCATCATCACGTCGCAGAAGATCACGTCGAAGCGCACGCCCGCGAGGAGCAGGTCGAGCGCGTCGCGTCCCGCGGCGAGCGCGGTCACCTCGTGGTCGGCGGCGAGCATGCGCTGGATCGTCAGGAGGATCGGCGTCTCGTCATCCACCACGAGCACGCGCCCGCGGTTGCCCGCCTCCGCAGGACGCCCCGAGACCTTCACCGGCGCGGGCACATGGGCCACGGGCAGCGCGATGCGGAACACCGTGCCCTCGCCCACCACGGACTCCATGGTGATCTCGCCGCCGGAGCCGTGCACGATGCTCTGCGTGATCGAGAGCCCGAGGCCCGTGCCCTGTCCTACGGGCTTCGTGGTGAAGAACGGATCGAACACGCGCCGACGAAGCTCCGGCGGAATGCCCGGCCCGTTGTCGCGCACCTCGATCCACACGCGGTCGTCGGGCGTGGACCAGGTGCTCACCTCGATGCGGTTGCGATCGAGGTTGCCCGAGTCGAAGGCCTGCGCGGCGTTGACCAGCAGATTCACGAGCACCTGCGAGAGCTGCGACTCGTCGATGAGCGCGTGGGGCACGGGCTTGAGCGTGCGTCGCAGCGAGGCCTTGTGGCGGATCTCGTGCGCCGCCATGTTCGCCGAAATCTCGATCGCCGAGGCCACATCGCACGACGTCGCGTCGGCCTCTTCGCGGGCCAGCGCGCGCAGCCCCCGCACGATCTTGCGCACGCGCTCGCCGCCTTCGCGCGCGTCGAGGAGCGCGCCCGCGATCTCGCGCATGCGGCCCGAGGGAGAGCCACCCGCGATGGCGCGGAGCTCTTCGAGCGCGAACTCGATGTTGCCGAGCATGTAGGCCAGCGGGTTGTTGATCTCGTGGCCCACGCCGGCCGCGAGCGTACCCGTGGTGATGAGCCGCTCCTTGCGGGCGAGGAGCTCGGAGGCGGCCTGCGCGGCCTTGAGCGCGGTGATGTCGTAGAAGGTCGTGAGCACCGAGCGCTCGCCGTCGACGCCTTCGAGGGGCGTGGCGGCGATGCGGATCCAGGTGATGGACCCGTCGGGCTTCTGCACGCCCATCACCGTGTCGGCCACGGGCTCACGCGTGCGCTGGGCCACCATGGCGGGGTGCGCGTCGCCCGCGAAGTCCGAGCCGTCTTCGTGCACGGCGCGCCATCGCGGGTCGTACGAGGTGCGCCCCGAGAGCTGCTCGCCCGTGAGCCCGAGGATGCGCTCGGCGCTGCGGTTCCAGCGCACGATGCGCCCGGTGTCGTCTTGCACGACGACGCCTTCGATCATCGCGTCGAAGACCGCTTCGAGCTCGCGCACCACGGCCCGTGCGCGGTCTCGCTCCCGCTGGAAGCGCTTCCGCTCGCGGCGCGCGTCGAGGAGTTCCATCACCTGGCGCGCGAGCAGGTCGAGGGCCTCCAACTGCTCGGGGGAGGCGTCGCGGGGCACGCGGTCGATCGCGCAGAGGGTGCCCAGCACGAAGCCCTCGGGCGTACGCAGCGGAACGCCTGCGTAGAAGCGGATCTTGGGCTCGCCCGTGACCAGCGGGTTGTCGACGAAGCGCGGGTCGAGCGTCGTGTCGGGCACCACCATCGTGCACCCCGATGCCACGACGTGACCGCAGAACGAGACCTCGCGCGGCGTCTCGGTGACCGCCAGCCCGACGCGCGACTTGAACCACTGGCGCTTCGCATCGACGAGCGAGACGAGGGCGATGGGCGTGCCCACCATGATCGACGCGAGGCGCGTGAGGGCGTCGAGGTTCGCCTCGGCGTCGCTGTCGAGCACCTCGTAGCTGTGGAGCACCGCGAGGCGTTCGTGTTCGCGCGCCGGGGTATCGGGAGCCATCATCGGACCCTCTTCAGAAGGGGCATCGGACCGGGAATGCGGGCGCGTGAGGGAGCCCGAGCGCCGACGTCCGAACCAGGGGCGGTGACGATGCCACGCAATCCGCGCGTCACTCCAGAGGGTGTGGTGATTTCAGCGGTCCCGACGCACACGAAACGTCGTCGAGCACGCACGGCAGTCCGCGGTGCGCGCCGCTGCGCATTTCGGTGTCATCCCGTCGCCGCGTGCGGTTGCAGCAGCGACGCATCGGCGCGCGGACGTTCGTCGGCGGGAGGTGTTGTGCATGGGCCTCGCATGGGGAGCGCACGATGTCCGACGTGTCGCGCCCCCCCGTGCTCGAAGCCCGCGCGCTCGCGAAGCGCTACCGCATGGGTGACGTGGAGATCGACGCGCTCCGCGGGGTGGACCTCGCGCTCGGCGAGGGTGAGCTCACCGTGCTCCTCGGCCCCTCGGGGAGCGGCAAGAGCACGCTGCTGAACATTCTCGGCGGCCTCGACGCGCCCAGCGCGGGCTCGGTGCACTACCGCGGTCGCGCGCTGGATTTCACCGACGACCGCGCGCTCACGGCCTACCGCCGCGCCCACGTGGGCTTCGTGTTTCAGTTCTACAACCTCATGCCCTCGCTCACGGCGCGCGAGAACGTGGCGCTGGTGACCGACATCGCCCCCTCGCCCCTCGCGCCAGAGGAGGCCCTCGCGCTCGTGGGGCTCACGTCGCGACTCGATCATTTTCCCTCGCAGCTCTCGGGCGGGGAGCAACAGCGCGTGGCCATCGCGCGCGCCGTCGCGCGCAGGCCCGACGTGCTCCTCTGCGACGAACCCACGGGCGCCCTCGATCAGCGCACCGGGGTCGTGGTGCTCGACGTGCTCGACCGGGTGAACCGCGAGCTCGGCACCACCACCGCGATCATCACCCACAACGCCGTCATCGCCCGCATGGCCCATCGCGTGGTGGGCTTCGGCGACGGACGCGTCGTGCGCGACGAGCGCAACACCACCCGCGCCGCCCCCGCGGAGCTGCGCTGGTGAGCGCCCTCGCCCGCAAGCTCCTGCGCGACCTCGCCCGCGAGCGCGCGCAGCTCGCCACCATCGCGCTGGTGATGGCCTGCGGGGTCGCGGCGCTCGTCTCGATGCGCAGCGCGTACGACTCGCTCCGCGCGGCCCGCGACGGCTGGTACGCCCGCGCCCGCTTCGGCGACGTGTTCGTCTCCGTGCGACGCGCGCCGCGGAGCGCCGTGACCGCGCTGGCCGCGCTGCCCGGTGTGACCGACGTCGACGCGCGCGTCGTCGGCGAGGTGCGCCTCGACATGCCCGGACTCGACGACCCCGCGGCGGCGAAGGTGGTCTCGCTCCCACGGGCGGGGATGGCGTCGCTGCACACGCTCACGCTCACGCAGGGCCGCGCCGTCGACCCCGCGCACGCCGACGAGTGCCTCGTGCACGAAGCCTTCGCGCGCGCGTGGAACCTCCGCCCCGGCGATGGAATCACCGCGGTGATCCAGGGGCGACGGCAGCGCCTCCGCGTGGCGGGCGTCGCGCTCTCGCCCGAGTTCGCCTACGTGGTGCAGCCCGGCGCCCTCGTGCCCGACGACCGACGCTACGGCGTGCTGTGGATGAACCCCGGCGCCCTCGACGACGCGTTCGCCATGCGCGGCGCCTTCAACGACGCCGTGCTGCGCGTGGAGCGCGGCGCCTCCGTACGCGCGGTGCAATCCGCCGTCGACCGCACGCTCGCCCCGTGGAGCGCGGTCGCCTCGTGGGATCGCGCGCACCACGCGTCGGCCCGCTGGATCGAGATGAAGATCACCCAGCTCCGCGCGCAGGCGACGGTGCTGCCCGCGGTGTTCCTCGCGGTCGCGGCGCTGCTCGTGAACATGGTGCTCACGCGGCTCCTCGGCCTCGAACGCGAACGCATCGCGACGCTCAAGGCCCTCGGATACACCGACGGCGAGATCGCCCGTCACTACCTCTCGCACGCGCTGCTCACGGGCCTCGCGGGCGCGCTCCTCGGCGTGGCCCTCGGCGCCGCCGGCGGGCGACTCATCCTCGGCATCTTCGCGCAGTTCTTCCGCTTCCCCGTGCTGGCCTTCTGGCCCACGCCCGCGACCGTGGCGCTCGGCGTGTGCGCGAGCCTCGGAGCCTCGGTGCTCGGCGCGCTCCACGCCGTACGCCGCGCGGTCTCCATCGCACCCGCGGAGGCCATGCGCCCGGCCGCGCCCGCGCGCTACACCCGCTCGCGCCTCGACACCTCCGCGAGGGTGCACGCGCTCCCCGCCGCCGCCCGCATGGTGCTCCGCGAGCTCGCGCGACGACCGCTCCGCGCGCTCGGATCCGCGGTCGCGATCTCCCTCGCCGCCGCGGTGCTCATCGCCGGACGCTTCACCTTCGACGCCCTCGACCGCGTGATCGAGCTCCAGTACTTCCGCGCCCAGGGCGACGACGTGACCGTGTCGTTCCGCGAGCCCGTGGCACCCGCTGCGGCCCTCGACCTGGCGCGCCTCCCCGGCGTGCTCCGCGCCGAGTCCCAGCGCACCGCCGCCGCGCGCCTCCGTCACGGAGCGCACACCCGCGAGTGCGCGCTCCTCGGACTGCCCGCCGACGCCTCGCTGCGACGGCTCGTCGACGCCCACGGCGCCGTGTGGACCCTTCCCTCCGACGGACTGCTCCTCGGCCGCGACCTCGCGCAGCGCCTCGACCTCCGCGCGGGCGATGCGGTCACCGTCGAAGATCCCACGGGTGTGCTTCCTCCTCGCGAGGCGCGGGTGTCGGCCCTCGTCGACGACCTCCTCGGCACCTCGGGCTACCTCCGCCTCGACGCCCTCGACCGCCTCCAGCGCGACGGCGGACGCATCACCGCCGTGGCCCTCCGTGTTGACCCCACACGACGCGACGCGCTGCTCCGTCGGCTGAAGGTGTACCCCGCGGTCGCCTCCACCGCGCGACGCGCGACGGCCATCGCGTACTTCCGCGAACAGCTCGGACGCGAGAGCGGCGTGATGGCGCTGATCCTCGCGGCCTTCGCGTCGGTGATCGCCGTGGGCGTGGTCTACAACAACGCGCGCATCGCCCTCTCGGTGCGCAGCCGCGAGCTCGCCACCCTGCGCGTGCTGGGCTTCACCCGCGCCGAGGTGTCGGCGGTGCTCCTCGGCGAGCAGGCCGCGCAGGTGGCGCTCGCGATTCCGCTCGGGCTCCTCGAAGGACGCGGCCTCGCGGGGCTCCTCGTGCGCAGCGTCGACGCCGAGCTCTTTCGCCTGCCCCTCGTCGTGTCACGCGCGACGTACCTCTTCGCCGTCGCCGTGGTGCTCGCCGCGAGCGCCCTCAGCGCCGCGCTCGTGCGCCGTCGTGTCGACGCCCTCGACATGGTGGCCGTGCTCAAGTCTCGCGACTGAGCCCGTGTCTCTCGTTGTGCCTCTGCAGAAGGTGTTTCCGTGAGTCTTCCGCGCCGCCTCGCCACCGCCGCCGCCGTCGTCGCTCTCACCGCGGGCGCCGTGTTCGCCGCGCGCCCCGCGCCCACCGCCGTCGAGACGGGCGCGGTCACCCGCGAGCACCTCGAGGCCACGCTCGACGTGGAGGGACGCACCCGCGTGCGCGACCGCTACGTGGTCTCGGCCACCACCGCGGGCAACCTCCGACGGCCCGAGCTGCGACCTGGCGATGCCGTCGAAGCGGGCGCCGTCGTGGCCGCGATGCTTCCCGTCGATCCGACGCCCCTCGACGCCCGCGCGCGCACCGAGTCCGAGGGACGCGTGCGCCTCGCCGAGGCCGCACTTCGTCAGGCCGGAAGCGCCGTGGAGCGCAGCCGCGACGCCCTCACCTTCGCGCGCAACGACGAGGCCCGCACTCGGTCGCTCGTCGCGAGCGGCGCGATGGCCCCGCACGACCTCACCGTCGCCGAGTTCGCCACGCGGAGCCGCGCCGATGAGCTCGCCTCGGCGCAGTTCGCAGCGCGCGGTGCGGAGTACGAGCTCGCGAACGCGCGGGCGCTGCTCTCGCGCTCCACGGGTGCGATGCGCGTCGACGACGAGATCACGCTGCGCTCCCCGGTGCGAGGGCGTGTGCTGCGCGTGCTCCAGCCCTCGGGCGGTGTGGTGGCCGCGGGCGCGGCGCTGCTCGAAGTGGGAGACACCGAGGCGCTCGAAGTGGTGGTCGATCTGCTGACGGCCGACGCGGCGCAGGTGTCACCCGGTGCGACGGCGCATCTCGAAGGCACGGGCCTCGACCACGCGCTCACGGCCCACGTGCGACGGGTGGAACCCTCGGCGTTCACCCGCGTGTCGGCCCTCGGCGTCGAGGAGCAGCGGGTCAACGCGTTGCTCGACCTCCACGATCCCCCGACGCGCTGGCGGGGACTCGGCGATGGCTGGCGGGTCGAGGCGCGCATCGTGGTGTGGGAGGCCGACGCGGTGACGACGGTGCCCCTCGGCGCCCTCGTGCGAAGCAGTGGCGTGTGGACGGTCTTCGTCGTCGAGGGAGGCCGCGCGCGTCGGCGCGTGGTGGGTCTGGGGCATCACGGCGGCGACCGGGTGGAGGTGCTCCGCGGCGTGCGCGCGGGCGAGACCGTGGTGCTCCACCCCTCGGATCGATTGCGCGACGGCGACCGCGTGACCGCGGAGTAGCCACACGCGATTGACGCACACCGCGGCGGGCGTAGCGTGCGGGCCGTCGTGAAGCGTTCTTCGTGTGTGGCGCTCTTCGTCGTGGGCGCAATGGCCTGCGCTCCGTCTCCCGACGCCTCGACGCCGAGCGGCGACCTGGGCGCATCCGACGCGCGCGGCCCGTCGCCGATGCCCTTCGACGCGGGGATGTACAGCGCGATCTCGTTGGAGCTCGGCACGGGCTTCACCGCATGGGCCCCGGTGTCGCCGATGGGCTCGCGTGTGGAGCTCGTTCACGGACCGCAGGGCGGCTACCACATCTACGGCCGCGTCCGCTTCGCGGGCTTCGCGCCGGACGTGTACGTGTTCTTCCGCGTGACGCCCGTCGATGGAGGTGCCCCCGTCAACGACCCGACGGCGCGCATCCGACGCAACAATCCGCAGGGGCTCACCGCGTACCAGGGCGGCTGGGAGACGACCTACGGCGAGCTCGTGATCTTCACGCAGATCGCGTCGCCGACCGAGGTCGTGGGCCGTCGCTTCGTGTGGGAGGTCGTCGTGCAAGACGTCGCCACGGGCCGCCTCGCGACCGCACAGCGCGAGATCACCGTCGTCGACGACGAGCCCTGAGCGCGCCCTCTGTTGCAGCTCACGGCGCCTGAAAGGTGCGCGTGCGACGGAGCCGCTCGAACATCACGGCGAGCGCATCGAGCTCCGCCGACGCGATGCGCGCGCGGGTGTCGTCGTCGAGCGTGAGGCCGAGCACCTCGCAGAGCGCGACGATCGACTCACGCAGCACCGCCGCGCGGCCGTGTTGTTCGCCGCGGGCCTCACCGATGGCGACACCGCGGGCCTCACCGATGGCGATTCCTTCGGCGCGGGCTGCGGCGCGGTCTT
>CAMFHP010000164.1 GCA_945952225.1 uncultured Myxococcaceae bacterium
CGCCCGCTCCCGCTGCGCCCCTCGAAGCCGCGCGCGATGCCGGTGTGACGGCCGATGCGGGGGTCGCCGTCGCGCGGCTCGCACGCCCCGTCGCGCGCCCTCCGCTGCGCCCCGTGGTGCGACGCCCGACGCCAGAGATTCGGCCCAACGCCACGGGCCGTGAGATCATCCCCGCGGAGTGACGCGCCCCCTTCCCGCGATGCGACGAGCGACCCATGCCCTGGTGATTGCGCTGTGCGCCGCGGCCCCTGCCGCCAATGCGCAGCCGTCGCCGACGGAGCTCGCACGACGCACGCTCCTCGACCAGGCCGAGACCGCCCGCGCGGGGGGTGACCACACGCACGCCGTCGAGTACGCGACCCGCGCCCTCGCGATCCGCAGCACGCCCTCGTTGCGGCTGCTCCTCGCGCAGGAGCACGACGCGCTCGGGCACCTCCTCGAAGCGCTCGACCACGCCACGGCGTGTGTGCGCGAGGCCACCGCCGACGCGCAGGTGAACAACCGCGAGCGCATCCTCGGCGCGTGCCGCGCGCTGGCCGACACGCTCGCGCCCCGCGTGGCCCACGTCGTCGTGAACGCCCCCGACGCGCCCGACGGAACGCGCATCACGGTGAACGGAACGCCGGTGCCGCAGGCGCTCTGGGGCGAGGCGTTCCCCGTGGTGCCCGGTGACGTGACCGTGGTCGCCGAAGGACCCGACGGGACGCGCGTCACCGACTCGCTCACCGTCGCCGCAGGCGCGCGCGGCGAACGCACGCTCCACGTTCCACACCCCGCACCGCCACCGCCTCCGCCGCCTCCGCCGCCTCCGCCCCCTCCCCCTCCCGCCGCGACGACGACGAGCACGCACCTCCCCGCGGGCGGATGGGTGCTCATGGGGCTCGGCGTGGCGAGCCTCGCGACGGCGGGTGTGTTCCTCGCGATGCGCAATGACGCCCTCGCAACGCGCGACGCCGAGTGCGACATCGCCGGGCGCGGACCGTGTACGAACCGCACGCTCGCCGAAGGGGCCGACCAGGACTTTCGCACGTACACCCTCGTGACCAACCTCTCGCTCGGCGTGGGCGCTGCGAGCGTCGTGGCGGGCGCGCTCTGGCTCGCGCTCGGACGCACCGTGACCACCTTGCCCACGGCCCCCACCGCCTCACTGCGCGTGGTGCCCCACGGCGACGGCGCGATGCTGCTCCTCGGAGGTGCGCTGTGATCCGTGACCTTCGCCGCACACTCATCGCAGTGGTGTTCGTGCTCGGGTGCAGCACCGACGACTGGCAGTTCTGCGCGAACCATCAGTGCCCCGGCACCCCCGCGCCGGGGATCGCGTGCGACGAGGGCCTCACCCTCTGCGGCGCGTTCTGTCGGAACACGCGCACCGACGAGTCGAACTGCGGCGGATGCGGCGAGCAGTGCAAGTCGAACCAGGTCTGCGAGCAGAGCCGCTGCACCGACGTGATGGGATGCAACGCGCCGCGCATCACCTGCGACGACGTGTGCGTCGACCCGAGCTCCGACAACGCGAACTGCGGCGGATGCGACAAGGCGTGCCCCGAGGGAACGGCCTGCTCCGGCGGGCGCTGCGTGTGCCCCGTGGGCCAGACCCGCTGCGGGGATCGCTGCGTGAACACTGCGACGGACGCGCTCCACTGCGGCGCGTGCGGCGTGGTGTGTCCGACGGGCCAGGTGTGCAGCAACGGCGCGTGCCGGGCGACCTGCGCGGCCCCCAACGTCGCGTGCGGATCGAGCTGCACCAACGTGTCGAGCGACATCGGCAACTGCGGCCGCTGCAACAACCGCTGCGCCGCGGGCCAGCTCTGCATGAGCGGCGCGTGCGTGACGCCGTGCCCGCCGCCGAACGCGGTCTGCAACGGCGTGTGCACCGACCCGTCGAGCGACCTCGCCAACTGCGGACGCTGCGGTGTGGTGTGCGCCACGGGCCAGGTCTGCAACGCGGGCGTGTGCGCCTCGCCCACGGTGATGGAAGCCGCCGGCGGCCCCTGCGTCCGCGACAGCGATTGCGGCGCGTCGGGGCGCTGCCTCGCGTCGGGCTCGGGCTTTCCCTCGGGCTACTGCGTGTACGGCTGCCCCGCGGGCTCGCAGGCCGGAGACGCCTGCGCGCGGAACACCGGCGTGTGCATCCCCGTGGGCACGCAGAACGTGTGTCTGCGCGCGTGTGTGCCGGGTCGATCGTCGGGCTGCCGCACGGGCTACACGTGCCTCGACGTGACGCTCGATGGCACGCTGGGCATCTGCTACCCGAGCTGCGCGCAGAACCCCGCGGGCGTGTGCGGACCGGCGCGCTGCGACGTGGCCTCGGGCACGTGCAACGACTGCCAGGCCGACGTCGACTGCTCCGCGGGGAGCCAGTGCAACACCGAGCTCAACGTGTGCTTCTGCACGGCGGCGACGAACTGCGGACCCAACGCGCGGTGCTACGTGCCCGCGGGCTCCACGCGCGGCCGCTGCGGCTGCTCGTCGAGCGCCTACTGCCCCGTCGGACGCACCTGCAACACCGCCACGGGAACCTGCGTGTAGCGCCATGGCGGGGCGACGCGCGCGACCTCCGATCAACGCGTGGCGGCGCCGCTTCATCGCGCGGGTGCTCGGCGTCTCGACGGCGGTCCAGCTCCCGGTGATGGCCCTCGCGGCAGACACCCTGCACACGCGCGGAAGCACCCTCTTCACGGCAGCCATGACGGCCTTCGCGGCGGTGCAGCTCACGAACCTCGTGGGCCTCCGTCGGTTGCTCTACTGGCGCGACGACGAGCGCGATCCACCGTGGCGCACCTGGCTCCTCGAGGTGCCCTACGCGGCCTTCGTGACGGCGTGTGTGCTCGCGGCCATTCCCGCGGCCGCAGCGCTCCTCGCGACGGGCGTGTGGAGCCTCGCCGCGCACCGCCCCTGGTGGCCCGCGCTCCACGCGCTCTGGACGCCGCTCTACGCCCTCGCGGCCCTCGGCGGCGTGTGGTCTGCGACGGCCGGTCGGATGCTCCCCGAGCTGCGCGTGCGCGAGCTCGCGATCACGGGGCTCGCGCCTGCGTTCGACGGGTACCGCATCGTGCAGCTCAGCGACCTCCACTGCGGGCCGTACCTCCCGCGGTGGCTGCTCCGTCGGTGGTGTGCGACGGCCACGGCGACGGGCGCCGACCTCGTGGCGCTCACCGGCGATTACATCACCACGGGCGCGGGCTACCTCGACGACGTGCGGCTCCTCGCGGCCTCGCTCTCGGCGCGCGACGGCGTCGTGGCGTGCATGGGCAACCACGACTACTTCGGCGTCGAAGACCACGTCGCGAAGGCCCTCGCCGACGGCGGCGCGCGCGTGCTCCGCAACGAGGGAACGCCCCTTCGCCGAGGCGACGACACCCTCTGGCTCGCGGCCCTCGACGACCGATGGACGCGCCGCGACGACGCCGCGAAGGCCCTCGCCGACGCGCCCGCGCACACGCCCGTCGTGATGCTCGCGCACGACCCCGCGTCGTTCCCCGACCTCGCGAAGCGCGGCGTGGCCCTGGTGCTCTCGGGGCACACCCACGCGGGCCAGTTCGCGCTGCCCCTCGCGGGCGATCGGGCCAACCTCGCGCGCGTGATGTACCCCTACTCCGCGGGCGTGTTCCGCGAGGGCGCGTCGACGCTGTACGTGCACCGCGGCCTCGGCACGAGCGGACCGCCCACGCGCTTCGCCACGCGTCCCGAGGTGGCCGTGCTGGTGCTCCGTCGGGCCTGACGGACGGTCACCCGCGAGCGCTCACCCGCCGTGCGCAGGCCCGAGCGACTCCGCCGGGAGGTAGCGCCCGATGGCGACCTGCACCCGCGCATCGGACTCACGCGGATACCACTGGGCCAGCGCCACGCGCGCATCGCCGCTCCACACGGCCGCCGCGCCGAGCAGCTCCACCAGCGCGAGCCGCACGTCGACCGACGCCTCTCGCGGAAGCCTCGCCGCCGCCACGGCCACGGTCTCGGCGCCGGGCCTCCGCTCGGTGCGCGTGAGAATCGCCCGCACGATCACCACGCTCACCGCGGGATCGGTCTCCACCCGCAACCGCTCGCGCAGCGCGGCCTCGACGCTCGCGTCGTCCATGTTGGCGAGGGCGCCCGCGGCGCTCTCTCGCACGCGCGGCGAGTCGCTCGCGAGCGCATCGCGGGCCGCGGGCACGAAGCCCGTGTCGCGCGAGTTGCCGATGGCGTCGAGCGCGTCGCTCTGCGCATCGGGCGTGCGGGCGCGGTCGAGCGTGTCGCGAAGCACCTGCGACGCGGCCTCGGCCACCGGTCCCTCGCTTCGCGCGCGGATCGCGCCGATCGCGTTGAGCGCGCCGTCGCTCACGAGCTCCGCATCGCCCGACGCGTGGGGACGCTCGGCCACGCGCGCGAGCCGCGACACATGGTCGACGGTCGCGCCGGGGTTGTCGGAGAGGGCCACCGCCGCGCGCACGCGCTCACCCTCCAGGAACCCGTCGTCTTCGGCCGTCGACGCCAGCGCCTCGACCACGCGCGGATCGTTCACGCGCCCCATCGCGAAGAAGGTCAGCGCGCCGAGGCGCTCGGGATAGCTCCGACGACGGATCCATCGCAGGAGCTCCATCGCCCGCTCCGGGTGGGCGCGCAGGTACGCCACGAGGTAGCCCACGGCCTCCTCCGCGGCGCCGTTGTGACGTCGGTCGAAGAGCTCGCCGAGGTGCGCCACCGCGGGCTCCAGATCGAGCGCGAGCGCCGGGTCGGTGGCCTCCTCCGCGGGCGCCTCGGGCAGCGCGTGCTCGGTGAAGTCCATCGCCGCGAGCGCGGCCGCTGCGGGCGTCTCGCCGGTCCACGTCGACGGCACTGCGCGCAGCTCGATCGTCACGCGGAGCTGCACCGCGGGGCGCCCCTCGCCCACACGAAGCCGCGTCTCCTCGACGCCATCGAGGCTCGCGAGCCATCGCCCGTCGTCGGCCATCGCGAAGCGCGCCGACGAGCGCACGATCTCGGGCGTGAGCGAGCGCGCATCCGACGCGACGTACCGCAGCCGTTGCCGTTCGAATCCCGACTCGACGCGCTGGTAGCGCACCGAGACCTCGGCGGTTCCGTCGCGCTGCTGCGTGAGCCACCGAGGCGGCGCCTCGCCCGTGGGCATCGACACTTCGAAGGGCTGCACGAGGCCCCGCACGGCCCGCGCGCCCGCCGCGTCGGTGCTCGCCGCGAAGCCCGCGCCACCGAAGGTACAATCGCTCCCCATGCGCAGCGCGAAGGGCACGTTGCGCAGCGCCCCGAGCTGCCCACGGAGCGCCTCGTCGTCGGTCTCCACCGCCGCGATCGTCGCCGCGTGGAGCACCGCCCCCGTCGTCGCGTCGACCGCCGTCGCGCGGAGCGTGAGCACCGCCGAGAGCGCCGTGAGCGCACGACCGTCCTGCGTCATGCGCTGCGAGAGGCGCCACGCGCGCACGTCGCCCACCGCGAAGTGACAGCCGCCCGGCGTTGCCGTCGGCGCCGCGGTCGTCGGAGCGGGTGCGTTGGCGCGCGGGGCACGCGCTGCCGGGGCCTTCGCGCGGGTGAGCGCAACGAGGAGCGCAACCGCCACCGCGCCCGTGACGGGCAGCGCGACGCGGCGAAGGGTGTGGGGAGGATCCGTCGTGGGCGCCATCGTGGGGTTCTCGCGGGAGGTCGCACGTTCCGCGTGGACACACGAGCGAATCTCGGCGTGTCGCGGTGAACCCACAGTGCCTTCACATATGTGAAAGGTCGGAAAAAACTCTCGCCTTACACGCCATTTCAAGTGAGTTCTCGCCGCACCGGGGTCTTTGATTGCCCCATCCGGGCGACGCGCAGGACGCGCGTGCGTCACTTCAACTGGTGGGAGCGTAACGATGAAGAGCAGGTGGACCTGGTCGATGGCACTGGTGGCGCTCGCCGCCGCCTCGTGCAGCAGCGGCGCGGAGTGCGGCGCGGGCACGCAACTGGTCAACGGAACGTGTACGCCCACGGCGCCGACGACGACGGTGACGTGCGGGGCCAACACGACCCTCATGAACGGAATGTGCGTGGCGATGCCGCCGGGCACGACGACCACGTGCGGCGCGGGCACGACGCTGATGAACGGCGTGTGCGTGGTGACGCCCGCGGCGCCGTCGGCGCTGGCGAGCGTCGCGGTGGCGGGCATGTCCTTCGATGGTGACCCCACGGTGGCGCTCGAACCGGGCAACCGCCTCCCGATCACGCTGTCGCTCCAGGGCACGGCGCGCGCGGGTGCCGCGATGGGCGCGACGGTGCCCGTGCAGGTGGCCGTGGCGCTCGTGTCGGTGTCCGCCGATCCCGCGATGCGCCGTCGCTGCGTGGTGAACGGAGACATCGTGCTGGTGCCCACGAGCGGCCGTCCGCTCACGGTGGCGCCCGAGATGGTGATCCCCACGAACTGCCTCGCCACCGGCGCGACGATGGGGCGCTTCAACGTCGAAGTGACGCTCACGCAGGGCGCCTCGACGAACCCGCAGATGGCCCCCGAGGGCACGCAGACCGTGCTCAGCTTCACGAGCGACCGCGTCGCCAACGCGATGCTCCCCGAGTCGCAGTGCCGTGTGATCGACGGCGCCGCCGACGCGAGCTGCGGGCTGGAGTTCGGAATCCAGCGCCCCGCGGCCCCCACCGCGAGCCTCTCGTACGGCGTGGAGATGGAGAGCTCCGTGGGCACCCTCTGGCCGCGCACGGCGCCGCCCGACCTCGCCATGGGAACCACCGAGGCGCGACGCCCGAACCTCGTGCTGTCGCTCAACTCGCGCGCGTACGGCAACGACCCCAACAGCCAGATGGACGACACGCTCCCGGGCCCCGTGCGCGTGACCGTCGACCTGAGCCCCGAGGAGGGCGCCGACGTGGGCCAGTGGGAGTCGCTGCCCTTCCGCCGTCACCTCGACGGCTCCGACATGCTCACGACCTCGCTCACGTACACCGCCCTCGACAGCGCGGCGACGGACCAGAACTCCGTGTACGTGTACCTCCCCGACGCGCTCCAGGATCGCATCGCCACGGGCGCCTGGCAGAACGTGGGGATCTACCGCCTGCGCGTGTGCCAGACCCCCATGGGCTGGACGAGCCCGCGCGTCGCGAGCAACGAAGACCCCGCGCTCGTGAACGGCACGCAGATCGACGACGCCAACTGCCGCTCGCGTCGCGTTCGCTTCGCCCGCAGCACCGGCGCCACCCTCACCGCGGCGCGCGTGTCGAGCTGGGATCTCGACCGCACCGTGGGCGGCCGCAACATGAGCGGCACGCTCCACCTCGGCGCCACGGGCACCGTCGGCTCGGAGACCGTGAGCAGCGTGGCCGACGGCTACGTCGACCTGAAGTTCTTCGGCGCGAACATCAGCCTGGTGAACGCCGTCGCGCGCGCCAACGGCGTGCTCGCGACGCCCGCCACGTCGACGGTGGGCTACTCGCTCAGCGTGTTCAACCTCCGGATCTTCAACGTGAGCAACTCGCTCGGCGCCGACCCCGAGCGCGCCCTGTCGCGCATGGTCTCGGTGATGCGCGAGCAGTGCGTGTCGAAGACCTTCCTGCTCGGTGTGGTGCCCTTCCTCGTGTCGGGCTGCCTCCGCGGAACGCTCGGTGTGACGGGTGAGGTCGCCGTCGGCGGCGGCACCACCGCGGTGCCGACGGAGCTCATGGGCTCGCCGCGCCACGTGTACTCGCGCCTCCGCGTCACGCCCTCCGTCGACGTGGGCCTCGGCCTGAGCGGCGGCCTCGGCACCGAAGCGATCAGCGCCGGTGTGTACGCCGACGTGTCGATCGCCGACTTCTCCGTGCCCGTCACGGCCACGCAGCGCCTCGGCGCGGCCTCGCCGCAGGCCCCCGCGCGCGGCCTCGGAAACATCTCGGTCAACCTCGGGCTGACCTTCCTGAAGGGCGCCTTCGGCATCTACGCCGAGCTCCAGGGCCTCGGCCGCCTCTCGCTCGAACTCGCGCGCTGGGACGGCATCCCCGGCTTCGGTTCGCGCGGCTCGATGATCAACGTGCTGAGCCGCAACACGCCGGTCTTCACGTTCTGACCGTCGCGCCCGATCCCCTCCGATCGTCTCGTCTGCCCGCGCGCTCGTCGCACCGTCCCCCTCGAAGACAGCGCGCGCACCTCGCATCATCGCCCGAGCCGCGGATACCTTCGCAGCACCGCCGACTGATCCGCCGTGAAGCCTCGCGTGCTCCGCGACGGATCGGCGTTCATCACGTCGTCGCCGTCGGTGTCGGCGAGGTCATCGGCGGCGCCATCGAGCTCCACGGAGTGAAAGAGCCCCATCGCGTGCCCGAGTTCATGGGCGAGCACGCGCGGACGAGGCGCGCCGCTCCCCACAGGGCACACGCCCGCGCGCAGCACCACGCCGTCGGGCACGTCGTCGTCGAAGAGGCCCGCGGGAATGCGCGTGGTGAGGCCCGCGGGCTCCGACGTGCTGCGCGCGATCTCGTCGCGGTAGCGCCAGCACGCGCTGAGAAACACCCGCAAGGCGCCCGTCGTTCCGCAGCGCGCACGTGCGGCGGCGTGCAACGGACGCAGCGCTTCGAAGTCCGTCCACGTGAGCGTGGCCCCGTCGGCGAGGTCGTCGGGGAGACGGCACGGCGCAGCCCAGCGCAGCGCGACGCCGGTGCCCGCGAAGGTCTCTGCCGCGGCGGACTGAAGGGTCCGCGCGGCGTCGTCGGTCATCGTGGCCGACGGCGTGAGCACGAGCTGAACGTCGACGCTGCCCTGCGCGGGCGGCGTGACGCCGAGGGTCTCGACGCGCGCGCGCACGCTGCGGGTGCCAGGGTCCAGCGAGCCGAGGAGCACGTCGCAGTCTCGTAGCGCGAAGCGCGCACGGAGCCTCGGCGCGCGCACGCGATCGGGAAACACCAGCGCGCCGGTTCCGGCCACAGCGGCCTGACGCCACGCGCAGTCGGTACAGTACGGCCCGCGGTTGTTGGGCCCCACGAGCGCGGCCCCGTCGAGGGTCGTGAGCGACGAGAGCACGAGGCACGTTCCCCCCGACGGAAGGGCCGTCACGCGCAGCCAGGTGACCGGCGCGTCGAGGGAGAGGTCGATCGCGGCGGAGGTGTCGTCGGCGCCGAAGTCCAAGGTGCCGAGGAGCCTCCACGCGGGCGGAGGGGCGGGCGTAGGCGGGCTCGCGCAGCCCAGCACCGTCGCGACGATCAGCGCGCCTCGAAGGCAACGGGCGACGACGGGGCGCGGGCGCACGGCAGGGGAGGATCGTACATGGCCCCATCGCCCGACCGCAGCCTCGGGACGACCGCGCATGTCACCTGCGCGAGGCCACAATCGGGTTGACCGCGGGTGCGGACTCCGTGCCTCCTTCGAGGCGGAGGAGAACCCATGAAGCGAGGACAGATCGCGCGCATCGGCGCGGCGCTGGCACTGGTCGCGTGTGCGCACACTCCGGGCGCGTCGGGCGGTGCGACGGGCGGAGGTTCGGGATCGACGGCAGGCGGCGCGAGCGCGACGGTGACGGCTCGCACGCTGCGCAAGGGAGAGACGCAGGAAGTGGATCTCTCCGCGGGGCAGACGCACGAGTGGGGCATCGACCTCGCGGCGGGTGAGGCCGTGCATCTGACCCTGCACGCGACCTCCGTGGGCGAACCGCCGTGCACCAACTGGACGTGGGGCTTCTTCAACGTCGCCGGAGGCTCGCTCCGCGAGAACGTGATGGGCCCGAACAACGCCGAGGGCGGCGCGTGGAACAGCGTGATCGACGGCACCGCCGAGGCCTCCGTCGTCGAAGGCCCGGTCGCGGGCCGCTACCGCATTCGCGTGAGCGCCGATCCCGTCGCGTGCCCGGCCCTGCACTACACCCTTCGCGCGAACTGACCTCACCCACGCACGCCGACGCGACCCGCGGACGGAGCACCCATCGAGCGCCCGGCGCTACGGCGTCGCGCACGCGGCGGTGTTCGAGTACGCGCTGCGCGAGGCGCCCGCCACCGCGGCCACCCGGTAGACGTAGCGAGACCGCGGCGCGACCGTGCCGTCGTCGTAGCGCGTGGCCGTCGGCGCCAGCGCGGTCGTGAGCACGGTCCACGTCGACGACTCCGCAGGCGCGCGCTCGATGCGCCACGCCGTCGCCGTGGGCGAGGTGTTCGTCCACTGGAGCGAGACGCGGCCCGCGGCGCTCTCGGCCGTGAGGTACGCGGGCATCGACACCGTGGTGCCCACCGTCGCGGCGCCGACCTCGGTGCCGACGCGATTCGACGGCACCGAGGTGCCGCCCGCGCTCACGGCGCGCACGCGAAAGAACCGCCGCGTCCCCGACGCGAGGCGCGTCACGGTGTACGTGTTCTGCGTCGGCGGGCGCGTGTCGAGGGTGATCCACTGCTCGGAGCCATCGGCGGCGTATTCGATGCGGGTGTTCGTGGCGCCCACGGCGCGGTTGGTCCACGCGAGGCGCACGGTGTCGGCGGCGGTCACCGTGAGCCCGAGCTCCCCAGGCGCGGCGAAGCGAGCCACCACCGACGCGGGTGCCGAGACGCCCGACGCGGTGCCGAGCGCGGTCACGCGGTAGAGATACGCAGCACCCTCGACGAGCCCCGTGTCGACGAAGCCGGGCACGGAGGCCGACAGCGCCGAGGCCGCGGGCACGGTCATCCACGCGAGGCCATCGCGCGAGCGCTCCACCCGAAAGCCCGTCTGCCCGAGGTCGGTGGACCACGCGAGTCGAGCCGCGCCCGCGGCGTCAGGGACGACGGTGAGGCCCACGTTTGCGCCCTCGGTGAGCGTCGCCCGCGACACGTCGTAGAAGGCAGTCGGCGCGCCCGGCATGCTCACCGTGAGGTCGCCTCCCTGCGGTTGATCGAGCAGCGTCACGCCCGTCGAGAGCACGCGCTCGCGGAGCATGGGCCACGCGGCGTAGTCGATCACCATGGGGTTCTCGTTGCGCGGACCGCCGATCCAGTCCTGGCCGAGACCGTCGTTGCCGCCGTGGTAGCGGTCGCCCTGGTACGTGTTGCTCAGGGTCACGTCGCCGTCGGAGAAGCGCCACACGGGATGGAGCCGATCGACGACCGCCATCGTCGGCGCGGGGAGCGCCTCCATCGCCGCGCGGAAGTGCGCGAAGCGTTCGGCGAGCGTCGCGCCGGGATGGCGCTCGGGGCTTGAGGTCTGCACCGCCACCGCGAACTGGATGTACGCGTCGGCGGCGACAGGCGTGTCGGCCTCGGGGCCGCCGTACACGCGGAAGAACTGCGCCCCGCGATCGAAGAACGTGTCCGTCGGGCGCGGGTTCGCGATCGGCGCCGACGCGTTGAACGACAGGAACACCCCGCTGTAGCCCACGAACAGTCGGCGACGATCCGACGACACCTGCGGCGCGAGGTAGTCCGAGGGCGCGGTGATCCAGCGACCGGCGGCGTCGCGCACGCGCGGGATCGGGAGGTAGATCAGCGCACCGCGCGTGGGCATCGTGCCGCCCGCGTTGCCCGCGATGGCGTGCGGCGGGATGTTGTACACATGCAGCACCGTGTCCTGGTGCTGGGTGAAGTCCTCGAAGACCGACACGCCGTAGGTGCCCGAGCCGTAGAGCGGAAACGGTTGCAGCGTGACCGGGTCGACCGACTGCGGATTGCCATTCGAATCGAGCGTCGGCGTGGTCACACCGCCGACGGTGGTGGCGTTCACCGCGACGTTCGCGATCCACGCGGTCGCCTGGTACGTGTGGGCGTAGGGCTTGGTCCACACGACGCGCGAGTTCCAGTGCGTCTGCCAGCCGCCGTGCGCGCCGAACTTGTAGCTCTCGCACGAGTGCCCGTACGTCGCCGTGAGGTACGCGTACTGGTGGTTGTCGCCGAACTCGGCCTGGCTCACCCGCGGCACGGGGTCGGCGAGGTGGAGCGTTCCGACCGGCGGCGTGAAGCCCGCGAGCAGCCCCTCGGCGCGAAGCACACCGAGCGTCTTCTCGCCCGTGTCGGTCACCGTGGCGGCGAGGTTCGTGTTGCCGAAGTCGCCGCCGAAGTACACCCACGTGAGCACGTCACCCGCGGCCACGCCCCACGCGCCCGTCGAGGGATATCCCCGGCCCGTGGGCATCGCGAGGTTGCCGTTCATCCAGAAGGCGCCCATGTCGGCGAGCGCGATGCCATAGGCGACGGCGGCGGCGCGCTGCACCTCGGCGAGCCGCGGCGTCGACGGTCGCGTGAGCTGCATCACGCTCAGAAACTCGCCCCAGTTGTCGGCGCCGTAGTTGGGGGAGCCGTACTCGCCCGGCCCGAGGGCGGCGAGGCCCTTCGCGCGGGCGAGGATGTGCTCGGCCCCCATGGGGTCCGCGGGGTTGTCGTTGAAGGCGCGCGCCACCTGCCCCGGATAGGCCATCTCGGCGAGGAGTCGCGCCGTCGCGTTCATGAGGTAGTGGTTCGAGGTCGAGTCGATGGGCGCATAGAACGACCGCGTCAGCACGATGCGAAACAGGTCGTCGAGGGAGTACCGCCCGTCTGCCGAGTCGGGGTTCGCGGGAAACCCCGTCGGCGCATAGCGCGCGGGGTCCGACTGGATCAGCGCCGCGTGGCGCACGCGCGTGTCGGCCGTCGCCCACGCGGGCCACCCATCGTTGCCTCCCGCGAAGAGGTCGACGACGCGGTCTTCGAGGATCGCCGCCGCGAGCTTGCGCGCGGCCGCCAGCGTGGCGGGGCGCGTCGCAGCGCGGCTGAACCCGGCGGCGGCGGTCCACATGCTCAGGCGCCCGGGGTTGGCGTTGTCGGCGACGGAGGCGTTCGCCGCAGCCCAGGCGTCGAGCGCCGCGAGGTTGCCTTCGAGAATCACGTCGGCCCGCGCGCGGTACCCCGCCACACTCGGGTCCTCACCGGACCCCGCATCGCGACGATCCGCGGCGTCGGGCGCATCGGTAGAGAGGGCGTCGTCGAGGGCAGGGCCATCGAGCGCGGGCGCGTCGGCGCGCACGTCGTCTGCCACGTCGTCGGTCCTGGAGTCGGCTGCGTCCAGCACGTCGATCCCCGACGCGGCATCGGATGCGAGGGCCCCGTCGACGCGGGTGACATCTCCCGACGCATCGTCCCCAGACGGGGCGTCGAGCGCCGACGCGGGGACTCCTTCGTCGCATCCGACGGCGACGACCACCGCCCCGACCGCAAGCCCCGCGCGCACGGCGTCCGTCACTCGCATCGGATCTTCCTACCGACCTGTGTGCGCGGGCACAAGCACCGGCCCGTTGCCCCGCCGACGTTGCCCCCAACAGCCCCCCATCACCCTCGATGACCCGACCGCGGAGACCGCAGACGGGTCGTGGAGCCCTCGATGACCCGACCGCGGAGGCCGCAGACGGGTCGTGGAGCCCTCGATGACCCGACCGCGGAGGCCGCAGACGGGT
>CAMFHP010000165.1 GCA_945952225.1 uncultured Myxococcaceae bacterium
GCTCGATGGGCGCGGCGGGCTCGATGGGCGCGGCGGGCTCGATGGGCGCGGCGGGTTCTGCGGGTGTGCTGCGTGCGCGGGTCGGGTCGATGGTGAGCGCGAGCACGAGGGTGACCGCGTGGCCGAGGGCGTCGCAGCGCGCGTCGGCGCTCTGGAGCGTGCGGTGCGTGACGCGACCGCGGGGAGCGGCCATGCGGAGCGAGGCGGTCCATCGGGGGCCGCGGCGCGCGAAGCGGAGGGTGATGTGCGTGGGGGCGCGGTCGTCGAGGGCGTCGCGGCCGAGGCGCGCGCGGAGCTGCGAAACCAGCACCTCGCGCGAAGGACACACCTCGCTCGCGGCGTCGCGCGTGACGGCGAGCGCCACCGTCGCGCCCTGCGCCGCGGCCCTCGCAGGGACCATCACGCACAGGGCGAAGACCGCCATCACGAGCGTGCGAGGCGCATCGCTCAGGGGCACACGCCTCCCTCGTCGGCGGTGCCGTCGCAGTTGTCGTCGGCGCCGTTGCAGACCTCGCGCGCGGGGAGCACCTGACCCGCACACGATCCCCACGCGCCCGCGCTGCACGTCTCGGCGCCCGCGCGGCAGAGACCGACCCCCGCGGTGCCCGTGGGGCCCGTGTAGCAGCTTCGCGAGAGCCCGTCGTCGATGGTGCCGTCGCAGTCGTCGTCGACGTTGTTGCAGGTCTCCGACGCGGGCGGGCGCGTGACTGCATCGGCGGGACACGTCGGCGACGAGCCCGTGCACGACTCGGCGACGTCGCACACGCTCGCGGCGGCGCGGCACACCACGAACGGCGGCAGGAACGCATCGGTGGGGCACGCAGCGCTCGACCCCGTGCACGACTCCGCAACGTCGCACACGCCCGCCGACGGACGGCACACCGTGCCCGCGGCCGCGAAGCTCGTGGCCATGCACACGGACGCGCCACCGACACACGCGAGACGTCCCATGGCGCAGGGGCCCGCGGTGCAGACGGTGGGCGCGAGGTTGTCGACCACGCCGTCGCAGTCATCGTCGACGTTGTTGCAGACCTCGGTCGTCGGCACACAGACCGCATCGCCTGCGTCGCGGACGTCGCCCGCATCGCCTGCGTCGCGGACGTCGCCCGCATCGCCGACGTCGCTCCCATCGCCGACGTCGCCCGCATCGCCGACGTCGCTCACGTCGCTCCCATCGCTCCCATCGCTGACGTCGCTGACGTCGCTGACGTCGCTGACGTCGTTCACGTCGTTCACGTCGTTCACGTCGTTCACGTCGCTCACGTCGCTCCCATCGCCCGCATCGCGGATGTCGCGCACGTCGCGGGTGTCGCCATCGGGCACGAACACGTCGGCGGCGAACGCATCGGCGGAGGCGTCGTCGACGACGCGTCCGACGGTCGCGACGGAGTTGCAGCCGAGGGACAGGGTGAGAACGGCAGCGAGGCGGAGGGGATGGTTCACGGTGATGCGCTCCTCTCCCCGTGTTGGGCCGTGCGGCGCGCGGTTCTCACGCAATCGTCGTGACGCGCGCAGGTCGCTCCCAATAGGTCATCGGGCCGCCGCGGGTGAAGCCCTGCGCCGCGACGATGGGGGCCGACGTGTCGACGCGCGCGTAGAGCCCCACGTGCGTGAGTCCGAGCCGTCGTGCGTCGTGCACCCGCGCGCCCACGAGGGCCGTGTAGGCGCCGCGTCGACGGGCTTCGGGCACCGTGCCCCCGGCCCACAGAAAACCGAAGCGCAACGCGCCGTACACGTTCATGCCCCCGGCCGCGAGGGGAGCGCCCGTCGCCGCGTCGCGCACCACGAAGCGACGTACGCGCGCGCCCTCGCGGGTGCAGGCGTCGAGCTCGGCGCGCAGGGTGGCGTCGTCGCCGTGGTGCGCGCGGTCGAAGGCGCGGTCGGTCACCGAGAGCACGTCGCGCAGGTCGTCGAGCGATTCCACCGCGTGGGCCACGAGGCCCGGCGTGGGGCGCGGAACGTAGGTGTGCACGTCGACCGCGTAGCCGTGGTGCTCGTGCGTGATCGTGTAGCCCGCGGCCGTGAGCAGCGACGGGAGCGCGGGGTGGCGGCTGCGTCCGGCGAGCATCCAGCGCGAGCGCACGGCGCCGTGGGCCTCGTCGACCTCGCGCACGAGGGCCGGGAGCGCGGCCTCGTCGGCCCGCACGCGCAGCACGGTGTTGAGGTAGCCGTCGTCGCGGGGCGCGCGGAGGTAGAGCACGTCGTCGCGGTCGACGGCGGTGGCGTCGGCGGGGAGCCAGAAGGTGTCCCACTGCGTCTGTTCGAGGGTGTCGTCGAGGTCCATGGTGTGTGGGGCCGCGCTGCACAAAAACAGACCGCGCGGGGCGGGCGATGGTAGCTCCCGACGGGCCATGAAGGTGCACCTCGTCGACGGCACGTATGAGCTCTTTCGCGCGCACTTCGGCGCCCCCTCGATGACGGCCCCCGACGGGCGCGAGGTCGGCGCCGTGCGAGGGCTTCTGCGCTCGTTCGTCGCGTGGATGCGCACCGGCACCGTGACCCACGTAGCCGTGGCCTTCGACCACGTGATCGAGTCGTTCCGCAACGACCTGTGGGAGGGCTACAAGACCGGCGAGGGCGTCGACCCCGCACTGCTCGGGCAGTTCGAACTCGCCGAGCGGGCCACGCGCGCGCTGGGCATGGTCACCTGGCCCATGGTGCCCTTCGAGGCCGACGACGCGCTCGCCGCCGGGGCCGCGCGCTACGCCCGCGATCCCGCGGTGACGCAGGTGCTCCTGTGCTCGCCCGACAAAGACCTCGCCCAGTGCGTGCGCGGCGACCGCGTGGTGGGCTTCGACCGCGCGAAGTCGGCGGTGCTCGACGAGGCGGGCGTGGTCGCAAAGTTCGGCGTGAAGCCCGGCTCCATCGCCGACTGGCTCGCGCTCGTGGGAGACCCGCAGGACGGCATCCCCGGCGTGCCGAAGTGGGGCGCGAAGTCGGCCTCCGCGGTGCTCGCACACTACGGCTCCCTCGATGCGATTCCCGACGACGCGGGCGCGTGGGCGGTGACCGTGCGCGGCGCCGCGTCGCTGGCCGCGTCGCTCGCGTCTCACCGCAAGGAAGCGGCCCTCTGGCGCACGCTGGCGACAGTGCGCGAAGACGTTCCCCTCGACGAGGAGACCGTCGCGGCGCTCGCGTGGGAGGGCGCGGACCGCGAGGCCCTCACGGCCCTGTGCGACGAGCTCGGCGAGCGCGCGGTGATCGACCGTGTGCCCCGCTGGCGGGGCTGAGAACCCCCCGCGCGGACCTTTGCGCCCACGCAACGGTGTGTGCCGCAGGGCGTGTGTTCCGGGGCGATGGAGGGAGGCGCATGGTTCACCCCGTAGCGCACGGTGGCGCCGCAGGACGCGGGGCCCGCGCGCCGAAGGGAGCATCGACCATCATGGCCACCTGGAACATCGACCCCACCCACTCCAGCGTTCACTTCTCGATCCGCCATCTCATGATCACGAACGTGCGCGGCGAGTTCAGCGGCGTGTCGGGGAGCGTGAGCTTCGACCGCGCGAACCCCGCGGCCACGGCGATCACGGCGAGCGTCGACGCGGCGACGGTGAACACCCGCGAGCCGAAGCGCGACGAGCACCTGCGCAGCGCGGATTTCTTCGAGGTCGAGCGCTTCCCGAAGGTGACCTTCGTGTCGACCGCGGTGGCGCCGAAGGGCGACGGGTTCGAAGTGAAGGGCGACCTCACGCTCCACGGCGTGACGAAGGCGATCACCCTCGCCGTCGAGGGTCCCACGCACGAAGAGAAGGATCCGTGGGGCAACACGCGCATGGGCGCCTCGGCCTCGGTGACCCTCGACCGCCGCGACTTCGGCCTCACGTGGAACTCCGCCATCGAGTCCGGCGGCGTGCTCGTGGGCCACGACGTGAAGCTCACGATCGACGTCTCGCTCGTGCGGGCGTGACCGACGGTCCGTGCGTCAGCGCGCGCGCTTCGTCCGCGCGGGGGCCGCGGCGGTGGCGCCCTGGCGACGCGCGAAGGCCTCGACGATGAACTCTCCGAAGGCCGTGACCCGCGCGGGCACGCGGCGCGCGCCGGGGTGCAGCACGTAGAGCGACGCGCCCCGGCGCACGTAGTCGGGCATCACGCGCACGAGGCGCCCCGCGGCCACGTCGGGCGCGGCGATGATGCGGGGCATCTCGGCGACGCCGGCGCCCGCGAGCACGGCCGATCGCACGAAGGTGTAGTCGTCGCCCGCGATGCGTCCGCGCACGGGCACGTCGAGGTCGCCGTGGGGCCCGCGGAGGCTCCACGTCGTCGCCCCGCCCGGCGCGCGAAAGAGCACACACGGATGCTCCGCCAGCGCCTCGGGCGAGGTGGGCATCCCGTGGGTCTGCACGTAGGCCGTCGAGGCGTAGAGCTCGCCGTCGAGCTCGCCGACCTTGCGCGCCACGAGGCTCGAATCGGGCAGCCGTTGCGCCGCGCGGATCGCCACGTCGAAGCCCTCTTCGGTGAGGTTCACCGTGCGCGAGGTGAGCTCCAGCTCGACGTCGACGTTGGGGCAGCGCTGCGAGAACTCGACCACCACGTCGGCGACGAAGGTGCTGCCGATGTCGTTGGGGGCCGTGATGCGGAGCCTTCCGCGCACCGAGCGGTCGGCGCCGTCGACGCCGCGCGCGGCGTGGTGGAGCGTCGCGATGGCCGGGGCCACCTCGGCGTAGAAGGCCCGGCCCTCGGCGGTGGGGTGCACGGCGCGGGTGGTTCGCTGCACGAGCTGGGTGCCGAGCGTGTCTTCGAGGCGCGAGACCGCGCGGCTCACCGTCGACGCGGGCACGCGGAGCTCACGGGCCACGCGCGAGAAGCCCGCGCGGTCGATCACGCGGACGAAGAGCGCCACGTCGTTGAGGTCGGGGTCTGCCATGGGGGCGCCGATGGTAGACGGTCATTGCGTGGGCGCAACGATGCGCGCGGGGCGATTTGTTGACGGCGTCACGCGCCGCGGGCGAGACGCAGGGCTTCTCCAACAAGGTGACGACGATGGCGACGAAGGCGCAGAAGATCGCGGGCTGGGTGCTCTCGGTGATGGTGGGCGGAATGCTCATCATGAGCTCCACGGGCAAGTTCAGCCCGAAGCCCGACTACGTGCAGATGCTCGAACACGTGGGCTACCAGGCCGCGACGATGCCGAAGATCGGCGTGGCCGAGCTCCTCTCGGCGCTGCTGTTCCTCGTGCCGCAGACGGCCTTTCTCGGGGCCATTCTGGTGACGGGCTACATGGGCGGCGCCATCGCCACGCACGTGCGCGTGGGCGATCCGTTCTTCGTGCAGCTCGCGATCGGCGTGGTCGCGTGGGTGGGCTTCGGGCTCCGCCGCCCCGAGGTGATCCGCCTCGCGTTCGGGCTCAAGTCCCCCGAGTGAGGGGACGCCTCGGACCGAAGGCTATGGCGCCATAGCCTTCGGCGATGTGCCTGAAAAGACGGGGTTTCGTGCGAAAACTTCCCCGGAAGATCTACGGGGTCGGACGCGACGAGCGCCCCCCGTGGATGTGCTGCGCGCGCTGCTTGAAGGCCCGCATCTCGTCGGCGGTGAGCCCGGCGGCGTAGGGGGCGAGCGCCTCGAAGGCGCGCTCGGCGTCACGGAGCGCGCGGAGCAGCGGCGCGCTGTCGTCGCCGAGCGTCTCGGCGAGGCGGAGGGCGAGGGCGCTGTCGGGCACGCGGCGGGCACATCGAAGCGCGTCGTGGAGCAGTCCCGCGCGCTCGTACGCCACGGCGGCCTCGTCGATGCGTTGGAGCGCTTCGAGGCACTGCGCGCGGAGCTCGCGCGAGGGCGTCTCGCTCGCGTCGATCACCCGGAGCGCGGCGGCGAAGCGACCCTGCGTGTAGAGCGCCTCGGCGCCGCGGGCGCGGGCGGCTTCGAGGGCGTCGTCGTGGGCGAGGCCGTCGCGGCGCAGTCGCTCCACCACGTCGGCGAGGATGGCGAGCGCGGCCTCGGTGGGGGCCGCGGCGTCGGGGGAGGTGTGCGACGCGCACCAGCGGGAGAGCGCGTCGCGCGCGAGGGCGGTCCACCACAGCGGCAGGGCGCCGTCGTCGAGTGTGGGGAGCAGCACCGTGGCCGCCGTGGTGGCCTTCGCCGCGGAGTCTCCGAGGTCGCGCAGGGCGAGGGCCGCGCGGGCGAGCGTCGGGCGCTCGGCGCTGTGCAGCGCGCGGTTGGCTTCCCCGAGGAGTCCGCTCCGTTCGTTCGCGGGGGTGTGGTGGTGGGTGGCGAGGCGGAGCGCGGCCTCGCCGAGCGCGGCGTACACGGCCTTGCGGAGCGTGGTGTCGGCGACGCCCGCGCGGGTGTCGGCGCGACCGAGCAGTCCGCGCGCGTGGCGGGCGCGGTCGAGGGCGCGGCGCGTGTTCTCGGCGATGAAGGCCTCGACGTCGGTGAGGTAGGCCTGCACGAGGCTCTCGGCGTCGTCGTGGTCCGAGTGGAGCAGCGCGATCACCTCGTCGACGGGCATCTGTCCGAGGTGTCCGTCGCGGTCTTCGGCGGGGCGCAGAAGCTCCGTGAGCGCGCCCGTGCCCGGCCCGTCGGCGTCGTCGACGAAGACCAGGGTGTCGGACGCGCGGCTCACGGCGACGCGCAGCTCGTCGATCATGGTGCGCGCCCGCGCGCGGTGGAACGGGTCGGTGCTCCCACGCGCTGCGAGGTTCCCCGCTGCGTCGAGGTGTCGTGCGGCGCCGAGCACGGCGACGACGGTGAAATCGAGCCCCTTCGCGCCGTCGCTGCCGAGGGTCTCCACCGGGAGCGCGGTGCCGTGGTCGGCGCGCAGCACGCCCGCATGCACGACGGCCGCGCGGGGCAACTCGTCGATCGCGCACAGGAGCCGACTGCGCTCGTCGTCGGAGTGCACGGCGCAACGGATCACGCGTCCCGAGACCACCTCGTCGGGGTCGGCGCTCGCGCGTCCCCGCGGTCGCTGGTCGCGGGCGAGCTTGTGGTAGAGGTCCGCGGTCGCGTTCACCACGGCGACGAGGCTCTGGGGGCTGCGCACGTTCGCCGTGAGCTCGTGCTGCTGCGGCGCTTCGAGGTACGCGGTGCAGAGGTCTGCGAGCTCGCCCCAGTCGAAGTCGGTGGGGAGCACGGTCTGCCCCTCGTCGCCCGCGAAGCACACCTCGGTGGGCGCGCCGCGCGCACGCCCCATCGCGGCCACGACCTGCACGAGCAGCGCGAGCTCGACGAGCGTGAGGTCCTGCACCTCGTCGACGAAGACCGCGCCCACGTCGGCGAAGATCGTCGGGAGCGTGGCCCCCGCGCACAACGCGTCGAGCGCCTTCCGCGCGCGCCTCGGGCCGGGGGCGATGCGGTCGAGGGATCCCTCGCGGAGCAGGTGTTTCGCCGCGGTGACGGCGGCTTCGGCGGCGCGGCTCCCGATCATCGTGCCCCGTCGCGCGAGGTACGACCGCTCGCGAAACACCTCGGTCTCACCGCACCCCTCGACGCCGCGGAACGCGAAGGGCAGCGCCGCGCCCACGACGTGCGCGTGGAGCTCGGCGTGGAGCGAGACCGCGTGGGTGTCCCAGGGCGCGAGGCGCTGTTTGCACGCGGCGACCGCGGTGGTGAGCGCGTCGACCTGGGCGCGGAGGTCTCCTGTCGTCGCCGGGGATGGGTCGACGTTCCACGCGTCGGCGAGCGCGCGCACGAAGGCCCGCACGGTCATCACGCGGAGGTCGCCGCGGTCGGGCGCGAACTCGCGGAAGTACGTCTGCGCGTGCTCGGCGAGTCGGTCGTTGTCGGTGAGGTAGAGCGTCGGTGCGTCGGTGCGTTGCAGGGCCGCGGCGGCGAGCGCGGTGGACTTTCCCGTGCCGGGCGGGCCCTTGAGGAGCGAGACGCGGGCGCGCGCGTCGAGCACCGCGCGCTGCTGCGGTGACGGCGCGGGTTCGAGCTTGAGCTCGCGGAGTTCGGGGGCTTCGACGGGGAGCCACGCGTCGCGCGTGCCGGGGTCGAGCGTGAGGTCGGTCTCGTCGTGGTGGCGCACGGCGCGGAGGAGCACCTCGTCGCGGGCGAGTCCGAGGTGCTTCACGGGGGGCGATCCCGCGCGGGCCCACCAGAGGTAGAAGTGGTGCCCGTGGTTGCCGCCGAGGTCGCTGCGGAGCCATCCGCGCGCGACGCCGCGGACGGGCTTCACCTGCGTGGGCGTGCCGTTGGCGAAGAACTGCCAGAGGAGCAGCCGCGCGCGCTGCGTGAGCTGCGGATCGCTGTCGGGCGCGTGCAACCAGTCGTGCACGGACTCATGGAGCAGCACACGTCGTCGCGGTCGGTTCGCGGTCGCGGTAGGAACATCGTCGGGCATGGCGTCCTCCCACGGGCGGCGGTGACGCTCCGCGCGCCCCCCACGCACCGTCTCCCCGCCATGACGGATGAGCGCCTCCGGGGCTGACATCGCGCGTGCTGGGACCGCCCCGCGGGGGAGAAGGCTATGGCGCCATAGTCTTCGGCGATATGCCTGAAAAGAAGGGGTTTTGCGCGAAAACTTCCCCGGAAATCCGCCCCCGAAATCTGGCCCTGTCGGCGGTCGCGGCGGTCGCGGTAGCTTCGGTGGTGCGCCTCGGGCTCCGTCGCCCGAAACGCGCAGACCGGGGGTTCACGCGATGGCTTCGCGGATCGTTCATCTCTCCGACGTGCACCTGGGCACGTCACCCACGCAGGCGCGTCTCTTCGAGGCGCTCGAAGACGCGGTGAAGCGCGTCGCACGCGCGCGCCGCGTCGACCTCGTGGCGATCACGGGCGACCTCTTTCAGAGCTCGACGCTCGACCCGGGGACCGCGCTCCCCGCGGCGCGGGAACTCTTCAAACGGCTGTGGGACGCGACCGATCGCGCGCATCTCGTGGTGGTGCCCGGCAACCACGACGTGCGCGGGCTCGGCGTGGCCTCGCCGCATCGCACGGAACTCTTCGACGCGCTCGTGGAGTTCCAGAGCGACGGCCCGCTCACGGTGCACGGCACCCGTCACGCGCGGCCCATGGTGCTGCTCCCGGCGAAGGATCACGGGCTGCCCGTCTACGTGGTGCTCGTCGATTCGAGCTGGCTCCCCGGCGGGTACATCTCCGCGGGCGGACTGCTGCGCCAGGAGGACCTGCTCGCCGTCGCGTCGAAGCTCTCGCCCGACGGGCGCCCCGTGCTGCTGCTCATGCACCACCACCTGGTGCCCACGCCGTTGACCGACCTCGGACGCATCCAGTTTCCCGAGGGGTGGGGGATCTTCGCGCGCATCGCGCAGCGCGGCCTCGGCGCGGTGATCGCAGGCGGCGACCGCGAGGAGCTCACGATGACGGCGCTCGGCGCGGGCACGGCGCTCTCGACGCTCCACACGCTGGGGCGCGCGGTGGCGGTGTTGCACGGGCACAAGCACTACCCGACGGTGCGCCTCGCGCGCGGGGTGTTTCAGGGCCACGGCGACGTGGTGCTCGCGTCGGCGGGAAGCGCAGGCGTGTTCGAAGCGTGGTCGCTCGGCGTGCACGACGACGCCGACGTGAGCGACGCCCCGGCGCGCGAGGGAGACCGCGCTGCGCCCACGCCGCGGCTCTGGCCCTCGTTCAACGTGATCGACCTCGACGGCGACGCGCTGCACATCGACACGGTGCTCTACCGCGACGCCGACGGACCGCCCGGCACGGCGAAGACCACGCTGCGCCCCATGCTCCGCGCGCTGCGCGACGGCACCCGATGGACGCTCACGGAGACCGTTCCCGACGCGGCGCCCGACGGCGGGGGAGAGCGCCTCGCGGAGAACCGCGCGACCTTCCGCTTCACGCACACGCTCGGCCCGCTGTGGAGCGCCGACGTGACCCGCGTGGTGCGCACGGTCCGGTCGAATCCCGAGGGCTTCTGCTACCGCGAGCGCGTGGCGGGCGCGCCGGGGAGCGAGCTGCGCAACGTCTTCGACGCGCACCACCTGGGCGACGCGCTGCCCCTCGGCGCCGAGCTGGAGTTGAAGCTCCAGGGCGAGAGCCGCTACACGCTCGACCGCGGCTTCGCGGCCGACGTCGCGCAGGCCGAGCAGTCGTACGGCAGCGACACGTCGCCGTACGAGTGGGCGGGGCTGTTCAACCGCTATCCCTGCGAGCGCGCGGTGCTCACGGTGGGTCCGCTCGCGGAGGATGGGTGCGAGCCCTTCGCGAGCGCGACGGACCTCGGCACGGGGCTGGAGCGTCCGCTGCCGATCACGCGCGAGGGCGAGATGCACACGGTGGTGGTCGAGCACTGCGCGCCGCGCACGCTGCTGCGGGTGTACTGGCGGCTGCGGGGGTAGTTGGGACTACGGCGTGGGGGCCGCGTCGGGCAGCACGATGTGGTGCCGCTCGGCGATCGCGCGGATCTCCGCGACGAGTGGGGCCTTGAGGCGCAGGGCGGTGAGGTAGGCGTTCGTGAGGTGGTTGGCTGCGTCGCGGAGGTCTTCGGGGGAGGGCGATGCGCGCTGGAGAAGCGCCAGTGCCGTGAGAGCCTGCGAGAGCATGAGTTCCGCTCCTGCAGGCATCGTTGCGTACATGGGGAGCATCTCTTCGCGGAGGGTGTGAAGCGCTTCTTCGATGAGGCCGCGCTGTAGGAGGAGGGTTGCGATCGTGAACCGAGCGCTCCAGACCCTTCGTCGGTCGCCGAGGCGAAGGTACAGGGGCAGCACCTCCTCACGCCAAAGGCGCAACGCGTCATCGATTCGTTCGAGGGAGGTGAGACTGTTGGCGATCTGACCCAGTGTGGTGGCAACCGCGTGTTCGTCGCCGATCGTGCGGACGCGTGGCAGCACTTCGTCGCACAAGATTCGCAGCGCTTCCTCATGGCGTCCCTGCGCTGTGAGAAGGTCAGCAACAAGTTGCAACGCACGCGCCTGGAGGTCGAGGGCATCGGCTGCCTCGCTCGCAGGGAGCACCTTCTCACGCAGCAGCGCGAGCGCCTCTTCGTTTGCGCCTCGACGGTTCAAGTTCAGCGCTGCCAAGAAGTAGGTGCTTGCAAGGATATTCAGCGCGTATGGACGAGACCAGTTGTCGAGCGGCCACGCTTCCGCGATTGCTGTGGCCTCTTGATTCAGGCGCGACGCGTCGGCGGTGTCACCGGCGCGGCCTCGAAGCAATGCAAGCTCGCTGAGCCTGAGCACGAGCGCTGCCTTCGCCGTCAGATCCTTCGGGTGCTCGGCGACACGACGCCGCGCGGCCTCCAACTGACGCTCCGCTTCCTCGCGGTCGGTGACGTGAAGTGCGGGCTCGACGACACTGTCTGCTGCGATCTCATCGGTCGGTACGAACAGCGGGATCGGCAGCGGCGGTGCCTCCACGTCGACCACGTAGGTGCCGCTGCGGATGGACCAGAGGTCCGGCGCGATCGTCGCGAGCCCGGTCTCCTGCGAGGCCGTGACGAAGAGCACCAGCTCGCCCGCGAGGTGCTGCGCGATGGTGTTCCGCTGTTCGTTGAGTCGTTGGAAGCACCACGTCCACACGTCGCCGTCGCGCTCGCCCGCGGCCGTCGCGTCGACGACGTGGATCACCCCGTGTCGTCGCTGCGCCTCGTCGGGCGCGGTCAGTGGACGCAGCACCGCGTCGGCGAGCGCGCCCTGCGTGAGCGGCGAGGGACCACGAACGCCCGGTGCGTGCGGGAGCCATCGAAGCTCAACCTCCGCGCCGCGTGCGGCGGACACGGAGCGCTTCAGTTCGTCGACGATCGCCGACGACACCACCGGGCCTACACACACGACGAGGTAGAGGTGAAAGCGCTGCGAGAGCGTCAGCGCGCGCGCGAGCCGCTGCACTTCGGGGTGCGCGCGGAGCGCCTCGCGCCACGCGGCGGGCGGTTCAGGGAACACGGCTCCTCGCCTCGCGCGCGTTCTCGCGGGCCTGCTTCAGCCGCGGAAGCTCGTAGACCGCGGGGTGCAGCTCGAACCACTCGCTGTCGTTGAGGTAGCGGAGCACCACGTTGGCCGCGAGCATGCGGTCGGCGGCCTCACGATCGCTGTCGTTCTCCAGGCGGAGGGCCTGCTCGTGGACGACGCGCTCCAGCCAGTCGATGGCGCCGCTCGCGAGCACGACGCGTCGGTAGGCGTCGCCCGCGCGGTTGAGCACACGGAGAAAATCCTGCTCCGAGGTCAGCGATTCGGCTTCGAGCATCGACTGGAGCAGCCGCACGATCTCGCGGGGATATCCGCCCGACCACGCGATGAGCCGCTCGATGCGCGCCTCGCGCTGCGTGGCCCCCAGGAGCTCGTTGAGCACCTCGTCGGGCACGCGCCGACGGATGATCTCGCGCGCGGCCTCGTAGCCGGGATCGAAGCGCGTGCCGTCCTGCGCGTGCAGCTTGATCATCGGGAGGTAGTGCACGTCGACGCGCAGCCGCAGCGCCACCGCGGGCGGCACCGTGTAGAGCACGTGCACCGGGAGCTGGAGGTACGTCGCGTCGTTGGCGAACACGCGCTCGGCGCTCTGGAGCACCGACGACCAGTTCGAACTGATGCCCTGGAGCTTCTCCAGCGAGTCGTAGATCACGACGATGCCGTTGAAGCCGCGGGCCTTCGCGCGCTGGTCGAGCAGCGCCAGCTCATCGCGCACGCCGCGGAGAAAGGTCGTCAGGTGCGAGGCCACGATCGCCCGGATGCGCTGGCGCACGCTCTCGCGGGTCTTCATCTCCAGCACGAGCTTCACGAGATCGCCGTCCCCGAACTCCGCAGAGGAGAGCGTCACGTCGGTGCGCTGCAACCAGTCGCCGAGACGGCGGAGATAGCCGTCTTTGAGCGCGTCTTCGGGGTTGCGTCCTTCGGCCTTGAGCACCTCGCGTTCAACACCGAGCACCAGCGACGCGAGGATGTCGGGCACGTCGATGGAGGCCGAGAGGTCGAGCATCTCTTCGGCGTCGACGAGCACGGGCAGGAGCTTCGGTCCCGGGTTCGACGCGCGGAGGCGCTCGGCGAGGCGCTTCAGCTCGGTGGACTTTCCCGACCCGCGGAGGCCGGTGAAGAGTCGACACACGGGCCTCGAACCCGAGAGCTCGACCTGGCGGGCCATCTGCGCGACCCAGGGGCCGCCACGCAGCGCCGACGCCCCCGTGTAGTGCGCGTCGAGGTCGATGTTGCGCGGGTCGTCGGGGCGCAGCGACTCGTCGGGATTGCAGTCGTTGTAGATCTTCTGAAGCCGCACCAGTTCCATCGCGGCGAAGCTACACCAGACCGACGGACGCGGTCGCAAACGAGGCCTGCGCCGCCGTGAAACCCCCAAATGCGCGACGCCCGCATCTGCCTCTCGGTGGATGCGGGCGCTGCGGGCGTTCGACTCACACGCGGGAGTCGTTGAGTGCCCAGGGACGGAATCGAACCGCCGACACGGGGATTTTCAATCCCC